>DUQR01000040.1 GCA_012837715.1 Bacillota bacterium | reverse complement strand
CGTTTAAAGGTTTTTCCGTTATAATAAAAACATGTGTGTAAAGATTGGGGTCGGTGGTATGGAGCAAACGGATGGCTATTTTATGCAAGAAGCGCTACAAGAAGCCGAAAAGGCGATGGCTTTGGAGGAAGTACCCATTGGGGCGGTCGTAGTGTACGAAGGAGAAATCTATGCCCGTGGTTATAATCTACGGGAGAGGGCGAGCGACCCAACTGCGCATGCGGAAATCATCGCTCTCCGGGCGGCTGCAGCCCGGCGAGGTAGTTGGCGATTACATGGGATGACCCTTTACGTAACTTTGGAGCCTTGTCCGATGTGCGCCGGTGCAATGGTTAATGCCCGCTTGGAACGGTTAGTGTTCGGCGCCTTTGATCCAAAGGGTGGGGCCGCCGGCTCGTTAATGAATTTGCTCTGTGATGAGCGGCTTAACCACCGGTTAGCCGTAACCGGTGGTGTTTTGGCGGATGAAGCTAGCCGGCTGCTTAAGGAGTTTTTCCAAAGGAAAAGGGAGTTTACCGACTAAAGAGCTATTTGCGCTGTCTCTTTTCAAAACTGACCCAGCGTAAAAAGGTGACGATCCCTCAGTGTCGAAGGATTTATGATCAACGACAAACACAGACCGAAAGGGTGCCACCCACGGCTATTGGACCACAAAAAATGATCGGGGGGGAAGAAGGTTGAGGAATTAGGTGAACTGGAAAGGCTAGTATTCATCATAGAGATCCCCGATGAAAAACTGGCTAGAGGGATGGAGCTAGAACGCTTTCCAAAGAAAGAGACTTGACCTTTAGGGTTATTCTGTGTAAAATAAATAAGTGCGAATCACCAAGTGAATGCGGGACTCCGACAGTCAAGGATAACTAAGGAGAGATGGCTGAGCGGTTGAAGGCGCCCGCCTCGAAAGCGGGTAGGGGTTTACGCCCCTCGCGAGTTCGAATCTCGCTCTCTCCGCCAATTTACTTTTGGTGATCCGAATACACTATATATTTCCAAACGATACGGAGAGATGGCCGAGTGGACGAAGGCGCACGCCTGGAGAGCGTGTAGACGTTAACGCGTCTCCTGGGTTCAAATCCCAGTCTCTCCGCCATGATTGATCAACCGGATAAAACCGGTTCTTTTATATTGTTGGTAGATATTGGTTTCTTGTTTTTTCTGTAAAGTAGTGCTATAATAAGCTGAGCTTTTCTTTTGACCGTGCTAGACGGGGAGGTAGCGGTGCCCTGTAACCTGCAACCCGCTAGAGCAGGGTTGAATTCCGGTGGGCGGCGGCTTTTCGTGACACCGGCTATGACAAGTGGTGTTGAAGATCAGGTCCTGCGCAACGGAGACCAGTGAACCCCGCCAGGTCCGGGAGGAAGCAACGGTAAGCTGGCCCCTTCGTGTGCCGCGGGGCAACCTGATTGGAGCTAACGATCATAGTACGATCGGGAAGAGTTCGTCAAAAGCCGGTGCACGGTCAATACTATTACCCGCCTTGCGAGGCGGGTTTTTATACATACAAACGGGGATGGGCTTTTATTAATCTTGCAAAAAGCCTGCTGAAGATAGTTGGCTATTTACGGGGATAAAACAGACGCAACCTTTAAGCGATAAAAGATCGATGATCCATGTGGAAGGGATTCTTCCTTCGATAGCTAATGAAAATAAGATGAGGAAAATAAAGATTAGAGCCTACGCCAAATTAAATCTGGTCTTGGATGTAATCAACCGCCGGGCGGATGGGTACCATGAAGTTGAGATGGTTATGCAGTCGATTGATCTTTATGATCAACTTCAGTTTCTACCGGCTTCTTCGCTCGTGCTGGAGATTGCCGGTCATCGTCTTCCCAATGATGAACGGAACATTATTATCAAAACGGCAAAGTTACTTAAGGCCCATACCGGCTTTTCCGGAGGCGCCCGGATTGGATTGCGTAAAAAAATTCCTGTTGGCGCCGGCTTAGGAGGCGGCAGTGCCGATGCCGCTGCTACTTTAGTGGGCTTAAACCAGTTATGGGGTTTAGATCTGCCATTCGCCAGCCTTGAAAAGATCGGTGCGAAACTGGGGGCGGACATTCCTTTCTGTCTACAGGGAGGAACGGTGCTAGCCAAAGGCATTGGCGAGCAGTTAACGCCGTTGCCACCCCTGCCTTCGCTTCCGGTTTTTCTGGCTAAACCGCCTTTTAATGTGAGTACCGCCTTAATGTATAAAAATCTTGATCTATCGGTTATTGCCCATCACCCGGATGTACAGCGGGTGGTTGTATCAATCCAAGAGGGCGCCTACCAGAGAATCACGGAGAACTGGGGGAATCTCCTGGAAGAAGTGACCCTTAAACGCTATCCGGAGCTGAAGACGGTTATGGATTGGCTAGCCAGTCTGGGTTTGCCGGTTCGGATGTCGGGAAGTGGGCCAACCTTGTTTATCTTTGGCGCTAATCCCGACCAGATGACCACTGCCGTGGCAAAAGTGGGGGCTAGTTTGCGACGGAAAGGATGGTGGACTTACTATGGATTTTTACACAACCGAGGATTTGAGATTATCGAAAACGAGAAAAGGGGGTATGCCCGTGGAGAGAGAACCCTTAGTCCCGATTAGATTAGATAGTTATAAACCTTTGCGGGAACTGGTTTTTGAGGCCCTGCGGGAAGCAATTATCAAAGGTCAGTTAGCGCCGGGAGAACGATTAATGGAGATCCAACTGGCGGAGGAGTTAGGAGTGAGCAGGACGCCGGTCCGAGAGGCCATCCGTAAATTGGAATTGGAAGGTTTAGTCCTGATGGTGCCCAGGAAAGGGGCGTATGTCGCCAGTTTCTCCATGAAAGATGTGGTGGAAGTCTTTGAGATCCGGGGCGCCCTTGAAGGGTTGGCGGCATCCTTAGCAGCGGAACGGATCACCGATGAGGAATTGGAAGAGTTAGAACGGCAGTTGGTGAAGTCTTCGGAACTAATCGGTTATGCGGATCTGGAGGGAATGGTAGAGGTGGATACCGGTTTTCACCAAATTCTCTATCAGGCAAGCCGGAACGAACGGTTGGGGCAGATTATTAATAATTTACGCGAACAGATACAGCGCTTTCGCCAGACCTCCCTTTCCTATCCAGGAAGAATGAAAAATGCCTTGGAAGAGCACCGGGAGATCGTTGATGCCATTTCCGCCCGGGATTCGGAGTTGGCGCGGAAATTAGCCCAGGAACATATCGAAAATGCGGAGAACAGCATGATGCAGGTGATTCGGGCTGAAAAACCGGAAGCGGTCAAGGATGAATCCTAGGGAGGGAGACCGATGAAAGCAATCGTGCTAGGTGGGGGTTTAAATACAGGGGCCCTGAAAGCGGTGGAGGGTATACCGTATGAAGCGGGGATCCCCATCAACAACCGGCCGATGGTGGAATATATTATTAATGTTCTCGAAGGAATGGAAGAGATTGAAAAAGTGCTGGTGGTGATTCCCCCCGGGATTATCACGGCGGAAAAATGGGCTAAAGTGGAAATAATACCTCCTGGAGAAAGGATGATTGATAGTCTGATCCAAGCCGTTCAGCATGTTCAATCAACCGACTATGTCTTAGTAGCGGCCTCCGATATTCCGTTTATTACCGAAGAAGCAATTCGTGACTTCTTAGCCAGTTGCCGTCGGCGAGCGGCTGAGGTTTATTATCCTGTGGTCCCCAAAGCGTTGGTTCATGCCAAATATCCAGCAACGAGAAGAACTTTTGTCCGCCTGAAAGAAGCAACGGTTACCGGTGGGAATATCATTTTAATCCAACCCCGAGTACTACTTGCCTGCCGGGACCGGATTGAACAGGCTATTGCCCTGCGTAAACAGCCAATCAAGCTCTGTCGTCTATTGGGTTTTAAGTTCTTAGTTAAACTATTAATTGGACAGCTGAGAGTAGCCGAGATTGAAGCCCGGGTCGAGGAGATCTTAAAAGTGAAGGGAGCCGGTATTTTCTCTGAATATCCGGAGATCGGGGTTGACGTGGATAAACCCAGTGATTTGGATCTGGCCCGTGCGCAATTAGGAATGGAATGAAGCCGTAGACTGGGTTAAATAATATTTTTCACCTTTTTTACCAAATATTCAGGTTAGGCAGGATTTCTTAAGTTTATGTCGAAACAATTAGCGCTGACTTTATTTTCAAAAAGAGGTGAAATTATGAACATCACAGATATACGGCTTAAAAAGATTGACAACGGGAGTAAAATGAAAGCAATTGCCTCCATAACTTTTGACGATGCCTTTGTCGTGCGGGAGATCAGAGTTATTGAGGGGCAAAATGGTTTGTTTGTTGCTATGCCCAGCCGGAAAACACCGACTGGGGAATTTAAGGACATCGCTCATCCCATTAATGCCGATACCAGACAATTGATTCAGAATGCTATTTTAGAAGAATACGAAAAAGCCGAGTAAGAAAAAGTAAAGCTTTGGCTATTGACAACATCCTGATTGATTTGTTATAATAATCACTGCTTGTTGGGGCGTAGCCAAGCGGTAAGGCACGGGACTTTGACTCCCGCATGCGTTGGTTCGAATCCAGCCGCCCCAGCCATTCCATTTATTAAATCCTTAATGAGCTCTGCTGCGGCGGAGTTTTTTTATCTTTAGGAGAGAAAATATAATTAACTTACCAATTTTAAGGGGGAAGCAATGTGTCCGAACTGAAAGTCGCGATTTTAGCTGCCGGGAAAGGGACAAGGATGAAATCGGATCACCCCAAAGTGATCTTTCCCCTCTGTGGCGTCCCAATGGTCCAATACGTCCTTTGGGAAGCAGCCCACTTATCCCCTTTAAAACCAATGGTCGTGATCGGATACAAAGGAGAGCAGGTAGCAGCTGTCCTTGGCGAGCAGGCTGAATATGTCTGGCAAAGGGAACAGTTAGGAACCGGAGATGCGGTCAAGAAAGTCTGTGCCCAGCTCATGGAGTTTTCTGGCGATTTGCTGGTGCTTTACGGTGACACGCCTTTCATTTCCGCGCAAAGTCTCCAGAGGATGATCGAGGTGCATCGGCAGCAGGGGGCAGCGGCAACGGTATTAACCGCTGAGTTATCGGACCCTACTGGTTACGGCCGGATTCTCCGTTCAGCGACGGGATTCCTGACCGGGATCGTGGAGGAGAAGGATGCTTCTATTGAACAAAGAAGGATCAAGGAAGTTAATACCGGTATTTATTGTTTTTCGGTCCCCCAATTGCGTCCGGTTCTCGCTGAACTGAAACCCCAAAATGCGCAAGGCGAATACTACTTAACCGATGTTATTGCCTTGCTGGCCGCCGCCGGGAAACCGCTGGCGACGGTTCAAAGCGAACACCCGGAGGAGATTATGGGGCCTAATGATCGGAAGGCGCTGGCCCGGACCGAAGCAAAGATGAGACAGATGATTCTAAACCGGGTCATGGAAGCGGGGGTTACTGTAGTTGATCCGGCGAACACCTATCTTGATCCCCGGGTTAAAATCGGAAGGGATACCACGCTTTATCCTGGTGTTGTTCTGATGGGAGAGACCGAAATCGGCGCCAATTGTCGGATTGGGCCTTATACTCAGATCACTTCGTCTGTGGTGGGAGAAGGCTCCCAAGTTTACTTCAGTATTTTAACCAACGCCACCTTAGGACGGGACGTAGAAGTAGGTCCCTATACCCATTTGCGTCCCGGGACGATTGTGGAAAACCGGGCGAAGGTTGGCGGTTTTGTGGAAATCAAAAAATCAAGGGTGGGTGTGAATAGTAAAGTCCCTCACCTAAGTTATATTGGGGATACAGACATTGGCGCGGGGGTAAACATCGGGGCCGGGACTATTACCTGTAACTATGACGGTCTCCGGAAATGGACGACCCAGATCGGGAATGGGGCTTTTATTGGCAGTAATACCAGTTTAGTTGCTCCGGTTAAGGTGGGTGAAGAGGCTTTGGTGGGAGCTGGTTCCACAATTACAAAAGATGTGCCGGCGCATAGTATAACCATCGCCCGGGCCCACCAGACAACCAAAGCGGCGCCCCCGGTTTTACACGTTGAAAAGGGGGAAGGAGAAAATAGTTACCGGGTTACGATCAAGTCTCCCACACCGGAAGTTCGCTTATATTATTCCCTGGACGGCCAGGAGCCAACGGAAGAAAGCCTCTGTTATGAGCAATCCTTATGTTTAGAGGCGGGGACAGTACTCAAGGCAAAAGCTTTTAAAGAGGGGTGGATTCCAAGCAAAACAGTGAGCTTGAAAATTGGGGAATAATTTGCTCCCCGGCTGATCTAATGATATAATTATTTAATGTTTATGGATAATAACGGTGCGCGATGAGATGATAGCAATATGGAGGTAGATAGTTATGGAGTCAGTGCTGAAGGCGACAGTACGGAAAGAAACCGGGAAAGGGGCCGTCCACCGTCTGCGTCAAGCAGGGCAGATCCCGGCGGTTATTTACGGTGAAGGGCAGGCTAATGTTTGTCTCGATGCCCGGGAAGCGCAGAAGTTTTTTAATACTAACGGGTATAGTCAATTGATTACGCTTCAATTAGATAATGAAGGAAAGGTGGAGAAGCGACCGGTTTTAGTTAAAGAGGTACAGTTCGACCCAGTCAAAGGGAACCCGTTACATTTAGATTTTCTTCAAGTTTCGATGCAACAAAAGGTTGTTATGAAAGTTCCCGTTGTGCTTGTCGGCGAAGAGAAGCGGGTTAATGATGGCTCAGTGATTGACACCGCCCTTTATGAAGTGGAAGTATCATGTTTGCCGGCGGATATTCCCGCCAAAATCGAAGTGGATATTTCCGGGCTGACAATGGGTAATAGCATTACCGTAGCCGATCTGCAGGCGCCGGAGGGGATTGAATTTGTTACCCCGGCGACCGAAGCGGTAGTTGTCGCTTATGCTCCGCGGGTGGAAGAGGAGAAACCGGCGGAGGAAGAAGAGGAGAAAGCAACCGAGCCTCAGCAACAACCGGAAGAGTAAACTTGGTGGGGTTGGGGTAAGCAGGTATGAAGGAATATTTGATTGTAGGATTGGGTAATCCTGGCCCACAATACCATCTAACCCGGCACAATGCCGGGTTTTTGGTATTGGCGCGTTTAGCCCGGATTTATCAAGTCAGGTTTCGTAACCGGGGGGTCTACGCCAGTACGGTGGTGACGGAGGGCGAACGCCGCCTTCACCTTCTTAAGCCGCTTACTTATATGAATCGGAGTGGGGAAGCAGTACGGATTTTTATGGAGAAGTATCACTTTCCCTTAGACCGGGTAATACTAATATCTGATGATGTAGCTTTACCCTTCGGCCGGATCCGTCTGAAACCGCGGGGGAGTTCCGGTGGGCATAATGGGTTGGCTTCGGTCATCGCGGTTCTCGGGTCTGATTTTCCCCGTTTGCGGGTGGGGATTGGCGCTCCTCCCGACAAGGACGGGATGGCTGATTATGTCTTAGACCGCTTTACTCCGGAAGAACAAAAAATTTTACCCGCGATCACTTTTTGGGCGGCCCAGGCGGTCCAAGCCTGGCTGGATCAAGGGATCGAAAAAACAATGAGTAGATACAATGGGCCGGCGGGAACGACTACCTAGAATATAACATCATCTGTAACCATATGCTTTTATTAGTGAAGACCAATGAAAATAGGGACAAGGCTGGTCTAGACAAAAGTGAGGCCAAGAAGGGTGGCTTTATGCCTTTTTTCTTTCTTGGTTGTGTTTTTGTGTCTTGTTTTAGGGGGTAATTGCTTGTTTGATCAACTGTTGGAACCGTTTTACGCTTGGGCGGAAACCGGGAGGTTGCTCCATACGGCTAAAACAGGGAAAGGGGTTGTTTTAGGTCAAGGGGTCGGAGGGACCTCAAGTGTTCTACTGCTAACCCTGCTCTGGCGGGAGCAAAATAGGAAGATGCTGATCGTCACGAGCACACCGTCGGCGGCGGAACATCTCTGGTCGGACCTTAGTCAATTGGTGGGTGAAGACTGCTGCCACCTCTTTCCCGCGTACGATCTTTTAGCCCATGAGGAAGCCTATGAAAAGGAAGTGGCTGGGCAACGCCTTTCCGTCTTGGAGAAACTGTTGGCCGATGACAAAATAATGGTGATTACCTCTTGGCCGGCATTGGTCCGGAAGGTCCTCCCACCCCGCGAGTTGGTTGGTTTCATCCTCCCCGTTGCGCTTGGAGACGAGCTTGAACGGGAGCAATTTCTCCGGCAGTTAGTAACGATGGGTTACAACCGGGTGGCGAAAGTAGAAACCAGCGGGGAGTTTAGTGTGCGTGGGGATATTATTGATCTATATCCGCTCAATCAACCGGATCCCTTACGGTTTGAGTTTTTTGGGGATGAAGTGGACTCGATTCGAACCTTTGATCCGGAATCGCAAAAATCCGTTGCCAAACGGGAAAAGGTCCTGATTTTACCGGCCCGGGAAGGTTTGTGGACCATGGAACAATTTGTAACGGCAAGACCGATGTTGGAATCATCTCTTAACCAACAGTGCGCACGATTAAGGAAAGCCAGCACTGGAGAAAGAAGGGAAGAGGCCGCGTCTTTTCTGGAAAAACGCTATGGTGAGTTGCTGGAGAAGGTAGCAAACGGTTTGGTTTTTCCCGGGATGGACCGGTTCCTACCTTTAATCCGTTCGGATCTGGTTCCTTTCTGGACTTACCTGCCGGATGCCCTTTTTGTCCTCCATGAACCAATTCGGGGGAGTGAATACTTCCGTTCGATTGAAGAAGAAAACACCCGGATGTTTGGGGGCTTTATTGAACGGGGCTTGGTCCTTCCGGAAGAGACTAAACTCTATTTATCATTAACTGAAATTCAAGACTTTTTAACGCAACAAGCCAAGGTCCATTTGTCAATGTTAAACCGGACCCTAAAAGGAAGTAAAGTAACTACTACAGTTGGTTTCCCCATGCGGTCGGCCCCCGATTATGCCAGCAAGTTCAGTAAAGTAATTAAGGATTTAAAGGACAGACTCCAGAAGCGATGGGTTGTGGTTCTTGGCGTCTTTGGAGAGGAGCGGCGGCGGGGCATGGCGGAAAGCTTGAAGGCGGAGGACCTCTTAGTAAATAGTTGGCCTGAAACGGGCCCATTGGTCCCCGGACAACTTTATTCTGCGCCCCTTTCTTTACATGAAGGAGTCGAATTACCTGCCGATAAACTTCTTCTCTTGACCGAGACCGAACTGTATGGGCGAAAACGTCGCCCGAAAAGGGTGAAAGCTCGTTTTGGTAAAGAAGGAATTAAACTTTCCGATTTTGGCGAATTAGCAATCGGGGATTATGTGGTCCACATCAATCATGGAATCGGGCGCAATCTTGGCATCAAAAAGCTGGAGATTGGCGGGGCAGAACGGGAATACTTGGAGATCGAATATGCCGATCAGGATCGTTTGTTTGTCCCCACCGACCAGCTTAATCTCATCCAAAAATATATCGGGTTTGAAGAAAACCCACCCCGCATTAACCGTTTGGGGGGTGGGGATTGGCAAAAAGTTAAAAAACGTGTCCAGGAATCCATTAAAGAAATGGCCGATAAACTGTTGGTGCTTTACGCCGACCGGTTTATGGCCAAGGGTTATGCCTATCCTCCGGATACGGTTTGGCAGAAAGAGTTTGAGGAAGCTTTTTTCTATGAAGAGACCGCTGACCAACTGCGGACGGTTATGGAGATCAAAAAAGACATGGAATCGGACCGGCCAATGGATCGTTTGCTCTGCGGCGATGTGGGTTACGGTAAGACGGAAGTGGCGATGCGGGCGGCTTTTAAGGCCGTTACCGACGGAAAGCAGGTGGCGTTGCTGGTTCCCACGACGATTCTGGCACAGCAGCATTACCAGACCTTTATCCAACGGTTCAGTGGTTATCCGGTGAACATTGGGCTTTTAAGCCGCTTCCAGTCCCCTAGTGAACAGGAGAAAGTGGTGAAAGGATTAATCAACGGTACCATTGATCTGGTGATTGGCACCCATCGCTTATTATCTAAGGATGTTTCCTTTAAAGATCTGGGACTGTTAATTGTGGATGAAGAACAAAAATTTGGGGTTACCCACAAAGAAAGATTAAAGGAACTAAAGAAAAATGTGGATGCGCTGACCATCACCGCCACGCCGATCCCACGAACTTTACACATGTCGCTGATCGGGATCAGGGACATCAGTCTAATCGAAACGCCGCCGGAAGACCGTTTTCCCGTGAAAACGTATGTGATCGAATTTAATGAAGAGGTCGTCGCCGAAGCCATCCGACGCGAACTGGAGCGGGGAGGACAGGTTTTCTTTGTCTATAACCGGGTGAAAACGATTGACCGGATGGCCGGGTACCTACAGCAGCTAATTCCGGAAGCGCGGGTCGATATTGCCCACGGACAGATGTCCGAAGACCAATTGGAAGAGATTATGCTCAGTTTTTACGAAGGCGCTAGCGATATTTTGGTTTGTACGACGATTATTGAAAACGGCTTAGATATTCCCAATGTAAATACAATTATCGTTTATGACGCGGACCGCCTTGGCCTTTCCCAACTGTATCAGCTTCGCGGGAGAGTAGGGCGGAGTAACCGGGTGGCTTACGCCTATTTCACCTTTAGAAAAGACAAACTTTTAAGTGAGGTCGCGGAAAAAAGACTCGCTACCATTAGGGATTTTACCGATTTGGGATCCGGGTTTAAGATCGCCCAGCGGGATCTGGAGATCCGGGGCGCGGGGAACCTCTTGGGACCGGAGCAACATGGGCATATTGCCGCCATCGGTTTTGACCTGTATTGCCGACTTTTGGAAGAAGCCATGAAAGAACGGCGCGGCGAGAAAAAGCCGGATACTCCTGATCCCACCATCGAGATCGCAATGGATGCTTATATTAGCGAAAACTTGATCGGAGATCCGGCACAAAAAGTGGAGATTTATAAGAAGATTGCTGCCATCAACTCCTTGGTGGAAGCCGATGCGGTGGAAGAGGAGATTGAGGACCGTTTTGGGGAGCTGCCTCCTCCGGCGCGGAATCTGGTCGAGATTGCCCGGTTGAAAGTGCTTGCTAAACAATTGGGCATCAACACGATCACCACCGAACGGGGTGATTTGGTTGCTCGGTTCCTGCCCGGGCTAGCTTTGGATGGGGAACGGATCAGCGCTTTACTCATTAACCATCGGGGGCAAATTCGTTATCAACCGGGCAGGCAACAGATTTTACGTTGGCGTACGGCCGGGCGGGGAATGGCGGAAAGCTGGAAGCTGGTTAAAGACTCCCTCCTCTATTTGTTAGAAGAGAAGAAGTCTGTTTAAGAAGTATAATCACAGTTGAACAGGGAAATCTAATCATGACAACCTTCCATCTGACGACCGTTGACGTCAAATCCACCAATGAATATTCCAGCTCAACATAGTATATAATACTAATAAATAGCAGAAACTCCGGGCAATGAAAGCAGGGTTAGATCCTGGTGAGGCTGAAACCTTTGCAACAACAGAGGCGGATGGAGGACTTAGAAGAAGGAGGGAAAAAGGATGAAGGCAACAGGTATCGTTCGGCGAATCGATGACCTTGGTCGTGTAGTTATTCCCAAGGAAATTCGCAGAACCCTCCGGATTAGGGAGGGTGATCCCCTGGAAATCTTTGTGGACCGTGAGGGAGAAGTAATCCTCAAGAAATACTCCCCCATTGGTGAACTCGGTGATTTTGCCAAAGAATATGCGGATTCTTTATATGAATCGACCGGACATATTTCCCTAATTGCCGACCGGGATGTGGTGATCGCAGTGGCAGGAGCGCCCAAAAAAGAGTTTGTCGATAAAGCCATCTCAAAAGCAGTTGAAAGTGCGATTGAAGAACGGAAGGTTGTTCTGATGCCGACCCCGGGCGAACATAAATACTGCGAAGCTTGTCCCATACTCGAAGATGAAGGGGAATGTGCGTTTACCGCTCAAGTGATTGCCCCCATCATTGCGGAAGGAGACCCGATTGGGGCGGTTATTTTAACCTCCAAAGAACCCGGGGTGACCATGGGGGATCTGGAGATTAAAGTGGCGGAGACCGCTGCCGGTTTTCTGGCCAAACAAATGGAACAATAAATTTTACCCCGGGCTGAACACCCGGGGTTATGCCTAATCCCGCGGCGGTCGGTTAGCCGCTAGCATGCTTACTAAACTGGCGAGCACGGTCGGGTTTATACCCTGGTTGCCAAGGGAGGAGGTTAACAGCGGTAACATACTGATCAACGGGGAGAGATTCGGGTTTTGCTGGTTCCTATGCGGACTGCTCTTCTCTTGACCGGTGTAATTACCGATTAATTGTAATAACTGATCAGTGTTGAGTTCCACCTTTTCGTTAAAGACTTTTATTAAGAGGGCGACCACTTCTTGTCCTTTGGGGCTGAGTTTGGGCGCTAATTCACGGAAAGCGGCCAGATCTTCAGGGGGTAACCCTTTTGGTGGGGATGGTGGTGGCGATTTTTCTTGAGTCGCGCTTCGCCTTTTGTAAACCCGTTTTTTCGGGAAATTTTTCACCTCATGATCGGACATTTTTGTTTCCTCCTTGCCCCCAATTTTACTCTTAGGTTATGCGTTTAGCCGAAAGGTGGTGCCTGTCTTCGCCAAGAGCAGTCAAACTTTTCTCGTCGGAATGCAAGTTCCGCACCGGGCGGATCTGGCCCCGGAGGTCCAATCAATTATCACCAGATATGGCCAAGACATTATGGGCCGTTTCGGAATCCCCAGTCCCGATAAGAACAGGGGTTTAATCGTCCTTTTGATGCAGGAAGCGGCGGCGGTGGGTCGCCTAACCGCCGAGCTGCAAGAGGTAGCCGAGATAGAAGTAAAAACTGTTGCCTTCGATTAAAAGCCGGACATCCGGCTTTTTTTCTTGGCTCCGTTTAGAAGCACAAGAAATTCAAGGCGTATGGAGAAAAGGAAGGGAAAGGGTTTTTTACCTAAATAACGAAATAACTCAAGGCAAGGAAGGTGTTTGCCATGAACCCTGACGAGCTGAGAGTTATAATCTCCCGCTTAACCGCTTTGGGTTACCAAACAAGAAAAGCCCCGTCCAAAGAGGGGTTTATTCTTCTGGCCAAAAAAGAACCATTCCACCGTAAATTATTGCTGATCGGGACTAGCTTGCACCAAGCGGAAGAATGGCGGAGTATGATCATCCAAACAGTCCTTACCGAGCGGGATGGACGGACGCCATTGGCTCTGGCCGTTTTAGTTTTAGGCATAAGTTACGGCCCGCGAGAAAAGGGGATCCTCGATTACCTCGGAGAGATGCCATGGGTTGAAACCATTTGGGAAAAAGTCGATCGGCAGTTATCGACGGTGAAAACCCATTTCCGCTGGCAGGTCGAAGAAAGCATTCTTTTACTGGCCACCCAGGTAGCAACTGCTTCCTTGCCCGAGGAAGATAAACCTACCGGACGCAGGAAGAAAGGTTGGAAGCGGCCGGAGTTCACTTGGATTCTGTTGGTGATCAATCTCCTCGTTTTTTTGGCGGAAATGATGAGTGGGGGCAGTAATAAAACGTCTGTTCTAATTAGGCTAGGGGCGAAATATAACCCCCGTCTCTGGATGGGTGAGTACTGGCGGTTTTTAACCCCCCTCTTCTTACATGCCGGTTGGGAACATTTTCTTTTAAACTCCATCGCCCTGCTTCAGCTGGGTGGATTAGTGGAGAAACTATTCGGTCAAGGCCGGTTTCTCGCCATTTATTTTGCGGCGGGGGTAAGTGGCACGGTGGCCAGTATCCTTTTCCGGCCCGACACCGTGACGGTGGGGGCCACCGGCGCGGTCTTCGGCTTGTTAGGCGCTTTGCTCTATTTTAGTATCCGCCGGCCACAGACGGCCAAAGGCCTTTTCGGCCGTAGCCTCTGGGTGACTTTGGGGTTGAATTTAGTGTTGAGTTTTGTGCTTCCGGGAATCGATTATCTGGGGCACTTAGGCGGTTTAGTAGCCGGTCTCTTCTGTGGGTATGCTCTCGGTTTGGGAGCGAAAGACAGGCTCCCTGGACGCTGGTTTTGGCGCTTCCTTTTTCTGGCTTTATTTATGACCGGCGCCATGAAAGCCGTTACTCCACCACCAAGCAAATGGCATCTTCCGTTGGAAAAGGGAAGAATCGCTCTGGAGCGAGGGGAGCTTGACCAAGCCATACCGTCTTTGGAAGAAAGTTACCAACTAAACCCCGCCTCGGGGATAACCCAACGGATGCTGGCTGGGGTTTATATGGAGAAAGGTACCCGGGCGTTGACCGCAGAAATGTGGGATGAAGCCATTTCCAATCTGGAACAGAGCGTAAAAATCCAATCCGGGGTAGGGGAAAGGGAACTGGTCAGAGCTTATCTATACCGCGGATACCACCGTTATAACGCCGGAGAACTAGCGGGGGCAGAGGAAGACTGTTTGCAGGGAATTACCCTCGACAATCAGGTGGAGGGATTTCATCATATCTTAGGAGTAATCTATTATCGACAAGAACGGGTCGCGGAAGCCATCGACCGGTTGGAAACCGTACTAAGGCTTAACCCGGAAAACAAGGAAGCCCAAGCTTTACTGGGGGAACTAAAGGCAAGAGCAGATTAGGTAAAGTTTTTCGCGTTGTAACCGCTAAAAGATTCCAATACAATATACAGTGTTTAATATAAATCAGGCTATCAAGATATTGTATTGAAATTGTTAAAGCAAAGGATAAAGCAAAAAGCCCAAGCAGCCCGATGGGGCTGCTTTTTTATGCCCATTGGCACCTTGTCTTTCCGCCCTTCATATCATGTAATGGTTGTGTTCCGACGCGTACGCGGATAAACCCGGGCCTTGAGTCCAATAAAAGTTTTGCGCTTCTGCCAACGAAAAAGAAGCGGAAAAACTTTTTGCCTTTCTACAATGTATAGTGCCTAGCTTGAATTGGGCGATCAGTATATTGTATGGGAATGAATAAAGCAAAGGACAACAGAAAAAGGCCAATACTGTTAAGGAGATGGGAGTATTGCCCCGTCTGGTCATCTTACCGATAGATGGTTTACCTCTCGGTAAAAGGTGGTTAAGCTTAGGTGATCAAGGAAGGGATGTCCGGCAATTGCAGGAGATCCTCACCGCCTTAGGCTTATACGAAGCCGGAGTAACCGGAGAATATGATCTTTTAACGCGGGAAGGGGTAAAGGCTTTTCAAAGGGCATACCACCTTTCGGTCGATGGGGTGACCGGTCCGGATACTTGTAGACTACTGGCTGAAGCAAAGATCCATAATCGCGTATTGAAAAAGATAAAAGAAGAAGAGAACTTAAGCTTTTTAGCTGATCTTTACGGAGTGGGTCGGCAGGCTTTTAAAGATCCCGAAACCCGAAGACGTCTTGAACGGGCTAAAACCGGCCGTCTCGTCATGCTTGAGAAACGGGAATTAATCTTTAGTGTGCCAACTCAGGAGTTGGTGGAAGGGACGGTGGAAAAAATCAGGATGGGAGGCCCCCTTTATTCAGCCCGACCCGAAGAGCTCAAAGGGTTAGCGGAGAAACCGATGGAACCGGGGGCTTCTCTTGTGGTGGATTTGACCGGAGAAAAGCTAACTTCAGGAAAGAAGAGGATGCTCCGGCGCTTTCGGTCGAAAACCGATGCCGAATTGATTTGGCGATTAAGGCCTGATGGTTATTATTATCCTACACCGGAAGAAGCCGACGCTTTATTGATCCCGCTCTCGGCCTCCGTTTCGGAGCAGTACACCCATGGGGTCTGGCTGCCGGAGGTGAAAAGGGTCTTAACTTATTATCCATGTACGCGATTGTTACTCCATTTTGATCTACGAGGAAAGGAAAAAGGGGAAAAGGGGGAAGAACGTTTTATAACCCCAGCGGAAAGGAGAATGACGCGGCTAAACCGGGTGGGCGCCCCCAAAAGATTGGGTGCGTATGGGTGGATCTTTTACCGTTACCGGTGGAAAGAGGAGATTAGAGCGGTATTGTTCCCCGATGCCCTTACCGTCAGGGGAATTTTGAACCATATTGACCGTTTAAACTTGCGCGGTGTTGTGTTGTCCGGACTAGAGAACTGGCCGGAGATTTGGCAAGAGGAAGGGAATCGTTATTTTCTGGCTACCCCGCGGATTTTGGTAATGAAGGAAGAAGGATTAGCATAATTATTTTAAGGAGGCCTTAGAAAGGAGGGTAAGGCCTATTCGCGTAAGCGAAGCAGATTTAATCACAAGGAGGGGGTAGCATGTTAACTTGTCATTACGGGCAAGCAACCATGGAAAAAACCTTAGCGGTAACCAGTAAATACCTGGAAGTCGAAGGTGAGCTGTATATTCCCCCAGAATACCCCGAACTGGAAACCATCCTTTCCGTCCAGGGTTATTTGGAGGAGATTCACGGGGAAATCAGCGGTAATAAACTGGTCTTATCCGGGGCGGTTCAGACCCATCTGGTTTACCAAGGGAAAGAAAGAATGGATCAGGTTCCCGAGTTCGGATTAGTATGGCGGGGGACGGAAGGAGCGGTCTTTAACGGGGAGATTAACCTTCCTGAACAAGGAAGCGACTGGGACTGGCACGCCCGTTTAGTCAAGATCAAAGTGGAGCCGGAGTCGACAAGAACCCTTAAATACCAGTTGGAACTGGAGGTCAATCTCCGTTCCCGTCAGCCCTGTTCAACTTTTTATGTTGAAGAGATCGAAGCCGATCCCCAAATTCAAACCGAAGAGGAAGTTCTCCGGATCGAAGAGCCGGTGTTAGAGACCTATGTGAGCCGGGAGATTGGTGCTAATTTCTCCCTTACCTATCCCAAACCTCCTTTAGCCCGTTTTCTGAGTTGTCAAGTCTTTCCTCTACGGACAACGGCTTCTTTTACCAAAGACCGGGTTAATATCGAAGGTAAGCTGGAAGTGCAATTGCTATACATCAGTTTAACCGAAGATGGGCAAGAAGGTGGCGTGGAAGCCCAAAAATGGACGGAAGAAAACGGAGGGGCGATTCCTTTTCAGATTTCGATTGAAACGCCGATCCTCACCGAGCCATCTATCCAGTATGAGCTCGGGGTTGAAGGGATACAGGTTACTTCAGTCCATCCGGAAAGTTGCCGGGTGGATGCCCGAATCGGTGCGCGGGTGAACGTCGTAAAAAGGCGACAAGTAAAAGCCGTTGTCGATGTAGCTTCGTTAGAGAAAGGGATCATCGATTATCAACGGGAAGAGAGTGAATGGGTTGAAGTCGTGGAGGAAGCGGAACGGCATTTTGTCGTCGAAAAAATGCTAACCTTGCCTACGGAGCAACAGAACATTAGGAAAGTACTACAAGTGAGCTTGATGGAACCAAAATTCGATTGGCAATCGGCCCGTGATCAGCTAATTGTCGGTGGGGAAGCCATTGCCATCTTACTTTACCAGGGGGCACAGGGAGAAGAAGAGGGGGATGCTGTTACATCCGCTGCATGGGGCATCAGGGGAACTGAACCGTTTACCTTCGGATCCTATTTAGAGCTTCCGGGGGTGGATGAAAACATGCAGGCCCGCATCGGTCTCCATCCGCAACAATTAAAAGTTGAGCAGGTGGATGAGCGGTCAATCCGTCTGCTTTGGGAATTTGAGGCTTTAATTACCGTTACCCAAACCAAGCACTTATCCCTAGTCACGGATGCCGCTTTAATCCTTCCGGAGGAAGGACCAAAACCGAGCATGTTATTCTATCTGGTTCAACCAGGGGATACACTGTGGAAGATTGCCCGTCGCTATAATACGACAATGGCCACGATCGCGGAAGCCAACCGACTGACCGATCCTGATCAGGAACTAGTTTATGGAAAAAAATTGGTGATTCCCAAGGGCCCCCGCGGGAATTAGACAAATCCCCAGCATCTATAGAAAAAAAAGACGCCAGAACGGCGTCTTTTTTTTGCGGTTGCCCCTTGGAGAGGCGCCGGGAAGATCCTTGACAAGAGTCAAGAATTATCTTATAGTATAAAAATGTAGATTGTAAAAAACAAAGTAACAATATCGTACCGCTTTAAGATTGAGCTTAGGTAGCTAATGGAGGTGAGGAGATGCCGATCTATGACTATGAATGTTCACAGTGTGGACATTTTGAATGGGTACAGAAGATCACCGCCGAACCCTTAACGGTCTGTCCCCATTGTGGCGGAAAAGTTTATCGCCAAATTAGCCGTAACGTCGGGATAATCTTTAAAGGCAGTGGATTCTATGTTACCGACAATCGGAAAACGGGAAGCCAGAAGGAGAGCGGCAACACCCCATCGACAGATAAGAAAGTTTCATAAACCTAAGGAAAGGTCCCTAAAGAAGGTGACCTTTCTTTTAATGACTACGGTTTTTACCGTAATTTTTTATTTAAGGAGGGGAAGCGATGAAGATACAGATAGCAGAGGAACGTAATCTTTTTCTTATCCTTAAGCGGTCGATTATTGATATCTACAACCATCTTGGTTATTCCATCCTCATCAGTATCCTTTGGCTTTTGTTCGCTTATCCTTTTGGCGTACTGATCAACACGGGGCTTACTATTTTTATGGAGAATACCAATTTCCCCTTAGGCCTCCTTTTTTTTCTGATGCTCTTAGGCGTGCCCTATACTGCATTCATCCTCGGACCGGTACATACTGCCTTGTTCTACCAAATGAATCAAGTCATCAATAATGAAGGGCAAATTCGGGGTTTTTGGGAAGGACTACGGAAACACTATTGGTTGTCGGTACGGGTTTATGCGCTTTACACTGCGATGATTATTTTCTGCCTGGTTGATCTGGTGATCTGCTTTTTTACTCTGAAGGCATTGGGAATGAAGATCCTCGGTTTTTTCCTTCTTTACCTTTTGTTGTTTTTAGTCTTTTGGTTTCTCTATTTACCGGGATTTATCGTCTTTCAAAAGAACACGTTAAAAAAGGTCCTCCATAAAACTTTTGTTCTGGTTTTGGATAATATTTGGCTTACCATTGGCGCCTTATTGCTTTTAGTCGTAATTGGTGTCTTATTTACCTTAATTACTCCTTTATTGGTCTCTTTTTACGGTAGCTTACTACTGGTCTTGATGGTTCATTTATTCAACGGTATTATGATGAAATATCCGGATCCGGTTGCTCCCGTTCAAGAAGAGGGGGAGTGACAGGAAAGGTTTACGGAACGGGTTTAGGGCTCATGGAAAGGTGAATGCTAAAAAGTCCGAGCGGCAAAAGAAGCATAGACTTTAAGGAATTGCTTTAATGGTTCAACCTGCGGATACAGTATAGTGATCGACTCCTCATGGATGGAGACGGTATATTGTCTTTGAACCAAAGGTCAGTGTGTGGGCAATTCCTGTACTTACAAGACTAGGGGGAGGACAATGGCAAAATTTATCTTTATTACAGGGGGCGTAGTATCTTCCTTAGGGAAAGGGATTACCGCGGCGTCCATAGGCAGACTCTTAAAGAGCAGAGGGGTTAAAGTAACCATTTTAAAGTTTGATCCCTACATCAATGTTGACCCGGGAACGATGAGCCCTTACCAACATGGTGAAGTCTTTGTCACGGATGATGGTGCGGAGACCGATTTAGATCTGGGCCATTATGAACGGTTTATTGATGAGAACTTATCGAAGAATAATAATGTGACGACCGGCAAAATTTACTGGTCGGTGCTTAATAAAGAGCGGAAAGGCGAGTTTCTAGGTGGCACGGTACAAGTTATCCCCCACATTACCAACGAAATAAAAGCCCGGATTAAACTAGTCGCGGACGAAACCCAAGCGGATGTAGTTATTGTTGAAATTGGCGGGACGGTCGGTGATATTGAGAGCCTTCCGTTTTTAGAAGCGATTCGGCAATATAAATCTGATGTTGGGCGCGAGGATGTAATGTACATCCATGTTACACTGGTCCCTTATATTCCTACTTCGGCCGAGTTAAAAACCAAGCCCACTCAGCACAGTGTTAAAGAGTTGCGGGGGATCGGAATCCAACCGGATGTTATTGTCTGCCGCTCCGGAAAACCCCTTCCCGATGACTTAAAAGCAAAAATTGCCCTCTTTTGCGATATAAATAAAGAAGCGGTTATCTCCAATCCGGATGTGGAGACCATTTATGAAGTGCCGCTTTGGTTTGAAAAAGCCGGTTTGGACCAACTAATCATCAAAAGACTGGGGTTAAACTGTGGTCAACGGGATTTATTAACTTGGCGGGAGTTTGTCAACAAGATTAAAAATCCCCGCTTTACAGTAGATATTGCGTTGGTTGGCAAATATATAGCCCTCCCTGATGCCTACTTAAGCGTAACCGAAGCTTTACACCATGCGGGTGTAGCCCAGGAGACCGCTGTCCGTATCCATTGGGTCGATGCGGAAAAGATCGAGGTGGAAGGAGCGGAGGAATTCTTGGCCGGGATGGATGGCATTCTGGTCCCGGGTGGTTTTGGCTACCGGGGAGTTGAAGGGAAGATTGTTGCGACCGGCTACGCCCGGGAACAAAAAATTCCCTATTTAGGTATCTGCCTTGGTCTACAGTGTGCGATTATTGAATTTGCCCGTCATGTTTGTGGTTTGAAAGATGCTAATTCTTCCGAATTCCAACCCGAGACCGCCAACCCGGTCATTGATCTTCTTCCGGAACAGAAAGAAATAACAGGAATCGGTGGGACAATGCGTTTAGGTCTCCAACCCATCCGTCTGCTCCCCGGAAGTAAGGCCTTTACTATCTATAGCCAAGAGGTTATTCAGGAACGACATCGTCATCGGTACGAAGTAAATAGTCGCTACTATGAACAATTTAAAAACCAAGGACTGTTCATTAGTGGGGTGTTGGTCGATAAAAACTTGGCTGAAATTGTGGAGATTCCGGAACACCCTTGGTTTATTGCCACCCAGTATCATCCGGAATTTAAATCCAGGCCCCACAACCCCCATCCCCTTTTCAGCAGTTTTATTAATGCGGCTTTAGCCCATAAAAAATGAACTGAATAGCCAAAGTATCGCTCCCGCTGGTTACCGTCCGCTTACGCAGAGTGGGGAAGTTTTAAAAGCCAGGTGAGTCGTGCTTTGCTTGCGCAGGCAAGTCATTTACACCAGCGTCGAGCGGCGAGATTATTTTCTAAGTAGGAAAATCCGGCAAGTCCGGATTTTCTTTGCTTAAAAAGGGGATAAAGATCGGGAAGGAAAATCGAGAAAGGGGAAAGAAAAGAGAAAAGGAGGAAAAAGAGGAAAAGGAAAGGTGGGTGGTTAGATGGAGACTGTAAATCCACTCCCCGGAAGAAGGAAGGTCAAGAGGGTTAAAACCCGGCCTCAAAGGGGCAACTTTCTCCTCCGGATCTTCCAGATCTGTTGCAGTCCTCTTTTACTCTTAATTGATATTTTTCGCTCCCGGCCTTCCCGACCGATTTTCCGGGCTTTCCTCTGGTTCATGCTAGGGGTTTCGCTTATGATCGCCGGTTTATATTTTTATGTTGAGCGGCACCAAACCCAACTGGAGAAGTGTTTAGGGGGTTATTTTTCCTATACGCGAGGGGCGATTCCGGTTACTTCGGAGATCCAGGAAATTATCTACCGTGACGCCCTATTGGCGAACATCAGTCCGCAACTGGTGATGGCGGTAATACAGGTCGAAAGCGGCTTTGATCCTGAAGCCCACTCACCGAAAGGAGCTTGTGGTCTCATGCAGATCACTCCTTTGGTCTGGCAAGCCTTTAACCCTAATTCTTCCTGCGATGGGCGGCACCGGCCGGGGGAGGCCGACCACGGCAGGGATTGTGTCTATAATATTGAAGCCAATATTGGAACCGGTGTCCGTTATCTTCGTCAACTGATCGATTATTTTGACGGGGAGACCGGTCGGGCCTTGGAGGCTTATAACGCCGGCTTGACCAATGTGGAATTAACCGAATTCCGCCCTAAATATCAGGAGACCCGGACTTATCTGGGACGCCTCGGTAAACTGCTGGCCGCCTCCGGGTCTGATGACTTTTTGGTCCAGTATGAGCTGAACCGTCTTTTCCGGGCTGTTTTGCGGGTTTTATTCTTTTGCTCCGTGGTTTTGTGGGCTGTTTTATTGCTCTGGAGCAAAAAGCATCTCCGGAAAAACTAAAAAATGCCTCCTTTGTGGCCAGGCATAATTACGCCAGTCCAACATAAGTTAATTAAAAGCACAGAAAATGGCGAGGGTGATATGGAAGGAATCGAAAGGCAAATCAGTTCGTTAATGATTCTTTTCTGGACGGGGCTGGCTTGGGGTTTACTTTATGATTGTTTCGTTCTCCTTTTTCGGAAACGACGGCAGTTAGGTGATTTTGCTTTCTGGATCTCTTTGATCTTTTTAACCTTTCCGGTGTTGCTCCTGACGACTTGGGGTGAACTCCGTGTCTCTTTGGGGGTCAGTTTACTGATGGGTGTGGCCTGTTATCGGCGGGTCTTTCACCCGTCGGTCTATCTTTCTTTGCGGTTGGTAAAGGGGAAACTCCGGCGCCGACGGGGATTTTTTACCTAGTTGGGTAATTCCATGTTCTAAAACGTGGCAGAGATGAGCAGGATTGCCCGGTTAAACCACGAACTATAAACAAGTTGGCTCATTTGTTGGTCTGTTATTTTCTCAAGTAGTGGCTCACGCTGGCAACCGACCGGAGACGACCTTTGTTTGGACAAGCCGGAAATGAAAGGGGAGGGCAAAATGGACCGGGTGATATATTTTCCCGACCGGATGCCGCCGGAAGATAAAGGAAGACGGTTTAAACGGAATGCCTTGACCCTTTTGTTGTGGATTTTGTTTTTAACCTTAATCTTTCAAATTGGGAGCGGCCTTTATAACCTGATTATCTACAACCGGCGGTTACATAAAATGGAGGCCTTGCTACAGGAAAAGAGACGGATGGTGGAGGACTTAGAAAATCAGTTGCGCCGGATGGACCTTAATCCGTCCGAAGTGGAAATCCAGCAAAAATAGGCCGACAAGGAATAGAAGAAAGGGTGCTGTTGATAGTTTGGACCTGATTAATCAGTTGGCGAGCGAACTTGAGCTTAGTCGGGAGCAGGTTTCCCGTACCGTAAAATTATTTGACGAGGGAAATACCTTGCCATTTATCGCCCGTTACCGGAAGGAAGTCACCGGCGGGTTGGATGAAGAGGAGCTTCGGCGTTTGGAAGAACGCCTCATTTATTTACGCAACCTCGAGGCGAGAAAGGAAGAAGTCTTACGTAGCATTGAAGAACAAGGTAAGTTAACACCGGAGCTGGCGAAAGCGATTAAAGGGGCGACCATCCGCCAAGAGGTTGAGGATTATTACTTGCCTTTCCGTCCGAAGCGGCGGACGCGGGCAACAAAGGCTAAAGAACAAGGGCTGGAGCCGTTGGCCGACTTGATCTTCAGTCAAGAAATGGAGACGGGAGAGCCGGAGGAGATAGCAACTGCTTACCTCGCTCCTGGTTTGGGGGTGGAGACGCCCGAACAAGCGCTGGCCGGGGCGATGGATATTATCGCCGAATATATTGCGGACCAGGCGGCCTGGCGGAAGATAATCCGGGATTATATCTGGGAGCATGCCCTAATCGTTTCGGAGCTAAAGAAGGAAGAAAAGGAAGCCCAGGTTTATCAGCAATATCATCAATATAGCGAACCGGTGAAGCGGATTCCGCCCCACCGTATTTTGGCGCTCAATCGGGGGGAAAAGGAAGAATGCTTAAAGGTGGGGTTACAACTGGAGCCCACCCCCCTTCTGCAACAGTTGGAAGCTTTGGTTCTAAAAAATAAGGCCAGTATCTTTACTTCTTACCTTAAAGCGACCATTGAGGATAGTTTCAACCGGTTAATCTTTCCCAGCATCGAACGGGAGATTCGGACCGCTTTAACCGAGAAGGCCGAGGAACAAGCGATTAAAGTTTTCGGACTTAATTTACGCCAATTACTGTTACAAGCCCCGGTCCGTGGTAAGACCGTGCTGGGGATTGATCCGGGGTTTCGTACCGGCTGTAAAGTAGTGGTGGTCGATGCTATTGGTCGGGTGCAGGAAACGGCGACGATCTTTCCCCATCCGCCCCAGGGCGAATGGGAGCAAGCCAAAATATTGCTAACTTCTTTAATCGAAAAACACCAGGTCGATCTAGTAGCCAGCGGAAACGGGACGGCTGCCCGGGAGACAGAAGAACTGGTGGCTGAAGTTTTAGCCGAAAGCAAACGTCCGGTTTATTATACTATTGTCAGTGAAGCCGGCGCGTCGGTCTATTCCGCATCTAAACTGGCCCGGGAAGAGTTGCCAGATCATGATGTTTCGATGCGGGGCGCGGTCTCGATTGCCCGTCGGTTACAGGATCCCTTAGCGGAATTGGTTAAGATCGAGCCGAAAGCCCTCGGGGTTGGGGAATACCAACATGATGTGAACCAGAGCCGTCTAGGGCAGGCCTTAAAAGGAGTAGTCGAATCTTGTGTGAACTATGTCGGGGTTGATCTGAACACCGCATCCGCTTCTTTGCTGCAGAATGTGGCGGGGATTGGACCGGCACTGGCCCGGTCGATTGTGGACTACCGGGAGACAAACGGTCCCTTCCGGCGACGGGAAGATCTGTTGAAAGTTAAAAGGTTGGGACCGCATGTTTATACTCAGGCCGCCGGTTTTCTCCGTTTACCCGATGGGGAGTATAGTCTGGAAAATACCGGTATCCATCCGGAATCCTATCATATCGCTGAAACATTACTAACTTCCTTCGGCTTTACCAGCGAGGATTTAAAAAATCCGCCCCAACTTACCGAGCTTCGGAAGAAGCTTAAAACTTTGGACCTAGCCCCTCTCGCGCAACAGCTGGAAACAGGCCTGCCGACCTTAGAGGATATTATTGACGGCCTCTGCCGTCCGGGACGGGACCCCCGCGAAGAATTACCCGGACCGGTCTTTCGCCGGGATGTCAAGGCAATGAAGGATCTTAAACCCGGGATGATACTGCAAGGGGTGGTTAGGAACGTAGTTGATTTTGGCGCCTTTATCGATCTTGGCGTCGAGCAAGACGGGTTGGCCCATATCTCCCAATTGACCACCAAGTATATCCGTCACCCGCTCGAAGTGGTTTCGGTGGGTCAAAAAGTGAAAGCGCGGGTGCTTAGCATCGATCTGGAACGGAAACGAATCGCACTCTCCTTAAAAGAAGTGGATTAGGGCAATATTTATTGGTACAAACTTGACAACACATTTTTTACTGGGATATAATATGATATATTAGTTTTGTCGAGGATTCTAATTTTAAAGGGGAGGAAAAAACTGAATATGTCTTTTGCGGTGGGCCAGGTTGTGGAAGGAAAGGTCACCGGGATTACCAATTTTGGCGCTTTTGTGGAGATTTCACCAGGGACGACCGGATTGGTGCACATTTCCGAAGTGGCGGATGTCTATGTTAAAGATATTAAAGATTTCGTTCAGTTAAACGATCAAGTCAAAGTGAAAATATTGTCGATGCAAAACGGGAAAATTGGTCTTTCCATTAGGCAGGCCCAACCGAAGCCAAGCCGACAAAGTCAACAGTCTTTCGAGGATAAACTGGCTAAATTCATGAAAGATTCGGATGAACGCCAGTCAGATTTGAAAAGAAGTATGGATTCTAAGCGCGGTGGTAGAGGTGGCGGACGTTTAAGTCATTTTTAAGGAAATTCCCGACGAAAAGATGGGTTTAGTGAAAAAAGGATCTTGCTTAAAGAAGACAATTATATTATAATAACCTTTGCAGCTGTAACAAGGCGGTGTAGCTCAGTTGGTTAGAGCATACGGTTCATACCCGTAGTGTCACTGGTTCGACTCCAGTCACCGCCACCATATAAAGCGCCATTAGCTCAGTTGGTAGAGCAGCTGACTCTTAATCAGCGGGTCCTGGGTTCGAGTCCCCGATGGCGCACCAATTATGATAAGGGTTTAGGCCGTTCGCAAGAACGGCCTTTTTACATAAATATTTTTATGATGCGTCTGTCAGCACTAATCTACCACGAAAGATGGTTTCCCTATACAGAACTTTGTCATGAAGGACGACAACAATGGTATAATTATGAGGTAAATATTATTGTTGTATTCGGAAGCCAAGCCATCAACTAGATTAACGGCGGCGAACAGGAAAACCAGTATTCGTTCAGAAATACAGGATCACGGAATAGCTTCCGCAAGAAGAGGTGGGGGTTGTGATGAAACAGGACCAGACACCATTATTCTTACCGGAAGAAGCCGTTTTAGAACAGGTTTTTGCCCATACCACCGAGGGGATCGTCTGGATTGGGCCGGATTATTCGGTAAAAGCATATAATCCCAGTTTTGCCCGGCAGATTTCGCCAGCGGTTGGCAGCTTATCAGGAGCGAGCATAGAACAGATCTTTCCAGCATGGGGCACTCAACTCATCACCATTTGCTCCGAAGTGAAGAAGAGTAATAAACCGTTTTTCCACGAAATCATGAAGGTTGTTCCGGTCTTGGACCGGGATCGGGCTTTTTTCGGATGGTTGTTGCTTTTTAAAGAAATGACTTACGAAGAACCTATCCTGCCGCTGGAACAAAGGATGACGGAGAAGGTGATATTGCAAAAGGCCCAAATCCAGCAGGCTCTTTCTGCGGCCGTCCTGAACAGCTCACCGGTGGGGATTGCTGTCTTTGACGGATATTCTCTAAAACTTAACTGGTTAAATCGGGTGTTCCATCATATGTTAGGGAAAAACCCGGAAAAAGCTAAGCTGGTGGGTTTACCTTTATGCCAATTAATTCCTGGCGCCCAACGTAACGGTTTATTCGCGGCTTGCCATTACGTAGTAGCTACGGGGAAACCTTTTATTGCTTCCGAATTTTGGATTGACGGCTGTCAACCAGGGGGCGCTTACTGGCGTCTGACTATTGTTCCGTTGGAAACGGCGGAAGGAGAACCGCCGATGCTTCTGTTTATTGTGGTTGATTTAACGGAGCAGATCAAAAACAGAAAAAAACAGGAAGAATTAGTGCGGTTTGCCGAGAACAGCCTGGCGCAATTAGAAGCCGTGATGAACAACTTAACAGAGGGGATCGTGGTGATCAATCCCCAACACCAAGTGGTCTATATTAATCCGGCCGGTCAAAAAATCTTCGGTTTTCACACGGATGAAGCCCTTCGACCCCTTGCCGATTATTACCAGAGATTTTGCTTTCAAGATCTCTCCGCCACTCCGATCTTGCCGGAGGCTTATCCCCTCCACCGCCCTTTACAAGGGAGTTCTTTTATTAATTTAGAATTGGGAGTTGAAGATCTAGTCCAGGAACGATTCTGGATTGGGAGTTTTAGCGGCACACCGGTGCGCAACCCCCAAGGAGATTTGATCTTCGGGTTAGTGGTGGTCCGGGATATTACCCAAGCGAAAAAGGCCGAGCAAGAACGGGAGCGCTTACTGGCCAGTGAGCAAAAAGCCCGGACCGAAGCGGAAAGACAAGCCCTGCAGAAACAGGTTCTCCTTGATAATATTGGTGAAGGGGTCTTGGTCATTGCGCCCGATGGTCGTCTGCTTTTAGCCAATAAAGTGGCGATGGAGCTTTTTGAGGACAATGGGCAAGCTAAGACCATAGAGGAGTTTTTTGGCCGGCATACACTGGTCCGGGAAGATGGTTCCCCGTTGCCGCCCGCCCAACTACTCACTCCTCGGCTCTTGGCCGGTGATTATTTTACCAATGAGGAATACCGGATCAGAGGGTCCGACGGGAAAGAGCGGCGGATTTTAATCAGCGGAAACGAGGTTAAAGACCGGCAGGGGCAGATCTTCATGCTCCTGGTTACGTTGCGGGATGTTTCCGAATTACGCCGTTTAGAGCAGCTTAAAGAGGACTATTTACATATGGTTTCCCATGATCTTCGTTCTCCTTTGGCCGTTCTCTTATCCCATGCCCAATTACTGGCGATGATCGCCAAAGACGATGCCCGGATCGGAAAAAGCGCGCAAGCGATCGCCACTTCTTCCCTGCAGATGAAGAATATGATCGCCGATTTGGTTGATTCGACCCGGATTGAATCCGGTCAATTAGTCCTCAAGACTTCTTGCTTCGATCTGGTAAGTTTTCTTTATGACTTTTTATTCCGGATGCGTGGGGTGATGGAAGTCGATCGGATCCGGATTGTCAAGAAACAACCCTTACCGCCGATTATTGCTGATCCTTGTCGCTTAGAACGGATCTTTGTCAACTTTCTGTCCAACGCCTTAAAGTACTCCCCCGCGGGAACAATGGTCGAGATTATTCCCCGGATTAATGGTGACCGGATGGTGGTTGCCATCCGTGATCAGGGGCCGGGGATCGACCCTGGCGATTTGCCCTATATCTTTGACCGGTACTACCGGGTGCGCACTTCCAAAGAAGAAGGCTTAGGGCTGGGCCTCTACATTATCAAAAATTTAGTGGAAGCCCATGGCGGGACCGTTTGGGTAGAGAGCAAACCCGGAGAGGGCAGCACCTTCTTTTTTACGCTGACTACTTTTGCCGACCGGGAAGGGGAGGAACCAAAATCAAGAAAGGAAGGATGATTCGATGATTGATCCACGTTTACAAAAACTAGCAGCTTCGTTAATCAACTATTCGGTCGAATTAAAACCAGGAGATAAAATTTTAATCGAGACGACAGGCCAGGTTACCGCCTTTACCCAAGCCCTCATTCGGGAAGTATATCTTTGCGGGGGAGTGCCTTTTCTCTCCTTAAACGACCCGGTGCTCGAACGGGAAATACTGAAAAAAGCCGATGTGAACCAGGTGGCTGCGATGGCCCGTTGGGATCGGGCCCGGATGGAAGAGATGGATGCTTACCTTGGGATCCGGGCCGGGGATAATGTGAACGAATGGGCTGATCTTTCCGCTGCCCAGTTACAGCTCTATACAAACTATTATCAGAAACCGGTCCATTCTGAAGTGCGGGTTCCCCGTACCCGCTGGTGTGTACTGCGTTATCCCAACGCTTCCATGGCCCAACTGGCCGAGACAAGCTTGGAAAGGTTTGAGGATTTTTATTTTGCCGTCTGCAATCTCGACTATGCCAAAATGTCCCAGGCCATGGATCCCCTCGTCGCCATCATGAATGCTACCGATCAAGTCCGGATCACCGGCCCGGGGACGGATCTCAGCTTTTCCATCAAAGGCCTACCGGCCATCAAATGCGACGGCCATCGTAATATCCCTGACGGTGAGATTTTTACGGCTCCGGTCCGGGAATCGGTTAATGGGGTCATTAGCTTTAACACCCCATCCATCTACGACGGATTCACCTTTGAAGGGGTAATCTTAGAGTTTAAGGAAGGCAAGATTATTAACGCCACCGCCAATGACCCTCAACGGTTGGCAGCCATTCTTGACACCGACGCCGGAGCGCGGTATGCGGGCGAATTTGCGTTGGGGGTCAACCCCCACATTTTAACGCCGATGAAAGATACTCTCTTTGACGAGAAGATCGCTGGGAGTATCCATTTCACTCCCGGGGCTACCTACGACGAATGCAGCAACGGGAATAATTCGGCGATCCATTGGGATTTAGTGCTCATCCAACGACCGGAATACGGTGGAGGGGAGATTTACTTCGATGACCGGCTGGTCCGGAAAGACGGCCTTTTTGTGCTCCCGGAGTTGGCCGCTTTGAATCCGGAGAACTTGAAATAAGCTGGTCGGAGCAATGAAGGGAAAAAGAGGAATTTCCAGGCGCGTACAGAAGATCTTGCCAATGGTTGTTGCATAGAGATTAGCTGTAAAGGAGTTCCTCTTAAATGAAAAGCCGAAGCTTATTATTAAGAATTATTCTTATAACCCTTTTCGTCCTCTCTCTTTACACAATCCCGGCGGTTGGAACCGAAGGGGATTTTTCCGTGGCGGAGGAACCGGGAGTTCCCTCTCCTCAACCCGAACAGATTGTGAAAGCCGGTCCCGCTCTTTGGTATGGTAGATCCTGGCGAGATGGCTTTTTGGTCTCCTTTGACGGGGGAACAACCTGGGAAGCCCGGAACGAAGGATTGCCCCGGAAGATTTTTGCCGGGGAGGGGCAAGTCCGGACCATTACTGCCATCGGGGTCGATCCGGTCTCCCCCCAACGGGTGGCGGTCACCACCAGCAAAGAGATTTATCTCTCCGAAGACTCCGGCGCCACCTGGCGTAGGATCCCCTTTAATAACGGCAGCGTATTAACGGCGGTGGCTCTTTCGCCGGTGAACAAGGAACAACTGATGGTGGGGACCTCTTTTAACGGTATCCATGAAACCACCAACTCCGGCCGGAATTGGTCTAAACTCTCCGGTAACTTAAGTTTTCTCCGGCAATACTCTTACGAAGAAGAGATTGCGGCCCTGGTCTACCATCCGGAAAATCCGGACAAGCTGCTCTTGGCGTGTGGGTTCGGGAATGGAATTTATCTCTATAACAAGGCCCTAAATATCTGGGAGGAATTGGAGACTAGTCAAAACAGTCGCAAGCTTGTGAAAAACCTTTTTTTCCATCCGGCGCCCGGTGGGTCTGAGGATTCCCCGGAGCAGCAAGAATGGTGGCTGCGGATTACTTATGAAAACGAAAGAGAGGAATACTCCTGGCCTGACTTGGCCTTACAGGCGAGTGTAGCGGAGCCGCCTCCGCCGACGGTGGATCCGGCAAAAGAAGAGCGGCTGGCCCGGGCGGCTGATCAATACGGAATTTATGTCCGGTCCGATTTTGCCTCCGGTAAAAAACTGGATAACCACATCCAACTGATCAAAAAGAACGGCTTGAACGCCATGGTTGTGGATTTTAAAGATGACATGGGGTATATTACCTACGATACCCAAATCGACTTTGCCCGGCAAATCGGGGCGGTCCGGAAGCGTTTTGATATTAACGAGTTGATAAAAAAAGCGAAGGCCAATGGGATCTATCTGATCGGTCGGTTGGTGGTTTTTAAGGATAGCCGGTTGTACCAGTATGATCACTATAAATATGCGATCTGGGATCGGAACGGAGAGGGACCTTGGCGATATATGGTTGCGCAAGCAACCGACGGTGAAACTACGTACGTCCAAAGGGAACACTGGGTTGATCCCTATGCGACCGATGTTTGGGCGTATAACCTGGAGATCGCTGCTGAACTGGAAGCTTTAGGGGTTGACGAGATTCAGTTTGATTACATCCGGTTTCCGACCGATGGTCCGATCAGCCGTTGCCGCTACCGTTATAAACCCGTCGGCGCCACTGAAGCTGACGCCCTGGAAGGGTTCTTGGCGCAAGCCCGAACCCGGTTGCAGATCCCGATCAGTACCGACCTATATGGGTTCCATTGCTGGTATCAGATGGAAGGGCTTACCGGGCAGAATATCCGTTTGTTTGCCCGCTATGTAGATGTGATTTGTCCCATGTATTATCCCTCCCATTTTCCCGCTTCCTTTTACCCCGGTGATTATTTGGAACGGGCCGAGTATATTTACCGTGAGGGTTCCTTTCGGGCCCATGTCTTAACCGAGGGAGAGAGTATCATCCGTCCGTATGTGCAAGCTTTTCTGATCGGGCGGGAATTACGGATGACCGCGCCGGTTTATACGGAGTATCTACTTAAACAGGTTACTGGCGCTTTGGCTTCACCGGCCGCCGGTTTTACGTTGTGGAACAACTCAAATAATTACTATATGGTGAAAAATTCGCTGACTGAATATTTGCCAAGGCCACCACGGGAAACCCCACCCGTGACGCCACCGCCGTTGGTTGAGGCAACAACCGAGTCCGGACGGTAACTTAAGAACAATAATTACCAGATTGTCGAAAAGAGGGAACCTTCGCCGTCATCGCGAAATGGGTATTGGCACGACGTAAGGAGTCAACAGAAGAGAAGAGAAAGGGGAAACGATCATGAAAAAATTCTTTGTCGTCGCGGTTGTGTTTCTTTGTCTGTTCTTCGTGCCCCGGGCGGCTTTAGGCCTAACGACGGCTGAAGTTCAAGCGTACGGCGGTGAGACCACCCTGATGTTTGTCGGAGACAGAGGTTTGCAACTGGGGACCGAATATGGGATTACTTCTCAAATCGGATTAATTGTGGGGATCCGCCAAGATACCACCAAAATAGGGGCTAAGTATGAATTTGATTCTAACCTCTCGTTGTTGCTAGGAGCGGTTAATAATGCGCCCTTTTTAGGGGCCAACATTTCGATGCCCGTAGATGATTACCTGGACGTGGTCGGCGATCTTTGTCTCTCCCTCGCCAGCAATCATTTGTCGGTCCAATTTGAATTGGGAGTACTCTTTAACCTGATCCACAATTTAGACTTCCGCGGGGGATTATTAGCGGAAACCGACCAAAAGGGCAAAAACTTCAGTTTCCAAATTGGGTTGGGAGTTAACTACTAAACTATCGCTTACATAAGAAAAGCAGTGGTCTCCAGTGCAAGGTTACGGGCCGGTAGATAATCCGGCACGGACCAGGGCTAGCCATTGCGGGCGGGATAATTAAAACAACGGGCAGCGTAAACGCCCTCGAACAAGAAGACAAGCACGAAAAAGGGGTCTGGTTAAGGACCCTTTTTTTCGAGCATAATGGTTGTAGTAACGAATAAAGGAAAGGAACTTTCCCCTAATCAGCCACGTTCAATCTATCATTGGGGAGATACTTCTTACCCTTCATGTAAAAGGAGGACACGGATTGAATATTTTAATCGCTATTTTAGCTCTGAATATGATCATAATTCTCCACGAATTAGGCCACTATCTGGTGGCGAAAGCAGCGGGGATTAGAGTAATGGAATTCTCCCTGTTTTTTGGGCCGAAACTATTCAGTAAACAAAAAGGAGAAACCGTATTCACCTTACGTCTTTTCCCCGTTGGCGCCTTTGTGATGCTGGAAGGAGAAGAAGAAGCTTCCGATACTGAACGTTCCTTCAGTAAAAAACCATTGGGTGTCCGCATGGCGGTGGTCGCCGGCGGTCCGTTGATGAATTTTCTCTCGGCCCTTCTTTTTCTCTGTATCGTCTTTACTGTAGTTGGGTATAACTCCATGTCGGTGGCGACGGTTCCCCCGGGATCGCCGGCGGCGGAAGCCGGATTATTGGAAGGGGACCGCATTCTCCGTTATGACGGGCGGCGGGTCTACCAACCTTCTGATTTCTACTCCTTTATGGCCATTAACAACGGGCAACCCAGCATTATTCAGTTGCAACGGGGGACAGAGCGTAAACAAGTCTTATTTACCCCGGACATTATTCCTGCCAACCGGTATTTGCTAGGCTATGGACCGCGGGAACCCTATGGTCAGGATTCAACCGTTGTTGATTATATTGTCCCGGGTTCACCGGCGGAAGAAGGGGGACTGTTACCGGGAGACCGGGTGATCCGGCTTGATGGGGAGAAGGTGATGACGAAGAAAGAGGTCAGCGCCTACTTGCAGCAAAAGAAGGACCAACCACTCAAGGTCACCGTTTTAAGGAATGGGCGGGAATTAGTGCTGACGATGACACCCCGTTTGGAGACGGGGACCGTTTACTTTGACACCGGGCTTACTTTCCAGATCCTCCGGGGCGGGGTCGGTAAAACTTTACAACAAGCTGTGGTCTATATCTATTCGGTGATCCGAAGTGTGGTTTATAGTTTTGCCTGGCTATTAACAGGAAAGGTATCTTTGACCCAACTGGCCGGGCCGGTACGGATCGTCAGCATGATGAGTGAGGCGGTCAGTTATAGCCCGACGGTATCTTTGGTCATCCTTAACCTGTTGAATATCTCCGCTTTAATCAGTATTGCCATTGGCGCCACCAACCTGTTGCCTTTACCGGCTCTGGATGGGGGGAAACTCATCCTCTATGTGGTGGAGGCGTTAAGAGGAAAACCCCTTCCCCCGGAACGAGAAGCCAACATTGCCATGGTTGGTTTTGTGTTGTTGATGGTGTTAGCAGTATTTGTGCTTTTTAATGATATATTTCAATTAATATGGGGTTAGACCAAGACGACAGAAGAAAGTAAACAATTTAGAAACAACGCTCGGAAGAGGGAAATATTTACCGATAGAGAAATCCTCTTTATAGCCGTCTGATCGGGCGGGACAGGAGGGAGTAAAATGAGACATGTGCCCTTAAAAGAGATTACCGAGGAAATGTTTCTGGCTCACTCTGTCTTTGGCAATGATGGGCGGGTCTTATTAAAGAAAAGGACCAAGTTAACGGCTTCTTTTTTGCAGAGGCTGGAGAAAATGGGTTATACCCATTTATACGTTTATGAATCCCCCGATGAACAATGGGACTGTACCGGTCCCCTCCGTGACCGGATCCGGGCTGAGGCCATGCGGGTCCTCTGGCAATCATTAATCCGGGTGGTGGAACGTAAACCCCTCGACGAAGAACAGATTCTCTTTGTTGTCGAAGGGATCTTAAAAAATGTGCTCCAAGAAGAGGACGGTATCTTCAATATCATTGACATAAAGACAGCCGATAACTATATTTACAATCATTCGCTTAATGTCTGTGTCCTATCGATTTTAATGGCTAAGCACCTCAATTTTAATCAGGATGAATTAAAGGAGATCGCCCTTGGGGCTTTCTTGCATGACTTAGGTAAAGCCCATATTCAATCTTCGGTCAAGAAGATCCAAGCCCTTTCCCTCTTAGATACGGTGCTGATTAAACAGCATGCGAAAAGAGGTTTTGATATACTAAAGGAAACCGGGTTTCCAGCCAAGGTGGCCAATATGGCTTATCAACACCATGAACGGGAAGATGGTTCCGGTTATCCCCTTGGGTTAATCGGTGTCGATATCCCTCTTTATTCGAAGATAGTTGGGACCGCTGATTCTTTTGACGCCATGATCTCCCGCCGGGTATACCGGGAATTGCGCTGGAACGATCAAGCCCTGCAAGAACTGGAGGGAGAAAGTTCGACCAAATATGATCCGAAGGTGGTTGCGGCTTTGCGCCGATCGGTGGCTTTGTATCCGTTAGGGAGCGGGGTCGAATTAATCGATGGAGAGGTAAGGGTGGTGGTTGCGGCTTCCGCCACCAAGCTTATTTTGCAAAAGCCGGGGGAACTTACCGATCTTCTGGAGTTGACCGGTGACGACTTCTCCCGGATTAAGAAACGGGTTTTTTAGAAGAGATTATTTTTTATTGAGAACTCTTCATGGCCCAGGGCCTTTGTTATGAATAGGAGGACGCTGCATGATTGCACTACCTTATTCGGTTTTGTTTCCCAAAACTTACCGGCCGCTCCTTGGGGTAAGAGATACACAAGTGGCGATCAAAAAATTGAAGGATTTTTTTGAAAATGCCTTGGCGAAGGAATTGGATTTGGTCCGTGTTTCCGCTCCTTTGTTTGTCCGGCCCGAAACGGGACTCAACGATAATCTAACCGGTGCGGAGCGACCGGTTAGTTTTGATGTAAAAGGTTTGAATGGTGGGAGATGCGAGATCGTTCAGTCGCTGGCGAAGTGGAAAAGGATGGCTTTGCAAAGCTACGGATTCCGCCCCGGTGAGGGTTTATATACGGATATGAATGCGATCCGGCGGGATGAGGAGCTTGATAACCTCCATTCCATCTATGTTGACCAGTGGGATTGGGAGAAAGTGATCCGGCGGGAAGAGCGGACCGTGACCACTTTACAAGAGACCGTCCGCGCGATCTACCGGGTACTCCAGGCCACCGAGGATTATATCCGGGGCCTTTTTCCGCTCTTACCGCCACAGTTACCAGCGGAGATTAGGTTTATTACCGCCCAGGAACTGGAAGACCGCTATCCCAATTTATCCGCGAAGGAGCGGGAAGAGATGATTGCGCGCCAGTGGGGAGCGGTATTTATTATGAAGATCGGGGGCATTCTGAAGTCAGGTCGGCGCCACGATGGACGGGCTCCCGACTACGATGACTGGAACCTCAACGGTGATTTAATTCTCTGGTATGGTTTACTACAACAACCGATCGAAATGACTTCCATGGGAATTCGCGTGGATGCGGAAAGTCTCCGTCGGCAAGTTGAGGAACTTGAATGTGAAGAACGGTTAGTCCTAACCTACCATCAGGATTTACTCCAGGGTAAGCTCCCCTATACGATTGGGGGTGGAATTGGCCAGTCACGGTTGTGTATGTATTTTCTCCAGAAGGCCCATATCGGGGAAGTGCAAGCTTCGGTCTGGCCGGACGAAATGATCGCCCGTTGCCGGGAACGGGAAATATTCTTGTTGTAGAACGGATGAAAAGAAGTAATTTCTAAAATATTTCCGTTGCGATCAGAAGTGATTATTGGGGGAATGAACATGGAAGAAGTATTAATAAAAGATCTTTTCCGAGATCCCGATTCTTATTTACACCGTCACTTTCACGTCAGTGGATGGGTACGGACCCTTCGGGTCTCGAAAACCTTTGGTTTTATTGAACTCAATGATGGTTCTTTTTTCCGTAACTTACAGGTTGTTTTCACCGATAACCTGCCCAATTTTGAAGAAGTGGCGAAACTTCCCATTGCGACCGCCTTGCGGATCGAGGGCCAACTGGTAGAAAGCCCGGGCGCAAAGCAACCATGGGAGATGCAAGCTACCCGGATCGAGGTGGAAGGGCTTTCCCATTCCGATTACCCGTTGCAGAAGAAACGACATTCGCTGGAGTATTTACGGACCATTGCCCACCTCCGACCACGGTCCAATACTTTTTCGGCTGTCTTCCGCCTCCGCTCGCTGGCGGCCTATGCGATTCACCGCTTTTTCCAGGAGCGAAATTTTGTTTATGTCCATACGCCGATCATAACCGGAAGCGATTGTGAAGGGGCGGGCCAGATGTTCCGCGTCACCACCTTGGATTTTCCTGATTATCCCCGGGATGAGCAGGGTGCCGTCGATTTCAGCCAGGACTTTTTCGGGAAAGAGACTAACCTGACGGTTAGTGGCCAGTTAGAAGCGGAGGCCTTTTGCCTGGCTTTCCGGAAGGTTTACACCTTTGGCCCTACTTTCCGGGCGGAGAACTCCAACACGCCGCGGCACGCCGCTGAGTTCTGGATGGTGGAACCGGAGATCGCCTTTGCCGATTTATATGAGGATATGGCCCTTGCCGAGGCGATGCTCAAGTATATCTTAAGCTACTGTCTGGAGCAAGCTCCGGAAGAGATGGAGTTTTTCAGCCGGTTTATCGACCCGGGACTGTTACCCCGCCTGGAGCATGTGATTAATTCCGACTTTGGGGTCGTGACCTACACGGAAGCCATTGAGCTCCTTAAGAAATCCGGGCAATCTTTTAATTATCCGGTGGAATGGGGCGCCGATCTCCAGACCGAACACGAACGTTATTTAACGGAACAGATCTTTAAGAAGCCGGTTTTTGTCATTAATTACCCCAAAGAGATTAAAGCCTTTTATATGCGGCTCAATGACGATGGGAGAACGGTGGCCGCCATGGATCTTCTTGTCCCTGGGGTTGGGGAGATCATCGGAGGGAGCCAGAGGGAAGAACGTCTTCCTCTCCTTGAAGCCAGGATGAAAGAATGCGGCTTGGATTATAAGGACTATTGGTGGTATCTTGATCTGCGGAAATACGGGGGGACAAAACACGCCGGGTTTGGCCTTGGTTTCGAACGGGCGATCATGTATCTAACAGGAATTGCGAACATTCGTGATGTGATTCCTTTCCCCCGGACCGTTAAAGCGGCTGAATTTTAGGAGTAGGCCGAAGAAGATGGATATTTTTTGTTGCAATGGGAGATAATAACGGTTATCAAGACGAACCGTAAAGGAGGGGCGCCGGTGAAAAACCAGGTGGAGCTTGTGGTGGACAGCAAAATTATGCTGGGCGGAAACCCCTGTTGGGACCATAAAAGCCAGACCTTTTATTGGGTAGACCTGATGGGAAGTAGAGTCTATACTTACCAACCGGCGACTGGCGCCAAACATTGGTTGGAAGTAAACCAGCATGTGGGGGCGTTTATTCCACGGCAAGGCGGCGGAGCGGTTATTGCCCTCCAGAGTGGCCTTTACCTCCTGGATCCCCAAACCAAAGAAGTTGCTTCGGTTTATACGCCCGACCCTTCCATGGGTGAAAGCCGTTTCATTAGTGGAAAGTGTGACGCGACCGGACGGATCTGGGTTGGCGCCGCCGACCTTTTCAACCAAAAACCTTGGGGAACGCTTTACTGTATGGAACAGGATTTTATGGTACGGCCGGTTCTGGTCAATACCACCCTCCCTTGGGGGTTAGGCTGGAGCCCGGATTACCAGGTGATGTACTTTGCGGATAGCCCAACCCGGGAGATTGTCGCCTTTGATTTCTCTCCGGAAACAGGAGGCTTAAATAATAAGCGTACGACCATAAAATTCCCGGAGGGAATGGGTTTGCCGGCGGGGCTTTCGGTTGATGCCGAAGGAAAACTATGGGTTGCCCATTGGCAGGGAGGGTGTGTGACCCGTTGGGATCCGGCTACTGGCGCTTTGCTGGAGACCGTTCAGCTGCCGGTGACTTTGGTCTCCGCTTGCCAATTCGGCGGGCCGGATCTGGCGGAGTTATATATTACTACCGGGCGGTATCCCCTCAGCCCGAAAGAACTGAGCCGCCAACCCTCGGCCGGCGGGATTTTCCGCTTCCGACCCGGGGTCAGCGGACTCCCTTCTCCTCAATTTGCGGCTTAAGAGTACTAACCGGGGGGTTAGGAGCGGCTGGGAAGCGAGTGATCTCGAGAAATCGGGATCTTTGCGCGGCTTCGTAACCGGCTTGCAGATTGGCCCGGATTTTCTCCGGGTCAAAGTCCAAAGCATCTCCTGGTAAAGGCTTGGCTGGCGCAATAATCCGGATTGGGATCGGCCTTTTCCCCGGATAACGCCACCAAGCCTTATTGATTGCTTGCGCTAATTGCAGATCATTAGCGGAGATCTCGTTAAGCAGGATCTCCAGTGTGCGTAAAGCTGCTTTTAGGACGCTACCTGTTACGGCCGGGGGGAGGATGGCTTCCAGCTTGGAGTTGAGGGGAAAGGTGGTAATTACTACGATCTCATCGGGGTACTCCTTAATCACCGTCCCTAAGGGGGTTAGATCCCTTAAACCCCCGTCATACCAATGTTCTCCGCCAATGGACACCGGTGGAAAGAAAAAGGGCATGCTGGCGCTAGCTAAAACATAGGCCAGGAAATCTTGGCGGAATTCAGGTCGGCGGCTGTCGACATAAAGCAAGTTACCGGTTTCAAAGGAGACGACCGCTATTTTAACCACCGTTCGCCGGTGGAAGAGGCGTTCCTGGTCAATCCTTTGGTGGATTAATTCCCTTAACCCAACGGGATCATATAAAGCGCCACGGAACAGGACCCGCCAAAGATTCCCCAGCATCCCTCCGCGGTAAATAACCCTGCTTCCTTTAATCCCCAACCAGGTTTCTTTTAATTCTTCGCCCAACTCCTGTAATTCGCTCTGGCTCCGGGCTTGACCCAGGTAGGCGGCGTTCAACGCGCCGACGCTCGTCCCTGCTAACAGATGAAAATCCAGCTTCAGTTGGGTCAGAAGATAAGTGATTGCTCCGACCTCAAAAGCCCCTTTACTTCCTCCTCCGGAGAGAACTAAAGCCCGTTTCATGCTGGTCTTCCCCCTCATTCGTCGGATGAGGGAATTGCATAAGCCTAAATCTAGTCCTCTAGTGTTTAGCCAAAATTGGACTCCATTATCTGGTAAGCACAGCCCAAACCGGTGATTATGCAAATCCCAAAGGATTAATAATATATCCTATGCGGGGGAAGGGAAGGTTGTTTCCTGTTTGATAGGTTATTGGGCGGAGATCGTAACCCCTTGGGCAGCGACCCAGGGTAAGAGGGCAAAACCAAAATCAATCCGCTCCTGGGAGATGGCAGTGATCGCCCGGAAGAGACTGATCAGATTGCCGGCGATCATCGTCTCACTGAGTGGGTATTGGATCACTCCGTCTTCCAAATAGAAGCTATTTTTGGCGATGCCGGAAAAATCCCCATTTGGGCTTGGCGCACCGCCGGAAAAACGGGTGAGCAGCAGACCCTTTTTTACCCCTTTAACGATTTCCGCCAAACACTGGGGGCCTGGGGTAATGACGAAAGCCCCACCGTCGTTTGCGCCCCGGGGCAGACCGGTTTTGTTAGCCCCGTAAAGGCTGAGGAGAAAGGTTTTTAAGATCCCGTCTTGGATGATCGTGGCGTTTTGGGCCTCATAGCCGTCGGCGGTGATAAAGTAACCGGGGGCAATCTCCGGAGCGACCGGCCGGGAAGCGAGGGTCAACAGTGGACTGGCTACCGGTTGGTCCAATTTATCCTTAAAGAGACTGGTTCCGGTGATTAGTGGCCGGTCGGTAATCGTGATTCCCAGTAAAGAGTAGAGAAAACCTTCGAGACAATCGGGGGCAATAATCACCGTTCCTTCGAATTTACCTGGGGCTTTCCTTGGGGCCAGTCCTTGGTCGGCTTGGGCGAGGAGCGTCCGCAGGGAGCCGCCATTTAGCAATTCGTCCTCCAGGTTCAAGCTGGAAAAACCGGAGTAATTCATCGAAGAAGAACTGGTCCCCGCTTTGGCGGAGAACATTACGGAAAAATTATATGATCCCTGTTGAGCAGTGAAATCAACCCCATTGGAATTCTGAAAAAAGGTGGTCGATCCGGTAAAGTCCAATTGGGCGGAGAGGAGAACGATCCGGGGAAAACTGGTGGCAACAGCGTGGGTAAAAGCGTCTAGTCGTTGATACATTGTTTCCAAGTCGGGCTGAGCCGCTCCTTTCCGGAAGGTTTTGGCCCTTTGAAAGGCAGCGGTATCATGGGCCGCGTCCGGAGCGGAGGCGGCGGTGATGGCCATTACTTCCGCCACAGCCAGTTCTAAAGATTCCAGATCCACTTTATTAACGGTGATACTGCCCCGCCTTTGGTCTTGGAGGGCGGTTAAGCGCCAATGATGATCAACGGTGGTTCGGATCAGCTTTAATTGACCGTTCTCCAAATTCATTTCCGTCTTTTCCGTGCTGGTTAAGATGGTTTCGGCTTTTTCAGCGCCGGCTTGCGCTAAGGCTTCGAGCGCCTGGAAATTCAGCTCTTTTAGCGTCATTTAACGACCTCCGATCATAACTTGGCATTTCAGGGCAGGTCCGCCCATACCCACCGGAATGAGTTGTTTTTTTCCGCACATGCCTCCACTGATCCATTTAAACTCCTGTGAGACTTGACTTACGGTTTGCAGGACCTGAAAGGCCATTCCGGAGATGGTCGTGTCTTTAATCGCCCGTCCTAGTTTGCCGTTTTTCACTTCATAACCCAGGGTCACTCCGAACATAAATTCGCTGGTGGTATCGGCTTGACCGTTACTTGGCCGCATCAGGTAATAGCCATCGTCGAGTGAGGCGATCATTTCTTCCAGCTTAGCCGTCCCTGGTAGAATAGCCGTGTTGCGCATCCGAATCAACGGCTCATCGGAAAAGCGGAAAGCGCGGGCATTCCCGGTTGGCGCTACCCCGAAGTGGCGGGCGCTTTCTTTATTATGGAGAAAACCTTTGAGTATGCCCCGGTCAATGAGGACAGCGTCTTGGGCGGCGCTACCTTCATCATCGACCACTACCGGCACCGGACAGGTTGCCCCCAAGGCGGTATGGGCAAAGTCAACCAGCGAGACCAAGGGGCTAGCCACTGGGTGACCAAGATGGGAGCCGGCGATCGAGCCGCCCAGAACCAGATCGGCTTCACAGGTATGACCGATGGCTTCATGGGCCAGAATCCCGGTCAGTTCAGGGGCAAGGACACAAGTTTTCAGACCGGCCTCGGCAAAGATCCCTTCTCGTTTTCGCATTAAATGTTCGTATAACCAGTCAATTTTGGAAAAAAGGGCTTCGGGAGCGGTGAAAAGATCGGTAAACTGCCCGCGCCCGCCAAAGAGCTCCTGAAGACGGACCGGAGCGCCCTCTTGTTCGACGGTCATCCCAATGGCAATGAACGAACGGGGCAGGTAAGAATAGGCGGAAACGCCATCCGAATTAAGGAGGGTTTTTTTCAGTTCCGAACAGTTTAGGCTTACCGTGCGACTGCTGATCCGCGGATATTTCGTGGCGATATAATGATCGATCTCTTTTAAGAAAGGCACCAGGTCTTCCGAACGCAGCTGGTTTTGGGGTTCCGGTGTATCCCGGTCAGTGGTTACCCCCCCGTGGGGGAGGGGGATATCCGGTTGAGGTTCTTTTGCCGCTAGAAAATTGCTGTTCCGGGTGGCGGTATCGAGGACAAACCGTACGCCTTTGTCGGAGATCTCAGGGTGGGAAGCAAAACCCCACGCTCCTTTCTTATAGACGCGGGCGGAGACCCCGCTTGTCGTCAGACGGGTATTGGTTGTATTGTCCCCTTGTAAAAAACTAATGACCAGACTATTGTTTTCCTGACACCGTAGTTCGGTATAAGCGGACAACAGGTGTTTGTAGGAGAATAAGTTGGTATTCATTTAACTTCCCTTCTTTAGGAATTTCCTTCAGTAGCTTTTTGCGTTGTAACCGATGGAAGGGATTCCGATCCAATATATAGTGCTTGAGATGAATCAGGCTCTCAATATATTGTATTAATTAATCTGCCGGACAATGCAAAAAGCCCCAATTATGTCTGGATTATAACATTAAATAAAGCAATTTGCCAATTTTTATAGAAAAAAGGGAGAATTTATTTTATACTTGAAGGGAGGAATCTTTCTCCCGGATTTATTCCCAAGTAGTCGCTGACGCTGGCTACCGCCCGCACCACGAAGGGGTGAAAATTTGGAGCCAGTTACCATCTCCGCCGAGACCGAATGGTATTTCCATTTTCCGGAGAATGCTTTGTCAAGCCTGAAAATTATGAAGAACGGACGGGGACTTTCATGCGCTATTTACCGTTGACAGAGATCCAAGAAGGTATGTTCCTGGCCAGAAGCATTATTAGGGAAGATGGTCGGCCTTTACTGGCGAGGGGGACCAAGCTGACCAAAGGTTACCTAAAAAAGCTGAATGCCAAGGGCTATCCCTTCCTTTTTGTCGGCAATCGCCCGGAGGATCTGGAGTTTCAGGGGGCGATCAGCGAACAAACCTTTAGCCAGGCTTTAGGCGTCGTCCGGGAACTATTTTTGCGTGTCGCCAAGAGGAAAAACCTGGATTTTCGGGCTCTGCTTGAGGTGGCGGAATTTATGGTCGACGAAATTGTGGAGAAGCCTGTTTTATATAATATTATCGATCTGCACAACCATAATCAAAATATTTATGTGCATTCGATCAATGTTGGAACCATTGCCACCATTATGGGCAAAAATTTAGGGTTAAGCCGAAAGAACCTTAGAGAGCTGGCGACCGGCGCTTTGCTTCACGATATCGGCAAGATGTGTATCACCAAACCGCTTCTAAAGAAAGGACAGCTTGTCGAGGAGGAGGATCAGGAGATGCGCGCCCACCCCAGGTACGGCTTTGAACTGATCCGTGATTATCCCGGGGTGAGTCTGCTCGCTGCCCATGTCGCTTACCAACATCATGAACGGGAAGATGGCTCCGGCTACCCTCGGGCCTTGGCAGGTCATCAGATCCATTTGTATGCTAAGATCGCGATGGTGGCTGACGCTTATGAGGTCATGACTTCCGGACGAAGTGACCACCGGACGTTATGGAGTCATGAAGCATTAACCCAGTTAGCGCTAGACGCGGCAGCCAAATATGATCTGAACATGATTATGCTCCTGGCCGGGTCGGTTGCCCTCTATCCGGTCGGCAGTATCGTTTTATTAAATAACTTGGAGGTAGGAATGGTTACGGACGTAACTCCCGAACACCTAAAAATAGAATTTCTCACCGGTGAAGACCAGGGAAAAGAAGTGCTGCTGGTAACAGATTCTTTACTAAAAATTGAACGACGGCTTTCCTAATGGGATCATCATCTTAACATAAAATTATTGACAAGGGGCTCACTCTTAACTATAATAGCCAAGCAGCCTTCTTTTTATGTTATCTAGAAAAAGAGGGCTTTCCTTTATAAATTAAGCGCTTTTTACGTTGTAAATTCCTTTTGTTAGGCGACGGCCTAAGTTAATCAATGGGGAAGGAGAAAGAACCCTGGAAGAGATTATTGCCTTTTTACAGAAACACAGGACCGGTGATTGGGCGACAAATATTTCTTACTTAAAGGGAAAGGGACGGATCCGGTTGTTGGAAGCCGGACGTAATCTACGTATTTACCAATTTGTCTCCTTTGAAGGTGGTCGCCTGAAAATCAAGTTGTTCTCCGATGGGACGGCCGACTATACCGAGATTGTTTAGAGGATAATGGTCCGTTCATATTATGGAAGACGATAGTGGTCAGCACAGAAAGACCACTATTTTTTCATACCCGAAAGAAAGGGATTTTACCCTAGGTTGAGAGAAAAGTTAAAGTAATGAGGAAGCAAGATTTTCACTAAAGATAAGAGCTTAAAAGCTCGAAAAGGAGTTTTACTGATGAACGAGGAAGAACTACGCCTCATCCCTACGACACCAGGGGTTTATTTAATGAAAGACAAAGAGGACCGGATTATCTATGTCGGGAAAGCCATTTCCCTGCGCCCTCGGGTCCGATCTTATTTTCAACCGGCGAAAAAACATCAGCCCCGGATCGCGCGGATGGTGGAGCAAGTGGCCCGCATCGACTTCATATCAACCGGTTCAGAGCTAGAGGCTTTGGCCTTGGAATGTAATTTGATCAAAGAACACCGTCCCAAATATAACGTCCGTCTGCGGGATGATAAGCAATATCCTTGGCTGAAAGTAACCTGGTCGGAACGGTATCCCCGGGTGTATATTGTTCGCCGTCCCCAACGGGACGGATCCCGCTACTATGGCCCCTTTACAGAAGCCGGGGCTTTGCGGGAGATTCTCCGTCTTTTGCGGAGGATTTTTCCGATTCGTTCCTGTAAGCGGGTTTTAACCGGGGAAGAACGGTATCGTCCGTGTCTGAATTATCATATCGGGCGTTGTTTGGCTCCTTGTGCCGGTACAGCCGATCCGGAAGAGTACCGCCAGATGATACAGGAGTTTTGCCGGATCCTAGAAGGACACACCGAACAATTGGCGGTAAAATTAAAGGAAAAAATGGGAGCGGCAGCCGCCCGTCAAGAATATGAAGAAGCGGCGCTTTTCCGGGATAAACTGCGGGCTTTAGAAAAGATTGTTGAACGCCAGACTGTTGTCTCCACGAACCCGACCGACCGGGATATCTTTGGTCTAGCCACGAACGAAGAAGGAAACTTAATCCAATTGCTCCAGATTCGCCGGGGAAAACTCATTGGTAAAGAGAGCTTTTTCTTTACCGACCTTTTGGGGGAAGATGAGGAATTTATCTCCAGTTTTCTTTTGCAGTATTATGATGAACAGGATTACATTCCGAAGGAGGTCATTCTGCCGGTGATCTTGCCGGACCAAGCGGCAGTGGCCGCCTGGTTACAAAGGAGGAAGGAACAAAAAGTGGAGCTAATTAACCCCAAGAGGGGTGAAAAGCGGCAACTGTTGCAGATGGCCGAAGAAAACGCGCGGATCTTGTTGGAACGGGAGATCAGCCGGCGGAAACAAGCGAAAGCCGAGAGAGAGGCGGCCTTAACGCGGCTAAAGGAGCTCCTGGCCCTCCCCCGAATTCCGCGGCGGATGGAATGCTATGATATCTCCCATCTGCAGGGGGAAGAACCAGTGGCTGCGATGGTGGTTTTCCAGGAAGGCCACCCGGCTCCGGAGTTTTACCGCCGGTTCCGGATCCGGGAAGTAACCGGAGTCGATGATTATGCTTCCCTTCAGGAAGTGATCAAAAGAAGAATCTTACGGGGACGGAAAGAGGAGGCAGAAGGAGGAGACACGGCCGGATTTCTACCCTTTCCCGATTTAATCGTGATCGACGGAGGAAAAGGTCAGCTCAACGCCGTCGGTGCCGTCCTGGCCGAATTGGGCTTGGACGCCCAGCCAGTGATTAGTCTGGCGGAGAAAGAGGAGGAGATCTTTGTGCCGGGGAAGGAAAACCCCTTGCGCCTGGAAAGAAAGGATCATGCGCTCCACCTTCTCCAACAGATTCGGGATGAAGCTCACCGGTTTGCCTTAACCTTCCACCGGTCCCGACGGGAGAAGCAGAGTTTTGTCTCGGTTTTAGACCGGATCAAAGGGATCGGACCAAAACGGAAAAAAGCTTTATTGGCTAAATTCGGATCTCCCCAAAAAATCCGCGAAGCTTCTCTCGAAGAGCTTCTGGCGGTAGAGGGAATGACGGTCAGCGCGGCACGGGCGGTTTTAGAGGGTCTAGAAGAAATGAAATAGTCAAGATTGTTTAAATCCACCAACAGAGTTAATATATACATTATGGGGTTTAGCAGGAGTTATGTAGAAAAAAGCGAATTAGTAGGCATAACAACGGACCATGAAAAACAGATCAAAAGCAAGCATCCAATCAAGTTTAAAGTTTACTACACCTGACATAACCGTTCAGTGGAAGGGAGGTGGAAACGACTTAGGCATTGGACGGAGGGAAGGAGTAGTAATTCATCACACTACCGATCATTGCCGGAAACGAAGGAGAATTGAGGAAACATGGAAAGCTCAAGTTCCTTCTTTCCTATTGCAGCACTAATCTTGATTAAAGAATCCAGAAAAAATCTAGAAACAAACGCAGAACCTAAGGAGGAACGAATTGATGAAACGCATTGTCCCATCTTTACTTGCACTCTTAATGCTGATCACCCTTAGCCCCGTTGTTATGGCGGCCAATATGGACTTCACCGGTAAAATCTCGACTGACGTCGAGTATAAGGAGAATTTTGGCGGAACCTCCGAAATTGAACTCTCCGCTAACCTGGGAAATGACCTGAAGGCCGGTTTAAGCCTTGGCAGTAAGGAACAGGCTTTCCCCTGGGATCAAGAAGGTCCAGAAGGTTGGCCCCTGACCGTTAAAGGTTTATGGTTAGAAACCAACGGTGCGATCATTCCAGGGACCCCTGAATTTACCACGAGAATCGGAACTTTAAATGTTAACTACTCCGATTTTATTGCCAAGGGGATTAAAACCACGGGTATTAGTATGGACCAGTTAACCATGGGTCCGGTTACCATTGGTGGTTATTACTCTTTGGACCAAGAGCAAAATCGGGACCGGGGTGCTTACGTGAGCGTAAAACCGCTTGCAGGGATCGAAGCCCAAGGGACGATTGTGAAAGCCGCCGACGAACTGGCTTACGCCCTTTCCACTACGGTGCAGCCCATCGAGGGAGCGGAAGTGGCCGGGACCTATGCGGCTATCCATGAGGGCGCCAAAGCCTACCGGGTAAACGGTAATTATCAGGTTGTGGAAGGCTTGGAAGTAAGGGCCGGTTACCAGGATGTTCCCTCAGCTTTTAGCCCTCAACACATGAATAATGACCGCGATGTCCTCGTCTACGGCACCGGTTTTACCGTGGGCGCTACCGCCAACCAATATGGTTTTGAGGTAACTGCCGACTATGCCGATTACGACAAAACTGTTGATTACTCCGTAGCCCGCACCATAAGCTTGGCGGGGATGGATTTCAACACCAAATTGGCGGGCGACTATGATTTTGATGGCGCCGAAGCCAACAAACTGGAAGCCACGGTGGCTTATAACGCTCCCAATGGTTTGGAGCTCAGCGTTGGTTATGACCTTATTGCCAACCAACCGAAAGTTACCGCCGGTTTGGAACTGCAATTCTAAGGAACGCTTGTAACAACGACGATTATAAAGAAAACGGAGAAAGCCCGGAGGATTCCGGGCTTTCTCCGTTTTCTCGTCCTGATCGCACATATTTTTTGGCCCAAACCATATGATTTAGTATAGACGGAGCCGGGGAAGTTAGGAATTTCATGGCAGGAAAATTTGTAATTATGTCGAATATAAGACATAGAAAAACAAAGACAGCTCGAGCGAGATAGTATCGAAATGACCAGAAAAACGTGATCGCCTTAATGAAACAAGCAGAAGATATTAAAGCATAATTTTTATTTTTAAAAGAAAGATCACTGGTCGCGAAGGGGGGTAGAAGACCTCAAGATCTAAAGTTTAGGGTCTTTATTCATTAAAAAATAAATCTGCTAGTCTAAATAATATATAGTGGGAGGTAAATAATTGTGGCAAAGGTAATTTTCGAACATGTCTATAAAAAGTTCCCCAACGGAGTAGTGGCTGTTAACGACTTTAACTTAGAGATCAAAGATAAAGAGTTTGTGGTTTTGGTTGGCCCTTCCGGTTGCGGAAAAACAACCTCATTACGTTGTGTGGCCGGTTTGGAGGAAGCCAGCTCCGGTAATATCTATATCGGCGAGACGCTCGTGAATGATGTGGCGCCGAAAGACCGGGATATCGCCATGGTTTTCCAGAATTACGCTCTCTATCCTCATATGGATGTTTATAATAACATGGCGTTCGGTTTGAAACTCCGGAAATTCCCCAAAGCTGAAATCGATCGTCGGGTGAAGGATGCGGCTAAAATTCTTGGGATCGAAAATCTTCTCGACCGGAGACCCAAAGCCCTTTCTGGTGGTCAACGGCAAAGGGTGGCTTTAGGTCGCGCGATTGTTCGGGAACCGAAGGTCTTCCTCATGGATGAGCCCCTTTCCAACCTCGATGCCAAGCTGCGGGTACAGATGAGAACCGAGTTGCAGAAACTGCACAATCGGTTACAAACGACCATTATCTATGTTACCCACGACCAGATCGAAGCGATGACGATGGGTGACCGGATTGTGGTTATGAAAGATGGCGTGATCCAACAAGTCGGACGTCCGTTGGATATTTATGATCATCCCATTAATGTCTTTGTTGCCGGCTTTATCGGTACACCACCGATGAACTTCTTGGAAGGCGTTCTCCGTCAAGAAAACGGCCGGTTGTATGTGGACTTTAATACCTTCAAGATTTATGTGCCGGAGGGCAAATTCCAGACCGCTAATATGTATGCCGATAAGGAAATTATCTTCGGGATTCGTCCGGAGAACATCAGTGAACTGGATGATACCCCCGATGCCAATCCGGAAGATGTAGTCCCGACCAACGTTGAGGTGAGCGAATTAATCGGGTCCGAAACTTACCTTTGGGTTTCCAACGGACCGCACAGCTTTACCGCCCGGGTGGACGCCCATACGAACGCGGAAGAAGGGACCGAACACAAACTGGTCTTCAACACCCAAAAGATCCATCTCTTCGACAAAGAAACAGAGAAAGCTATTCCCTGACGGAATTGAGCTTAACACCGATAATCCCTCATCGTCAAGGTGGGGGATTATTTTCATTCTCAACAAAAGGCAGACCGGAGAAGAATACTGGAGAGGGGAAGGCAACCATGTATTATCTGGGTATTGATTTAGGCGGGACTAACATTGCCATTGGCCTGGTGGATGAGCAGGGACAGATTATCCACCGGGGGAATGCCCCTACTGGCCGGGAACGCGGCGCCAGTGTAATCCTGAAGGAAATGGGGATGTTGGCGCTGAAAGTGATGGAAGAAGCCGGCGTCCGTCTAGAGCAGATTAACGGCGTGGGGGTAGGATCGCCGGGCGCGCCCGATGTACAGAAAGGGGTTATAATTTACAATAACAACCTAGGCTTTCGTAACGTGCCGGTCCGTGCCGAACTGCAAAAATACCTCCCTTTACCGGTATATGTGGATAATGATGCAAACTGTGCCGCGTTGGCCGAGGGATTACTGGGGGCGGCCGGCGGGGTCCGTCATTCGGTGACGGTGACCCTCGGGACCGGTATTGGCGGTGGGGTTATTATCGATCATAACATCTACAGCGGTTTTAACAATGCCGGGTCCGAATTGGGCCATATGGTTATTGTCGCCGGAGGGAAACCCTGCACCTGTGGGCGGAGAGGATGTTGGGAAGCTTATGCTTCGGCCCGGGGATTAATCGAGTCGGCGCAAGCGGCGGCCGAAGAAAACCCGACTTCTTTACTTTTTAAAATGGTGAAAGGCGATTTGACGAAGCTTACCGCAAAAACGCCTTTTGATGCGGCCCAAGCCGGTGACCGCGTGGCCGCTGCCGTGGTTAACGAATTTTTGGATTATTTGGCGGTTGGCATTGGGAATATTATCAACATATTCCAGCCGGAAGTGATTGTCCTCGGTGGAGGGGTCTCCAAACAAGGGGACGACATTTTGCGTCCCTTGGAAGACAAACTCACGCGGGAAGTCTATGGCGAAGAAGGGGTTCCGGTGGCCAAGTTAAAACTGGCGGTGCTTGGGAACGATGCCGGGATCGTCGGGGCGGCGCTCCTTGGTTTTCCGCCGGAGAAAAGGGCCCTGGTCAGCCTATTCGGTCCGGATCCGGACTAAGGGATCGGGTTCGGTGGTTTTTACTTCCGCCGGGTGGTAAAATTGGTGGCAACTGCTGATCAGCCCGGCGCTGATCACTTCGGCCATGCGCATGACAAGACTTAAGCGGGTGTTTTGGAGAACAAGATATTCCATGAAACCACCGACATTTACTACGCCAATGATATGCATCTGTCCTACTTCGGGCAGATTTTTATTTACCCCTGTCCCCGGGCGCAGGGGTCCGGGTTTAATACTGATGTAGCCGATACTTTCGGTTCGCCCGAGACAAGCATCGATGGCAATAATAAAGGGGCGGGCGAAACTTTCCTTAATTTCGTTGATGGTTGCTTCCAGATTAACCGCATGGATCGGCCGCTCTAGGGTACCGTATACTGTGATCTGGGGGGGCAGCTGATCCTTAATTTTACTCCCGACTAAAGGGCCCAAACTGTCCCCGGTTGAGCGGTCAGTGCCGATACATAAAAGGACAAGGGAAGAATCGGTGGTACAGAAGTGGTTTAAAGATCGGTAAAGCCGCTCGGCGCATAACTGGGAAGCTTCACGACTTTTAGTATTAATCCGGTAGGGAAGTAAAGGTTGCCAATGAACCGATTTCCGTGATAGGGAGAACCACAAACCAACCCCTCCACCTTTCCTGGAAAATTAACACATTGTATCTTATGTAGTTTGGTGGAAGGGTATACATACTTTTCCGGTCCGTGTTATAATAAAGCTGCTTAAAACAGCTTTTTGCGTTATAATCAATAAAAAGGATTCAAATGCAATCGATCGTGTTTAGCTTAGATTAGGCGATCAGAATATTTTATTGGCATTGGTAAAGCGAAGAACAACACAAAAAGCCGAAAGAAGCTTTTCCGTTGTACCAATGAAAAAGAGGCCAAGACAAGATCGGGTTGAACATCAATGGGGCGATCGGGAGATTGGATGGGGATTATTAAGGCAAAAGAAAACGGAAAAAGCGCGAAATGAACTGAACGTAACGAACAGAAACAAGGGATTGGTAACGGAGAGGTGAAAAGATGCGGGCGAGAAATTTTGGTCTTCTTCTCCTTTTGCTGAGCTTCGTTATCCTCTTACGCCATCAGGATCTGGTGGCTCATGGCTGGTTGAGATACAGTCCGCTGTTGCCGGTGGCCGGGGGGATACTATTTTTGCTGGATTTTGGGGATACCAGAGAAAAGGTCAGTTTGTGCCTGGGGCTTTTGTTGATTATCCTTGGCGGCCTTTTTGGTTTAGCCCTTTACCATTAACCAAAAACGGTTGAATTAATGATGAACCTGAGATCAGTTATTCCGTTGTCACCTTTAAATAAGGACAACGCAAAAAGCCCTAGACTGAAGGAGAGAAGAATAGTGCGTAGTGGTGAAGAATTGGAGCGTCTGGAAGCGATCATGCGTACGCTTAGGGGGGAACAGGGCTGTCCTTGGGACCGGCAGCAGACCCACCAGACGTTGAGAGCCTCTTTACTGGAAGAGGCGTATGAAGTTTTAGAAGCGATTGAGGAAGAATCCCCGGACCATCTACGGGAAGAATTGGGAGACCTCTTATTACAGGTGGTTTTTCATGCCCAGTTGGCGGCAGAAAGCGACCAGTTTACCCTGGCCGATGTGCTAGCCGACCTTAACGCTAAACTAATCCGGCGCCATCCCCATGTCTTTGCGGGTCAAGAGGTAAGCGGGGCGGAGGGGGTGGTTGTCAACTGGGAACAGATTAAAGCGGCCGAAAAAAAAGAAGAAAGACCGTCGGCCCTTTCCGGCGTGCCCATCACCTTCCCGGCCTTAATGCGGGCGGAAAAAGTACAGGCCAAAGCGGCCCGGGTGGGCTTTGACTGGCCGGAAGTGCGCGGTCCCTTAGCTAAGGTCCAAGAAGAAGCGGAAGAACTGGTTGCCGCCTGGGAAGCCGGGGTGGAAAGCGCAGAAGACCGACGACAGCTAGAAGAGGAGTATGGCGATCTGCTTTTTTCTTTAGTGAATTTAGCCCGTTTTCTAAAAATCCGGCCCGAATTAGCCTTATTACGCAGTACGGAAAAGTTCATCCGCCGCTTCCAGCGGTTGGAGGAGAAAGTGGCGGCCCAGGGAGCGACCCTGGAAAGCCTTACTTTGGCGGAGATGGACGCCATCTGGGAAGAAGAAAAGAGAAAGGCTTAAAATTAGGAAGCGCTGAATAATCCCGCCCTCCATCGGTTAAATTCTTAACAAAGCTTTTTCCGTTGTAACCAATAAAAAAGATTCCAAGACAATATAGAGTGTTTAAATTGAATTGGACCACCAATATATTGTATTGGAACGCTTAAAGCAAAGGACAACGCAGAAAGCCCGGACAGTATGGGGAGGGATTAGGATGCCACAGCCAAAAAAGGCAAGAGGTTCGTGCCTTATTCTCCTTGGTCTTCTAACACTCATTCCGCTCCTTACCGGTTGCCCCGACGGAGAAGGGAATGTGGCGAAGAAATTAGCGCAAGAACCGGAAATTTCCGTTTATTTCCATGAAACTAAAGAGCGAAAAACCATGTCGATTGAAGAATATCTCCTCGGGGTAGTGGCCGGGGAGATGAGACCGGACTGGCCGGTCGAAGCCTATGCCGCCCAGGCTATTGTCGCCCGTACCTTCACCATGGATTTTATTGCCGACGGGGGAACGAAAGAGGAGCATGACACCGATATTTCCACTGATGAAGAAGAAGCCCAGGCGTATAACGCTGCGGCGATCACGCCAGCGATCCGGAAAGCCGTGGCGATGACGAAGGGACAAGTGATCACTTACCGTGGTCGGTACGTAAAAGGATGGTTCTCGGCCAGTTGTGGTGGGAAAACCGCTTTAGCCCGGGACGGCCTGGCCTATAAAGAAAAAGAGCCCGCCTATATGCGGTCGGTTTCCTGCCCTGAAGCGGAAGTAATTCCGGAAAGTGAATTGTTCTGGTCCCATAAATTTTCCCCCCAGGAATTGGCCGCTGCCCTTTCGGAACTGGGGCAAGAGATCGGTCCGGTTAACCGGATTGCGGTTGCTTCCCGGAGTAAGGAGTCACATCGGGCAACCAAGTTAAAGTTTACCGGTACCAACGGGGAAGCGACTGTGCCTGGCGCTGATTTCCGGATTGCCGCCGATCCCCAAAAAATGCGTTCGATTTGGCTGACCGATATCAAGCACGAAGGGGACGGGATTACTTTAGAAGGCCGGGGTTTCGGTCATGGTGTCGGGTTATGCCAGTGGGGAGCTCATGCCCTGGCGAAAGGCGGGAAGAGCCCCGAGGAGATCATTAAACACTATTACCCGAAAGCTAAGGTGACAAAATTGTGGTAGGTAGTCACTCACGCTAGCTACCGCCCGCTTGGGCCAAGTGATGAAAAGGCAAAGGCGGGTGAATAACTTAAGCTATTTTCTAAGGAGTAAAGCCCCTTGTTGTTCCAATTGCCCATCCTTATTCATATGATAGTTTAGAGCATAATCAAGAGGTGGCAAGGAGGGAGCAGAGGGGAAATCATGAACAGCCATCAATTAACCCTGGTAAAGCGGGAAAAGCTGACGATTGACGGCGTTACCAATGTGGGCAGTTATGACCCGACGGAACTTCTCCTCGAAACCGAGGACGGGGTGTTAATGATTAAAGGTGAAAACCTTCATTTAACCCAACTCAATTTGGAACAGGGTAAGATCGGCTTGACAGGGATGATCAACTCCCTTAACTACAGTAACGAATCGCTTACCCAAAAAAGTAGAGGCCTTTTTGGCAAGATCTTTAAATGAAGAGGGAACGACCTCTTTTTTTTTACTTTTAATTCCGGCAGGAAATCCCTGTTGGTTTATGGAAACTATTATAGATTCAGCCATTTGCAACAGGAAACTGTTGAGAAACTACTCTCCGCCTTTTACGTTGTACCCTTAAAAAGGGTTTGCTGGCAATTTATCGAGATTAACTTGGATTGACGATCAATAAGTTCTCTTGGAAGTCATGAAGGCAAAGGACAACATAAAAGGCCCTAAACCAGCCGAGGTGTAGTATGAAGAAGAAACATCGTTTTTATCTTTCAGTAATTAGCCTTTTCTGTTTATGTCTGTTCTGGACATTACCTGCCCGGTCGGCCGTGGAGCTAAGTAACACTGGCGCCGAATATCGTTTTGGGCAGGTGAAAGCCTTATCCCGTCCTTTACATTGGAAAAAATTGACCACCGCCCATTTTGAGATCTATTTTTACCAAGGCTTAGAAGAATTGGCCGAACGGAGTGGCCGGATCCTGGAAGAAGAAGCCTTTGACCGCGTGTTTCCGGATTTTCGCCGCTTATATACACTGCATCCCTACCGGAAAATCCGGGTGATTCTCTTTGCTTCCCGGAACGAGTACCAAAATTCTCAGGCCAGTGGCCTTTCCCTCACCGATACTTCGGAAGGGGTTGCCCATATTCTGATCAACCGGTTGGTGGTGATCGGGCAGCCGACCTTCCGGGATTTAAGAGGGGTATTAACCCATGAAATCACCCACTTGATTACCATAGGTCCATTTAAAAACAATCTCCTTTACGGAGTGACTGAAGGGGTGCCCGGGTGGATTGCCGAAGGGCTGGCTGAGTACTATATGCCGGCGGAGACCCGTTTTCCCAACCGCGAGGTCGCCCTCCGTGATGTGGTCCTCCGGGATGCAGTGGATTCGCTCAACACCATCTCAATGGTCAGCGGTAATCTTCATTATGCCGAAGCTTGGTCGCTGATTGATTATATTGCCCGGAAATACGGGCAGGATCAATTGGTTGTCATGCTGGAGGCCGTGGTTAAGCAAGGCCACCGCGACCAAACCTTTCGACGACTATTTGACCGTTCGCTCCAGGAATTATGGACGGACTGGCGGGAGGAACTAAAGGAGATCTATCAAGTAGGGGCCGATTTATCCTCGTACATTGAGGAGAACGAACCAATCTTCCCCGACTACCTGGATCAATCCATGGTCAAAGTGGGACCCGGGGGAGAAATCTTTTTCCTCTCCACTCAGCAGGGACGGATCTACGATCTATACCGGGCTGACGGAGCTGAGGTGCAGCCCTTGACCGACCGGACCGTTTTTGCTTATGATTTGGCGCCCGATGGCCGACAACTGGTTTTCCTCTCGGATCAAGAAGGAGAGCGCCGACTTTACCACTTAGAATTAACTACCGGTGTGGTGACCCCGATCGTCTCAGAAATAACCAATCCCATTGAGGTGGCTTGGTCTCCTCAGGGAGACCGTCTGGCGGTGGTGGCCAATCTCAAGGGCGACGCCGACCTTTTTCTCATGGCGCCCGATGGGCGGTCGCTAGGGGTCATTGCCGACTCCCTCCAGGATGAAACCGCACCCACTTGGGCTCCCGACGGACAGCACTTAATTTATGTCACTCCCCACGAACAGTATGACCAGCTTTACCTCTGGAACGGGCAAACCACACGGCAATTGACCCGGGACCATCAACACCATCGCCATCCGGTCTGGAACGGGGATGGAAAAGTATACTGTCTTGTTGGAGATCATGGTTACTATCGTCCGGCTGTCGTCGACCTGACGGTTGGTTCCGCCGAACCCTTCTGGCTTCACCGGGAGAGTGTTCTGGAATTTATCCCGCTGGAGGATGCTTTTCTCGTAACCCTTTATCACGACCAAAAGGCCCAAGTTTACCGATTCCTACCTTAAGGGGGATAACACGATGGAAAAAAAAAGATCTTCCCGCTGCACCTGGGTTTTGCTTTTGCCTGTGCTTTTTTTGGCCGTTTCGGCCTCGGCGGGAGCTCAGGTTGGTCCAGAGTACGAAGAATACCACTCCCAGCTGGAGCTGGAATATTTAATTCCGATCTTTTGGTACGATGGAACTTTTAGTGCGGCCACTTACGGTAAGATGAGCAGTATTCTACGGGATCAGGAACTCCAATTTGTGCTGCTGGCTTCGGAGGAGGAAAGTGTGAACCTGGTTTTAGGTTATACCTATCATGCTCCCTTCTGGTCTTACGGGATCAACCTTTACCAGATGCCAGTTTACACCGGACCTCCTTGGGGACTAGGCTTTTGGGAGCGGCAAAAGGGGATCAGCCTGTTGGCCAGTGGGCATTTTCGGAATCAAAGCCGGTTGGACTTAAGGTTGCAGTATGAAGATTTTTCACCGGAGAGTTCCTTTCGTTATCCGGTGGATGCGGCTTCCCTTTTTGGCTTTGAAGCAACCTTGAACCATGATGATTTTTCCTTTCTGGCACAAAAAGGAGCCCGGGGTTACCTCAGTGTGGGCGGGGCCTATCCGCTTCTCGGCACCGCCTATAAAAACCTGAAGGTGGAAGGGGATTACCGTCAATATTGGTCACTGGGGCGGATGACAATGATTATGGCCGGGCGGGCCGGTAAAATCTGGGGTAATTACCCTACCCACCGGGGCTTTGCCCTTGGCGGGATTCAACAGGTTAGCATCAGTAGTTTAGGCTCCTTGACCAATTTGGGGCTCTTAGGCACGTTGGCCGATACGGTCCTCCGCGGGTATCCCGCCTATTGTTTTCAAGGGGATGGCTTTCTCTTATCCAATTTGGAACTGCGGATGTTGCTTTGGCCCGCTTCCTATCAGCAATTACGAAAGACCGGTCTTTCTCTGGGGCTGTTTACCGATGCGGCCTGGGTCTGGGATGGAGACGAGCGGATCTCCGCCGCCCCGGCGCTGGGCGCCGGGATCGGCCTCCGTTTTTTCCTGCTCGGCTTAAATATCGGCGTAGACTATGCGATCCCGCTCAATACCGAAGACCGACAGCCCCGTTGGCACTTTAGCCTGGGAGAAGTCTTTTAACCCGTGCTAAAAAGAAAGAATTTCAACGTAGGTATAACCCCCCTTATTTTGGCCAAGAATGGTAATAAGGGGTGGTTATCCAATGAAAATAAAGGTCTTATTGGCCATCGTTTTCTTCATCTTGGCCGTTACCTCCCGGACGGACGCAACCGTAAACGGGTTCTCCTTTCCGCCTCCCAATCGGGTGGCCGCAGCCCTCAAAGCATGTGAAGAACAATACGGAACGTTAGCCGTTGAAGAAGGAGAAATCATTGCCGTTACGGCCGACCGGATTAGTTTCCGGGGATACCAGACCGGAGAAAAAACGATTCCTCCTTCAACCACTGCGGTTTTTGTGAATGGCTGTGCCGGGGAACTGGCGGCTTTGCGCCCAATTGCGCCCGGGTTCTATTTTACCGCCCGCCTTTACTTTGACCAGCAAGGAGTCCTCCGCTTGGTGGATGGCTGGTATATTGGGGCTGAAGTAGAAATCCTCGCCGTAGAGACCGGAAGCCGTTTCCTTACGGTCCAACCCCTGGACCAGACCCAAACCTATCGTTTACACCTCTCACCGCATCTTACTATCCCCAGCTCGGCGCTAGTCCCGGGGAAGATCTGTTTCCTTCTGCTTAATGGGGAACACCAGGTGTTTAAAATATTATGGCTTGATTAAAGAAATACCCGCTCTTTGCCAGGAAAAGCAGGATCAAAAGGGTATCTAGGCGAATAAAAAAGCTGATGGGCTTTTTTACGTGTGTTTGGTTTCTTGCCCAACGGTGACAACGGAAAAAGCCAGCTAAGGAATGCTCTATCTTCCGAGAGAAAGGGCGAGCGCGAGTGGGTATTAACGTCTTAGTGGTGGATGATTCGGCCTTTATGCGCCAATTGATTAAGCAGATGTTAGAGTCGGATCCCGGAATTAAAGTAGTCGGGGTTGCCACTGACGGCCTTGATGCCTTGAAAAAAATCGATTTCTACCAGCCCCACGTGGTGACCTTAGATCTGGAGATGCCCCGTATGGACGGGCTCACCTTTCTAGCGGAAATAATGGGAAAACGTCCGCTTCCGGTGGTGGTAGTGAGCTCTTTAGCGGTGGAGGGGGGCGAGCAAACCCTCCAAGCTTTGGAGTTAGGTGCAGTTGATTTTATTACCAAACCGGTGTCCCGTCCTTCCGAAGCCCTCTGGCGGATCCAGGATGAACTAGTCCACAAAGTGAAAGCAGCCGCCGGGGTTAAGCCCGAAATCATTCGGCAATCACTTACGGCCGCACCGGTCGCAGAAAAGGCTTTTACCGATAGATTACCCGCCGGAGTGGTGGCGATTGGTTCTTCGACGGGGGGGCCTCGGGCCCTTCGTTTTCTCTTGTCTCAACTCCCGGCCGATTTCCCCTGGGGGATCATTATTGCACAACACCTCCCGAAGGAATTTATTAAAAGTTTTACCGAGCGGTTGGACTCCCTCTCTATGTTAAAGGTAGAGGTGGCGACGGAAGCAGCCGAACTTCTTCCCGGCCATGTCTTCGTCGCTCCTGCCGGTTTGCAGACGGGAGTTGTCCGCAGAGGAGGGAAATTTCTGATTCAATTAAAAGAAAGCGATGCGCTCTACCGGCCTTCTGTTGATTACCTCTTTGAGTCAGTGGCTGCCGCCAGTAAAAAACGGACCGTAGGGGTTTTGTTAACTGGTATGGGAGCAGATGGCGCCTATGGCTTGAAGATCATTAAAGAAGCCGGCGGGATCACCATCGCTGAAGCGCCGACCACTTGTGTTATTTACGGGATGCCGCGCGTCGCCGTGGAAATGGGGGCAGTGCATTACCAATTACCCTTGCCTGATATTCCCGGTTGTCTATCGTCGGTTCTGGCTAGATTTAGCCAAAACAAGAAAATGCGAGTGGGTAGCGATGAGATTTCTTGATCTAATCGAAGAGCGCATGCGCGAGCTTCCTACCCTCCCGCTCATTGCCCAACGGGTAGTTAACCTCTTAAACAACCCCGGTTCTTCCGCTGCCGAACTGGAGCAAGTCATTAAGCAAGACCAGGCTTTAACCGCCCGGGTATTAAAACTGGTCAACTCCGCTTATTATGGTTTTCCCCGTCGGATTACCACTGTCGGACAAGGGATAGTAATCATCGGACTTAAAGCCCTTAGAGAACTGGTGCTTAGCATTAGTATCGCCGATTTATTCCGGATGAAAGACGACCGAAAGGTTTTTGACCGGTCCGCCTTGTGGCAACATGCGGTCGGAACAGCGGTGGGGGCTAAAACCCTAGCCCAAAGCGCCGGACTGCCGCTGGAAGAAGATGCTTACATTGCCGGTCTCCTCCATGATATTGGGGTTCTCCTTTTGGATCTCTGTTTAACCACCGAGTTTGAGGAACTGCTTAAATTAACCACCGAGGAACATCTCCCGCTGATCCGCGCCGAAGAAAAAGTCTTAGGCTTTAACCATACCTTGGTGGGGAAGCTGCTGGCGGAAAAATGGAATCTTCCTCCCTTATTCACAGAAGTATTACGCCATCATCACCGGCCGGTTCAGACCAGAAATTATTGGGCGGCGACGGCATTGGTTTTCCTTGCCGATAACTTAGCTCAGGAAGCCGGGATTGGCTATTTGGAAGGTTATGACGCCGACCCCGATTTTAAAACCGAGGTCTGGACCTGGATTGAACTCTCACCGGATCAGAAAACTAGTGTCCTGCAGAAGATGAGACGGGAAATGTTGCGCGCCGTCGATTTTTTAAAGGCAATTCCTTAGATAAGCTTTCTGCGTTTGGATCCATTAAAAAACCAATACAATATATCGTGTTTCACCCGAAATGGCTATTGATATATTGTCTTAGTATACTTAAATCCCAAAGGACAACTTAAAAGAACCTTAGATCTTACCAAGAACCAGAAAAAAACAATGAATTTGAGGTGAGGGCATGCAATTGGCCGATTTTGAAACAAAAACCCTGGCCGATCTTCAGAAGGTGGCTAAGGAATTTGGTATTGAAAACTATACCCGCTTCCGTAAACGGGAGCTCATCTACGAGCTGCTGAAAGTCCTGGCTACCCAGGAAGGAAGGATCTTTTCCCAGGGGGTGCTGGAGATTCTCCCGGAAGGGTTTGGTTTTTTACGGGTGGAGAATTACGAACCGGGTCCGAACGATGTGTATGTCTCCAACTCCCAGATCCGCCGCTTTCACTTACGGACCGGCGATTTAGTCGCCGGACAAGTGCGACCGCCGAAAGACAACGAACGTTACTTTTCTCTGCTCAAAACCCAAGCTGTCAATTACCTTGATCCCGACTCCTATCAAGAAAGAACCTATTTTGAAGAACTGACCCCCATCTATCCCCAGGAAAGATTGGTCTTGGAAACCCACCCGAAAGAGCTTTCGATGCGACTGGTCGATATCATTGCGCCGATTGGCAAAGGGCAACGGGGCATGATCGTGGCGCCGCCGAAAGCCGGGAAAACTACTTTGCTAAAGAATATTGCCAACAGTCTCACCAAAAACCATCCCGATGTTTACCTCATTGTTCTCCTCATTGATGAACGGCCCGAGGAAGTAACCGATATGGAACGGTCGGTCTCTGGTGAGGTGGTCAGTTCGACCTTTGATCAACCGGCCGAGAACCATGTACGGGTGGCCGAATTGGTTTTGGAACGGGCAAAACGCCTGGTGGAAGTAGGAAAAGATGTGGTAATTCTGCTTGATTCCATTACCCGGTTAGCCCGGGCTTACAACTTAGTAGTCCCACCCAGCGGCCGGACTCTCTCCGGCGGGGTTGATCCCGGCGCCTTGCACAAACCGAAACGGTTCTTTGGCGCGGCCCGTAACATTGAGGAAGGAGGCAGTTTAACCATCATGGCCACGGCGCTGGTGGAAACCGGAAGCCGGATGGATGATGTGATCTACGAGGAATTTAAAGGCACTGGTAATATGGAGCTCCATCTTGATCGGAAACTGGCCGACCGGCGGATCTTCCCCGCGATTGATCTGGTCCGGTCCGGAACCCGCAAAGAAGAACTATTGCTCGAAAACAAGGAACTCGAAATGACCTGGGTTTTAAGGAAACTCCTCAGTTCGTTGGGACCGGCCGAAACGATGGAACTAATGTTAGACCGTTTGTCCCATACCGAGAACAACAAAGATCTACAAGGATTAATCCTCAACTCCTCTTTTGCGGAAAATGTGCTTAGTAAAAGAGGACAAACCGGAAACTGACCAATTTCTCCTCCACCCCCCTTGACCTCCAAAAACTCGTTCCTGCGAAGAGAGAAGCCGGTCATCGACAAACAAGTTAAAACAAAGCCAACGCAAAAAGGCTTTATAATTCGCCCCCTGTTTGGAGATTGTTAGGCCAATTCCTGGGGTATGAAATATAATAGATACGGAAATGATAAAGCAAGTCATTGGTTTCATTCCAGTTCGACCAGGGAAATTGGGACGAGAATTTTGGAGGTAGACATAGATGGAGGAGAACCTAAAGGTAAATTTAGGTCGCAAAGGTTTCATTTATTTAATCACATTATTTCTTCTTTCTGGCCCGGCGGGGGGGAAAGAAGAAAGCAAAAAGCAGCAACTCAATCCTTTGGAACTACTAAACCCGAATTTGAAGACGGTTATGCTCTCAATAGCCACTGATCCTGAGGACCCAACCTTGGTTCCAGCCCCTTCGGAAAAGGAGATAACAAAGGCGGAAAAGACCGTCGACCTTTACAATTTAGGTGACCAGGATCGCTACCAAATCTGCTGGGGGGACACCTGTTGGTCCATCGCCCAACGTTACGGGATGAGTCTCAGCGAACTAGAAGCGCTCAATCCCGGTTTGAATCCGGAAAAGATCCGCTCTGGCGATTACCTTCTAGTACGTAGAACCCCGGTCGCTAGTCGGGGACGGAGCGGGCCACGGAGTGTACCGGCGACGACCCAAAGCCAGTTTCCTTTACTTCATCCTCTGCCCAGCGGTAAATTAACTTCCCGGTACGGAAAACGTTGGGGACGCATGCACCACGGCATTGACCTCGCCGCCCCGGCGGGAACCCCGATTCGGGCGGCGGCGGCTGGAACCGTAACCTTTGCCGGTTGGCAAAGGGGGTACGGTCAGATTATCATCCTCGACCACGGCTCTTTTCAATCCAAATACGCCCATAATGCCAAAAACCTGGTGGCTGTCGGGGATGAGGTCCTCCGGGGTCAAACCATCGCGACCGTGGGTCGGACGGGAAATGCCACCGGTAACCACCTTCATTTTGAACTCGTGCTTGAAGACAAAGCGGTCGATCCTTTACTTTATCTTCGGTAAAAAGCCAAAGGCGAGAAAAAAAGCGGTAGCGGTTAAGAATGTGCATAAGAGGGGAAATAAGCCCCAACATTCTTTTTTTTTCTTCAAAAATAGCCGAATTCAGGAAAAAAACACTCTTGCCGGTAGAGGGAAGATGATTTAAAATGAAGACGAAGGTCAGGGAAGGTCAGAAAAAGGAGTGATGCCAATGGGGTCGCTTTCTGACCTGATCGAACAGTATTTACAGGATTTACTGGCGAAAACAGGAAGTATCGAGATTCAACGACGGCAGTTGGCGCAGATGTTCCGGTGTGCGCCTTCCCAGATTAATTACGTGTTGGAAACCCGTTTTACCATGGATCATGGCTATTTAATTGTCAGCCGTCGCGGCGGTGGCGGTTACATCAGGATCACCAGGGTTAGTTGGCATGAAGAGCCGGGTTTTTTAGAAAAAATAACCGATCTAATTGGCGCCGAGATCAATCAGGAGAGTATGGCCGTCCTGCTCCAACGTTTAGTGCGGGATTCGATCATCACGGAGAAGGATTCTTGGCTGTTATGGCAGGTCATCAACGGGGAACTGGAGAATCCGGTTCTTCCGGAAGACAAGAAGGATCAACAACGGGCCATTCTACTCCGGACTGCCCTTTTGGTGCTTTGTGGACGGGAATAGACCTTGTTTCAAGGAAGGGAGTGGGGGAAATGTGGTGTGAACGGTGTAAACAACGACCGGCAACCGTGCACGTAACAAAAGTGATTAACAACTATAAAACCGAATCTCACCTGTGTGCGTCTTGTGCCCAGCAAAGTGGGATTGATCCTGGCAAAGAACTGGGAATCCTTTTTGAACCGGAGTTTTCGTTCCATAATCTATTGGCCGGGTTGTTGGAAAACGAAGTGACTGGACCGAAAGACGGATTCACACCTTACCTGGAGGCCACCGAAAAATGTTCCACTTGTGGACTGACCTTCTCTGACTTTAGAAAAATTGGCCTTTTGGGTTGTGCTAATTGTTACCAGAGTTTCAAGGAGTTTCTTAAACCGCTTTTTCGACGGGTCCATGGGAATATTACTCACACGGGGAAAGTTCCCAAACGGACCGGAGGAAAGGTCCGTCTGAAGAAAGAAATCGAAGACCTCCGCCGTAAGCTTCAGGACGCCATCCGGCGGGAAGCTTATGAAGAAGCCGCTAAGCTTCGGGATGAGATCAAAGCGAAGCAAGAGAAGTTAAAGTAGGAGGTGAACGCTGTGGATTTAAAAAACAAAATCAAGCAGCTACTCCCCGGTTGGTTGCAAGGAGCAGCTCCCGATGAAGATGTGGTCGTGAGCAGCCGGGTCCGCTTGGCCCGCAACCTAGCCCGGTACTCTTTTCCCAACCAAGCCGGTGAAAAAGAGCTGGAGGCAGTCATCACGGAAGTGGAGAATGCCCTAAAAAAGACCAATTTCACCTTACGACGCTTGGACGGGATGAGCCAAGGCGATCGTTTGCTCCTGGTCGAACAATACCTGGTTAGTCCGGATTTGTTGAAAAACCCTTCCCACCGCGGGGTCATGCTCAACGGGGAGCAAACTGTGGCGATTATGCTTAATGAAGAGGACCACCTCCGAGTGCAAAGTATTCTCCCTGGGTGGCGCTTACAGGAAGCCTGGGCGGCAGGGGACCGCGTTGATGATCTTCTGGAAGCGGAGTTGGAATACGCTTTTAGTGAGCAGAGCGGGTATTTAACTACTTGCCCGACCAATGTGGGTACCGGTTTACGGGTCTCGGTTATGTTGCATTTACCAGCCTTACAAATGGTGAATCAAGTGAAGAAGGTGCTTTCTGTCTTGCCCCACGTCGGCCTGAGTGTGCGGGGGATCTATGGGGAGGGGACCGAGTCGTCGGGGAATTTATACCAAATATCCAACCAAGTTACCCTTGGTCTTAGTGAGGACGAGATCATCGGGAAACTAATCTCCGTGACCAAACAAGTAATTGACCAGGAAAGATCCGCTAGGGAAGCGCTACTAGGCAATGACTCCGGTTTACAACTGGAAGATCGGGTGCACCGGGCGTTCGGTCTAATGAGCCAGGCCCGATTACTCTCTACGGAAGAGGCCCTCACCCTTTGGAATAATGTTTTGTTAGGCGTGGAACTAAACATGATTCCCGGGATCACTACGGAACAGGTAAAAGAGGTATTTTTCTTGATCCGGCCGGCTATTCTCCAACACTTGATCGGTAAGGATCTAACCCCCGATGAACGGGATTATTACCGGGCAGCCGTTGTGCGGGAACATTTAAAGACAGCACGGGGATAATAAGTAGGTAGTGGCTTACGTTGGTTACCGCCCGCGCAAGCGTTGTTCTTGGTATAGGATTGAATACGAAATGTTGAGACTGAAAAGAATCCATAGCTGTTATTTTTAGATCTTAGGAAAGAGGTGAAAAATATGTTTGAAAGATTTACCGAACGGGCACGGCGTGTTGTTCTGCATGCGCAAAAGGAAGCGGCGAGATTAAAACACAACGTGATTGGGACGGAACATCTTCTGCTTGGCCTGGTGAAAGAAGGCGACAGTGTCGCCGCCAAGGCTTTAGAATCGTTAGGCGTTAGTCTGGGCAAAGTCCGGACTGAAGTTGAAAAGATCATTGGGGTAGGCGAAGAAATGGTCTTTGGCGAAGTGCCCTTTACCCCACGGGCGAAACGCGTGTTGGAGCTGGCTTGGGATGAGAGCCGCCAATTAGGCCATAATTACGTCGGGACCGAACATATTCTCCTTGGTCTAATCCGGGAAGGGGAAGGAGTGGCAGCCCAGGTCCTGAAGAACTTAGGCGTTGATCTGGAAAACGCCCGTAAACAAATTTTTAGTCTCTTGGGAGGTAATGTGAGCGCCGGGTTTGCGCCCAAAGGCGGCGGCGCCAGTAAAACCCAAACGCTAAACCAATTTGGGCGGGATCTAAACGAATATGCTAAACTGGGTAAACTTGACCCGGTGATCGGCCGGGAAAAAGAGATTGAACGGGTGATTCAGGTGCTTTCCCGCCGGACCAAAAACAATCCGGTGTTAATCGGGGAACCGGGTGTCGGTAAAACAGCCATTGTGGAAGGGTTAGCCCAGCAGATCGTGGCCGGTGATGTGCCGGAGATCCTTAAGAACAAACGGGTGATCACCCTTGATATGGGTTCAATGGTGGCCGGTTCTAAATACCGGGGGGAATTTGAGGAACGGATGAAAAAAGTCCTTGAGGAGATCAGGAACGCCGGGGACGTGATTCTCTTCATCGATGAGCTCCACACCTTAATCGGGGCGGGAGCAGCGGAAGGCGCCATTGATGCGGCCAATATCCTCAAACCGGCTTTGGCCCGGGGTGAACTCCAATGTGTGGGCGCGACCACCTTGGATGAATACCGGAAGCATGTAGAGAAAGATGCCGCTTTGGAACGGCGCTTCCAACCGATTATCGTCGGTGAGCCCAACCGGGAAGAATCGGAATTGATCCTGAAAGGGTTAAGGGATCGTTATGAAGCCCACCACCGCGTGAAGATTACCGATGAAGCCATTAAAGCGGCCGTCGATCTTTCCGACCGTTTTATCTCTGACCGCTTCTTACCGGACAAAGCGATTGACCTGATTGATGAAGCTTCTTCTAAAGTGCGGTTGAAAACGACCATTACCCCACCGAACCTGAAGGATCTGGAAGACCGGATCGAACAGGTGCAAAAGGAGAAGGAAGCGGCCATCCGGAATGAAGAATTTGAAAAGGCCGCCGGACTAAGGGACGAGGAACAGAAACTCCGGGCTCAATTAGAGGCCGACCAGAATGATTGGAAAAACCGGCAAAGCCGTTTGGAACCGACCGTGACGGAAGAAGAAATCGCGGAAATTGTGGCCAGTTGGACGGGGATTCCTGTCACCAAGCTGCAGGAGGGAGAAGGCGAGCGTCTTCTGCATTTGGAAGCAATTCTCCACCAACGGGTCATCGGCCAAAACGAAGCCATCGACTCGGTGGCAAGGGCCGTTCGGCGCGCCCGTGCCGGACTAAAAGACCCGAAACGGCCGGTGGGATCCTTTATCTTCTTAGGTCCGACCGGGGTTGGTAAAACCGAACTGGCTAGAGCGCTGGCAGAAGCCCTTTTTGGCGACGAAAACGCTTTGATCCGTCTGGATATGTCCGAATATATGGAACGGCACACGGTCTCGCGTTTAGTGGGCGCCCCTCCCGGCTATGTCGGGTTTGACGAAGGTGGCCAGCTGACCGAGAAGATCCGCCGGAAACCTTATAGCGTCATTCTCCTCGATGAGGTGGAAAAGGCCCATCCGGAAGTCTTCAACATCCTGCTGCAGGTCCTGGAAGATGGACGGCTCACCGACGCCCAAGGCCGGACGGTCGATTTTAAAAACACCGTTCTGATCATGACCTCCAACGTCGGGGCTAATCTGATTGAGCGTTCAGGCCCAATTGGTTTTAAGGCCCAACCGGAAGAGGGCGATGAGACCGTTGATTATGAACGGATGAAAGAGCGGGTCTTGGATGAGCTGAAACGGACCTTCCGGCCGGAGTTTTTAAACCGGATTGATGATATCATTGTCTTCCATCCCTTAAAGAAAGAAGAACTGGAAGCCATTATCGAGCTGATGCTGAAGAATCTCCGGGAACAACTGAAAGAGCAAGGGTACGGCCTGGAAATCAGTAAGGAAGCTAAAGAGATCATCTACCGGGAAGGCTATGATCCACTCTTTGGCGCCCGGCCCTTACGCCGGGCAATCCAGAGGTTAGTGGAGAATCCCTTGGCCGACGAGATTCTCCGGGGAACTTTTAAGAGCGGGGATTTAATTCAGGTTACGGCCGAGGATGATCAGCTCAAATTTAAAAAGAAGGAAGCCACGTCCGTGGTATAGCAACAATCAGGTAAAAGCCGAAAAAATCCTTTCCTTAGGGGAAGGATTTTTTCGTAAAATTAAGAAGTTTTATCTATTGAAGCCGTTCGGCGCCGGAAAGAAAAGAGTAGAGTTGAATGGGGAAAAGAACCATTTTTACATGTATAAATTGTTCCTGCGAGTCGCCTAAGTGGTTAGGAAAATGTCCCACTTGCGGCCAATGGAACACCTTTGTCGAGCAGGCGGTGGCCCCTACCCCGGCAGCTCGACGGAGTTCTCAGCCACGGGAACTGGCGGCTCCGTTGGTGGCGGAGGCCGAGGAAAACAGGGCGGCGCCGCGGATGGCCATCGGCCGGCCGGAAATGGACCGCCTTTTTGGCGGAGGAGTGGTTCCCGGTTCTCTGGTTCTTTTAGGGGGCGAGCCGGGAGCGGGGAAATCAACGCTCCTCTTGCAGATTGCCGCCCTTCTTGCGAAAAAACACGGTCGGATCCTCTATGTTAGTGCTGAAGAGTCACTGACCCAAGTCCGGTTACGGGCGGCCCGGTTAGGAATCAGCACCCCCGAACTATTTCTTTTACCCACAGATCAGATCGAGGCGGTCCGGGAAGAAGTAGCAAGGTTAAACCCGATCGCTGTTGTTCTTGACTCGATCCAAACCTTAAAAACCACTGACCATCCAGGTCTGCCCGGTACCCCCCTTCAAGTTCGGGAAGTGGTGCAGAGTATGATGGGGTTGGTCAAGGAACAGGGTATGATCTGCTTTTTAGTGGGACATATTACCAAAAGCGGGAATTTGGCCGGACCGAAGTTGATTGAACATCTAGTTGATGTGGTTCTTTATTTTGAAGGAGATCGGCGTTATCCTTACCGGGTGCTTCGGGTGGTGAAAAATCGGTTTGGTTCGACTCAGGAGATCGCCCTCCTCAGCATGGACGACCAAGGCCTCACACCGGTTCAAAACCCTTCATCCTATTTACTGGCAGAACGTTGTCCTCAGCAGAGCGGCACGGTGGTTACCCCCATTGTTGAGGGGAGCCTTCCTTTACTCGTAGAGATCCAGGCTTTAGTGACGACCGGGAACCCGGGTAACCCGCGGCGGTTGGTTTCCGGACTGGACTACCAAAGGGTGGCGATGGTCTTGGCGGTACTGGAACGCCGGGGCGGGCTTCCCCTTTCCAACCGGGAGGTTTATGTCTCGGTGATCGGCGGAGTCCGCACCGAAGAACCCGCTTGTGATTTAGCCGTTGCCTTAGCGGTGGCTTCCAGTTTTTACGATTTGCCGCTCCCGGCTGATCTGGCCGCCTTTGGCGAAATCGGTCTGACCGGAGAAATCCGCCGGGTGAGCAGCGCTCAGCGCAGGCTGGAGGAAGCGGCGAAACATGGCTACCAATACCTGGTGATGCCAAAGGGTTTACTCGGAGAAGTAGTGCAGGGCAAACAAATGAGGATCCAAGGGATCGACAGTATTCAACAATTGTTGGCTATTTTAACGAAGAAGAAGGGGGTGTAAGGTTGGCAGCGGAGGAATCGGGAATTATAAAAATATTACAAATGGTGGCTCCAGGAACCGTGCTCTACGAAGGACTGGAGAATATTTTACGCGCCCGCACCGGAGCGTTGATTGTCATCGGGGACAGTGAAAAAGTGATGCAGGTGGTGGACGGGGGTTACCATATTAATGCGGAACTGAATCCGGCCAGTCTTTATGAACTAGCGAAGATGGACGGCGCGATCATTTTAAGTAGTGACGCAAAACGTATTCTTTTGGCGAACACCCATTTGACTCCGGACTCGATTATTCCGACCCGGGAAACCGGTTCCCGGCACCGGACCGCCGAACGGGTCGCGATCCAAACGGGGGAGTTGGTGATTGCCATCTCCCAACGGCGTAATCTGATTACCCTTTTTAAAGGGAATGAACGCCATGTCTTACGCGAGGTTGGCACAATTTTGGTTAAAGCGAATCAAGCCTTGCAGACTTTGGAGAAGTATAAAAGTGTCCTTGATCAAGCGTTAATCAATTTAAGCGCTTTGGAATTCGAAGATCTGGCGACCTTAACGGAAGTGGCGACGGTGGTCCAGCGGACCGCGATGGTCTCTAGGATCGCTAAAGAAATCGAACTTTACATCTGCGAGTTGGGCTCAGAGGGACGTTTGGTTAACATGCAGCTGGAAGAGTTAATGTTCGAGCTAAAGGAAGAAGGCCTCCTTGTGCTTAAAGACTATATTGCCAACCCTGAACAGTGGGAAAAGGTCCGGGATGAACTCTTTAGCCGGAGTTATGAAGAATTAGTGGACCTAAATTCCGTCGTCAAAGAGATGGGTTTCCCCACCCAATCCCTAGACGCCCAAGTAACCCCCCGGGGGTACCGGATCTTAACTAAAATCCCCAAACTCCCCTTACCGGTTATCGAAAACTTGGTCCGTTGCTTTGAAAATCTCCAGAATATTGTGGGTGCTTCCATCGAAGAGTTGGATGAAGTGGAGGGCATTGGCGAAGTGCGCGCCCGTTCAATCAAAGAGGGCCTTCGCCGTCTGCGGGAACAGGTCTTATTAGACCGGCATATTTAACATAATTTGTTAAAAATTACTACGTAAAAAATCACTCTTCTTTTTCTTCCTGGAATGCAAAAATATCT
>DUQR01000039.1 GCA_012837715.1 Bacillota bacterium | reverse complement strand
GTGAGGAGCGACTCCGTTTTGTTGGGAAGCTTGCAGATGTCGATACTGTTTCAATCCACGCTCCTACGTGAGGAGCGACAGCTATGGAAAGCATTTTATTTTCATCATTCCCGCGTTTCAATCCACGCTCCTACGTGAGGAGCGACAGCTGATACGGCTGATCGATAACAAGCCGATCAGATGTTTCAATCCACGCTCCTACGTGAGGAGCGACTTCCAATTTGATGCTCTTGATGACGATGGAAAGGTTTCAATCCACGCTCCTACGTGAGGAGCGACGGTAACGATGGAGGAAAAAGGAAGGGAGGAAAAGTTTCAATCCACGCTCCTACGTGAGGAGCGACGATGGCAAGGAATGGATACTTTTAAGCAGGAGAGGGTTTCAATCCACGCTCCTACGTGAGGAGCGACGAAACCCTTATCTCCCCACGCGGAAAATTGGTGGTTTCAATCCACGCTCCTACGTGAGGAGCGACAGTAATATCCCTAAAACCATATGGCTCTAGGGATTAAAAGACAAAAACCGCGAACTTATTTATTTTGCCTAATAAATCCTTTTTTGACTTACCAAATATGAACAAACCCACAGTTTAACTAGCTCCGCGAGAGAGCTAAGATAATCATGGGTGCTTGTACTTCGCGCTATACTGTTAATACCCCTTCCGGATCATATGTAACCTTAGCTCCCACATGTTCAACTCTATTTTTCCAATTTCGACCGAGATAATAATATCTTAGGCTGTCCTCAGTTGGATCAATAATTTGTTCAAGTTGCTTTCTTAATTGTGCAAATTGAACCGGGTCAACCAGGCATTCAAAAACTGAATTTTGAACTCTTTGACCATAGTTCTGGCAATGTTTTGCTACTTTTCTCAGACGTTTCCTCCCTTCTGAATTCTCTGTGCTTACATCGTAAGTAACCAAAACCATCATCGCAACTCACCATCACTTCATTAAAAATGGTGGGTAAGCATCCAAGTCCCCTCGCAGATGGCGAGCTAGAAGCATGGCTTGCGCATAAGGAATCAAGCCAATAGGTATCTTTTCACCCAAAAAAGGATGGGTTATTTCTTCTTGTTTTCTTTTCTGCCACGAAGTAATAACGGTTTTCCTCATTTCGTCGGTCATGATCACACCACCAGACTCCTTCGTAATAAATCCTTTTATGTCTACTTGTCGGTTGTTAATCATAGATAAAGATAACCGATCCACTAGATATGGTCTCAGCTCCTCCATCAAGTCTAAGGAAAGGCTTGGACGCCCTGGACGTTCTTTATGCAGAAATCCAACTTGTGGGTCTAAACCTACAGTTTCCAAAGCGGACGTACAGTCATGGGATAAAAGCGTGTACAGAAAAGAGAGTAGAGCATTAGTCGGATCAAGAGGTGGCCGCCGACTTCGCCCATTAAACTTAAAGTCTTCTTTCCCTTCTAATATCAGTTTATCAAAGACACCATAATAGGTCCGCGCTGCTTCTCCTTCCAACCCTCGGAGAATACCAATATTACTACAGTTAACAACTTTTTGTAGCTGCAGCGATAGAAACTTAACTCCTTCATGTATATCTGAATAATCGTCCTTTGCACCATGATCACGTAAAAAACGTTGCAAAACGCATCTGCTGTTATATATCTTTCCAAAAACGAAGCCTTTCGCGAATTGTAAAGATCCATCTACGTTATCAGCTATTCTATACTGTTTACGCCTTAATAACACATTACCACTAACTCGACCCGTAACTCTCGCTAGAAACCGTCCACTTTCCGAATGAAAAGAAAGCCCCACATTCCTTTCCACACAAAGATGCATTAAAGCCGGACTCGCTCCCGTATACCCGAAGCAAACTATTCCCTCCAAATTATGGATTGGGATTCGTAGTTTCGTCTCTTCCCCCACTAAAACCAATACATTTTCGCCATCCTTAGCAATATAAGCGTCGGGTGATGTTACGTATAGCACATTTAGTAATTTCCGCAATTTGAGGGCCTCATCTCCTTTCTATTTCATCTCACGTAAAGCATCATTCAGATAACGGCGGACAGATCTCTTTTTACTAGTGTGAGGGATACAGATATCAACTAAAGAACAGCTACGACAAGCTCTAGTATGCTCCGGTAAAGGCGTTATCCCCTCTTCAAACAAACGGTGCATCTCCACACTCAATTCCATTACCATTTGCCGCAGGTCTTCATCAAATTCCACTCTTTGCCGTCGCCGGGTGCGACCATAGAATATATCTCCTTCCATAACGGAAGTATTAAACATCTCTTCAAGGCATAGGGCTTGAGCACAAAGTTGAACCATATCACGCTCATCTATCTTTGGCTCACCATATTTATATTCCACAGGATGAGGTTGCCAAAGCCCCTTGCGTTCCTTTAACTTGACACCTTCTTCACTCTTGTGAAACTCAACTACATCTGCAACGCCATACAACCCTAGCCTTCGTGAAATAATCGGCAGGGAACGGGTTACTAGAACCGTTCCCCGCGCTTCGGTGAAGAACGGATCATCTACTCTTTCGTGTAATTCTCGCCCACCAAAGGTAAGGATATTTTCTTGCCATTGTTGTTCAATATGGATCAGCGCCCATTGCCGACGACAAAAGAAAAAATGCTGGATGCCAGAAAGCATGAGCAATCCATCATCAGAATAGGTAGACATCGTTTTTTAGCGCCCTTCAATAATTTCCGGCTCCAAACCTTCTAAGTGTTGTACTACAATATTGTAATCAGAAATGTCTTTCGGGTCAGTAACTCCGTCTTTTAAGGATACCTTTAATGACTGATGCACCTTGGCCGAGGAATATTGCCCATTTTTACAGTTGTGTTTCCACCAAAAGACCTTGTAAACCTCCATGCTCCCTTCGGGTCTTGCTGAAGACGAATCATTTTCAAATAGACTAACTATTACCTTTTTAATAGCCTCCGCATCTTCATCGGTAAAACCGGTTTTTTCTGCCAATTGTGGGTTCATACTACCAGAAAAAACGTATACCCCATGATCAACCCGATGTTTCATACCCATTGTGTCAGACGCCTTTTTCGTTCCGTCACCTTCACCGCTGACGCTTTTAGTTATCTGAATACTGGAGACACTCACGGGGCAAACACTAAAGGCGGGATGAATGGAGACCGGACCTCGGATACCAATAGAAACTCCTTTTTCATCGTCTTTTCCGCTGCTGTAGGCAAAAACCTGGCCGAAAGCCCTGACATCTATCCATTTTTTGCATGCTTCTTCCCGGTATTTTGTTTCATCTTTCATGTCTATGCCTTTAAGCTCGCCTTCCGCCCGGGCACGGAGGCTTCTGTAATCGTCTACCCTGTTATCGTCCGACTGGACAAAAACGGAATACCCTGCTTCCATTAAACGGTTCCTTATTTTTCTTTTGATGCATACATCCGAGATTTCCCCCAAGCCGTCATAGGTAATACGAGGCCTATTTCCGCTTAATGGATCACCATTTGGATTGGCATTTTTTACAGTTACAATCACCGCAAAATCAATCTTGTTCTTCAAAGTTTCCAATATGAATCCCCCTTCTTTATTTATTGTTTTGAATTTTAACATGTTGTTACTATAGAAGATTATCATGAGACCTTTTCGTTATCACGCTCCTTACGCCAAAGGGCTTCACGCTGGCAATGATATCCGAGTAAAAATTCCCCGTGTAGTTTCTTGTCGTTGATAAAATCGTCCGGTTCAAACATATTCATCACCTTGGTAATTAGCCGCTGATGTTTTGCAGCTTTATTGCCGAGCCTGGCTTTGTAAGGAACTAAAGCCAATTCAATCGTCCTCCATGTCGAATACGGATGCTCTGCAAAACGTTGCATCAAACGGGCTGCATTTGTCTGGCGGTTTTCGCCGGCTGTTTTTAAAGCCCATTCTTCCAGGTTGTCGGCTATTGCCAGCAACCGTCCGTAAAGGTAATCCCGGGTTTTTCTATTCTCATCCAAAGCCATCTCATATTCCTCCTCTTCATAATATTTTCTATAAAGAGCACAAGCGATACTGAGCGTTTTATTCCATTCCCAATCTTCTTTTCCCATCCGGTTGCAGGCCCGCCAAACGGCGGATTCGACCAGATCTTTTGGTAATTTTCTTCCATCGATTATACATGGAAGAATTCGCTCGACTGTTGCTTTTCGAAGATTATCGTCGACCTTGTTACCGTAAGCTGCTTCGGCAATATCATTTGGGGCAGGCGCACCGATAAACCTAATTCGTTTCCTTTCTTTTTTCTTTCCGGGTTTTCCATTGTCTACTTCAGTAAAGCGATAATCATGAATCCAAGAACAAGTACTATGCCATCTCTCGATCCTTTCTAAAAATTCCGAGCCAGTTAATTCCCGATAAAAGACGATAGACATACGGCCTGGATTTATTGAATCCAAAGCCATGACCACGATGCCAGTTGTGGGGCCAAGTTTTGTGCTATAACCGGCAATCTTCTTATTGAGCTTCAGTGCAAATTCCTGGGCAGTTGAAATAGAGGGTTCGGAGTCGCTTGCCATTGAATCAATTCCTAACATGGAAAAGGTATCCTCTAGAGGGGCAGGGACTTTCTCACCTGAAACTGCCCAGGCTACTATAGCCTGGCCTGCTTTTCTGTATCCTTGCTTTCCAATCAACCATCGAAGTGCATTATGTGCTTTTTGGGTTACTGTGAAGCCAACACTACAAGCCTGATCCGCTGTGATAAAGCGCCCCCGGAAGGTAAAACCGCTGGTATCATTGGACGAAATTAGTTTGGCCTTGTCACCGTCATGTCTCAATTTGGCCGGGTGTTGATCAGCAGCCGGAAGTTCATCTCCGGTAACATAACAAAAAGCCTCACCCTGCTTTGTTGATGAATAATACCTAATCCAACTTGTAAAAAGTTCCATGTCAGTCCAGGCAGCGGCCTGCGGGTCCCCAGGGATTTCGACAGCCCAACGGATAAAGGCATCTCCCTGTTTTGCGTTTCCCAAAACCTTAAAGATCTCCGGAGTTTCTTCTCCACTTTTTTTATCCCACTTATCCAGGAGTTTACCGTCATTTCCGAGGTGGAGGATCTGCTGCACAACAAGGTCTTTTACTACGTGCTCTTTTTCAATATACTTCAAAACAGCTTTTAACTTGGGATGGGAGAATGGCGAGGCACACCAGTCACTCAGAATCTCCTTATATTTTCGAAAAGGTTCTTTTGGATCTTTGGCAAAACCTTTCGTTACTTTTCCTCCAAAATCAGCAAAATCTCCGGCCACATATTGCAGTTTATCGCAAAGCGGGTGACTTTCAGGCTTTATTCCTGCTCTACCACCGGAACTCTCTGTACACGGCACGATAGTCCGGGCTTTCTCTTTAGGAACCACTTTTGCCCGTACAAAATTACCATCTTGATCAAGGACGATTTCGATCTGTGCCTGCTGTGTAGTATGGCAGATCGGTATTAATGGTATTGCTTTTTCATCCGCGCCAGCGCCGATCATGGATTGACAGTTTTCGTATGTTTCATAAAGTTTTTGTATCCAACTCATCCTTCCACCTCCTTTCCGGAATATCCATTCAACAATCCTTCTTCTGCCAGTCCAGATGTTTCAATTTGACTAGCAATCATTTTCCTGACAAATTTGCGAAGCTGACAATCTTCCGGGCGGGGAAATTCGACCACACCATTGATCATTTTTGGACGCCAAAAACGGGCGTAAAGCTCACTTTTTCCACTTTCGTCAGGATAATCAAAACCGTGAAACATCAAGTCAAAAGCCAGTTCGCCATAGTTATCGTAAAACCCCTCGCCCTCACCGAACCTACAGGGTTCTACATAACCCTGGCATTCCCGTGCTCCAAGAAAGATATCCCTTCTCCCACCCCGGTCAATCATCCGCTTGGCGACAAAATAATGCTTGTTCTCATTCCGGTCTTTAGCGAGATCTTCCCGGTTTAAATTCCATTCGAAATGTGCTTGGACCTGGTACTCCACATCTGCCAGGTAGGTATAGATCGACAAGAAGTGACCACCACCGTAGTTGATCGGTTTAGCACTTCGGGTTTGGGTTCTGATCGGTTTCATTATTCTGACTTTATCGATATACCAAACAATTGTCGGCTTCCAGTAAACCGACTCCAAAATCCCTTTCAAAGCTTGGTAGGTTGGGATTTGGTAAGAACATTTTTCTCCCCCAATCTTAGTTAGAGGATCAGTAAACAAGGCATACTTGCCGTAAACCGTAAATTCCACTCTGTTTTCCATAATGCACCTCCCTAAACGTTTAGAATATCCATCTCCCCGACCGGATCTTTACTTAGACCGTATTCAGTCGTATAGTACCGCTTGTCCAAATAAAAAACTCCCGTTCCTTCCTGTACCTGGTGAATAGCTTTCTTTTGCAACAATTCGTCGAATAGTTGCGAGAAAATATTAACCGAATATCTTTGTGCTTTTTTCAATAATTGATATTGCTTTTCCAAGTTTTTAGCTGCACAAAGCTGGGTAATAATATCTGCCCCTTCTTTATATGGAACAACAATACCGCGGGTGGGTGAGTCTATTACATGAAACTCTTTAAAAGCCGACATGAAGGATTGTCGTAACATGATTGAGGGCTGAGATTGATTTACTCTTTGGTAAGCATCAACCGATAGCTTGTTGGTAGAAAGAAGCTCAAATAAATTATCCGCTCTGCCGATTCCTGAATTTGCACCTAGTTTGTAGCTCATCTCTTCCTTTCGTGCGTAAAAATAATAATGATAGTAACGTTCCATGGCTTTGGGGCCTAAGATATCTCCATCAAACTCCTCCGGAGCCGCCAAGAAATCATCAAGCACGCGTTCTGCTATATCCCGGCCAATTTTGATATCTTGCAGATTCCCCAAATTCTCTTCTTTGGGATTGAGAATGAAAACCCGTCCCAGCCGGGGCCTTAACCCGTTACGGTTACAACGACCTGCAGCTTGGGCGATGGAATCAAGTCCCGCTAGATAACGAATAACACTACCAAAATCGATATCAACCCCAGCTTCAATAAGCTGAGTACTCACACAAATGACCGGCTTTTTATCTGGCAAACATTCCTTAACGCTTTCTAAGACTTCCATCCGGTGTGCTGGGCACATATTAGTGCTGAGATGATACACCTGCGCTTGGGCATGAGTTTTCAGTTTTTGAAAGAGATTGACCGCGGCTTTTTTAGTATTGACAATAACCAAAACACTTTTTGTTTCATCCAATTCCTTCTTTGCCAATTCGGCCACTTCTTCGACAGTCCAGCCGCCAATTTTTCGCCGATCATAAACCTCAACCCGTTTCAACTCCTTAAATAACCTCTTTATATCCGGGGTCATTTGTTGTTCAGAAGTAATTTGCAAAGCTCTGGAAACAGGTTTCACCTTATCCAGTAAAGGCTGGGTCGCCGTACAAAGAACAACTGTTGAACCACAGTTTTGTATCAAAAAACGAATAGCGATATTAAATAAATGGACACATTTAACGGGCAGGGTTTGTATCTCGTCGAAGATAAGCACCGCCCTGGCCAGTTGGTGCATTCTCCGGGCATTTCGTGTCCCGGCGCCGAAAATAGCTTCTAAGAACTGAACCATAGTGGTGAAAATCACCGGAGCGTCCCAATTTTCTGCCAACAGCTTTTGGCGGCTGGTTTCTTTTTCCGGGGTCAAGTTTGAGTGATGCTCCAAGACAATATTAGTGGCATAGTTTTCCTCGTCCGTTTTCTCTTCGAGAATCTTCCTGACCGTATCGGCATTTTGGTCAATAATTGAAGTATATGGAAGAATATAGATAATTCTATCCATACCATGTTCCCAGGCATGGTTCAGAGCAAATCGCAAGCTAGAAAGAGTTTTCCCACCGCCTGTCGGGACTGTTAATTGGTAAAGGCCTTTTGGTTTTTTGGCAAATCTCAGACATTCATCGGAGACCTCGCCACGGATAAAGTCAACATGATTCTGACAAGAGAATTCACTTAAACGTCTATCTAATTTTTTAATTAAAACATCCCAACATGGATCAACACCCAAATTTCTTTCTTTGGCTTGCTGGGGAATTTCAAAATCCGCCGTATTTATCCTGTCTGCGTCAATTAGGCAACTAAAAAGGTATCTGATAAGTAATCCTGTTTTAAACATAAAAGTTTCTTGGGAATCATTCTTTTCTTGTAAGGACTTGAGCGTTTGATTTATTTGACTGATGATGTTATCATCAGCCAAGATTTCTTCCATCTTCCCCTTAAGGGAATCAACTAAATTGCTATAGGATTCTGTAGTTCTTGTTTTCTCATCAGATTTGCTCATTCTCCGGGATAAGTTATCGACCCCGTCTGGAGTGAAACAATCTATCAACCCGGAATGATGAGAAGCGATTACCAAGGACAACATTTCCGCAGCCAAACTTCCCTTATTTTTCTTCGAAAGCGCACGGTATATGATCTGTGCGCCAGCACTTGAATGGTCAATTTTCCCTTTTTGCTCCACCGCATCCACGTAATCATCCTCATCCGGATCAATCAACCCGGTTGCCGATCGAATATACCGGTCAAATTCGGCGCTTGCTTTTCCCAGATCATGCAAGAGGCCCAATAATTCACCATGCCTTGGTAGACCAATTTTTCCAGCAAATCCAGCTGATAAACGTGAAGTTTCCATTAAATGATCCCAGAGACTTTGCATTTCACCGTCTTTTTCGCGACGGTGGGCTATGAAATCAGAGCAAGCATTTAATTGATCTTTACGAAAATAAACGTCATGATTTTGACTCATTTATTGACAATCCTTTCACAAAAAACCGACAAAGAACTGTTTCAATCCACACTCTTATCAAGAGTGACATAATGTTCATCTTTCTCCTACATCCTACCACACCCCCGTGACAACAGTATGTCACTGAACATCAGTTCGCTGCCTAACGCCTTGCTTTTTTTGTTCTACCGATTGTTTATTTTCCTTCCTCATATCTACGCGCACCTGATGCCATCACCTCCGCCACCATCCCTCTTAAAGCTTCTGGTTCCAATACCTCAGCTTCATCGCCAAAAGAAAGAACCCAACGAAGCACGGACCGCATTCCGCCGGCGCGAGCAGTAAAGATAAGGGCTCCTTCAGGTTCTTCTATGATCTGTTGCGAAGGATGGAAATTTGTTTCTTTAATAAAGCGGGCTGCTTCCCCGAAAAAACGAACTTTAAAATAAAACTCTTCGCCCCGTTCCATCTGCCAAGCCGCCCCCATGTACTGTTCAAAATCAAAATCAATCGGGGGGACGAACTTTTCGTTAGTTAAACTAAAGAAACGAATCCGGTCGACGCGGAAGACACGAACTTTGTCCCGATGGTGACAGTAACCGACCAAATACCAAAATCCGTCTTTAAAGACCAGCTTATATGGGTTAACTTTTCGTGTCGTTACCGTATCGCGGGAGAAACTGTAATAATCAATTTCTAGGATGTTCTTTTCTTGTATTGCCGTATTAATTGCCTTAAAAAGCGGTCCTTTATCGGAATAATCTGCCGCGGGCGTTATATCGATCTCAACCCGTTCTTCAATGCTCCCTAACCTGTTCCGTAGTCCTTCCGGTAGACGCACCATCAACTTTTCCAAAGCTTGAGTGGGAGTATCCAATAGGCCTTTCTGTTGTTCAATCAATTTAAGCCCATAAATTAAAGCCACTGCTTCCTCCAACGTGAAGGTAATATCCTTTAAAACCGAACCCTTAAGGATCCGGTACCCGCGGTCATTATATAGAGGAATGCCACCATCTTGGAGCGTTTTCAGATCACGATAACATTGTCTAACGCTCACTCCACACTTTTCGGCCAGTTCTGCCGCCGAAAGTCCGGGGATGGCCTGAATTGTAAAGAACATCTCCAAAAGTCTGGATAGCCGGTTGTTCTGGGCCACCATCCTTCCTCCTTTTGGGCCAATATTAACATAATTATTAATTCTCCTTGAGGTTTTGTAATTCCTCCCTAATACTGAAAACATTGGTAATTGGCTATCGTCACGCCTTGTGTTGCGCCTGCTGTAGCCATAAGCTTCATTTTTATTGGTGCTTCCAGGTTATTTCAGCATTGATAGTAACTATTGTCGAGCTTCTTTCTCTTGATAATAAATTTTGATATAATAAAAAAGCACTTTGCGGAAGCTGTAATCTCTAACAGCACAATCAACCGACATAAAAGCGATATTCAAGTACCGACTTTTTTAGAGAGAACCTGCTCCGTAGAAAAAAACAACCTGTAGGTAAACTATTAAATTATGGTGAAGCTTAAGACCTGAACAGGTTGAAAATGCGAATACTTAAGTAACATTAAATTGCTCAACGAAAGAACGGTGCAAAAATGCAACTCCTTCCTGAACTGCCCTGGATTGTTAAACTCTTAGGCTCCCTTGGCATTATTCTCTTGGCCAACCGGCTCCTGAAAAGACTCGCCTTGTCCATGGCAATCGGGACTTTGATTCTAGCTCTTTTTGCCGGACATTCAGCGGATGGGATCATAAACATCACTTGTCACCGGTTGTTTAATTTAAAACATCTAAACTTTATCCTGGTCATCGCCCAGATTTGCTGGTTAAGTCAGCAGATGGCCGCCACCGGCCTGATGACTGATCTGGTCAACCTAATCCAAAGCCGGCTTAGTCCCCGCGGTTCCTTTTCCGTGCTGCCATTGGTGATGGGTTTATTACCCATGCCCGGTGGCGCTCTTTTTTCGGCGCCGCTCGTAGACAACTGCGATCCGGAGAAAAAATTTAAGCCGGAACTAAAATCGGCCATTAACTTTTGGTTCCGGCATATCTGGGAATTTTGGTCGCCAATGTTCCCCGGCCCCCTTCTGGCAATGGAAATTGTCGGCCTTTCGTCGCTGGAATACTTCATCGTCGGCTTTCCCATGAGCCTGTTTGCGGTTGGCGCTGGCTATTACTTTCTGTTACGGGAAATTCCGGCTTCCCGACGAACCCCCGGTTCGCAGGAGCCTGCTTTCTTCAAGCGTTTTTTCTCCCTCACCACTCCGATCACCATTGTGGTTGGGGCCTATATCCTTTACCAATTCATTCCCGCCGGTCTTCGCTGGGAAAACAATTATTTCCCGATTAGTCTGGGGATTATCGGGGCCAGCTTCTGGGTGCAACACATGCGGCCTTTACCGGCCGTCCAGTGGCACCAGGTTTTTTCCCAGAAGAAAATCCTCACTCTCGCCCTCCAAATGTCGATCATCCGGGTTTATGGGGCTTTTATTGAGGCCAACCTTCCCGACGGCACCCCGTTGGTCGCAAAATTCAGCACCGAATTGGCTTCCTACGGGATCCCTGTGGTCTTCATGGTTATGCTTATTCCTTTTCTTTGCGGGTTGGCAACCGGCCTTGGCGTTGGTTATGTCGGGGCAAGCTTTCCAATTGTTTTTCGCTTGATCGGGCTCAACCCCAGCTTTTCAGTTTTACTTTCCACACTGGTTTTGGCGCAGGGGTTTGGCATGATCGGAATGCTGCTCTCCCCGGTCCACGTTTGTCTCCTGGTCTCCAACGAGTATTTCGGAACCAAACTTGGTCCTACTCTCGCTAAACTCGTAAAACCGGCGATGGTTGTCATCGGCGGGGCGATCCTGTTTCATTTCGTTTATCCGCTCCTTTTTTGATCGCGAAAAAGGTGACCGCAGATCTTAAAGCCAAAACCAACTTCTCCCACCACTCATCCCTTATGGCGCCGGAACCACTATTCAGCGATAGGATGGCCGACGATTCGCCCGACGCTGGCGGGCTCTTCTTCCTTTGTCTTGCTTCCGGGCTTCCCATTCTTCATCTTCCGTCAGCCAATCGATCTCTTCGTTTACTCCAATGGGGTCTTCCCCCTTTAACCGGACCACCGTCTCACCGGGGTTGGGCATGGTATAAGGAGAGCCATCCTCCCCGCGAAAAACCGTTTCTACGTATTCCCGGGCAAAAGCCGATTCTTCCAGCCACCGGCGGACGAAGGATTTCAAGACAGGGAAATTGGCGCTATGTTTCCCCTGTCCGTGGATGATCCGGACCACCCTTTCCCCATATTGAAAGGTATTTAATAAGCGTTGTTCTAACTTACCTTGGGCTTCTTGTAACGTCATTCCGTGTAAATCAATGGTCTCCACCCTTTTCCTCCCCTTCCCTCGTAGTCGCCGGTTTTATTATACTATAACCTTGATCTGATTAGCTCCACCACACGCTGAGAGCGGACTTTATGTGTCCATTGATTCATATTCCCGATCGCCTGCTTCAAGATAAACCCGAGATCATGTCTTCGCGTCCCTTTCCTGATTGTAACGGAAAATCCTTCGTTGCAGAAATCTTCAGAGTCAAATGGCGTAAACGCTTCCCTTTTTTGGATAATTCTTTAAAATGAAATATAGGAAATATTGTTTGTTCCGATTATATATTAGTGAGGTCAAGGACGAATTAGGCAATTCGTAAAGGATCAAGGAAAGGTGATGAGGATAAGTGCGTATCAAGACGAAAGTTTCCAGCAAGTTAATTGCCATAACCGCCAGTCTCAAGCGGGCCTTCAGCCTAGGGCCGCGCGCCTGGAAAGGCGCCGCCTATCTCCTGCTTTTGACTAGCGTAATTGTGTGGTTTGGTTCTTTATTCAGTGCCTCCCCGAGCAGCCTCCAAAGGTGGTTAGAAACCTTATGCCTGGCCGTACTCCTCTATGCGGCTTCGCTCCTCCTCGGCCAACTGATCGTCTTTCTACTGGGACAGTTTGAGAAAATACCGCGGTTCTCCCGTTGGGTGCTGGTGGGGACTGTCTTTCTCCTTTTTATGGTTTTAAGGTCATCTGTTCTCCTCTTCGTAAATGTCTTCGGCCTCCTTGTCCTGATCATCGGGGCTTCCTCCCTTACCGGAGCGGGGATCGGCGCCCTCACCGAAAAAGGCCTTGAGCCGGTAAAACGCCGGGTCGCTGTGGGGATGCTCCTTTTTGGCGGTCTGATCCTGACCGTCATGGCTTTCTGGTTTGCCTGGACCGGCCCACGCTACCAACCGGCTGAATTTGGCGGGGAACCGGCCGATTCCGCCCTGAGCCGCCTGGATAACCCGGCTGAAAGAGGAAGCTATCCTGTCCTGACCCTTACCTACGGGAGCGGCGCCGACAAGCGGCCCGAATATGGAAAGGATGTTAATCTTTCCACCCCCACCGTGGATCTTACCCCCTTGGTCAGAATAAAGAGTGGGATCACCAGCCGGCTACGGAAGCTTTTTTGGGGGTTCGACCTTACGGAAGCGCCCCTCAATGCCCGTGTTTGGTATCCCGAAGGAGAAGGGCCCTTCCCCTTGGTCTTGGTCGTCCACGGTAATCACGCCATGGATGATTTCTCCGACCCCGGCTACGCTTATCTCGGCGAATTACTGGCCAGTAGGGGGTGGATCGTTGCTTCGGTCGACCAGAACTTCCTGAACGGAGGCGGTCTGGCCGAGTTTATCCTGGGAGGGCTGGCTGAAGAGAATGACGCCCGCGGCTATCTGCTCCTGGAACACCTCGCGCTCTGGCGTCGGTGGAATTCAACCCAGGGCCATCTTTTCGAAAATAAGGTGGATATGAATAAGCTGGCCTTAATTGGCCATTCCCGCGGCGGGGAAGCCGCCGCGATTGCTGCGGCCTTTAACCACCTGCCGGTCTATCCGGATAACGCCGCCCTCCGCTTCGATTTCGGCTTTGATCTCCGTGCCGTTATCGCGATCGCCCCTTCCGACGGACAGTATAAACCCCGGAGAGCCTTCACTCCTCTGGAAAATATCAACTATCTGGTTTTGCATGGCGCAGCCGATGCCGATGTGTACTCCTTCGCCGGGGCAAACCAGTATGATCGCGTCGCTTTCACCAACGGCGAAGACTACTTTAAAGCGGCCGTTTACATCGATGGCGCGAACCACGGCCAGTTTAACACCACCTGGGGGCGGGTGGATGTCCCCGGCGCCAAATGGTTCCTGAACCGCGGCGAGATCATGCCCGCTGAAGAGCAAGAAATGCTGGCTAAAGTCTTGATCGCCGGCTTCCTGGACGCCTCAGTGAACGGTCGGAAAGAGTATGAACAACTCTTTCGCAATCCGCTGTCCGGAGGGGAATGGCTACCCACAGGAATCTATCTGTCCCAGTACGTCAGCTCCGGTATACGGCAGATCGCGAATTTTGAAGAAGATCTTAACCTTAAGACAGCCACTTTACCGGGAACCCGGCTTGAGGGTGTCAACCTGGTTACCTGGCGTGAAGAGCCTCCCACCATGGCAAGCAAACGCTTGCGTGATTCCATGGGCGTGCGCTTGGAATGGGATCATGAACAATCCGGCCCAGCTTCCTACAGCCTGCAACTACCCGCAGGTTTTACCCTCGATGCGGCGGGTTCCGCCGGGCTAACCTTCGCGGCCGCTAACGTCTCGAAGGAGCAGGAACCCCTTGATTTCACCATCATGCTCACGGATCGGGCCGGAGAAAGGGCTGAACTGCCTCTCAGTAGCATCATGCCTCTGCCGCCACCCCTAACTCACCGCAGGTTCAAACCACCGCTGAAGGTTTCTTCTGAGACGGAGCCGGTCTATACCACCTACACAATTCATTTAACCGCTTTTTTGGCGGAGAACGAAGCCATCGATCCCGACCGCCTTGCCCAAATTAGTTTTGTCTTTAATCGTTCGCCAAAGGGAACGATCTTTCTCGATGATCTTGGTTTCCATTAGCCCCCGGTTTTACGTTTTTTGGCGTTGAAATAAACCAACCAACAGGACCAAGCAAATGAGTTTGGCTTGGTCCTGTTGGTTGGCGTCCCAAACAAAGATTAATCCCGCGTAGGTGATCCATATAATTATTTAAATAATCTCTTCATATCTTCGATCGTTAAATCTTTATAGCTGCTCACGATTAAATCGGCTTTAGATAAATCTTGCGCTCCGGAGTTTTTGTTCTGAAAGCCGACACATTTCATTCCGGCTGCTTTTGCTGCCAGAACACCATTTCTGGTGTCTTCAATCACTAGACAATCCTCTGGTTTTAAACCCAGATGCTTTGCCGTAGTAAGAAATATTTCCGGATCAGGCTTTCCCTTGGCAACCGCTTCTCCATTAATAAATACATCTATATATTTAGCCAGACCGAACTTGTTTTTTACTACTTCTACGGTTCTTTCGTTATTCGAGGAAGCCAGTCCCAGTTTGTAACCAACATTACGCAAGGAGGCCATGAAATCTAATACATTGTCCACTAAAGGTATTTGATGGAGATTGGCGATAAACCTATCCCATTTCATATTTATTAATTCTTCCACAGAATGTTTGATCTTAAATTGTTCTTTAAAAGTGCTCCACATCTGAACATCGGTGGTCCCCATAAAATCCTCGTGTTTTATCTTCGAATAATCGCCACCGGATTCTTCCAATAAATCTTTTTCCAGTTTAGTATGGATCGGCTCACTATCAATAATAACGCCGTCCATATCAAAAATTACACCTTTCAAAACAACGCCTCCTTCATATCAGTTTTTGCTTTTTAATTGCTTTGGTCTCAATTGATATCATATCGTAAAGCGTAATAACTATAAATGTTGTTAAAGGAAATTTTATATTAGTCAGAGGAATTGTTGTTGGTGTACTGGCCCTTCATTGTCCTTACTTTACACCGGTTCAATCTCCAATCGTATTTCCCGTCCCAGTGGGCTTCCGCTTTGCCTTAGCCGTCTGCTGATCAAGCCAGTTCAGCAGATCCTTGGTGACTTCGTCCCGATTGATCTCATTTAACATTTCATGACGTCCGTCTTGATAAAGTTTGTAAGTCAAATCCTTGAGGCCGAGTCGTTGATAATTCCGCACGAGCTTACGCACACCTTTACCGTTCATCCCAACCGGATCTTTACTCCCGGAGAAGATGTAAACCGGTAATTCCCGCGGAATTCTTTGGCGGTTCTCTTGCTTATAGGTTTCTTTTAAGCCACGGAAAAGATCGTAGTAAAGACCAACGGAAGCGATCCCACCGCAGTATGGATCGTTTATGTACTTATCGACCTCAGCTTCATCACGGCTCAGCCAGTCAAAGGGAGTCCGCGCCGGTTCAAAGCCTTTATTATAGGCGCCAAAAGCCAGTTTGTTCAGTTTGGGGCTGCGTGTCCCTGGTCCGGTCTTCGCCATCTCCCTTTTCGCGATGGCGATGCCAAAATTTAAGGCCAATCCCGGGCTATCGTTGGAACCGGAAAGAATAACCCCCTGTAAATCCAGAGGATATTTTGTTAGGTAGTTTTGGACGAAAAACGACCCCATACTGTGGCCAAATAGAAAAAGGGGCAAACCGGGGTTTTCTTTTTTAATGATCCCCGCCAGATGATGCAGGTTTTGCACAGAAGCGTTAAAGCCATCTTCCCCCCAGTCGCCCAGGGCTTCAAGGGAACGGGCGGTTTGACCATGACCACGGTGATCATTGGCGTAGACCAGGTAACCATTGGCCGTTAACGCCTCCGCCACCCGCCGATAACGTGCTGCGGTCTCTACTAACCCATGGGCAATCTGGACAACCGCTTTTGGTTGGTTATCCTCAGGGGACCACTTATAGACAAAAATCTTCTCGCCATCATCATCAACAAAGGTAAAATTCGTCTCCCGCATTTTACACCTTCCTTATCCCCGAATTTGCAAAAATGAAACAGCCCATCTATACCCAATTAAAATCCTTCCTTCGCGAGGTAATCTAGAAATGGATATACTCGTCCATCTCTTTAACCGCGCTTAGTTGTTTTAATTTTCCATGGGTAGTCTAAAAACCTTTATTTTCTTCTAAAGAACATAAATGCTATGCAGTGTTTTAATTTCTCATAGGTATTTCTTGGCATCGTCTTCTTCGTGAAGCAGAGGTTGAAAGCGGGTCGCGCAACAGGAAGTCGCGCGCCGCTTTAGGTTCAGGAGGAACCATAAGCGGGCGGCCGCGGCGGAGCTAACAGGCAGGAAAATATTAGTCCGTGTTGTATTAGTAACCTTAACAATCTTGTAATCGAAAAGGAAGTGTCCTGATGAACCTTACTGCAACCAAAAACCCTCTTATTCTTTTTCAGGGAGACAGTATCACGGACGCCGGGAGGAACCGGGAAGAACCGTGGAGTTTAGGCACGGGGTATGCCTTGATGATCGCCGGCTGGGTCAAAGCCCTTTTCCCGGAGATAAACGGGGCTTTTCTCAACCGGGGCGTCAGTGGCGACCGGGTGGTTGATCTTAAGGCCCGGTGGCAGGAAGACTGCTTGGATCTCAAACCCGACTTGGTCTCCATCATGATTGGGATTAATGACTGCTGGCGGCGGTACGACAGCAATATGCCGCTACCGGTGGAGGAGTTTGAAGCCAATTACCGGGCGATCTTAAAGCAAACCAAAGAAAGGCTTGACGCCGAGATCGTCCTTTGCGAACCCTTTCTCTTGCCGGTTCAGGAAGGCCAGGAAATGTGGTATGAAGACCTGGGCCCCAAAATTCAAGTCGTCCGGAAACTGGCGCGGGAATATAATACTGTCTTCATCCCGTACGACGGGATCTTTGCCCAGGCGGCCAGCGTGCAAAAACCTGCCTACTGGCTACAAGACGGTGTCCACCCCACCGAAGCCGGACATGCCCTGATTGCCCGCGAATGGATGAAGCAGGTCTTTAAACTCGGGCACCTGTAGAAAGTCAAGTTAGGGATAACGCAAACCCCATTTTTGCCAAGCCCATCTCCAATCACTTCTTTGGCTTCACTTTTGCCGTTTTAACTAAAGATGGGGGAGGAGGGATAATTCCCGTTCGTCACCAAAAAGTTGGGTGACGTTTTTTTCCGCTTTCGTCTGTTCCGGGTTTTTGAAGCCTAAAAGGGTATGGATCTGCTCCCAGATCAAGTTGAACTCTTTAGCCTCCGGGGAACGGGGCCGGGCTAATTGATTGGCAATAATCGCTTTAACCCGGCCCGGGTTGGCGTCCAGGACGACAATACGGTCACCAAGCATGATTGCTTCTTCAATGTTATGGGTGACAAAGAGAATGGTGACTTTGGTCTCTCCCCAGATCCGGATCAGCTCTTCCTGGAGGGTTAAACGGGTCATCGCATCCAAACTACCGAAAGGTTCATCCATCAACAGAATCCGGGGGCGGACGGAGAGGGCGCGGGCGATGGCCACCCGTTGTTTCATCCCGCCCGAAAGTTGGTGGGGATAAAGATCGGCAAAACCGGTTAAACCAACCAACTTCAGGTAAGCCCCAGTAATCTCTTTCCGTTCGGCGCGCGAGACGGCCCGGCCAGTCACCTTTAGGGCAAACATGATATTTTCTTGCACCGTATACCAGGGGAATAATTGTTCGAAGTTTTGGAAGACCATCATCCGTTCCACCCCGGGACCGCTGATCTCCTGGCCGTTGAGGATGACCCGGCCGCCCGTGGGTTTTTCAAAACCGGCGATACAGCGGAGTAAAGTAGATTTACCGCATCCGGAAGGTCCAATGAGGTTTATGAATTCCCCGTTTTTCACCTTGAAGTCAATCTTATCCAGGGCGTTAATTTCCCGGTCGCCGACGTAAAAACGCTTTGATAATGATTCCACGACTAATTGGTCTTGCTTCACTATGCTGATCAACCCCTTACTTAGAAAATAGCTCTAGTTGTTCACCCGCCTTTGATTAAATAATCCTGTCGGTAACCGGCATGCACGACCAATTCAAGCGCCGCTGGGGCCACGGTCTATTGTCTTGGCCTCCTTGTTAAGAGTGACAACGGAAGAAGTTCTACTCTGAGGTCATCCCCCAGCGTCTTACCGTACGCACTTCGACTCCTTCAAAGCAAAGTCGTTCCACCAATAAACCAATGAGAATGATAATAACCATTCCCCCAAAAACACTGGGGATCTCCATGAAAAAGCGTTTTTTGTAGATAAACCAGCCCAAACCGCCCTCGCCGCCAGAAGCCCCGAAGACCATTTCCGCAGCCACCGAAGCCTGCCAAGCCCGGGCCCACCCGACCCGTAATCCGGTGAGGATATAAGGAAAGGCGCCGGGGATCAATATGGAACGGACCAGAGCGATTCCTTTGAGGCCTAAGTTCCGACCTACCTCGATTTGGGTGGTCGGCACCGACCGTAAACCCGTATGCAGGTTGGCAATAAGGGGCCAGATCGAGGAGAACCAAATCACCGCGACGATGGACCGGGAGCCGGTCCCCAGCCAAAGAATGATGATGGGCAAAATGGCAATGCCGGGCAGGGGGTGCATAATGGCCATTAGGGCTTGCACCCACGCGGAAACAAGGGGGGAGAGCATTGCGACCGTAGTCACCACCGCGGAGGTGAGCACCGCCAAACCAAGGCCCCAGAGAATAATATAGAGGGAAAAAGCCAGTCTCCGGAGGATCTCACCATTGACGATTTCTGCAATCAATTGGGTAAAGACCTCGCTCATCTTCGGAAAGAGAAGGGGTGGGAACCATCCCGTCCGGGCTAATAGTTCCCATCCGATCAACGCTCCGACAATAAACAACGCTTGGTTAAGGGTCTTATTCTTTTCCTTTTTTAGGTGGCGGGTTTCTTTCACCATCAGGCCCTCCCTTACTGCCTACCGGCCTTTTTTGTTTGTTGCTTAGTACTGGATCTTTTCAATTTCCGAAGGGCCTCCGGCGCGGCTGCCCACGATCGCCAGGACATTTTCGAAGGCAATCTCTTCCAGACTGGCCGGCGCCCGTTTGATATAACCGGCTTTCGCCATAAACTCGCCAAATCCCATGAGGCCATAGGGAGCCGAGGTGTAGTTCATCCCTTCCCAGTTAAGATAGGTTAGGGTTTTTTCGGGGGTTAACCCAAACTCGGGCGCCAAAAGCTTGGCGGCTTCCTCTTTATTACAGTTAATCCAGGCCATCGCTTCACCAATGGCGTTGACAAAACTGCTGTAGGCCGCCGGGCGCCGGTCATGAAAACGTTCCGACGCGACTCCCACATTGAAGTTAAATGGATGGCCGAAGATGGTGACATCGTCGACGATCAAGTGGAAACCGGGCTGGGACAATTCTTCGAACAAGTAGGGGGGTGTGGTAAAGTGCGCTTTTATTCCTTTTTTCGAGATGAGCGCCGCCGCCCCATCGGGATGGGCCATGGCGACGATATTGTTGTCTAACGCATTCGGGTCACCCAGTTCTTTTTCGGCGGCCATCGCCAGTAAAATATGTTGGATACTACCGGGAGAGGGGACTGCAATTTTGTCTTCCGGTTTAAAGTCTTTGAGACTTTTGATATTCGGATCGTACGTCACTAAACCGATGGGAACAATGACGAATCCACAGGCTATTTTCCATTCGCAACCTTTATCCCAACCGATCAGGAAAGGAGGGATCCCCATGAAGCCGACATCAACCTCTCCGGAGATGAGTGCTTCCCGCACCGCCCCTCCGGAGCCATACTCCTTCCAAACCGGTTTTAATCCGTGGCGTTCAAAGATCCCCCGCGCTTTTGCCACCATTAAAGGGGCATACACCAGACCAAACTGGCCGGCGATTTTTAGTTCTTCCATCGGCGCAGCCTGGACCAAGGGGCCCAAAACGCCGCCGATGACCAGAAGGGTGGATAAGAAGACCAAGACAACCTTTCGCATCGACAACCGTTCCTCCTCATCAATTGATTCCTTTGCTTACCCCAAGGGCGGATATCTTAGGATAAAATATGAAAAAACCCGCCACTATGTGCGGGTTTCTGTATACAAAATATTATTCTAAATTGGTGATTTTTTCCGATTTATTTGCCAAAGGCCTCTTTTAGTTTGTTAATAAACTTTTTCTCCTCAGGGGCCACCTCTTCACCGAAGGCCTCGGCCAACTGTTCAATGGCTTCCCGCTGGGCGGCGGTAAGCTTCGACGGAACCTCGATCCGGACCCGGACCAACTCATCCCCGCGCCCGCTCCCCCGTAGATAGGGAACGCCTTTCCCACGGAGGCGGAACTGGGTTCCCGGTTGGGTTCCTTCGGGGATCTTTAACGTAGCGGTCCCTTCTAAAGTGGGGACTTCGATGGTTGCGCCCAAAGCCGCCTGGGCAAAACTGATCGGCTGTTCGAGCAGGAGATCGTTCCCGTTCCGTTTAAAGAGCGGGTGGGGTTTGACCGAAAAATGGACGTAAAGGTCGCCCGGCATTCCGCCCCGTTCGCCCGCTTCCCCTTCCCCGCTCAGACGCAAACGATGTCCATTGTCGATCCCGGCGGGAATTGTGACCTCGATCTCCCGTTCCTGCCGGATCCGTCCACGGCCGGCGCAGGTCGGACAGGGTGTTTCGATAATCTTGCCTTCTCCTTGGCAGCGGTCACAAGGACGAACTGTGGAAAAACGGCCAAAAACAGTGTTCTGCACCGATTGGACCTGCCCGGTGCCGCCACAAACCGGGCAGGTTTTGATCGGCGTGCCGGGTTTGGCGCGGTTGCCATGGCAAGTAGAACACACTTCCGTCCGGGGAATCCGGATCGTTGTCTTTTTCCCGAAAACGGCTTCCTCAAATTCGATCCGTAACTCGTACCGAAGGTCGGCCCCCCGTTTCGGACCGGCCCGCCGCTGACGTCCGCCGCCCCCGAAGAACATGTCAAAAATATCACCAAAACCGTCAAAGCCACCAAAACTAAAGTCGCCAAAACCACCGGTCCCGCCCCCAAAGTTGGGATCGGTCCCGGCGTGGCCGAATCGGTCATAGGCGGCGCGTTTCTGCGGATCACTCAACACTTCATGGGCTTCGTTGATCTCTTTAAACTTCTCTTCCGCCTTTGGATCATCTTTATTCACATCGGGGTGATACTGGCGGGCCAGACGCCGGTAAGCCTTTTTGATCTCTTCGTCGCTGGCCCCTTTTGGGACCCCTAGGACTTCGTAATAATCTCTTTTCGCCATGGTTAACCACTCTTCCGCAATAATATCAGTATCCTAGACGGCCGCTCCCTACTTATCATCCTTTACCTCATATTCGGCATCGATGGTCGGTCCTTCATCATCCTTCGGGGCCTCTGGTCCCGGCTGTCCCTGGGCCTGGTTGGCTCCCGCTTGGGCCGTCTGTTGGTAAACGGTGGCGGAAAGTTCATGGAGTTCCCGTTGGAGGTTTTCTTTCTTCTCTTTGATTAGATCATAATCATTGCCTGCCAACGCGGAGGTCAGCTCTTCCTTGGCCTTATTGATCTTTTCCACCCGGTCGGCCGGGGCTTTATCGCCTAGATCTTTAATAGTCTTCTCGACCGAATAGACCAGACTATCGGCCTCGTTCTTCAGCTCCACCTGTTCGCGGCGTTTTTTATCCTCTTCCGCGTGCTTCTCCGCTTCTTGCATCATCCGTTGGACCTGATCTTTACTTAAGCCACTGGAAGAGGTGATCGTTACTTTCTGCTCTTTCCCGGTGCCCAGATCTTTGGCGGAAACATTGACAATACCGTTGGCGTCAATATCAAAGGCCACTTCAATCTGGGGGATACCACGGGGCGCCGGTGGAATCCCATCCAACCGGAACTGGCCAAGGGTAACATTATCGGCGGCAAATTCCCGTTCCCCTTGGAGCACATGAATGTCCACGGCGGTTTGGTTGTCGGCAGCGGTGGAGAAGATCTGCTTCTTCGAAGTGGGAATCGTGGTATTCCGGTCGATAATCCGCGTGAACACCCCACCCAAAGTTTCGATCCCCAGGGAAAGGGGAGTAACATCCAGAAGCACAATGTCTTTAACTTCCCCGGTCAACACTCCGGCTTGGATCGCGGCGCCGATGGCGACGACCTCATCGGGGTTGACCCCTTTGAAGGGTTCTTTTCCGGTCAGCCGTTTCACCAGTTCCTGAACGGCCGGGATCCGGGTTGAACCACCGACTAAGATGACTTTATCCACTTGTCCCAGTTCAAGGCCAGCATCGGCTAACGCCCGTTTGGTCGGACCCGCCGTCGCCTCAATCAGATCAGCGGTTAATTCCTCAAATTTAGCCCGGGTGAGATTCATATCCAGGTGGACCGGCTGACCGTCCACAGCGGTGATAAAGGGGAGGTTGATGTTGGTCGATACCACCCCGGAGAGTTCAATCTTGGCTTTTTCCGCCGCTTCCTTCAACCGTTGCATGGCCATCCGGTCTTTGGAAAGATCGACCCCCTGTTCTTTCCGGAAGTTATCCACCATCCAGCGGATAATCCTTTCGTCAAAATCATCCCCGCCCAGCTGGTTATTGCCGCTGGTCGCTTTCACCTCAAAGACACCATCGCCCAGCTCCAAAATGGATACGTCGAAGGTCCCACCACCCAGGTCAAAAACGAGCACCGTATGGGCGTCGGATTTATCTAAACCGTAAGCGAGGGCTGCCGCCGTCGGCTCATTGATGATCCGGAGCACTTCCAGACCGGCAATGGCGCCGGCGTCTTTCGTCGCTTGCCTTTGGGCATCGGTAAAATAAGCGGGCACGGTAATGACCGCTTTTTCCACCTTTTCCCCAAGATAGGCTTCGGCGTCGGTTTTAATCTTCCGCAGAATCATCGCCGAAAGTTCCGGGGGGGTGTAAGTTTTCTCGTCGATCTCCACTTTATAATTGGTGCCCATATGCCGCTTGATCGAGACTACCGTCCGGTCCGGATTGGCGACCGCTTGCCGTTTGGCAATTTGACCGACCAACCGTTCGCCGTTCTTTGAAAAACCCACCACGGAAGGAACGGTGCGGCCCCCTTCCGCGCTAGGAATAATTACTGCTTCACCGCCTTCCATGACGGCCGCGCATGAGTTTGTTGTTCCAAGGTCAATCCCAATTACTTTACTCATTCCCTTTTTACCTCCTACTATCTCCAAAACTTTTCTAGTTTTTTATTCTTTCTCTTTCGCCCCAACTAAATCCGGATCGAAAGCTGCTACCTTCACCAAACTCGGACGCAGGGTTTTTTCCCCAAACAGGTACCCTTTCTTTAACTCTTCCAAGATGGTGTTTTCCGGTTGGGAAGAAGGTTCCCGCAGCATTGCCTCGTGGCGTTGGGGATCGAAGCTTTCGCCGACCGCCGGGATGGGCTTTAACCCGGTCTGCGCCAATATGTTTAGGAACTGACGGAAGATCATCTCCACTCCGGACCGCCACTGCTCCGGGTCACCGGTGCTCGCCAGCGCGCGTTCCAGGTTATCTAACACTGGCAGGAGCTCTAAAAGTAATTCTTCCTTACCGCCAGCGGCGGCCTGTTGCAATTCTTGTCTGGTCCGCCTTTTATAGTTTTCAAAATCGGCCCGTAAACGTAGATAACTCTGCAGATACTCTTCTTTCTCCTGCTCCAGCTGGGCTAATTTCATATTTAAGGCTTGGATGGCTTCCGTTTCTTGCGGAGGGGTCTCCTTTTTCTTTTTCCCGATCTTTGCTTTGCCTTTCGCTTCCTTTTCGGTTGCTTGTTCCATGGTCTCTTTTTTTTCTTCTACTCCATTTTCCGGCATTTGGTCAGTCCCGTCGTTTACTTTGTTCACTTCCACCAACCCACCACCTCCAATAAATTAAAAAAGGAGAAGGCCAGGGCGGAGCAGTCGCTCCGCCTTCCGCCTACTTAAAGTTGCTTCTTCCCGTTTCCGGAAATCTGGTTAGTGATGCCGCTCCCAACGACCAGCTTCTGCGGCCGCTGGGGCTGGTCACCCTCCTTTGGTTTCATTCACTTCGTTGCCCTAACGGTAGCTAGGGTAAGCGACTACTTACTACTATAAACTGGATAAAAACTCACTTAACTTCTGGGCAATATAATCGACAACCGAAACCACGTGGGCATATTCCATCCGGGTCGGACCTAACACTCCAATCGTCCCAACCACCTGGCCACCGACTTCGTAATTGGCCGTAATCAGGCTGCATTCTTGGGCCGCTTCCTCCTGGTTCTCCTCGCCGATGGAAATCTTCAGTCCCTGCTGGCGGGAAGAAAGAAGCCGGTACAGCTTTTCTTCTTCCTCCATTAACTCCATTAATAGTTTAAACTTTTCAACCTGTTTAAACTCGGGGTGATCTAAGATGTTAATTATCCCATCCAGGTAGATTCGTTCCTTATCCCGGGTTTCCAGCGTATTCAGGATTAGATTAACGGCTTTTTGAAAGATACCGTTATTCGCCTTTATTTCCTCCCTTAATTCCCGCAAGACCGAAGATTTAAAATCGATAAAGGGCCGCCCCCGTAATCTTTTATTCAGAATATAGGAGACGCGGTCCAAATCGCCCTGGGCGACCGGAGAATCAAGGGCGATTACTCTGTTCTCGATAATTCCCATATCGGTCACGATCAGGATCAACAGATCGCGGGCGCTGAGGGGAATTAATTGTACATGTTTAAAGACTGCCGGTTTTAAGGTCGGGCCAAGCATGATTGAAGGGTACCGGGTTAACTGGGCCAGAATCTTGACCGTTTGTTGGAGGATCGAATCAATCTCCCGGGACCGGTCTTCAAAATAGGACCGGATTAAGGTTAGTTCCTCCTCGGTCAATTCCTTTTGGGGCATCAAGGCATCGACATAATAGCGGTAGCCCTGCTGAGACGGGATCCGGCCGGCTGAAACATGGGGCTGTTTCAGATAACCGCCTTCCTCCAGATCGGCCATTTCATTACGGATTGTCGCCGGACTGAGCCCCAAATTATATTTACGGGCAATCGTCCTGGAGCCGACCGGTTCCGCCGACTCGATATAGTCATCGGTGACAACCTTTAAAATTAACTCCTTTCTCGGATCCAGCTCCCTTCGGCTCATCGCTGCTCACCTTCTATAGTTTCTTGTCCCTCGGTCATCAACGAGGCACGAATCGCTATTGTTAGCACTCCCGAAAGGCGAGTGCTAAGCTAATAAAAAAATATCACCATCCTTATCCTTTGTCAAGAGCAAAGAGGTTACAAAGTTAATAAGATGCAAATAACAGCTTTTTATAATAGGGGGGACAACAGCTTGTGTAAGACTTGGTTGCTGAGTAACATCCCCTGGGGGGTTAAACGGTAAGTCTCCGCCTCGCTCCGGAGTAATCCGGCGTCCAGGAGGGGAGCAACCGCCTCCCCCAGCACTTGGTCGATGGTCACTCCCCACCGGGCGTGAAAAGCCACCGGATCCGGACCCGTCCGCAGCCGAAAGCCGAGCATTAACATCTCCGCCATCCTTTGCCGGCGGGTGAGGATCTCTTCCGTCCCGGTCGGCGCCGCGCCGGTACGCACAGCGCGCAAGTAGTCTTCCAGTTTCGCCAGGTTGGTTAAGCGGCGTCCGTCCACGGTCGAGACGGCCGCCAAGCCCAAACCAAGATAATCATCGTATTGCCAGTAGATCAAGTTATGCCGACACCGGTAATCGACCTCCCCCTCCGGGCTAGTGGTCCCGGTTCCGGTCCGAGGGCGGTAGGCAAAATTTGAAATCTCGTATTGTTCATAACCGGCCGTCGGTAAAAAGGTGGTATTGGTCAGAAACATCGCCCTGACTTCTTCCTCGTCGGGCAAGGATCGTTCTCCCGTCTCCACCATCCGGAAAAGAGGGGTGTCCGCTTCCAATTGTAGTCCATAACAAGAGAGATGCTCCGGGTGGAGGGCGGTGGCCCACTCGAGCGTCCGCCGCCAATCATCGGGGGTCTCCCCCGGTAGACCAAAGATCAGATCTAAATTTAGATTCGTAAAACCAACTTGTCGGGCTAAAGCGACGGTCTTCTCCACCTCCGCCGTGGTATGGCACCGGCCGAGCAGTTTTAAAAACCGGTCCTCTCCGGACTGAGCCCCCAGACTCAAACGGTTCACCCCGGCGGCCAATAATCGGTCCAGTCCTTCCCCGGTGACGGTGCCCGGATTAGCCTCAACCGTCACTTCCGCACCAGGCCGGAAGGGGACGGTCCGCTTGATCGCTTTGATCAGTCCGGCTAGCTCCCTGGAGGGAAGGATGGTCGGCGTCCCGCCCCCAAGATAAAGGGTGGTGATCTCCCATTCCCGCCTCCATCTTCTTCTCAACTCCTCTTTGAGCGCAGCCAGGTAAGGGCCAAAGTCGGCCGGCCGTCCGGGAAAGGAAGGAAAATCACAATAGTGGCATTTTCTTCGGCAAAAGGGGATGTGTAGATAAAGCGCCATTGGTTTCAAGCAGGAGTCCCCCTTTCACATCGGCTTTTTGGGCTTGTAACCAACAAAAAGATTTCCCAAACAAGATCTAGTGTTTAACTTAAATTAGGCGATCTATTGGATAGGAGTCGATAAAACGAAGAACAACACAAAAATCCCACCTACAACCGAATTGACCATGGGATTTATTTGCCTTCTTCCTGGTTTTATGGTATTTTTAATTCAAGAGAGAGTTCTCAAACAGGTGACGGGAAAGGGATCTTTCCTCCGTTTATGTTATTTTTTACTTCAGAGAGAGTGGGCGGGGAGAGTTTAGGCAATTCGCTTTGAGGTTTTTCTGTAATTTTGAAGTCAGGTGCGTCGAGAAGAAAGGGGTTGACCTTATTGTTTGGATCCCTCTGTTTTATTTTTTTCGCCCGGATTGCTGATGTTAGTATAAGTACGGTCCGGATTTTGATGCTCACCCGGGGTAAACGGTTGGTCGCTGCTTTTCTCGGTTTTTTTGAAGTTAGTATTTACATTACCGCCCTCAGTCAAGTGGTAGGCCATTTAGACAATCCCTGGAAGATTCTCGTCTATGCGTTGGGTTTCTCCTGCGGAACACTGGTCGGCGGCTTTTTGGAAGAAAAAATGGCGTTAGGATACACCTTTGTGGAACTGGTCCCGAAAAACAACCCTCCCGAGCTGATCACTGCCCTCCGCGATCAAAATTTTGGCGTGACCGTGCTGGAAGGGGAAGGACGGACCGGCCCCCGTTATATCCTAACCCTTATCCTCCGGCGTAAAGATCTGCCCCGGTTCCGTACAATAGTTGACCAGGTTGATCCTGATGCCTTTTATGCCATCCTTGACGCCCGAGGGACGAAAGGCGGTTATATTCAAGGGATTAAGAAGAAATAGTCGCCCCCTACTCTTCAATTTTTAAAACGGCCAAGAAAGCTTCTTGGGGTATTTCCACCGAACCCAGTTGCTTCATGCGTTTCTTACCCTCTTTCTGCTTCTCAAGAAGTTTCCTTTTCCGCGAAATATCGCCCCCGTAACATTTAGCCAGCACATCTTTGCGTAAAGCCTTCACCGTCTCGCGGGCAACCACTTTATTATTGACCACCGCTTGGATGGGTACTTCAAACAACTGCCTGGGAATCAGATCCTTCAACTTCCGGGCTAGGAGCCGCCCCTGGTAGTAGGCCCGTTCCTTATGGACAATGGCGGAAAGGGCATCTACCGGCTTTCCGTTCAGGAGGATGTCCAGTTTGACCAGATCCGCTTCCTGATAACCAAGGTATTCGTAGTCGAAGGAGGCGTATCCTTTGGAGCGGGATTTTAATTTATCATAGAAATCAACGAGAATCTCCGCGAGGGGTAGCTCGTAGTTGAGGAGAACCCGGTCCGTCGTCAGGTACTCCATAGTTTTGTAGATTCCCCTTTTCTCCTGACAGAGCTCCATAATGGGGCCGACAAAATCGTTGGGCAGGATAATATTGGCTTTGACATAAGGCTCCTCCACGTAGGTAATGACGCCGGCCGCGGGCAGATCGGCCGGGTTGCGAACCTCAGCCATCTCGCCATCGGTCCGGTATACTTTATAGACCACACTGGGCGCGGTCGCGATTAGATTCAGGTTGTACTCCCTTTCCAGCCGCTCCTGGATAATCTCCATGTGGAGCAGGCCAAGGAAACCACAACGGAAACCAAAACCCAAAGCGTTGGAGGTCTCCGGTTCAAAAGTCAACGCCGCATCGTTCAACTGTAGCCGTTCCAAGGCATCCCGCAAATCGGTATAATCCACGTTGTCCACCGGGTATAAACCACAGTAAACCATCGGTTTGGCCGGACGGTAACCGGGGAGGGGAGCAGCCGCCGGACGGTTACAAAGGGTAATCGTATCGCCAACTTGGGTATCGCTGACGTTTTTGATGCTGGCCACTAAGAAACCGACTTCTCCCGTTTCCAAACGATCCACCGGGGTCATCTCCGGCGCAAAAACCCCCAATTCCGTTATTTCAAATTCCTTACCGGTCGCCATCATTTTGATCTGATCGCCCACCGTTAACCGGCCATTAAACATCCGGATGTAGGCGATCACGCCTTTATACGAGTTATATTGGGAGTCGAAGATTAAAGCTTGGGTCGGTTCTTCTTTGGCGCCTTGCGGGGGCGGAATCCGTTGGACAATCGCCTCCAAGAGTTCGGCCGTGCCTTGTCCCGTTTTCGCGCTGGCTAAAATAACCTCTTTTTCCTGAAAACCAAAGATCTCGCTGATCTGTTTTGTGATCCGCTCCGGTTCCGCACTGGGCAAATCCACTTTGTTAATGACCGGAATAATCTCCAGATCATGTTCCAAAGCCAAGTACAGGTTGGCAATGGTTTGCGCTTCCACCCCTTGGGTCGCGTCCACGACCAAGATCGCCCCCTCACAAGCGGCTAAGGCGCGGGATACTTCATAGGTAAAATCCACATGACCGGGGGTATCGATCAGATTGAGAATATATCCGTTCCCATCGGCGGCTTGGTATTTCAGCCGGACGGAACGGGCCTTAATGGTAATCCCTCTTTCTCGTTCCAAATCCATAGAGTCCAGGAGCTGGGCGGTCATTTCCCGTTCAGAAACGGCTCCCGTATACTCCAACAACCGATCGGCTAGGGTGGATTTGCCGTGGTCAATATGGGCAATAATACAAAAATTACGAATCCGGCTCTGCTCCACGGTGCTCCTCCTCTGCTGGAAAAAATTGACCCGAAGCGATCTTCGGGCTTGATGCTAATTCGTAACGATTATAGCATTTTCCTTCCTTTGACGCAAGGGAGCCGGAGCCCCGAAAAAGTGATGCGCACCGGATTCCCTTTATGCTATAATGATTTTAGCCCCAGTAGCAGAGGCCGTTTATTCATTGGCTTTTTGCGTTGTCCTCCCATTAAACCGTGACCCCACAATAATTGATCGAGCGCCGTTCGGTAAGATCCATACTCCTCTCCAGATCTGGCGCGACCTCAAATTAAAGAAACAAGGCAAACCGCTTTAAAAAAAGTTAATTTGTTAAAGAATTGGACTGGTTGGCGGTAGAATATGGTTAGAGAGTAAACTTAAAAAGGAGGTTGTTTTAATGACGGAAAAGTACAGTGTCAAAACGGAATTAAAACATGAATGGTATATTCTCCTGCTTTTGTTGGTTGTTTTCCTCATCAGTTGGGTGGTCTATCCTTCGCTTCCGGAGGAGACTGCCATCCATTGGAACCTGGAAGGTCAGCCCGATGATTTCGGCAGCCGTTTTACCGGTGCTTTTGCCATTCCCCTGCTTGTTTCGGGCCTTTATTTGTTCTTTCTTTTCTTACCGCTGATTGATCCCCGCCGGAGAAATTACCCTAAGTTTATTAAGACTTATCGTTTAATAAAACTAGGCTTTGTCTTGTTTATGGTCAGTTTGCATCTGTTAACGTTAGTTTTTAATCTTGGCTACAAAATTAATCTCGGCCGCTACGTCAACCTGTTTACCGGGATTCTCTTTACCTTATTAGGATGGGGCTTGCCCCGGATTCGCCATAATTATTTTGTGGGGATCCGGACCCCTTGGACTTTAGCCAGTCCAAAGGTTTGGGCCCAAACGCACCAATTAGGCGGGAAGCTCTTTTTCTGGAGCGGTCTGAGCATGGTCTTCGGCACGCTTCTTCCCGACCGTCCCCGTTTTTGGTTAATGATGGCCGTGTTGTTGGGGAGCACGCTCGTGGCTGGCGTGGCTTCGTATTTGTACTTCCGCGCAGAAAATAAAACCACGGAATGAGGTAAGGCCATGACTTTATTCCTTAAAAGCTGGCCGCGTCTGGCCCTTTTCCTGCTCATCCTGGGTTTGCTCTCAATCCGACCCGCCCCGGCCGTGGCCGCTGAGCCGGAACCCTACCTTTTCCGGTTGGGCCTCGGTTGCCAGGGGGTCTTTCCCGAAGTCGGTTTTAGCGCGGTCTTGAATCTAACCGACCGTTCGGGGTTGCAGGGTCTCTTCATTTATAATGATTATGCCGTAATCTGGGGCGGTAAATACCTCCACCGCTTCCTGCTCCGTCCCACCCATAATATTTACGCCTATGGGCTTGGCGGTTATTTTGCCTTTTATGACGAACACTTCGCTTTGGTCTCCACCCCCGGTTTCATCGGCGGACTGGGCTTGGAGTTCACCAGTGGTAGCTTTATCGCCAATTTAAAGTATAACCTGGAGATCGGGTATTCCACCGCCGGCGTCCCGTGGGGTCCGCCCGGACCCGGTCTGGTCTATGGTGGTGGAATCCATTTTTACTTTTTTTAAAAACACCCTTTGGCCGCAGGGTTCCTCCTTCCCCAAAGCCGAAGGCAGCCGATATTTTCACCGCAAAGATCAGCCCATGCCGGATCCGCCAACAGAAACGGCCGGGTTATGCGCCCAGCCGTTTTTTGATCTCTTTACCCACAATTACCCCAGAAATAGAGGCTTGCATCAATCCCCTGGTCACCCCGGCGCCGTCCCCGACGGCAAAGAGGCCCGGTATTTCCGTTTCCAGATCGGCGCTGAGGTGGAGCCGGGAAGAGTAGAACTTCACCTCAACCCCGTAAAGAAGAGTGTTCCGGGAGTTAACCCCCGGGGCAATCGTATCCAGCGCCTCCAGCATCTCCATGATGGCCAACAGGTGCCGGTAGGGCAGGACCAGGCTTAAATCGCCCGGGGTGGCTTCCCGGAGCGTAGGCACGACCAAGCCCTTTTTCATCCGTTCGGGCGTGGAGCGCCGTCCCAATTGTAAGTCGCCAAGGCGTTGAACCATGACGCCTCCGCCCAGCAGGTTCGCTAAACCGGCCACGTATTGACCATAGGTAATGGGTTCTTTAAAGGGCTCGGTGAAACTCTTACTGACCAGCAAGGCAAAGTTGGTGTTGGCGGTCTTCTTATGGGCATGGCTATGGCCGTTCACCGTCATCAGTCCGTCGTTATTCTCCACCACTACTTCCCCATAGGGGCACATGCAAAAGGTCCGGACCCGATCTTCGAAAGAACGGGAATAATAGATGAACTTACTTTCATACACCACCGAAGTCAAGGGTTCCATCACTTCCGCCGGGAGCTCCACCCGGACGCCGATGTCCACCGGGTTGACCGTTGTCTCCAGTCCTAACCGGCGGCCTTCCGCAACCAGCCATTCGGAACCTTCCCGCCCCGGGCCGACAATAATATATTGCGCCCGGTACTCCTGGCCATCTTTTAAACGGACCCCGACGGCGGCGCCGTTTTCCACGAGCAGTTCGGCACAGGTATGGTTCAGCGCCACTTCGACCCCTTTTTCCTCCAAATACTCTTTCATCGCTTGGAGAACTTCCAGGGTCCGTCCGGAACCTAAATGACGGATCCGCGAAGGGATCAACCGCAAGTCGGCCAGGACCGCTTTCTTCGCAATCGCGGCCACTTTCTCCTCATCATCACCGTATACTTCCCCGGGCGCCCCAAAGCGGAGATAAAGATCGTCCACATACCGGATCATCTTATGGAGCCGCTCTTTGGAGATGTATTCATCCAAAAAACCGCCGACTTCCGTCGAGAGGGTCAATTTCCCGTCACTGAACGCCCCGGCGCCCCCCCAACCACAAACAATGGAGCAGGGTTTACATTTTACACAGGGAATATGTTGTTGCTTTGAAGGGCAACCCCGGTCGGCCAGACTCTTCCCTTTTTCAATAATCAATACTTTTCCGGTCCGTTCCACCAGTTCTAAGGCGGCAAAGATTCCAGCCGGTCCGCCCCCGATAATAATCACATCATACGCTTTGGTCATGGGACCACCTTCCCTCCGTCGCTTTTATTTATGCCAAAAACGGGGTGAAAATAACACTAAAAGCGGTAAAAGCTCCAGTCTTCCCGCCAGCATCAACAGGCTTAACACCCATTTGGTCAACGGGGGCAAACTTCCGAAGTTTCCCCACGGGCCCACCACCGCCAAACCGGGACCAATATTGCCAAGACAAGAAGCCGCGGCGGTCAGCGCGGTCACCAGATCCACCCCGGTTGCCGCCACACATATGGCCCCCACGGCAAAAAGGGTGATGTATATAAAGAAGAAGGCCGCCATACTGTGGATCGTGATCGCCGGTATAACCCCCCCGTCCAGTTTGGTTGGGATCACTTGCCGCGGATTAAAGGCTTTATTAACTTGCCGGCACGAATACCGGAAGAGGACGACCAGGCGTCCAATTTTCATGGCACCGCTGGTCGAACCGGTGCACGCCCCAAAAAACATTAGCACCAAAAGGAGGGCACGGGCCAAGTCCGGCCACCGGTCAAAATTGTCGCTGGAAAACCCGGTAGTTGTCATGACCGAAACCACCTGAAATAGGGCCCGGCGGCCGGCTTCCCCCCAGGGCATACGATCCGTACGAACGAGGGTCATGGCGATCAAAAGGGATGCGACCAGAATCACGCCGCAAAAAACCCGGACTTCCGTACTCCGCCAGAGCGGTTTGAGACTTCTCTTTTTCAGTACCCGGTAGTAAAGGGAAAAATTTAGTCCGGCCAAAAACATGAACACCGTTAGAACCAGTTCGACCGGGAAACTATGAAAGGCTTCCGCACTAATGTTACGGGTGGAATAGCCCCCGGTCGCCAGGGTGCCAAGGGCATGGACCGTCCCTTCGTACCAGGACATTCCCACCCCGCGCAGCATAAGGACCTCAAGAAGGGTAAGCCCGCTATAAATCAACCAGAGCACGACCGAGGTTGTCCGCAGGCGGGGCGTGACTTTGTCCGGGAAGGGACTGGGCACCTCCGCCTCATAGAGAAAAACCCCTTGCCGTAAAGCGGGAAAAAGGGCCAGGGAGAGGACGATGATCCCCATCCCGCCCAGCCACTGGGTTAAACTCCGCCAAAAGAGAATGCCTCTGGCGGTTCCCTCCACATCGGCTAAGATCGTGGCGCCGGTGGTAGTAAACCCGGACATGGCTTCAAAAAAGGCATCGGTATAGGTTTGGGTTGTTCCCGACCACAGAAAGGGGAGCGCGCCAAAGATGGTCACCAGAATCCAGCCCAGGCCCACCACCGCCAGTCCTTCCCGCCGCCGGAAATTACCCTCCGGTTTGATCAAAGCAAATATTCCCCCGGCCAAAAAAGTAACAATGATGCTTTTGGCAAAAGCCAGGCTGTCGGTTCCCCGGTAGCAAAGGGCAACTCCCAAAGGAACCAGCATAATGATGGCCAATAAAATCAAGATTTTGCCCACTGTATTAAGAACCAACCTTAACCTCATGCTTATCCTGCTCCTCTATGAGTGGTAAAACAGCTTCTCCACCTCTGGGACCAGCTTTTTCAGGGCAAAAACAATCACATGATCCGAAGGGTGAATCCAGGTGTCGCCCCGGGGCACGATGACCTCTCCCTCATGGATTACAGCGCCGATCAGAATCCCGGGCGGAAGCCCCAAATCCCGCAGTCTGGCCTTGATCACCGGTGAATTGGGTTCCGGGATCACCTCCAGGATCTCGGCGTCCCCCGATTGCAAAAGATTGATATGGACAATATTGCTCTTCCGGACCAGTTTCAGGACGGTGTTCACGGTCAAGAGCCGCGGGGTAATGGCCGCCGTCACCCCTACCGTGTCGGCCAAGGGGATGTAATCCTCCCGGCCAATTTCACAGATTACCTCTTCCACCCCAAGTTTGCGCGCCAGGAGACTGGCCATCAGATCATTGCTCTCCGTTCCCAGGAGGGAAACGAAGACATCATCCGGTCCCAAATCCAGCTCCTCCAAAGTCTCCTTCTGGGTCGGATTGGCACAGATAATCTCGCAGCCGGGTAGTTCAGTGGCGATGGTCGCGCAGAGTTCCGGGTTGGGTTCGAGGACGATAATCTCCGGGCTTTTCTTCTTTTGTAACAACAAACGGATAAAATACTGGGCGATTAAACCTCCGCCGGCAATCACCACCCGCCGGAACACCGGTGTTTTCTTCTTCGTCAACCCGTTTAAATGTTGGAACCCCAGAGTCTCCCCCAGGACCAGGATTTTGTCGTTGGGTAAGAGACGGGTTTCCCCCCGCGGGATCAGGGCTTTCCCCTCACGGGCGACAGCGACAATGGTAAACCGCTCCAGGTTAAGGTTGGCAATCGGTTGTCCCGCAATCTCCATCTCCTGGTTGATCTTAAGCCCGACCAAACTCAGTTTTCCATCGTAAAAATACTCCACATCGGTGGCCATCGGCACGGCAATTAAACGGAAGATCTCTTGGGCGGCCAAATGTTCGGGATTGATGATCCGGTCGATACCATAATGGGAATAGGAAAGGAGATAGGGATGGTAGGAAGTATAGTCAGGATTACGAATCCGGGCGACAGTCATCGGGACACCACTCTGTTTTGCCGTCATGCAAGCAATCATGTTCAGCTCATCGTTTTCGGTCACAGCCAGAATCAGATCGACGGTCTTAATCTCCGCCGCTTCCAGTATCCGCGCGCTGGCGCCGTTCCCAACCACCGTCATCACATCTAAAGTGGCTGCGGCCCATTTTAATACTTCCGGGTCTTGATCGATAATAATTACATCATGCCCTTCTTCCGAGAGGGTTTTGGAAATGTTATAACCGACCTGGCCAAGGCCGACAACGACAATCCGCACCTTTCCTTCCCCCAATATAAAGTTATTAATCGCTTTTGGGTGCCACTAAAGGGCTTTCCATGCAATATATGGTGTTTAGCTTGTATTCGGCGCGCAATAGAGTGGATGAGGTTTATTTAAAAGCCAACACGAAAAGCCGATCTGATTTAATTCTCTTTATTATAGGATCATTTTTCGTAAAAAAGCAACTAAAGGTAAAAAGGACCCCTCTACCGGGAGAGAGATCCTTTCTTAGCATTGAAACGCGGCTGCGAACAGCCAGTTCTATATGCCGCCGATGCTTCTGGACTAAGCTGCGGGAGCCAGCTTGAGCCATTGCTTTAGATTTTTTCCACTTTCAATCCGGCCGGATACCCGTTAATCTCCCATTCGGTGAAGGCTTCTTCCCGGTTTTCCGCCTGCTCGATCGTCACCGCCAAGGTTTCGTCGAGAATATAATCCTGAAAAGCCGCAATGGCCGCGGTGACTTCCGGACCGGCCCAGTAGGTGAGTTTAATCCGGTCGGTCAATTCAAACTGGGCGGTTTTCCGCATATTCTGCACCTTGGAGACGATCTCCCGGGCTAATCCTTCCTGAATCAGCTTTGGCGTAAGGGTGGTGTCGAGGACGACATAATGGTCCCGATTGGCCTCCAAGGTATAGCCGGGACGGTCCTTCGTCCGGATCTCCAGATCTTCCGTAGTCAGTTCCACCCCACTGCCCTCCAGGGTGAAAAGGAGTTTTCCTTCTTGCCGAAGGGTCCGGACCAAAGCCGTCGTTTCCCCGGTGGCCAAAGCCCGGCTGATCGCTTTCATCAAATGCCCGTATTTGGGCCCCAAGACCGCAAAGTTAGGTTTAATGGTATAGTTGACGTATTCATCGGGAGCCTCCACATAGATGATCTCCTTGACGTTCAGTTCCTCTTTAACCAGTCCTTCCATGGGCTTTAACAGCGCTTCAAGGGTTCGGTCCACCCGGAGCGCCGCCAGCGGTTGCCTTACTTTGATCTGGACTTTATTCCGGGCGGCCCGGCCTAAGGAAACCAGATCGATGACTAAGCCCATATGCTTCTCCAGTTCCGGATCGATCAAAACGGGATCCGCCTCCGGATAGAGCTCCACATGGACGGTGGGTTTCTTCCCGTCGCCCTGGACCAGGTTCTGATAGATCTCTTCCGCCAGGAAGGGGGCGAAGGGCGCCATTAATTTGGCCACTCCGACCAGTACTTCCCATAAGGTGCGGTAGACCGCCTTTTTATTTTCGTTCATCTCCGGGCCCCAAAACCGTTCCCGGGTACGCCGGACGTACCAGTTGGATACATCATCAACCACAAAGGTTTGGATCGCCCGGACCACTTTGGTTAATTCGTAAGCGGCCATGTCTTCCCGGATCTGTTTGATCACCGAATTGAAACGGGAGATCAGCCAACGGTCGATCTCTTCCCGCGCCGCAACCGGAATCGGGTAGGCTTCCGGGTCGGCGCCGTCAATATTAGCATAGAGGGTGAAAAAGGAATAGACGTTTAGAAGCGTGCCAAAGAAGCGGGAATAAACTTCTTTCAGTCCTTCCTCGTCAAAGCGGGTCGGCATCCAAGGCGGGGAAACCGCCAAGAGATACCAACGGGTCGCATCGGCGCCATACTGATCAAACAGGTTCCATGGTTCCACCGTGTTACCCCGGGATTTGGACATTTTTTGTCCGTTTTTATCCAGAACCAAGTCATTCACGACCACACTCTTGTAGGCCGGTTGGTCAAAGAGGAAGGTCGAGATGGAGAGGAGTGAATAGAACCAACCCCTAGTCTGGTCGATTCCTTCACAGATAAAATCCGCCGGGAATAACTGGTCAAAATCATCTTTATGCTCAAAGGGGTAATGCCACTGGGCATAGGGCATGGAACCGGAATCAAACCAGCAATCGATCACCTCCGGGGTTCTCGCCATCCGTCCGCCGCATTCACATTCCAGATGCAGTTGATCAATATGGGGGCGGTGGAGGTCAATGGTGGCCGGATCCACCGGTTCGATGGCCCGTTCCGCCAGTTCCTGCCGGGAACCGATCGTGGTCAGCCGTCCGCAACGGTCACAACGCCAGATATTCAAGGGGGTGCCCCAGTAGCGATCCCGCGACAAGGACCAGTCGATCAGGTTCTCCAGCCAGTTGCCAAAGCGGCCTTTCCCCACATGCTCCGGATACCATTTGATCTTGTTGTTATTGGCGATTAAGCGGTCTTTATACTTGGTTACTTCAATATACCAGGATTTCCGGGCGTAATAGAGTAAGGGCGTATCACACCGCCAACAGTAGGGATAGGAGTGGGTAATCCGCTCTTTCTTGAGGAGTTTCCCTTCGGCTTTCAGGTGGTCGGTGATGTCGTCATCCGTATCCCGGACAAAACGGCCCGCCCAAAGAGATACTTCGGGGGTGAATTTGCCCGTGATATCCACCGGTTGGAGGACGGGCAACTTATGCTTACGCCCTAATTGATAGTCGTCTTCCCCGAAGGCGGGGGCAATATGGACAATGCCGGTCCCGTCTTCCGTGGAGACAAAATCGGCCCCGTAGACCCGAAAAGCAGGCGCTTCGGCCTTCAGGAAAGGAAGCAGCTGTTCATACTCCAGGTTCAGAAGGGCCTCCCCTTTAAACTCGGCAATGATCTTGGCCCCTTTCCCCAAGACGGCCGGAACCCGTTCCCGGACCAAGATGTAAACCCGATCATCGTCGGGGCGTTGGGCGCGCACGTAGGTCGAAGCCGGATTAATCGCCAGCGCTACGTTGGACGGGAGCGTCCAGGGAGTGGTCGTCCAGACCAGGAAATACTCGTTTTCTTTCCCGACTACTTTCATCCGCACGTAGATCGAGTTAATCGTCTCCTCCTTATAACCCAAGGACACCTCATGGGAAGCCAGGGGCGTACCGCACCGGGGACAGTAGGGCATGATCTTATGGCCTTCATAGATCAACCCGGCCTCGAAGTATTTTTTCAGAATCCACCAGACGGTCTCGATATAATCGTTGTTCAACGTGATATAAGGGTCGTCCAGATCGATCCAGTAACCAATCCGTTCGGTCATCCGCCGCCATTCTTTTTCGTAGGTGAAGACCGACTCCCGACACTGCTGGTTAAATCGTTCAATCCCGTACTCTTCAATCCCCTGTTTTGAAGAGAGACCTAACTTCTTTTCGACTTCAATCTCCACCGGTAAACCGTGGGTGTCCCAGCCGGCTTTCCGGTTCACCTGGTAGCCCTCCATTGTCTTGTAACGGCAAACCGAATCCTTGATCGTGCGGGACAGCACATGATGAATTCCCGGTCGGCCGTTGGCGGTCGGCGGCCCTTCATAAAAGATAAACGGCGGGGCGCCCTCCCGTTCCTTGACGCTAAGTTTAACCATGTCTTGGGCTGACCATTGCGCTAAGATCGCTTCTTCCCGTTGACTGGCGGGACTCTTCACATCAACTTCGCGAAATTTTCCACCCATCGGTAAAACTCCTTTCCCCAAAATGAACCCGATCTTTTATAAAAACAAAAAAACCGCCCGCAAAGGGACGGTTTAAACCGTGGTACCACCCAATTTGGCCGGATCAATCGCCTCAGATCTTGATCGGAATCCGACCCACTTCTTGCCGTTAACGGTGGCTATCCGCCCGAACTTACTGCCCTTTCGGTCCGGGGGCTCCAGGCTGATCTTCATGTCGGCCGTAGTTATCCCCTTTTCACCCGCCGGGGACTCTCTATAACCCGGATCCGCACTACTCGTCCTTTCTTTGCCTGTTCCAAATCGATAATTAAATTATATTTTAGCCCACATTTGCGGGAAAGTCAATGGCTAACCGGAAGAAGCGATTTGCATTGTTACCCATAACCTTTTCTGTTGTCAAGGCAAGTTTTGGGGAGAGTATGTATTTTGTAGGTAGAGGAATCCCTGGTCAGAATAGAGAATACTGTTGAGGAGAATGTATTTATGGAAGCTTTTTGCGTATAACCACTTAAAAAGGACCTTCCAGTACAAGATTGGGCTATCAATATAGTTATTGGAATTGTTCAATCATAAGGAAAGGAACGCAAAAGCCAAGGAGGAACCATGGAGCTAACCTACTTTACCATCGGCCAAGCAACAATTTGGGAACAGAAGATTGAACGTTCCCGTTTTATTGGTCAAGCAGCCCCGGTGGTGGACATTGGGGAAGCCCAAGCTTTTGTCAACCGGATTAAAACCGAGGTCCACCCCCAAGCCACCCATAATTGCTTTGCCTACCGGATCGGCTTGGGAGAAAACCCCCTGACTTACTATAGCGATCAGGGCGAACCATCGGGAACCGCTGGACGGCCCATCTTAAACGCCCTCTTGCAGCAAGACTTAACCAATACGGTGGTAGTGGTGACCCGCTATTTCGGCGGGAAAAAACTGGGGATCCGCGGTCTCATTGACGCGTACCATTCAACGGCGCTCCAAACCCTGATCGCCGCCGGTCGCCATCGGTTCCAACGCCTTTTTACCATTAGCCTGGAACTGCCCTATGCCCAATCCTCTCTCGTCCAGCATCTGCTGCAGACCTATGAAGGGAAGGTGGTTAAAGAGGAGTACGGAGCCACCGTCCATCTGGAAGCACAAGCTCCCGAAGCCCACCAAGAAGCCCTAACCCAGGCTTTAAGCGGTCTCCCCGCTGTAAAATGGCGAGTCACAAAATAGGCTTTTGGCTTGGGACCTTTTTTGGCCAACAGAATATGCTAATACTAAAGAAATGAGTTTTACCACCGATTAAACCTCATTTCTTTAGAGGACCAAAACTTTCTTCGGCCTTTTCCGCACCAAAGGCCATCCTATCTCTATACTACATTGACCATAAGGCGGCCAACCCGCCTTTTTTTAGCAGTTCCGACCGGTACTTTTGCCCAGTGCGGGGGAACAATTTAACTCCTTGACATCTACCACCTTCTTTGTTAGAATTAAAAAGTAGATCGCTGCCGAAGTGGCGGAATTGGCAGACGCAGTAGACTCAAAATCTACCGCTCGCAAGAGTGTGCCGGTTCGAGTCCGGCCTTCGGCACCAAAAAAAATTATCCCCCATTATGCGGGGGCTTTTTTATGTCCTTTTCGGCAATCCTATACCTAAACCGGCCCTTTTCATGTTAACCCTTTAGAAACTTGGTTTTTGTAGGATTTTCTCTTATTATCAAGAATGTACTAACCCTGGAACCCATGGCCTTATTTAGCAGTACAGCAATAATTCTGGAGGTGGAATAATGTCGTTTTGGTCTGACTTGTTTTGGGTCGTCCCCCTGGTGGGTATTGTCACCTTATTGGTTGTCTGGTCCTATTACCGTAGTATCAAGAAGGCTGATCCCGGCGACGGAAAGATGCTTGAGATCCATCAAGCCATCCGGACCGGAGCTTTTGCCTTCATCCGCCGGGAATATACCAGTGTCGCCTGGGTTTTACTTATCGCTAGCCCCATCCTTTATTTCACGCTCGGCCTCCCGACGGTAGTCACTTTCTTAATCGGCGCGCTCCTTTCCCTGTTGGCGGGGCTTATTGGGATGAACGCCGCCACGCTAGCTAACGTGCGTACCACGCAAGCCGCGCGAACAGGCGCCGTCGAGGCCCTGCAAATTGCCTTTCCTGCCGGGGCAATTATGGGTTTGACCGTTGTCGGTCTCAACTTAATCGGTATTACGCTCTTGTATTTAATCTTTCCCGATCCTGAACTCCTAACCGGGTATGGCTTGGGTTCATCCTTGGTTGCTTTGTTTGCCCGTTTTGGGGGCGGTATCTATACGAAAGCTGCCGATGTCGGTGCGGATCTGGTCGGTAAAATTGAGGAAGGAATCCCCGAAGACGATCCGCGCAACCCGGCGGTCATCGCCGATAATGTCGGTGATAACGTCGGTGATGTTTGCGGTATGGGCGGCGATCTTTTCGAAAGCGAATCCGAAGTGATGGTGGCGGCCATGGCGATCGGCGCGACGTTAACCGCCCGTTATGGTATAAAAGCCGTTGTCGGTCCGGTGCTTCTTTTCGCCATCGGGGTTCTTGCTTCCGTGTTCGGCATCTATTTCATCAAAATGCGGAGAAACAGCAATGTGTACCAAGCGATTAACAACGGAAACTATGTGACCTGCGCCTTAGCGGTGCTAGGTGGTTTCTTCTTTACCAAGTTTTATTTGAAAGACCTCTCTCTCTTCTGGGCGGTCATGGTTGGTCCGGTCGCCGGTTTATTGGTTGGTCTTGCTTCGGAGTATTATACCTCCGATGAGAAAAAGCCCGTCCGCTTCCTGGCTGCTTCCGCCCAAACCGGCGCGGCGACCACGATTATCGACGGGATGGCGATCGGAATGAAATCGACGGTTTTGCCGATCCTGATTACCGCTGCGGCCGTCCTCATCTCCTACAAGTTTGGCGGCTTCTTTGGTTTGGCCCTTAGCGCCGTCTCGATGCTGTCGATTTCCGGAATTACCATTGCCGTCGACGCCTACGGCCCGGTGGCCGATAACGCCGGCGGGATCGCGGAGATGTCCGGTCTTCCTGATGATGTCCGGGAAGTAACCGATACCCTCGACTCTGTCGGTAACTCGATGGCGGCGGTCACGAAAGGGTTTGATATTTCCGCAGCCGCGCTCACCGCGCTCTCCCTCTTTGCCGCTTACGCCAGCGCCGCCCGGCTCACTGAGATTGATCTCTTGTCACCCTACGTCATCATCGGGCTCTTTATCGGCGGGGTCTTACCCTTCTTCTTCTCTGCCCAAGCCCTGGACGCGGTCGGCCGGGCCGCCGGTTTTATGATTGAAGAAGTCCGCCGGCAATTGCGGGAGATTCCCGGTCTGCGCGAAGGTAAAGCCAAGCCCGATTATGCCCGGTGTGTGGATATTTCTACCCGTGTGGCGCTGAAAGAGATGATCTTGCCTAGTGTGATCGCTTTGCTTGTTCCCGTTGTCATCGGTTTTACCTTAGGTAAGGAAGCGCTCGCTGGTGTCCTGGGCGGTTCCCTCTTAACCGGAATGTTGATGGCCCTCTTCCTGGCCAATTCCGGTGGCGCCTGGGATAACGCAAAAAAATATATCGAAGCCGGTAACTTTGGTGGGAAAAATTCCCCGGCCCATGCCGCCGCAGTCATTGGCGACACCGTGGGGGATCCCTGTAAAGATACGGCCGGACCCAGCTTGAATATCCTCTTTAAGCTGGTGGAGATCGTTGCCCTGACGATTGCGCCGCTGCTCATTCGTTAAGCGGAGTTGTCAAGGCCTTTTGCGTTATTCTTTGAACTAACGTTTCCAATAAAAATCCTTTTTATTGGTTACAACGCAAAAAGCTGTCAAATTAAGTTTCGGACCATTCTTTAGCCCGAAACTGATCAAACCAAACGGCCTCGTGTAACGAGGCCGTTTTTTTGGATCTTAGTTTGTCTTTAAATCGTTGGGACCAACCCAGGAACGGACAGCGCGAATCCACGCATCCCGTTCAGTCCCCGGTAATTCTCCCGCATAACGGTAATCGGATTTCCGGATAAACTCCTTTAACTCGGCACTTAACCGGGATAATTCTTCCAGCTGGACCTCGGTAAGGAAAGAACGGACTTTACCGTCCCGGGTTTGACTGTAAACCGCTTGAAAGTGGGGTCGGCATAAAAAACCCAGCTTCCGATATTTTTCCTGAAAGGCGCTGGTGTGGATGGCCTTCAGCAACCCATCAAGATAACGTTTCTCGGTTTCCGCTTCATCAAGACAAACCGGGCAGGGCTCTTCTTTCTCCGCAAGAAAAGCCGGTCCGCTCCGGGATTCCTTCATGTTTTCCTGAAGTTTGACGCAGAAGCCGTCAATCAGGTCAGCATAGATGATAGAGTGGGCTAAAGGATCGCCCATCTGCTGGAGGGCCCAGGAATGTTCCCGGCAAAACCCGCCGGAAGCACGCAGATGGTCTCTGGTCGTCGGATCATTGACAAATTCATAAAGCAAGTTGGCCAAGGACCGGGTGGTCGCCGTCGCTAAACAACAGCAAACCGGACACTTACCTTTATCTAATGCTTGTTCCAGAGTATAAATAATTGGATCGCTTTTACCCACTTTTTCATCTTCCCCCTTATCCTTCGCTGAAACTGTCACCAAGCAAAGCTTGGCATTGGCCGATCATCTCTTCAATAATCGCTGCCGCCGGGGTGATTTGGTTGACCAAAGCCGCCGCCTGTCCCGCCATAACCGAACCTTCTTCCACGTCGCCGTGGAAAGCGGCAGCCAACCGGCCGGCCCCCATTGCTTCCAGCTCGTTCGGAGCCAGACCTTCCTCTTCGGCGGCCAAGAATTTCCGGCTAAACTTATTTTTAAGCACCCGGACCGGATGTCCTGTCCGCTGGCCGGTAACCACCGTCGACCGGTCAGTCGCCTTCAAGACCATTGCTTTATAGGCTTCATCGACAACACATTCTTCGGCGCAAATAAACCGGGTGCCGATTTGCACCCCTTCCGCGCCCAAGATTAAGGCGGCGGCCATGCCCCGGCCATCGGCAATCCCCCCCGCCGCAATAACCGGCACTTGCAACGCATCCGCCAACTGCGGGATCAGGACCAGGGTCGTCTCGGTGCCGATATGGCCCCCGGCTTCCATTCCTTCCCCGATCACCGCGTCGACACCGGATTTCTCCAACCTTTTCGCCAGGGAGACCGAATTAACCACCGGAATCACCTTGGTTCCGGCCTCCTTTAACGCCGCCATATATTTACCCGGGTTTCCCGCACCGGTGGTCACCACCGGGACCTTTTCCTCGATGACCACTTTCATTACTTCATCGGCGTAGGGAGAAAGCAACATCACGTTCACCCCGAAGGGTTTGCTCGTCAGGCTCCGTGCTTTCCTTACTTGTTCCCGTACCCAGTCTCCGGGAGCGCTCCCGGCCGCAATCAAGCCGAGCCCACCCCCGTTCGCCACCGCGGCGGCCAGTTCGGCGGTGGCGAGCCAAGCCATCCCTCCTTGGATCACCGGGTATTTTATCCCTAATAACTTGGTAATTCGTGACTTAATCATTCTTTTCCCTCCTATCGGTATCATTTCCTTCCAAGCTAAGACTTTCTTCGGTTAGATATTTCTCATCCAAGGCCAGAATCAGGAATTTTCCTTTAAACACCTCATGCTCATCAACGCGGGTGACGACTTCCACGATAAAACGGCGCCCCCTTTTTTCGAGAACCCGGGCCCGCGCCAGGAGAACATGTCCCGCTTGGACCGGGCGGGAAAAATCGACCCGGGCTGATCCGGTTAGGGCATGGGGCGCATCCGCCACGGCCACGGCTAAGGAATTGGCCTGGGCAAAAAGGTAATGGCCCCGGATGACGTTATAGCGGGTCAGACTCATGGCCGGTTCGGCCACCATGCGCGAGAGGCCACCGACCCCCGGTTCACAATAAAGCAGCTCGCCGACGACTTCTAGACTGGCCGGGTGGTTCTCCCCGCCCAAGGCGCGCGAAGCGATGCTTTTGGCCCTTTCTTTCATTTCGGGCAGACCCAAAGCTAACCGATCCAAGCGGATCGTCTGAATACTGACGCCTAATTCTTTCGCCAGTTGTTCATCGGTGAGGAGCGGATTCTCCTCTAACTTGCGGAGCAAAGTCTGGTGGCGCGCTTGTTTGTTCAGTCGTTTTCCACTCATCTTCTCATCCCTTTTCTCTGAAATCAGGCAAAGACACGCGGCGGAGCCAATAAGTAATACTTGCTTATGAGCAACTCTTAATAGTAACTGCCTATAATTATAGCGGAAAATCTCCCCTTTGAACAGATTGCTTTTCCGGACAAAGAAAAAGCCTCCTCCCGTTAGGAAAGAGGCCTTGGCAACAGGGGCTGGCTTTATAGTTGGCTAGGGCTGAGGGGTTCATCGGTGGAGATATGCCCCATCAAACTCTCCCGTTTCTCCCCGTCCACTAGGAATTGGACCTCATCGATCCCGGGCAGGGCAGTTAAGGTCTGCACAATCTGATGGACCAGCAGAGTTTCCTGGAGGGAACCCCCATATAGGTTTTGACTGGAAAAATCAACATAAGCCCGGCGGTCCTCCCGCCGGCTGGCCAGCACCTTTAGTTCATCATGGAGCGCGGTCGTATAGCCTTCCTCCGCCGGAGGCTTCCTCAGCTCGTCCAGGACCTTTGCGATCAGCTCCTCGTCACTGGCTTCCACCTTCCGGGTAATCTCCTTTAACATCGGTAGATCGGCCCGCCCGGTCTGGATATATTCCTGGTTGGGAAAGAATAAGGTCACTTCGTGTTCCCGTTGGCGAGCGGCAGAATCAGGGGCCGGTTCGGACGGGTTCTCGTTCCGCCGCAGAACTCCCGGATAAATCAATAACAAGAAAAGGACGACCAGTCCCAGCAGAAGTACGATCCAGATGAAAGGGGTTTTTCTTCTCATCCCTCATCCCCTCCTTCATGTAATAAACGCTGGATCCAACTTGGATCCGACGAAAACCGGTCCTTCTTGAAGCTTATTTTACCCGTGCCGGTAAATTTTATCGACTTTCCCCTCCATTCCGAGGGAAGATGCCCGCCCGTTCCAGCATGGTCTTTAACGCCAGCAGGGGAATCCCGCCCTCGAATTTGACTTCCCGGTTGAAAATAAGGAGCGGTAATCTTCGCCCTTCCGCTTGAACTTGCCGGACTAAGGGGTGGTCCGGAGCTTGGCGCAGATCAAGAAACTCGACGGTCAATTGATCGCCATAGGCTAAGCTTAGCCCTTGTGCCAAGTATCTAATTTGCGTGTGTAAATCCGGTGCTTCCGTACAACAAGCCGTCGCTTCTCCGTCGGCAATAATAATAATTTCGGCAGGGTTCAAAACCGGACGCCTCCTTTGATCGGTTACAGCGCAAAAAGCTTCTTTAGTTCTCGGGTTTACGGAATCTTTCTAAACTCAAAAATTTACTATACTCTTTTTGGAAGAGGAATTCAACGGTCCCCAGGGGGCCATTCCGGTGTTTGGCGATAATAAATTCGGTAATATTCTTCTTTTCGGTCTCCGGCTCATAATAATCCTCCCGGTACAAGAAACAAACCAGGTCCGCGTCTTGCTCCAGTGAACCGGATTCCCGTAGATCGGACAGTGTGGGGCGTTTGTTCTGTCTCTGTTCCACCGCCCGGGACAACTGGGAAAGGGCAATCACCGGCACCGAAAGTTCCCGGGCTAAAGCTTTTAAACCCCGGGAGATCTCGGAAACTTCCTGTTGGCGGTTTTCGATCCGTTTCGGCCCCTGCATCAGCTGGAGATAGTCTACGATAATCAGGCTTAAACCGGAATCGGCTTTAATCCGGCGGGCTTTCGCCCGGACATCCAGCACCGAGAGGCTGGGGGAGTCGTCGATGAACATCACGGATTCGCTCAAGCGGCCTAAAGCATGGGAAAGTCGGGGCCAGTCTTCTTCTTGGAGATTCCCGGTGCGGATCCTTTGGTTATCAACCCCCGCCTCGGAACAAAGGAGTTTCATCGCCAACTGTTCCTTGGACATCTCCAAACTAAAGACAACCACCGGTAACTTCAGGTTCACCGCGGCGTATTCGGCAATATTCAAAGCAAAAGTTGTCTTCCCCATGCTGGGGCGGGCCGCCAGAATAATAAGGTCCGAAGGTTGAAACCCGGCCGTCAACCGGTCCAAATCATTGAACCCGGTCGGCACACCGGTGACGGCGCCCCGGGATTCGTATAATTTCTCAATCTGTTCAAAAGTTTCGATTAAAATATTCTTGAGGTTAACCACCGTCCGTCCGGCACGGCGGTTGGCAATGGAGAAGATGAGGTGTTCCGCTTGGTCAATAATGTTGTTCACTTCATCTTGACTGTCGTAACCTAAGGTCACAATCTCCGTCGCCGCCCGAATTAACTGCCGGAGCAGTGATTTCTCCTCCACAATCCGGGCATAGAATTCGACGTGGGCGGCGGTGGGAACCGAACCGGCCAGTTCCGTCAGGTAAGTAATCCCACCAATCTTCTCCAGCTGGTTTTTCTGGCGTAGTTCTTCCGTAACCGTGACTAAATCCACCGGTTCCCCCCGGTTCGTCAGATCAAGCACTGTCTGGTAAATAAGGCGGTGGGCATCCTTATAGAAATCCCCGGGGCGCAAAATCTCCATGGCCCGAAAAATAGACTCTTTCTCTAAAAACATCGCCCCGAGCGTTGAACGCTCCGCGTCTAGATTCTGGGGAGGGAGGCGGTCCAAAATTTGGTCAGCACTCACTTTCTGCCCCTCCTTGCGCTAAAGTATTCTTTAAAAAAGCCGCAGGAAACTGCGGCCTGGGTAAGCTGTTCTTCCGAATCAATGCGCTAATGGGTGATTAGAACCTGATCCATCAGTTCTTTAACCGTAGCCACGGGATGAACTTTGATCTCGGCTAAATCCGAGGGGATTTCGTTCTCATTGTCTTGCGGAATAAAGACTTCCTTAATCCCGGCTTGTTTCGCGCCATAAATTTTTTCGAAGATCCCACCAACCTCTTTCACTTTGCCTTGGATGGAAACTTCACCGGTAACCGCAATATCCTGGCGGATCGGCCGCTGTAACAGGCAACTGATAATCGCTAAGGTAATCGCTGTCCCGGCTGATGGTCCGTCGATCTTTCCGCCGCCGACCACATTAACATGGAGATCATAGTCGGCCAGATCCAGACCGGTCAAAAGGCGGACCACCGAAGCGGCATTAAAAACCGAGTCTTTCGCCATCGAACCGGCGGTCTCGTTGAAACGGAGTTTTCCTTTGCCTTTTTCCGCCGGAAAACTTACCGCTTCGATCTCAATAATCGAACCGACAAAACCATGGACTCCCAGCCCGTAGATCTTCCCGATCTCCCCCTGGGCTTTGCTTTTTGTTTTCGTAAAGGGGATCAGACGGCTGGTGCGGATCACTTCCAATAAATGTTCCTTCCCGATGCGCACCGCCGCTTGCGGGCGGGAGGTATATTGTTCGTAGAGGGCCAGGCCATAGGCATCGGCCAACATTCCCACCGCTTTACGGCCTTCGATCGAGTAATCACTGATCAACCCCGGAACCTCCGGCGCCAACTGGGCATCCAGCCGCTGCGCGGCATCACAGACGATCTGTTCTACCGCCTTTTTCGTCAATGGTTCAAAAAAGACTTCGGCGCAACGGGAACGTAAGGCCGGACTGATCTCTGCCGGATCTCTGGTCGTGGCGGCTACGAGAATAAAATCGGCAGGGGCGCCCTCTTCAAACAGTTTTTTGATATACTTGGGCACACCCGGGTCATCCGGATCGTAATAGGCCGAATCAAATTTAACCCTTTTATCCTCTAAAACCTTTAGCAACTTGTTCATTAGAATCGGATCCATATCACCGATTTCATCGATAAAAAGGATTCCGCCGTGGGCATCCGTGACCAACCCGGGTTTGGGTTCGGGGATGGCGCTCTCGGCCAAATCCCGGCGGGCCCCTTGATAGATGGGATCATGGACCGAACCCAACAAAGGATTGGTTACTTCCCGCGGATCCCAACGCAAAGTGGTCCCGTCCACTTCAATAAAGGGCGCGTTTTGGGTAAAGGGAGTGTAACCGATCTTCTTGGCTTCTTCCAAAACCAAACGGGCTACGGTGGTTTTCCCCACCCCGGGCGGACCATAAACGATCACATGCTGGGGGTAAGGGGAGACCAATTTGGAAAGGAGGACCCGGATCGCCCGATCCTGGCCCACCACTTGCTCCAACGAGGAAGGCCGCAGCTTCTCCAGAGCGGAACGGGATAACGTAACTTGCTCCAGTTTTTCAAGCTCAGCGTATTTTTTTAACGTATTAGGATTGTCCGGACCAGCCACTTCTTTGAGGACCTGCAGCTTGATGTCTTTAACATACTCTTCGTGTCTGGTCTGCATCCGTTCGGCAATCTTCTGCTCAATCTTCTCTTCTACAGTTTTGCGGGCGATTAAATCGGCGATCTCATCTTCAATTTCACTTAAAACCGCTAATAACTCAGCTTCCTGGGGCACCTTGTCCAAGGTAGGATCCTCATAAACTAACCGTTGCAAAGCTAACACCCGTTCGGTGAGGACTTTGGAACGCATCAGTTTAAGAGCATCAAGTTTCCCTGCTTTCATCACCAGTTTATCCGACCCGTAGAGATTAGCCAGGAGGGTATAAAGGGCTGTTACTTGTCGTTGCAGCTGATCCTCCTGGGGAAACCGATCCCTCCAGGCCACTCCCGGTCCTGGTTTTTCCTCGCCGACCCCTCTGAGCACACTTTTCACCATTAATTCCTCCCTAGACCTTATCCCTTAGCCTTCCGCCGTCACCCGGATCTTCACCGTGGCCGTAACCCCACGATAAAGGGTCACGGTAACCTCGTGCTCACCCATGGTTTTAATTGTTTCCGGCAGGTTAAGTTGTTTTTTATCAAGTTCAATCTTGGTTTCCTGCTGAATCCGATCGACAATATCTTTGCTGGTAATCGAACCGAAAAGTTTACCGCCTTCGCCAACTTTGGTGACAAAGGTCAGGGATAAACCATCCAGTTTCTTGGCCAGCTCCCGCGCGCTGCTTTCATCCCGCGCTTGTCTTAGTGCCTGATGGGCCCGTTCTGCTTCCAATTTCTTTAGGTTCCCGGGGGTTGCTTCGACCGCCAATTTCTTGGGAAACAAAAAATTCCGGGCATAACCATCGCTTACCTCTTTTAAGTCTCCTTTTTTTCCTAAAGACTTCACATCGTTTAAAAGAATTACTTTCATCGCTAACACCACCTCCTACCAAACGTTACCTAAGCCCCGCTTAACGGTGCTTTTTTCCCTCCACATAATGTAAAAACGCGGAAATATCCCCATACCACTTCTCCAGTTGATGATTGGCGGCTAAATGTGTCTGCAGTTGATCCTCGATTTCCTCGTCCACCTGATGGAAACCTAGTCCTAAGCGGCGACCTAAAAAATAACAGGTGAGAATAATAGCAGCCAAGGCTTTGGAGATCGCTTGGCCGTTACTACTGATTAACGCTTTGAAAAAGAGGGAAACCCCTTCCAGCAACTCACTTTTGAGCCACTCAATGGTCCGCAGTTTACGGGCTATATCAACTTCTTGATGGGGACGGGTCATCCGCATCCCTCCTCGTCACCACTTCTATTCCACACTAGACCTGATTTTCCTTCCGGGCTTCTTTTGGAAAAAGAAAGGAGGCTTTTACGCCTCCTCCTTTTGTTCCCTTTGTTTGCCTTTTAATCGCTGGAATAGGGTAACATCGCTAATTGCCTGGCCCGTTTAATCGCCACGGTTAACTGCCGTTGGTGATGGGCACAGTTGCCGGAGATCCGCCGGGGAAGGATCTTACCCCGTTCGGAAAGATACTTCCGTAGCTTACCAACCTCTTTATAGTCAACGTGTTCGATCTTATCAACACAGAATGAACAGACGCGTCTTTTTTTCTTACCTCTTTCGCGTACCAAAGCTTTCACCTCCATCCGGCCTTCGTTCTGAACTAAAAGGGTAAATCATCCAAATTAATCTCGCCGAAATCATCGGCCGCTTGATCCTGGGAAGTTTCACCCCCGCCTTCATTAACCGAGACGTTCCGCCGGGCTTCATTGGCCCGGTCCAAAAATTGGACATTGGCGGCTACTACTTCCGCTACTCTTCGTCTTTGACCATCTTGTGTTTCATAACTCCGGATTTGTAACCGGCCGTCCACCGCCACCAGCCTTCCTTTATGCAAGTGATTGGCGCAAGTTTCTGCCAGTTTTTGCCAAACGACAACGGGAATAAAATCCGTCTCCCGCTCGCCGGCCTGATTAGTATAGGGACGGTCAACCGCCACCGTAAAATTGGCGACCGCGATCCCATTGGGGGTATACCTTAATTCCGGATCTCTAGTTAATCTGCCAATTATAATGACATGATTCATTAAAAACACACCACCTTCACCTTTATGGTCCGGTTGATCAGGTGTTGGCGCGGATAATCAAATGACGAAGAACATCATCGGAGATCCTAAGCACCCGGTCCAGTTCTTGTACGGCCGAACTGGGGGCTTCCGTCTCGACCAACAAATAATAGCCTTCGGTTAAGTCTTTGATCTCATAAGCCAGTCGACGTTTGCCCCACCGGTCAACCTTGGTCACTTCGCCTCCACCGTTGGTCAGCACTTCTTGCACACGGTTAATGGCGTTTTCCAAAGCTTCCTCATCTAATTGAGGAGAAAAAACGATGACGCTTTCATATTTCATGCGGTAGACACCTCCTCCCTCTGGACTTACGGCCTCGCGACAACGAGGCAGGGAAGTACACGGATTTAATTATACCATTTAATATTTAAATTAACAAGGTTTAGACCGAACAAGCTTTTTGTGATGCGCCCATTAAAAGGAATAAGAATCATACCAGCAAATCCCGTTGTTACCTTATGGTGAGGAAATAATCTTTTTAATCCCTTTCTCCAGTTTAACACGGGGAACCAAAACTAACCGTCCGCAAGTCAGACACTTCAGCCGAAAATCCATTCCCACCCGCAAGACTTCCCATTCTGTTCCACCACAGGGGTGGGGTTTCCGCAATTGAACCTGATCACCAATGGAAAGTTTAAGGGGTTCTTTCATGCGCTCGCCTCCTCTGTCGGCGCCCTTCGCCCCCGGTCAGGCTTTTCCGCCCCCGCCGGTTGTTCCAGTCGGCCTTGGTATACTTCTCTTCCATCAGTTGTGTGGCCACACTAAGCTCCTCCGCGCTAAGGCTTCCTGCTTGCCACCGGATCCCTAAAACTTCGCCTAATCCTTGCTGTAATGCGGAGAGGATAGCCGACCGTGGCGGACGGTAGCCTAAAGCTTCTTCCAGTCCAATTACCTGCTTGGTGATGGTGTTTTTGCTTCCCGTGGTCGGGGCTTTCTCCCCTCCTTCCACCCAAAACAGGGGATTAAAGGTAAGGAGAATAGAACCGTGTTGAAGCAGGGCTTTGTCCTGACGAAGCTGCGCACTACCGACCAGTTTTCGCCCTTGGTAAGTAATCTCATACCAGGACGAAGCCGCAAAACAAAGCTGGGACGGGTAACCTTCGGTTTGCCGGGGCCCCGAGGCCAGTTCAACCGCCAACCCCAGCAGGGCAAAACCACGCTTCAACCCCAAAGCGATCTTTTGGTAGTCGGCAAGAACCGGTCCGGCAAAGCCGTCCCGCGCACCGGCGACCAAGGCATAGGTTAACTCGTCATCATGAAAAACAGCGCGGCCGCCGGTCGGTCGCTTCACCCAATCCACACCTGCTTGGCGGCACCACGCTTGCTGTTCCGCGGTCAAAGGCTGTTGAAAACAGCCCAAGGAAAGCGCCGGGGGAGTCCATCCGTAAAAACGGAGGGTAAGCGGGGCTTTCCCCTGTTCATAGCTACGTAGCAAGGCTTCATCAAGGGCCATATTCCACGCGGCTGTCCCGGTCGACCAAGGGAGTAGGCGCCCGATCAATTTCCACCGATTAATTTCTGGTACGCTTCTGCGCTCAGTAGATTTTTAAGTTCTTCGGTATCGGCGACTTCAATCACGGCAATCCAACCTTTTCCGTAGGGATCCTGGTTTACCAGTTCGGGGCTAAACTGCAATTCATCATTGACTTCTACAATCTCACCGGTCAACGGAGCATACACATCGGAAACCGCCTTCACTGATTCAATACTACCCATCCCGGCTTTAGCTTTGACTTTTTCGCCCACCGCCGGTAGTTCCACATAAACGACATCGCCCAGTTCTTTCTGGGCATATTCCGTAATCCCTACCGTCACCCGTTCACCTTCGACCTTAACCCATTCGTGTTCCGCAGTATACTTCAATTCGAACGGCACCATTTTCCCAACCCCCATTTTTCCATATTCCTACCCCGGACTATGTACCAGACTTTCAAGTTTATCATATAATGAAGGGCATAACTTGTAAAGAGCTAGCAAAGATTTTTCCCAAAAGGAGGGTGTTTTATGTGCCGCCTTTTAGCCGCGCTTTTTAACCCGTTTCTTAAAAAGAAGGGAAAAACGGTGATTATCATCAAACAACGGTCTTAATCCTCGGAGCGCCTCCCGCCATGGAGGCCTTTTTTTTACCTTTTTATTCATAGGCTTATCCCCCCATCCATATATATTTAAGGAGTTGCCTAATTTGCTGGGTCTAGTTTGGCTTCCACTTTTTAAGCCCTTCGGTACAGGCGGAAGCCAGCGTACAGCGTTTGCAACTGACTAGATTAAGACCATAACATTAATGGGGATAAAAATGGTAGAACAGATTACAAAAATAGGGGAGAAAGTGACCGCTTTTCTTTCCGCCCTCGGCGAGATCACTTTGTATTACGGGGCAAGTTTGGCTGCAATCTTCCGTGGTAAGCTGGACTGGGCGCAAACCCTTTTGGCGATGGAGCGCTTAGGTGTTAACTCCTTACCGATTGTCATCATTATTAACGCCTTCGCCGGAATGGTCATCTCTCTCCATTTGAGCAGCTCCTTTGTGGATTTTGGCCTGGTCGGCCAAATGGGACACTTGTTGACAATCGCTTTTTCCCGGGAACTGGCGCCGGTTTTGACCGGAATCATCGTTGCCGGCCGAGCCAGCTCAGCAATTGCCGCCGAGATCGGAGCGATGGCCGTCTCGGAACAGATCGATGCCCTTAAATCTTTAGATATAGATCCCCAGGCTTATTTGATTGCCCCTAAGATCCTGGGTGTCTCTTTAATGTTGCCCTTCTTGATCATCATCGCTAACCTAACCGGTTTATTGGGCGGGATGGGTCTTGCCGTTTACTTCAAACACGTTACCGTGCAGACCTTCGTTGATTCCATCTTAACCCATATTCAGCCTTGGGATTTCCTGGGCGGGTTGGCCAAAGGTCTTTTCTTCGGTCTGTTGGTCGCCGGTATTGGTGTTTACTACGGCCTCCAGACCAAAGACGGCGCCACCGGTGTTGGCACAGCTGCCACGCAAGCCGTGGTTTCGGCAATCATCGCCTTGTTTATTTTTAATCTTCTCCTCACTGTCCTTTTCTATTAGGGCTTGATTAAAGGAGTCGGCCATGATTCAACTGGAAAATGTCGGTTACACCCTGGCGGGACGGGCAATCCTCTCTGCATTATCCTTTACCGTCCCGGCCGGGCGGACTTATGTCCTCCTTGGACCCAGCGGTTGCGGAAAAAGCACCGTCCTCCGTTTAGTAATGGGGTTAATCCAGCCCACGGCTGGACGGATCCTGATTAACGGCGTCCCCTTGGACGGGCGGAAAAAAAACCCGGGTGGGCCCACCCGGGGAATGATCTTTCAATCTTCGGCCCTCTTCGATTTTCTTACCGTTTACGAAAACATTGCGTTAGGTCTACGTAAAAAAGGAGTCTTTACGGAACAGGAAATTAAAAACCGCGTCCAGCAAGAGCTGGACCATGTGGGGCTGGGGGATGATCCAGACTTGCTTACTAAAACCCCGGGTCAGTTGTCGGGCGGGATGCGGAAACGGGTAGCCATCGCCCGCACCTTAGCCCTGGATCCGGAGATTATCCTCTACGATGAACCCACCACCGGACTGGATCCAATCATGGCCGAACTGATCCATGATCTGATTCTCCGGGTCCACCGCCGACTAAACGTCACTTCCCTCCTGGTGACCCATGACCTCACCACGGCGTTACGGGTGGCCGATGAAATCGGCTTCCTTTACCAAGGGAAAATCCGGGAAAGTGGATCCGCCCAAAAGATTCTGGAAGAAGCCGGTCCCCTCCTCCGCCAGTTCATAACGGGCTGTTTGGCCGGCCCTATCAGAATAAACGGAGGATGGTGAGCGCCTTTGATTTCACGTTTCGAAACAAAAGTCGGCCTCTTTACCCTCATCAGTTTAGTGATCTTAATCTCCGGTTTACTCTGGCTTAACGGTCATCAATTTCTAGACCGGAATTATCAGTTGGAAGTAATCTTTATCCATGTGGGTGGCTTACGGCCGGGGGCGCCGGTGCAAATGGCCGGCGTCGATATTGGCCGCGTCAGTCGGGTTACCCTCACCCCGGAAGGCCAGGTTTTAGTTGTCCTTAAATTGGCCCCGGAGGTTATCTTAAAAACAGGCGCCTTGGTCACCATTAATACCGCCGGTCTCCTCGGCGAAAAGATAATCGAGATCATCCCCGGTCCCGGCCCCGATCGGATACCACCGGGAACCAGACTACAAGGAAAAGAACCCTTTTCTCCGGAAGACCTTTTTCGGGAGACCGGGGAAGTAATGACCACTTTAAAACGGATCACCATCTCCTTAGACCAACTTCTTTCCGACCAAGCCCTCCTCGACCGGTTAAGGCAAACCACAACCGACCTGGAAACAATCGCCGGAAATTTGGCCGCCTTCAGTAGGAAACTGGCCATGAGCGACCCCAGCGACCTTCTGGCTGCTTTAAAGGTGATCACCACCCGGTTGACCACTCTGAACTACGACGGAATCAACGCGATCCTAACTGCAGCGGAGGATCTGCCTGTCTTTCTTGCCCAGTTAAATGAGTTGGTAGGCGCCTTTGAACCTTTTCAACAGGAACTCAACCGCTTCCTGACGGAACTCCGGGCGGACGGGCGAACCGCCACCGCGGTAGCCAATATTCTAAGCGCCCTGGAACCAGCGGCTGAAAATTTGGCCCATCTTTCCGCCCAGCTGACCACAGGTGACCCTAACTTAGCCGATCTGATGACCGCCACCGCGGAGATGCTGACGTCGGTCCAGATGATTACAACCGGCCTCAACCAATTAATCGAGGAGGCTGCCACCGAGGATAGCGCCGACCTCTTTAAAAGTTCCATGCAAAAAGCCGGGCGCGTCCTGAATCTGGCCGATGACTTTCTGAAAGCCTATGAAAGTCTCTCCCTGACCAACCAATTGTCCTTATCGGTCACGCCCCAAGAATGGGGGGTTGATTACGAAGCAAAACTCAACTGGAAAAAGGAGCAATTTCTCCTTTTCGGCTGGGAGGACCTGGGGGACCAGAACCGGTTTTCCCTGCAATTCGGGGTTGACCGCAATCCATGGCAGTACCGTCTGGGTATCCTCCACAATTGGTTGGGTTTCGGCCTTAATTACCAAACCCGGAATTTTAGCCTCCAAGCCGATCTTTGGCAGCCCAACCAGCCGGTCCTGGACCTTTATGCCCGGTACCAACTGGCCCCCCTTACCCTGAAAATCGGCCTCCGTAATCTTGCTTCCCCCGCTCAGCACTGGTATGCCGGTCTCGGCTGGATGTTTTGAACCCTGTGCCCCCTCAAAACTGCTGCAGACGGGCCCAGAGGGGCGGGAGCAGACCGGCAATCACCACCACCTTGATCAGATCACCCAAAAAAAAGGGGACCATCGCCAAAGCGAGGTGACCAAAGCCTACCGGCGCCGCTAAGACCAGATTGTTAAGGAGATAAAGATAGGGGAGGGCGATCAGATAAATCACAGCCATCCCGGTTAAGGCTAAGCCAAAACATGCCCAGAAGTTGATCTTCCGCAGCAATCTACTTAACCCGCCAACCACCGCCGCCGCCCCGACAAAGCCAAGAATAAAGCCGAACCCGGGCCGCAAGAGATAACTAAGGCCACCACCTTGGCTAAAGACCGGAATCCCTACCAAACCAAGGAGCAGATAAAGCAGCTGACTGAGGGCGCCGTCGCGCGGGCCAAGCAGAATCCCGGCCACAATCACCATGAAGTTCTGTAGGGTAAAAGGAAGGGGAGGAATCAGTTCAATCCGTAGGTAAGCGCCGATCCAGGTCAGGGTGGAAAAGAGTGCCACCAAAACCAGGCGTTCGGTGGTCTTCCTTTTTTTGATCCAATCCATCAAACTCCTCCTTAGACAAGCTTTAAGCAAGGTCGGGACCGGCGAGAAGCTGGACATCCCCAGTAATTACCCGGAAACGCTCGCCGCCGTCTTCAACAATGAGGGCGCCGTCTTCAGCAATGGCAACGGCTTGTCCCCGGTAAACCTTCTGGCCGTTATCCACTTCCACCGGTCGTCCCAGGGTCGCCGTATGTTCCCGGCAGTAGGCCAAGCAACGGTCAAAGCCTTGCCCTAAAGCATAGAAATACTCTTCTTCAAAACATTCTAAAAAACTACACAGGAGCAACCGGCGGTTTACCGGTCTTCCCTTGATCATCCGTAAAGATCCGGCCTTCGTTCTTAACTCTTCCGGAAAATCACTCTTCTTTTGGTTGACATTAATTCCCGCCCCTAAAATAACATACTCGAGGCGTCCCAGCTCTCCTCCAACTTCCGTCAGGATGCCGGAGAGTTTGCGTCCTTGGTAATAGAGATCATTAGGCCATTTTACCAAAGGGCGGAAAGCGAGCGTGGCCAGGACGGCCCGGGAGAGGGCGACGGCCGCCAACAAATTAAGCTTTGCTAACTCCGCCGGGGGAAAGGAAGGGTAGAGGATCAAGCTTAACCAGATCCCGGTTCCCGGCGGGGAAAACCAGCTCCGGCCTAACCGTCCCCGGCCTTGCTGCTGGGTTTCCGCTAAGATAAGCGTCCCTTCGGTTGCCGACCCCAACAGCTCTTTCGCCCGCCGGTTGGTTGAAGGTAATTCTTCGTAATACTCAATGGTCTTTCCGATCAGCTCTGTATGCAGGTCTCGCCCAACCTCCCACGGGTAGAGTTTATCGGGTCGGGCTACGAGATGATAACCCCGCCGGGGGTGGGCCGTAATTTGATAACCAAGCTCCCGCAGAATCCCCACTTGCTTCCAGATGGCCGTCCGGGTTACCCCTAAACGGCTGGCCAATTCTTCCCCCGAAACAAAGGGGGCGGAAGCGAGTAGATTAACCAATGTCCCTAAATGTAACATCTAACCGCCTTCTTCACTTTCGAGCTTTATTTTTTCATTCTAAAGCAAACCGGCGGGCAATGTCAACCTTGTTTTTGTTTAAAGTTAACAATAGTAGTCCATTTCACACCTTGCCTTTCTGCGGAAAGAAGGATAAAATAGGAATGAAGCTTCTAAGGGGAAAGGTGCGCCTTACCCCAAAGAAACAGATTATTTATCCTGAGGCCAAGGCTTGTCAGGCTTTTAGCGTTGACCTTTGTTCGAGCATCCCAATGAATTTACCCCATGGTTACAACGTCAAAAGCTTTTGTCCTGAAGCAAAGGGAGTTCTTATTGATTGAACCGCCTATTCAACAAGCCTGTCCAGGAGACAGGCTTGTCTTGTCAAACTGGGAAATTCAACCCAACCCTCGGCCGTGGCGGCTTTGGCCAAAACAAGATTGGAGGGATTATGATGAGAAAAAAAATCCTAAGTACAGCGGTATTACTCTTTTTACTCGTGGTTGCTACGCCCCTCCCGGCGGTGGAGAATACCACCATCGAGGTGATGGTTCTGTCCGGAACGACTGGTTTATCCCTGGTCAAAATGGTAGAGGAGAAGCCGACGCTCCTCCCCGGGGTAACGCTGAATTACACTGTCCTTAAAAGCCCCGACCAGATGAGCGCGAAGATCATCGCCGGAGAAGCGGATATTGCCGCGGTCCCGACCAACTTAGCCGCCATTCTATATAACCGGGGGATCCCGATTCAACTGGCCGCCATCACCAACTGGGGTGTGATGTATGTGATCGGCCGTGCTTCCACCGCGATCACCTCCTGGCCGGAGTTGAAAGGCCAGGAAATCGGCGTCACCGGTAAAGGAAGCACTCCGGACCTGTTGTTCCGCTATTTTCTAAGCGCCAACGGGCTTGATCCGGAAAAGGATCTCCAGATCCAGTATTACCCCAGCCCGGCCGAGCTGGCCCAATTGGTGATCGCCGGTAAAGTCGCGGTGGCCACCTTGCCCGAACCCTGGGTGACCGAAGCCCTTGCCCGCAACCCGGACCTGCAAGTCCTCCTGGATTACCAGGCCGAGTGGAAACGTTTGGAGGAACGGAACGAATCCTACCCCCAAAGCGCGTTGGTGGTCAAAACCGAATTGGCCACCACAAATCCGGCTTTAGTCAAAACCTTTTTACAGGCGGCAGAGGCGGCGAGCACCTGGGTTGTTGAACATCCGGCGGCCGCCGGCCGTTTAGCCGAGAAGCATCTTTTCATCTCCGCCACCGCGGCGGCCCAAGCCATTCCCCGTTGTCACTTACGGTTAAACGGGGCTTACCAAGTCCAAAGTGAAATCGATTATTTCCTGAAGAAACTCTATTCTTTCCAACCACAGTCGATTGGGGGTAAAATACCCGATGCCGGGTTCTATTTACCGGAATAAACTAACCACCTTCGGTTCGCTCTTGACCTTGCTCCTGGTCTGGCATGGAGCGGCGGCCTTGGTTGGGAGGGAGATCATCCTTCCCAGCCCCGCCCTGACCATCCGCCGACTGGTTCAGCTCATTATCTCCGGCGGGTTTTGGTCCCACCTGGCAGCCACCCTTTCCCGGGGATTAGTCGGGTTTGGCCTCTCTTACCTGGCGGGTTTGATCTGCGGCCTGCTTTCCGGATTGTTCCGATCCTTTAAGCACTTTTTTCACCTTTGGTTAACCGTAATTAGAAGCACCCCGTCAATGGCTCTGATCCTGTTGGCGCTGATCTGGTTTCCGGCGGAGACGGTCACCCTTTTCGTTACTTTCCTGGTGGTTTTCCCACTGATCACCCAGAATGTAACCGAGGGGATGGGCCAGGTTGACCCGGAACTCAAAGAAATGGCCCGTCTTTACCAGGTTCCTTTCCCCACCGTCCTCCGGCGGATGTATCTACCGGCCATCTTGCCCTATCTGGCCACCGGCGCCGCCGCCGGGTTGGGGCTAACCTGGAAGGTGATGATCGCCGCCGAAGTCCTGGCTTACCCCAAGTTCGGGATTGGCGCCCGGATGGATACGGCCCGCACCTATCTGGAAACCCCCGAAGTCTTTGCCTGGACGATCGTGGTGATCGCCATCAGCTTTTTCTTCGACCGCCTCCTCCAGCAGCTGATCAGGAAAAAACTACTATATTGGGAGTAAACGCCGATGAACGAAACGGAATTCACTTTAGAAGGAATCGCCAAGTCCTATGGGGACCTCCTTGTCTTCTCCGGTCTCTCCCTGGAAGTTAAGGCCAACCGGATCGTGGCTTTCCTCGGTCCTTCGGGGTGCGGTAAAACCACTTTGTTCGCCCTGATCTCCGGTTTAAAGACCCATGATCAAGGCCGGATCACCGGACTGGAGGGGAAACCCCTTAGTTACCTCTTCCAAGAGCCGCGGCTCCTTGATTGGTTGACGGTTGCCGAGAATCTATCCTTTGTTTTACAGAACAAAATTCCCCCGGTCCAACTCACGGAAAGAATCGACTACTATTTAGCGCAGATGGAGATCCTCCCCTACCGGGATACTTATCCCCGGAAACTGAGCGGAGGCCAACGGCAACGGGTAGCCATGGCCCGGGCCTTGGCTTATCCTTCCCGGCTCCTGTTGATGGATGAACCCTTCAAATCTTTAGATTTGAGTTTGAAGTGGGCTTTAATAACCCGTTTCCGGCAAATTTGGGCCGCGGCGCCCCGGACAGTGCTCTTGGTCACCCATGACCCAAAAGAAGCGTTATTGCTTGCCGATGAAATCTATGTCTTCTCGCCCAGACCCGCAGTGATCAAAGGCTACCACCAAATTACCTTACCCCGGGAGCAACGGGAACCGGACGCCCTTCCCCTTCTCCAACTGGAACAACAAATCACCGCCGAGTTAATCCGGGAATAATAAAAACAACAACTACCGCTTTTCCTTGCCCGGGTCCTTTCTCCCCTGGGTCAACTTGAGCCTTAACTCTTCGATCTGTTGCCGCCGCCTTGCCGTCTCTTCACGGTCGATCCTAATCTCAACCACATCCCCTTCCCTGGCGCCCGGCAACAGCTGCGCCGACATAGGCGCCACCAAACCATCCTCCATCTCAACCAGGGCGTAATCGCCCTCAAAACGGTCGATAATCACCCGCACCTTTCTGCCTCCTTCCCCTTGTTTCTCTTTTCCCGATTTGATTCTATCAATCCCTGGCCGTCCTGGCAAACAGAAAGGCTAAAAGCACTAAATTCTTGACAGACCCCTTACTAAAGGCAATCTTGACAAAGAAAAAAACACTCTACGTTGTGATGACGTAGAGTGTTTTGCTGAAGGGCATTGTTGCCGGATTTGAATACTGGCAAAGAAGGGATTGAACAGACTCCGGAAAAACGCCATCAAAGTTTGATCCGGCCCGCAGGTGAGGTGAACGGCCCCGGAATCACATGCACACCCCGGTGATTGCCGAAATAGTCCGAATCAAAGCGGATTAGTGTCCCGTCCGGGTTCTCAAAGGATTGCTCCGGTTCGAAAGCCTTGCCGAGGATTTCGGTATTAATCATCCGGACCCGGAAATCCTTGATGTAATCGAAGAGATTTGTCTCCAGATGATAATGGCCGTCTTTTTCCACCAGTTCAACCTTAATTTCCTGCCCGTTTTCCCCGCTCACCAGGCCGTTCCCTTCCTTTTCCCACGGTTTGGCCCCGTGCAGATAGACATTTCCTTCACTCCAGATTGGCAAATGACCAAGATGAACGGGCTCCAGAGCACGCATGTTCGGACGCTGGGTAAAATCGAACTGGGAAATCCATTCCTGATAGGTGGGGTATCCATCGAAAACGTGTGTGCCGGCCAGCCTGTTCTCCCGCATCGTATTTTGGGCATCCTGGTCATCATAGGTCGTATAGTCTTCAGCCGGCCATTTCTGGACAAAAATATTGTTGTAGAAACGATTGTCGCCGTGAAGAATGGTCATCAAGCCCATTACTTCCGTCCGGTGCGGGATGTGATATGGGGTATAACGCCAAGTTGTCCCATCGCCAACGCTGGTAAAGGCGCCGCAGATCAGGTTATGAACCATCGCCACACCTTGGGTGGCAAAACGCAGGCTGACGTCGGAGAGGAGAATATTGTTATCGATTAAGGTTGGACCATGGCTGACTTCCACAAAGATATCCTGGGACATCATCCCGCCGGGCAGATTCTTGGCATAGGGCGGCCGCTGGTTATCATGGAGCAGATTCTGCGTAATCCTTGTGCCCTGAGCTTCCCAGTCACACCAGATTCCCATGGTGCAATGGTGGATATGATTGCGGCGGATGATGACATCAATGGCCGCATGCATTTTGATCCCGGAGATTTCTGCTCCGCCAAGCTCCTGCATATTATTGATATGATGGATATGGTTGTCCTCGATGATACTGAACACCCCGCCCATCCGGCCGATGATGCCGCCCTGTTCACAATGGTGGATGTTACAACGGCGAATGATATGGCTGCCGATCTTTTCTTTCAGCCAGCCGTGATACTGGCCACGGCATATGGCATCCCGTTCCATCTGGGTGGGACTCTTTACCTGCTTATATGTAAAATAGTGCTCGTTGTCGGGATCAAGATATTTGCCCAAAGAAATGCCGGCGCACTTGCTGTTGGCAATCTCGCAATCTTCGATGATCCAGCCTTTACTCCAGTGGGGACCGATCATACCGTCCTGGAAAGCGGCAGGCGGCACCCAGGTGGTGGCCGCCTTATCGATCTTGAATCCGCTGACTGTAATATAACTGACGCCCGTTTTGGAAGGCATAAAGCAGCGGCGGCGGACCGTGAGCTCCACATTCTCCTTGTTTGGATCCAGCCCCTGGAAGTTGGCGTAAATTACTGTTTCATCCGTCTCCGGGTCCTGTTCAGGATACCATTTATAGATCGAATCTTCCGGTACCCAACTACACGCATAAACTTCACCTTTGATGCATTCTTCCAAAGTTACTGCTTCGTACATTGCCTTGTCGTTCAGAAAAACACAGCCGGTGTGCTTGTTGGGGGTCGCGAAATACCAGTCGCCATAGACCAAAGTGGTATAAGGATTGTAAGCGCCGAAGACACTGTTGGGGATCCGGCAGACCCAGACTTTTTCTTTATAAGGCTGCCAGGTTTTTACCTGTTCCGCACCGGTGATTACTGCCCCAAGCGGTGTTGTACTGAGATAAGTGATCCGGGCCTCTTCCGTGCCGGCATGAACCGGATCCACATACTCCCGGTAAATCCCGGGCGCGACCAACACTTCGTCACCGGGAAGCGCCACTTTCGCAGCATCATTGATCCGTTTGAATGGTCTCTCCCTGGAACCATCGCCGTCCTTTACGGCCTTGGCATTGACATAGTATTTCATGTTGATCCTCCTCTCCTTATTTTAATTCATATATTATTATACCGCTTTGTAATGAAATTTTACCACCCGTGGTAAGAATCTCTGGGTACTCCTTTTCAATACAGATAACCAGGTTCTTTTAACTTAAGGGATAAAAAGCAGAATTATACACAAAAATTGATAAATTATGACAGTAATCTATTGACAGGAATGTTTATATTACCTAAAATACTAAAATATAAGTGGTGCGTCAAAATTGAAGAACTGGACACTTTGTCCGCCGGGTAGATATCCTTCAATGGTGTTGTAGACGTTCAACTTTTTGATAAAATATCAAGAATGGGAAGTAAGTGGTCCTTTATGCTTTTCACGGCAACCGCCAGGCAGCATAGGAAAGCACTTTGGAGGAGGTTATGTGATGAAAAGAATACTGGCTTTGTTTGCGGTCTTTTTGGTGTTGCCGGCAGTAATGGGTCTCTCCCAAGCCGCTGTAGCCGGTGAAGATCCGCATAAAGGATATTCCCGGTATGTGCTTGAAGTTCATGCCGACCCAGCCAACCGGTTACTCACCGGCAGACAGCGGGTGAGGTTTGTCAATACCTTCCCCCGGCCGCTGGACGAAGTCTACTTCTTTATGTATAACCCGGGAAAAGAACCCAACCCCTTCTTGCCGGAGATACTAAACGATGTGGGTTATGCCGACAGTTTTGAGCCCGGATATACGGAAATTAAAAGGGTTACGGATGAGAACGGGCAAGAACTCGCTTTTTCCTTTTTACCGCATACGGAGTTCGTCAAAGTCCAGAAGTATTCCATGGACGAGGCCGTCTTCCATGTGCAACTGGCAACCCCGCTCGCCCCCGGAGAGGAAATCGTCCTCCGCATCGATTTCGAGGTTATTATCCCGGAGGTTGTCACAGCTCCTTCTCTGTCAGAAAAATGGTACTATCAGGATATATTCATCCTGCGGCATGTCTGGTACCCGGTGGAAGTGGACAGAACCGCTGAAGACTGGGTTTTTGACAAGCTTATTTTCACCCCCCATTTTCTGGACCGCTTTACACTGACCCTGCCCAAAGAATATACCGTGGCGGTGGGCGGGGAGAAATGTGCGGAACGGGTAGAGGGTGACTTAAAAACAGTCACTGTAACCAATGAAAACCCGGTGATTCCAACGACCATGGTTTTTTCCACCCGTTTCCAAAAAGTCTCCACCATTACCGGTGACGGGACGGAGATCAACCTTTATCATTTGCCGGAGGCCCGGCCGGAGCAAGTCGCTTACCTGTTGGATGCCGCGGTGGAGATTGTTGAAACATATAACCGGCGGTACGGGATGAATTACCCCAGAATCAACATAATTAATACTCCTTATACGACGCTTTCCGCGATGGCGGGAAACGGTACCGTCCTGATGACTGACAGCTTTTTCTCCACGGCCCTGGTTTTTTACCGGCGCATCCATTATTATACACTCGCTCACGAACTGGCCCACCTTTGGTGCGGTGTGGGCACCAGCTATGATTTTGATAAAGAAAACTTTCTTTCTGAAGGCCTTGCCGACCTTATTGCCTATAACCTTACGGAAGAGAGATTCCCCGATCCGGGAAACCTCTACGAACCAATCCCCTTCGGCTCCCTGTCCCTGGTTCTTTTTTATGAGTATTTACCCGCCCCATCCTGGACCTTCCGGGATATCAGCCACGGTGATTATATATCTTACCGGAGAGATGGCTGGGATCAGCCGCTTTATACCGGCTTTGAAGACTCTTACTTGCATGTTTCTTCCGTCAGGGACTACGACAAAGGCTACATGGTCTTCAAGATGCTCGAAACCTATGTGGGCCGCGAAGTAATGGCGGAGGCCCTCAAGGAGTTTTTCACCCTGTACCGGCGCCGGGTGGCGACCGTCAAAGATCTGCGGGCGATCATTGAGGAGAAAAGCGGAAAATCTCTTGCGCGGTTCTTTGCCGACTGGATCTATGGTACGGAATATGTTGATTATTACATTAAGGAGGTTAAATCAACAAAAGCGGAACAGGCGGGTACGGGCGAAGAATACCTTACCGAACTTGCAATCGGCAAAAAAGGCCAGGGCCTGACCGCCCTGGAAGTGGAATTTGTCCTGGAGAGCGGGGAAAAATTAAGGGAGTTCATCCCGGAGGTGAATGGGGATACGACCCTGACCGTGGTCACTGGTGAAAAGGTTCGTGGCGTGGTTCTGGACCCCGACTATAATGTCCTGGAAACCGACCGGGCGAATAATAAGAACATCGACCGGATTGACTTCTACGTCTTTGGCGATGCCCGCAAGCTGCTGGAACGGAGGCCTTGGGAAAACTATTTCCTCAGTTTCGGTCCTTCTTTGCACCTTGGTACAGAAGAGGCGGGCCTCGGTTTGACCTTGGCCGGAGAGAAGGCCTTTAAACACAATTGGCGTTTGGGCGCCGCCTCCCTCTTTAACACGGCCGGCAATACAAACGCTGCATCAACCAGATTTTTTGGGGAGTTCAACTTCCTTACCGCCCGCGGGGGCTCTCTCTCCCTGGCAACTACCTATGACAAAAATAAGCTTAATAACCGCCTGCAGTTCTCCTACCCCATCTACAAAGCGGTGGAAACCGGTTTCTACGGCCATTATTATTACCCGGTTTACACTTTTACAGCCGGTCTTTCCCAGGAAGAATTCTCCGCCCTTCACTCTGACCGGAAACCCCTTTTGGCGATCACCGCCGGCTTAGCCTACGACCGTTTTCCCGATAAAGGGTTGAGCTCTGACCTAACTTTGGAAGGCGCAATAAAAGCCCCGGGATACGACAGCTACCAGTACTTTAAGGCGGACAATACCACAATGAAAATCTTCAAGGTCACTTCCGGGTTGTACGGGGCGGCGACTTTAAAGGCGGGCGCCGGAGACGAATTGCCCAGCTTTAAAAAGTATAAAGCCGCCCTGATGCGCGGGTATACCGGCAAAGAAGAAGGGGATCTCTTTGCCTCGCTGGCGGTTGACTTGATGTTCCCCATTACCTTCGGCAAAAAGGTGGAAGTGATCAGAGGCGTTGTCTTCCGTGGCTTGGCCGGGTCGGTTTTTCTTGAGGCCGGGGATGTCTGGGAAAACAGATCCGGAGGTCAAAACTTCTTCGGGGATCTGAAGGTGAACGCCGGGGTTGAGATCAGCCCGGTTCTCACCATCTCCGCCCTGACTGATCTTACTGTGCCAATAACCATGGGCTATGCCCATAATCTTAACGGTCACGGTGGCGAGTTCTACCTGCGGCTCGATACACCGTTAACGATTTTCGCTTCAGTCTTCTCCTATTAAATCAAACCCGCCGGACAACTGTGAAAAACATGTCCACGGGTTCCCGGTCTTGCGGGCCGCGCAAGTCATTGACCTGACTTGCGGCGGCCTGCTTTTTTTGTATGGTGGTCATGTTTTCCTGAATGATGAGAAGAGGATAATCAATAGACGGGCACCACTGCTTATGTTCATTTCTTCCCCACATAATAGCTCTCCGGCGGCCCCAGATAGCTCTCGGCCGGTTGTTTGCCTGCCGGGTAGATAACCAGCTTCTCCAGGACAAAACCGGGGCTGACCGCAAAGATTCTTAGTTTATTCAGCCCGGCCTTACAGGTTACTTTACCTTTTCTTGACCCTCTTTGCTATTCACTGATCAGTAATGACTTTTTGCACGCCAAGACGGTCTGAAAGCATTAAACAAGGTGTTAAATAGAAAAAAGCCTTCCTCTGTCCAGGAAGGCTGATAAGTAAATTAGCTTCAAATGGATGGTGTTTTGGGTTCTAGCTGGAGCCAGCGATCGGACTTGAACCGATAACCTGCTGATTACAAATCAGCTGCTCTGCCAATTGAGCTACGCTGGCTTTAATGGGCTTAACAACGATTAATTATAGCATATTTTTATAAGGTTTTCAAGGCTGGTTTTGTAATGTAGCGCCTGGCCGAGCTACCGCCCAGGCGTCCTTCCTTTTAGACTTTGAGATGGGATCTCCGGTCCTGCAGTTCGGCCTTTTTGGCATCATTAAACCGGTCGACGGTGGATAAATACCCCGTAATCCGGCGCACCCGCCGTATATCAGTGGAATGGCAGGAAGGACACTCTTCCTCGAAAATCCCCCGGTTCCCACAGCCCCGGCACTCGTCGATGGGGAAGTTGATCCCGGCGTACCCCATATCGGCCGCCGCCATATGCCGGATGATCTTCTCAAAAGCCTCTATATTATCCACCGGCGGGGCGGAAATCTCCACATAACTGATGTGGCCCGCATTGGTAAACCGGTGATAGGGCCCTTCTAAGTTAATCTTGTCAAAACAACTGACCTCTTGACCAACGGGGACATGAAAACTATTGGTGTAATAATCTTTATCGGTTATCCCCGGAATCACCCCGAAGGTTTTTCGGTCAATCGCGATAAACCGTCCGGAGAGCCCTTCGGCTGGAGTAGCAAGGAGGGTGTAGTTCAGATCATATTCTTCGGCCATTTCATCGATGCGCTGACGCATATGGCTGACGATCTCCAATCCCAGCTGCTGAGCGCCAAAGTCTTCCCCATGGTTCACCCCGACCAGCGCGGTTAAGGCTTCGGCCAATCCGATAAAACCAACGGAAAGGGTCCCGTGTTTGATGACCGGAGCAATCGAATCTTCCGGCTTTAGTTTTTCGGAATCAAGATAGAGGTGTTGTCCCATTAAGAAGGGCATGTCTTTCACTTTCAATTTGCTTTGGACCCGGAAACGATGGTATAGCTGGCGACAGGTCAACAAGACAATCCGGTCCAGCTCGTTATAGAAGTACTCTAAATTACCCTGGGCTTTGATGGCAATCCGGGGTAGATTAATCGTGGTAAAAGAAAGGTTCCCCCGACCGGTGGAGACTTCCTCGCCGTGGCGGTTGGCAATGACCCGCGTCCGGCAGCCCATATAGGCCACTTCTGTTCCGTACGGAGTATTAAAAGAAGAGTCCATAAAGCTAAAGGTCGGATTGAGCCGTTGGGCGGCAACCTTCATTGCCAGTTGAAAGAGGTCATAGTTGGGATCGCCCGGCTCAAAATTAATCCCTTTCTTCAACCGGAACAGAATATTAGGGAAAATGGGGGTTTCACCCCGTCCTAAACCCCGTTCGTGGGCGAGGAGCAGGGAACGGGTGATTAACCGCCCTTCCGGTGAAGTGTCGGTCCCCAGGTTTATGCTGCTGAAAGGGACTTGCGCGCCAGCACGGCTATGCATGGAGTTTAAATTATAAATCAGCGCTTCCATCGCCTGATAAACTTCATCTTCGGAGCTACCCTTGGCGAAGGGCGCCATATCCCGGTCAAAAAAGGCGAACGATTGGCCACCATGCATGTCATTCTGGGAACTCTGGAGAATAATGGCGGCCAAAGCCGCTGCCGAAGAAATCCGCTTCGGCGGTCTGATGTATCCATGTCCGGTATTAAAGCCTTCAGTCAAAAGACGGCCCAGAGGGATCTGAACACAAGTAAGAGTCTTCCCATAAAAATCCAGGTCATGGATATGTATGTCCCCCTCAATATGGGCCTGGGAAAATTCTTCCGGGATTAAACGGTAAAGATAAAACTGCTTACTGGCAGCCGAAGCAATCTGTAACATTTTGGCGGAAGGAGAGTTACTAACATTGGCATTTTCGCGGCTGGTTTCCACCAGAATCTCTTCGACTACATCCATTAATTCGGATTTGGTCTCCCGAAGACGGGTGCGGCGGTCCCGGTAAAGAATATAGGCTTTAGCGGTCTTGGCATGCCCGGTCTCGATCAGAACCTTTTCGACCGCATCCTGAACCTCTTCCACGGTAGGAATCCCGTTGGCTTTGGTTTTAGCCACATACTTCACCACAACCTGAGCCAGTTCTTCCGCCAGTTGTTTGTCTTCACCCCCGACCGCTCGCGCCGCCTTAAAGATGGCATCTGTAATTTTATCTATTGCAAAGGGTACGATTCGGCCGTCCCGTTTCTGAATAGAACGAAAGACCCTTTCCGGAGCAGCCATGCTGTTCCGAAAATTCACTACCCGTCCTTTTCCGACTTCTTTTTCCAACTCTTCTTGTACCTTTGCCATTCTCTTTCACCCTCTATTCCAACTTTTTCTGTCCCCAAGGAGGTTTTGGAGCTCCCGCATAAAAATATCCAGGTCTTTAAACTGCCGATAAACCGAAGCAAAGCGGACATAAGCTACTTCGTCGATCTCTTTCAGCCGCTCCATAATCAGTTCACCAATGACCGTGCTTGGTGTCTCGTTTTCATTCCTTTTCCGGACCGCCTGTTCAACCTCATCGGTAATCTTTTCCAGGGCTTCAACGGATAACGGCCGTTTCTCGCAGGCTTTCCGCAGCCCATTAAGGATCTTCTCCCGATTGAACGGCTCTCTCCGCCCGTCTTTCTTAATGATGATCAGTGGCTCCTCTTCAATCCGCTCGTAGGTTGTAAACCGGCGTTCACACGCCAAACACTCCCGCCGCCGCCGAATCGCTACCCCCTCTTCGGAGGAACGGGAGTCAACTACTTTACTGTCCCGGTGATGACAGAAAGGACACCGCACTACTTTCCCTCCTTACGGTCCAATTCGTCCACTTTACCCCTACATTTTGTGGCACAGTATATTATATCCCCAATATGTTGTTTTGTCGAACCGTTTTCGTGCCCGATTTTCTATCTTCTCGCTTCCTCTCCCCGCTTTTCTTAAGATTAATTTAGAAAACGGCATTTTTCAACACTTTCCTTTCTTGCCCTCCGGTCCGGATTAGCAACTACTTCCGGCCAAATATCCGGTGGAAAAAGCGATCTGCAAATTGAAACCCCCGGTATACGCATTAACATCCATCACTTCTCCGGCAAAAAACAACCCTTTGACTAGTTTTGATTCCATCGTCGCCGGATTGATTTCTTTCACGCTAACCCCACCGGCCGTAACGATCGCCTCCGTGATCGGCCGTAAACTGGTGATCTCCACTTCCAACCCTTTAAGGAGCGCTGCCAGCCGCTGCCGTTCCGCTTTGGTAATTTGGTGAACCGGTTTATCCGGAGGAATGGTGGCCAGGTTAACCACAACCGGAATCAGGGCCCGCGGTAAAAGGTCGCCCAGCGCATTACGGAAAGCCTTCCGGATGTGTTTGGTAAAATCCCTCTGCAGGCGCAAATCCAACTGTTCGGGGGTAAGGGCCGGTTTCAAATCAATGACCAACCGGTAGTGATGATCTTGCTCCAGATGGACACTGGCCGACAGAATAACCGGTCCTGAAACGCCAAAATGGGTAAAGAGCATCTCGCCAAAATCGCTGTAAACAACCTTCCCTTCCTGGTTAAAAACTTTAATCGCCACGTTTTTGAGGGTAAGGCCCTGCACTTCCCGGAGCCAGGCGGTGGGTGACTCCAGCGGAACCAAAGCCGGTTTTAACGGAGTAATCGTATGCCCCAGCGCCGCGGCAAACCGGTAACCATCCCCCGTGGAACCTGTTGCCGGATAAGAGCAGCCACCGGTGGCAATGATTACCCGTTCAGCCGGTATTTGTTCTCCATTGTCCAATTTAACACCGGCTACTTGCGCTCCGGTGACCAGGATCTCCTTTCCTTCGCCTTGGGTAATCTGTACACGATACCTGGACATAAACCGTTCTAAAGCAGCCACCACATGGGCAGAACGATCGGTAACGGGGAAAACCCGTCCACCCCTTTCGACTTTGGTGGAAAGGCCCCATTCCTGGAAAAAGGCGATTAAATCCCGGTTTCCAAACCGGTGAAAAGCATGGTATAAAAATTTACCGTTAACTGGAATGTTGGCGATTAAACCTTCCAAATCCGTAATATTTGTAAGATTACACCGGCCTTTCCCGGTGATCAATAATTTTCGGCCCAACCGGTTGTTTTTTTCGATTAGCGTCACGCTCCGTCCCTGGCGTGCGGCTACGCCGGCGGCCATCATCCCGGCCGGCCCACCACCGATGACAACAACCCTGTCCTTGGTCAAGGTTTATCCCTCCACATCAGCTGCGGGTTTTTTGCTTCGCTTGCCTTTTCTTCTCTTGGCCAAAGGAATTACTGACCCCTCTGCCCCTTGTCATACGGGCTTTCCGTATGATCCTTTGCCTTAGTCCCCTGTACAAGATGGGGTCCGCACTTTGGATCGCTTAATCCTAGTGAACGCGATATATAGTATTAGAATCCTTTTTACGGAATACAACGGAAAAAGCTTAATCAATCAAAAAACCAAAAAAAAAAGCGCCACCCGGTGGTGGCAAATGAACAACAACCTTAAATAGTTAACCGAGGAAAATCACCTACCCCGACTGCCGGCGTGGTCAGAGGCAGGGCGAGCTTCACCCCTCAGCCGGCGCCTGACATCAGAATGATGCTCTACAAACTCTTTGCGAACACGAATCCACAAGGAGTTTGTACTAATATCATAGCAGATAAACTTGCTCCCTGCAATTTTCTCAGTAAGCCATAATCAGGATTTAAGGCTTATTTCTTCCTTTTCTTTCGTTTTTTGCCCTCATTCCTTGCTTTTTCGTCCGCTTTACTTTTAAAGCCTATTCCCGCTGATAGAGATCCCAAGCGGTCTGGGCTGCAGCAGAACGGATCTGGGCTTCATCCCATTTGACCATTTCTCTTTCTCGAACTAACCATTCTCCATTTACCATCACATCCGCCACGTCACTGCCCCGGGCCGCGTAGACCATGAGGGAGACCGGGTTAAAGCAAGGCGTCAAGTGGCTCTGCTCCAGATCGACCATGATTAAATCGGCTTTCTTTCCCGGTTCTAAACTACCAATCTGGTCACCCAAGCCCAAAGCCCGCGCCCCGTTGATCGTCGCCATCCTTAATGCGGTTTCAGCCGAGAGCACCGTTGGATCTTGGTTGGTCACTTTATGGATCAGGGAGGCCGTTCTTAACTCGGTAAACATATCAAGCCGGTTGTTGCTGGCCGCTCCGTCGGTGCCAAGGCTGACCAAGACACCGGCCTTTTGGAGCTGGGCAACAGGGGCAATTCCACTGGCTAGTTTAAGGTTGCTGGAAGGGTTATGGGCGACCGCCACTTTCTGTTTGGCCAGGAAGGAGATTTCGCCCTCGTCCAACCACACGCCATGGGCTAATAAAACCGGCCGGGAAAAAACTCCTTGGTCAACCAGATAGGCAATGGGCCGCTTCCCGTAGTTTTTTCCAATCTCCTCTAGCTCATCCCTGGTTTCCGCCACATGGATATGTAAGGGTAGCTGATAGTGGCGGGCCGCCGTGACAATCTGCCGTAAAGCCGATGGCGATAAAGTGTAAGGAGCATGGGGCCCCAACATGGGCGAAATTCTGCCGTCTGCCTTCCCCTTCCATTTCTTCCCTTGTTCAACCGCCTCTTCCAGTTTGGCCTCAACCTCTTCATCGGTGCCTAACAAGCCACGGGATAAAGCCGCGCGAATTCCGCCTTCCTCTACTGCTTGGGCCACTTCATCCATAAAAAAATATTGATCGGCGAAGGTTGTCGTCCCCGAGCGAAGCATCTCGCTGATCGCCAAACGTGCTCCAATGTAAACGTCCTCCGCCGTCAACTTGGCTTCCCGCGGCCATATTTTCTCCTTTAACCAGGTATACAGCGGATAATCATCACCAAGACTGCGAAAAAGAACCATTGCCGCATGCGTATGCGTATTGACTAGCCCCGGCATCACCAGTTTCGACCGGGCCTCGAGCACTTCGGCCTCTGTGTCCGTTGCCCACTCTTGCCAAGGACCAACCGCTTCAATTTTGTCATCCACTATTTTTATATAAGCATCATGGATCGGTTCTTCTCCCTCCGCCATCGTAAGCAGCCATTCGCAGTGAATAACCACCGTTCCCATCAGGGCCATCTCCTTTCTATACCGCTACCAACTGTTCAGATACGTGTTTTGTTCTTCAGTTAAATGATCTATCTTTATCCCCCTGGCTTCCAACGCCAAGTGAGCTACCAAATGATCAATCTTCTGCGGAACCGGGTAAACTCCTGCCTTTAGTTCTCCTTCTTTCTTTTCCGTCGCTAGGTAAACCAAAGACAAGATCTGTAGCGCAAAGGAGAGATCCATAATCTCCGCCGGATGACCGTCACCAGCCGCTAAGTTCACCAACCGGCCTTCAGCCAATAGGTATAAGCGCCGTCCGTCGTGCAACCGGTAAGCGGTAATCTTCGGCCGGACTTCTTCAATCCGGGTAGCCATTTTTTTCAGGTCTTCCTTGTTAAACTCCACATCAAAATGGCCGGCATTGGCGAGCAGCGCCCCATCTTTCATCAGCGCGAAATGGGGTTGGCAAAAAACGTCTTTACAACCGGTCACCGTGACAAAAATGTCGCCAAGCTTAGCCGCTTCCATCGTCGGGAGCACCATAAAACCATCCATATATGCTTCCAAAGCCTTAACCGGGTCGACCTCACAGATGACAACACGGGCACCTAGGCCTTTCGCCCGCATAACAACGCCCCGACCACACCAGCCATAACCGGCAACCACCACTGTCTTCCCGGCAATCACCAGATTGGTGGTGCGCATAATCCCGTCCCAAGTTGACTGACCGGTACCGTACCGGTTATCAAAGAGGTGTTTACAAAGGCCATCATTAACCGCGATCATCGGGAAGGCCAACTGGTTCTGAGCAGCCATTGCCCGGAGACGGTGTACTCCGGTTGTGGTCTCTTCACACCCGCCTTTGATAAAAGAAAGCAATTGTCGTTCCTGTGTATGGAGCAAATTAACCAGATCCCCACCATCATCGATGATGTAGTCCGGTTGGAACTGTAAGGTAGCGGTCAAGTGGGCGAAATATTCTTCTTCGGTTGCGCCATGCCAGGCATAAACCGGCACTCCTCTCCTGACCAGAGCCGCAGCCACATCATCCTGGGTGGACAAGGGGTTACTGCCGGTAACAGCTAGTTCGGCCCCTAATGCTTTTAAAGTGAGGGCTAAATAGGCCGTCTTTGCTTCTAAATGCACAGATATCGCCACCCGCCGGTCGGCTAGGGGGCGCTGGGCGATGTATTTCTCCCGAATCCGGTTGAGCACCGGCATATGTTGACTTACCCAATCAATCTTATGCTCGCCGGCGGGAGCAAGGTTTAAATCCCGAATTTGGTAGGTGTTCAATTGGATCACTCTTCCCCTTTCTTTCTCTTTTCTCCTCCACCGCCCATCTTAAGGGCATGGGCTGAATGATCGTAACCTTTCTATATCTCAGTGTGCATAGGTCGGAAATAGGAAGCCGAAGAAACCTGCTAAAATCGGAAAGAACCTGCTAAAAAAAGTATTAATTTTTTTGGCTTCCACTACGATTAAATATTTAGAAGGATCGGTTTAGGGAAATTGGTGGTGATTAAGTGACTTTTGGAGCAAGGTTACGCGCTTTACGTGAAGAACAAGGGCTATATCAGAAAGATTTAGCCGAGAAACTAGATTTAACCCAGAAAACAATCAGTAATTATGAGAATAATGAAAGGTTCCCCGACCAAAAAACATTGCACAAAATCGCCGATTTGTTCAATGTTTCTATTGATTTCCTCCTTGGCCGCACCAAAATCCGGGCTCCCATCGAGATCGTCGCCGCCCACCGTAGTGACGATCCCATGACGGAGCTACCCGAAAGCGCCCGCCAATCGGTCCTTAGCTTCATTAAGCTGGTTAAGGAGGAGTTAGGGATCAACGACGAGTAACCCTTTTTTAGCTGGAATCGGGGATTAAAATGGGGGATTTTATTGCCTGACAATTTAATAGCCCTAGCCAAAAAGAACAAGATCATCCTCATGCTTTGGGATTTTAAACCACCGATTGAAGCTGTCTTTTATTCCTATCCGGGTAAAAACCCGGTCATTGGCCTTGATTACCGCATCGTTAACGACCAAAGCCATTTCCGCTGTGTTCTCGCGGAAGAGCTAGGCCACTTTTTCACAACACCGCGGGAGAGCATCATCACCCACTACCACTGCCGCAGCCGGATCCGAACCTACCGTGAGGAGTACCAGGCCATGGTTTGGGCGGTTAATTACCTCATTCCCGACCACGAATTGGAGCTGGCGTTAAATCATATGCCGGCCTGGGAATTAATAGACTTCTTCCGGGTAGACCCGGAATTTTTAGCCTTCAAGCTAAAGCTATCGAAGGATCGCCTCCTGGCTAAGCTCAGTTAGAAGCTTTAGATAACCGGTCCCGGAGACTATATTTCCCCGCTTCACCCCAGAAAACCTCCTCTTCGGTAATGATCGCGTCGATTAAGCGGGCGGGGGTCAGATCAAAAGCCGGATTATAAACTTGCACCCCGTCGGGGGCGATCTGCTTACCACCAAACATGGTCACTTCTTCAGCCGCCCGTTCCTCAATGGGGATCCCCTTCCCGTCCGGTTGGGTCAGATCAATCGTCGACGTCGGCGCCGCCACATAAAAGGGGAGGTCATGGGCGGTGGCCAAGACCGCCAAGGTATAGGTGCCAATCTTATTGACCACATCCCCGTTGGCGGCAATCCGGTCCGCTCCCGTCAACACGGCGCTAACTTTCCCCTGTTGCATAAGGTAACCGGCCGTTTGATCGGTGATCAACGTGACCGGAATCCCGTCTTTCTTCAACTCCCAGGTGGTCAGTCTAGCCCCTTGCAGTAAAGGCCTTGTTTCACAAGCAACCACCGCAATCCTTTTTCCGGCCTCAACGGCGGCGCGGATCACCGCTAACGCCGTCCCATAGGCGACCGTGGCTAAAGCGCCCGCGTTACAGATGGTCAGGACCGTCGCCCCATCCGGGAGCAGGGCGGCACCCTGCCGACCCAGGCGGCGGTTGGTCTCAATATCCGCTTGGTAGATACGAAGGGCTTCTGCTTCCAGCGCCCCAACCAATTGATCGGGGGCGCTTCCCTGTTGCGCCCTAACAACTTTCCGCATGCGGGCCAAGGCCCAAAAAAGGTTAACTGCGGTAGGTCTGGTCGCGGCCAGTAGGGTAAAGACCTCTTCCAAACCGGTAACCAAGTCGTTTTTTTTCCGCACAATCTCCTCCGCTCCCAACACCACGCCGAAAGCGGCCGCAACCCCGATGGCCGGCGCGCCCCGCACTGCCAAACGGCGAATGGCCTCCGCCACCATCCGGTGATCACGGCACACCAGATAAACTTCCTCCTGCGGTAGTTTGGTCTGGTCCACAAGCACTAAATGCCGGTCTTCCCAACGCATCGTGAAAAAAGGCTCCGCCAAAGCTAATCCTCCTTAAACAAAAGGTCACCATTGGGGACGGCGGATTGGCAAGAACAGTTCTGCGCTTTAGGCAGGGTTTTGAGCACCGCCACGATCACCTGGCGTAACCGTTGGGTATTCTCTTGCATTAAGGCTACCACTTCCTCATGGGTTAATGGTCCGGTCGCCATTCCCGCCGCATAATTGGTAACCATCGAGATCGTGGCGTAACAGATCCCGGCTTCCCGTGCCAACACCACCTCGGGCACATTCGTCATTCCCACCAGATCGCCGCCGAGTTTAGCAAACATCCGGATCTCCGCCGGCGTCTCGAAACGCGGTCCTTCCGTACAGACGTAAACCCCGCCGTCATGGGCTTGATAACCAAAACTGGCTGCTGCTTTGCGAATTTCCGCCCGGATCTCCGGGCAATAGGGTTCCGTATAATCAACGTGGACGACACCGTGAGGTCCACCTTCAAAGAAAGTACTGGGTCGCCCCTTAGTAAAATCAAGAAACTGATCAATAATGACCATTTCTCCCGGCCGCATCTTCGGATTTAAACTGCCCACGGCCGTGGTCGCGATGATCCGTTTCACCCCCAGGCGGCGTAAACCCCAGATGTTCGCCCGGTAGTTTATCCGGTGGGGTGGAACGGAATGGCCGACGCCATGACGGGGCAAGAAAACCACTTCAATCCCGTTATACACACCCGCCATTGCATTAACGGGACCATAGGGGGTTTGCACATTAATCTCCTTCCGATCGGTTAAAATCCCTGGATCATAAACGCCGGTCCCGCCGATAATTGCCACTTCCATGCGGATCACTCCTTTCCTTATCCTTCTCCCTCAGCAGGGGGTTTTTCCGTCCCTTTACCCTTGCCTAAACCGCTAGGGATCAACGTAATTTTTCGTCGCAAATTAAGTAAACGAAGACCACCGGTTAGATGGACCCCCACAACGGCTAGAGAAAGGGCCAATCCAATTGCCCAAAACGTAGGGGCCGGATCGGTTAGCATCTTGCAGTAAAGGATAAGACAACCGACCATGACAGCCCCGGCTTTTATTGTAATCCGGTATTTTTTCTCCATCGCAATTCCCTCCAGCCTGTTAATTCGGGGCCCGAAGGGAAGAATCCTGCCGTAATTTTGGTTGGGGCGATCTTAGTTAAGCTTTTTCCGTTGTAAGCATCTATATAGCAACTATTCATACAAAGCGTTACGGGAATAGTCGCTAATCCAAACGTTGACGCCCGGTAATTATCCAATGGTTCCCCCGCCTGACGACGCTAATTCGTTCCCGGGTGTTTTCCGTCCGCCAACGGCCTTCCTGCCAACGGCGCCAGAGCAAATCAACCTCCACCTGGCCACGATTACCTTCCTGCCGGAGGAGGGTCACTTTCTTAACTTCCAATACAGGGTGGGACAGGAGAGCGGTGGCAGCCGTCCTTCTTTCTTCCTTGGCGGCTACTAAATCAAGCCATAGCTCCGGCTGTCCGGGGAGGAGAGCATCGGGAAAACCGGGTGCCGCCAGTTCCTCCAGGAGAGCGGTTACCCGTTCGGCCTGTAGGAAGGGGGCTTTACTCCTTTCTCCTCCTTTCACCAGCCACCAACTGCAAAGAAAAAGAAGGCCGCCCAGAAGAAGGGCGTTTTTTACCCAACGGCGCCGGTAGAGCCGGCAGTAGATCCGGACTTTTTCCCATGAAAAGCAGGGTTTTTTCTTCTTTTGCTGATTAAGGAGATCGGTTCCGGTTTTTAGCTTTGGCCATTGGTCAATTAATTCTTCCACGGCCGGTCTTTTCTCCGGATCCACCGCTAACAGGTCTACCAGATACCGGCAGAGCGGAGCGGGAAGTTCCGGCCGGTATCGGGTCGGGGGAATGATCAACCCTTGCCGGAGCGCCTCCGTGGGCCAGCCTTGGACTAAGGGAAAGGGGAGGTGTCCGGTGAGCGCCAAGTAGAGGAGAAGGCCTAAATAAAAAAGGTCCCCCCTGCGGTCCGGTGGGCGGCCGGTATAAATCTCCGGTGGATGACAAGCCGTAAGACCTGCCGGCAGCGGACGCCCGGGGGTTGCCAAATATGCGAGCAGCAGGGGATCGGGCATAAAGATCCCTTTTTCCCCCCGGTAGACCCGGCGCCAGTCCGGACAGCCTACGACCAGCCCTTGCTGATGATAACGCTGGTAGGAGGAGAGCAACGGCGCAAAAAAGGCCAATCCTTCCACCCACGGTAATAGTGCCGGATCTTTAGTAAACAAAGGTTCCCCTGGCCGGGCTTCCCAACCAATAAACTTTGAGCCTTGGTAAGAAAGGGGACCAGTTACCGGAAGAATCCCGCCGGGACACAATTCTCCTCCGCGCAAGGCTTCCCGCGGCGCCGCCTTCTGGCGGATCTCTCCCGCCTCTGACCAACGCAACTTGGTCGCCAGCGGCTCCCAGCGGTAAAGTCTCGCTTCTGTCCTGCGGTGGCCATAATAAACCGGAACACCATCCTCTTGGTGCCCGGTAGTTAAGGTCAATTCCTCCATCGGCGCCTCCTGCCTGAATGTGGTCTTTCCAAGCATAGCATCTCCAAAAAGGGATTTTGCCAATTTAGTTTTTGGGTTCGTTTAATTGGTCACAACACGAAAAGCCTGGAAAACAGTATTTACGGCGCCGGCTACAAAAAAACCGTCTGACGACGGTTTATGATTGTTTTCCCTTTTCCAACCGGGCTAATAATTGCCGGCGTTGTTCCTCAAAACCGGCCTTCCCCAAGAGGGCAAACATATTTTTTTTGTAAGCTTCAACCCCCGGCTGGTTAAAAGGGTTGACCCCCAACAAATAACCACTCATGGCGCAGGCCTTTTCAAAGAAATAGACCAGGTAACCAAAGGAGTAAGCGGTGAGCGCCGGAATCTTCACCACCAGACAAGGCACACCCCCATCCTGGTGGGCTAAGAGGGTGCCCTGCTGCGCCTGGCGGTTCAATTCATCAATCGGCCGCCCGGCCAGATAATTTAACCCGTCCGGATCCCCTTCCACGGCAGGAAGAACCAAGGTGGAACCGGCCGCTTCCACCTGAAGAATGGTCTCAAAGAATAGGCGGCGGCCTTCCTGGATGTATTGGCCGAGAGAATGGAGATCGGTGGTGAAATCAACGGCGGCGGGGAAGAGTCCTTTACCATCCTTCCCTTCACTTTCGCCAAAAAGTTGTTTCCACCATTCGGTAAAATAATGTAAAGCCGGTTCGTAATTGACCAACAATTCAATACTCTTTCCCTTGCTATAGAAGATCTGGCGGAAGGCGGCATAGAGATAGGCCTGGTTCCGGTCTAAATCCGGCACGGAACAGGCTTCATAAGCGGCGGCGGCACCAGCCATAATCCGGTCCAGGTCAAACCCGCCAACGGCGATGGGGAGTAAGCCGACCGGAGTAAGGACCGAGTACCGGCCGCCAATATCGTCGGGGATCACGAAAGTGGTGTAGCCCTCTTCTTCCGCTAACTGACGTAGGACGCCCCGCCGGCGGTCGGTCGTGGCGTAAATCCTGGCCGCGGCTTCTTTTTTTCCGTATCGTTCCTCCGCCAGTTGTTTCAGCAAGCGGAAAGCGACCGCCGTCTCGGTGGTCGTTCCCGATTTGGAGATCACATTGATACTGAACTCCTTCTCCTTTAAATAGCTTAAAAGTTGCTCAAGGTAGGCCCCGCTGAGCTGGTGACCGGCAAAAATGATCTCCGGTGTCCCTATGGCGGACTGCTCCTTGGTGTGGAAATAAGGAGTAAGCATGGCCAATGCCGCCCGGGCACCCAGATAGGAACCGCCGATCCCGGCAACCACCAGCACTTCCGAACGCTCTTTAATCTGCTCCGCCGCGGTCTTAATCGTGGCCAGCTCTTGCCGGTCATAATTGGCGGGTAGGTCCACCCAACCCAGAAAGTCACTACCGGCTCCCTTCCGTTCAGCAAGCTCACCATGGATCTGCCGTACCCGGGGCGCCAACATCTCCAGTTCTTCCCGGTGACAGAAGTCCAATGCTCCGTAGTAATCTAAAACAACATCCCCATTACCCATCTTCTTCCTTTCGCCAACCTTTCCTCCTCAAATTCAGCTTCCCGGTCTAGCATGGACGTTCTCCCTGGAAAAAGACGACTAGACAGCCGGGACCGGTATGGGTCCCGACCGTGGAAGAAATCTCCCCGATCCGGACTTCTTTCACATTGTAAAGCTTTTTCAGCTCTTCGGCGAAGGCGACCGCCTCTTCCTCACAACGGGAATGCCCCACGGTGACCAGCTGGTTAAATAATTCCCGGCCTTCGGCCGCCATAATCTCCAAAAGCCGCTTGATGGCGCGGCGCCGGCCGCGGACTTTTTCCCGGGGTACGATCCGGCCTTCTTTATCTACTTGGAGGATGGGTTTTATGTTTAACACATCACCCATTACCGCCTGTACCCGGTTAACGCGTCCTCCCTTCTGTAGATATTCCAGCGTGTCAAGGGTAAAAACGGAGCATAAACGGGTCCGGATCTTGGTCAAGGCTTTGATAATTTCGTTTTTCCCCAGACCGGCGGCAGCCAGCTCTTGCGCCTTGATCACCAAAAGCCCTTGACCCAAAGAGGCGGTACGGGAATCAAAGACCGCAACCTTCTCCTTCTGCTCCACCTGTTCCCGGGCGAGTAACGCACTCTCGTAAGTGCCGCTCATGGCGGAAGAGATTGTAATGACCACTGCTTCGTCACCGTCCGCAAGCACCTTTTGCAGCACTTGTAAAAAATCACCCGGAGTCGGCTGTGCGGTGGTCGGCAACTTGTCCGCGGCAACCAGCAGACGGTAAAACTCATCCCGTGACAAGTCAAACCCGTCCCGGTAAGAGCAGTCGGGGAAATTAATAGTCATCGGAACAACCCCGATTCCCTGCGCCGTGAGATAATCCATGGTTAGATCGCAAGCTGTATCAGTTATTATTTTTACTTTATTCATAAAACCCCTCCTTCTTGTAGCCAAAATATACACTTTATTAATTTGACGCGCGGAGTCTAAAAAAGTTGCTGTTCTCTTTAACCCTTAGACGATCTTTTCAAAGAGGTTTAGCCAAAAGCTTTCAATATAAGGCAACTTGACACCAGTTAGTAAAAGGAGACTCAAGACTAACCCCACGATGAGGAGTATGGTAAAGACGGCCAATTCCCGCCAGTACTCTTGAGCCATGAGCCCGGGGGCTTCCCAGAGAAAGAGGAGGAGAAAGATGAGGATCATCAGGACAATCAAGGCGCCATCTCCCTCCGCGCCCGGCCCCGCAACAGCGCTGTTCCCAGTGTGATTAAAGGCAATACCAAGCAGAAGAAAAGACCGTAATAGGGCTGGACCTCTTCAAAATAACGCATGTGTTCACTCACACTCGGAAAAATACGGCGTGCCACCACCAAAAGGAGCACACCGATGGGAATGGCCAGCGGGCGGTAGGTGCGCAGGTTGAATAATTGGGCGGTTCCGAAGGCCAGTGCGTATAAACAAAGCATAATTTTGATAAAACCCATAGTCAGAAAGTTAAGAAGGGGAATCAACTCCAACCGGGTAAGGACCTGGGCGATATCGATGATCCGGTAAAATTCATAGGTCGGAAAGACCAAAACTTCCGCCACTTTTCCCAAAACCCCCACCGCCAAAGACTGAATGATCATTAAAACCAAACCGGCGCCAATCAGCCCCCCAAAAACCGCCCCGGCCACTTTTTGCTGCCGGTTTACCCGGGGCAGGATCATCATAAAGATTACACCTTGGCCAAAGGGAAAGACGGCGACCCCCAGAGCGTCCCATGCTATTCGCGAAAAAGGCTTGTCCAGAAAGGGTAATAAATTATCGGCTTCAAAGATGTTGAGGACCAAGAGAATGGAGATTAGAATCAGCCCCACCGTGGCAAGGATCAACGGTTGATTGCTCCGGGCAATCACTTCGATCCCCCGGCGGCAACCATAGATGACAATGATGACCCAAGGCACTAATAAAGCCAAATCGGGGGTGGCCGTGAATACTGTGGACTTCAGCATGGTGACAAAGACCCCCAAGGTTCCCCCCCCGGTCTGCAGAAAGAACCATAAATACAACAGCGAAAAGAACTTCCCGATGACCGGTCCGAAGACCAGTTCATGGATTTCAAAGAGGTTTTTTCCGGGAAAACGACGGTAGAGCAGCAGACCAAGGCAGGCAAAGAACATTCCTCCACCTAAACCGAAAAGGATAATCAGCCATATATTCTGTCCGCTTTGGAGACCCGTCGGGAGCACGATCCAACTACCGATGGTAAAACTCATGACCAATAAGGTCAACTGCCCTGCGGAGATCCTTCCTTGGTCCATCTTTAATCACTTCCTCAGTTCTCGATAGGTGGCCGGTCTGGTCACCAAGCCCAGTTCTTCCACCATCGCTTCGATTTTAATCTCCACCTGGGCATCGACAAAATAGCGTTCCCACTCCTTCTGCAAACGCTGCCATGTTCTGTGGTCGTGTTTATACAGATACTCGCCGAAACCAAAAATATCCGCTTTATATGCTTTCGCTTTGGCCAATGCCGCCCGGATTTCGTCCTCGATCGCCTTCGTCTGGAGATTTTCTAACTTTTTAAATTGCTCGGGGGTTGAGAGATCGGCATATGTAGTCTGCGCGCCGAGACCGGCCCGTTCTTTGATCTCAATTTTAACCTGTACCCTTCCTTCCTTGAACTCCACTTTTACTTTGGGGATAGCGTCAAAGATTTCAAAGGTGGCTTTTCCGCCCCCGGGAAGATCGACCGTAATAACACCCCCGCGCACTTCACCTAAGACCCATAATAACCCGCGGGTTTCTTTATGGTCTAAGAAACCCACCAACCGATCCTCTTTCAAGATCGCGGTCCCGTCGAGGAGTAACTCCTTTTTTCCGGCGGTCTCGTAGATCCTGATGATCGGCAAGGTGTTGGCCGTCGTCTTTTCGATCCGCGTCTTGATATAATCAGCAAGGTAAACCGGCTTTATTTTTGAAGTTAATTGGTACTGCTTCATGAGGTCGACGATGGCCAGCGCCGAGACGCGCTCGAGGCCGGCGGCGGCATCCAAGATTTCGACCGGTTCATCGGGGGTCAATAACAGCCATTGGGTATTCCGGGGCTCATGGTCCCGGACGAAAAATTCCAAAGCCGGCAAGAGTCCTCCCTTCGCCACCGCTTCGCTGATAATGAGCACCTGATTATGGGATAAAAAAAGGCGGCGACTGCTTTGAAAGGTGGCATTCCGGACGGCCTCAAAAACGGTGGGGCCGGTGGAACGTAAGATCCAAACCGGTTTGAGCTCCCCTCCGCCCCCCGCGCCACCACTGGCGCTTTGAAGCTGCGCCGCCCGGACAATCTGGAAAGCGACTTCGTAACCATCCCCCTGGGCGGCATAGTTTAAGCCCATCCCAGTCACCACCGCCAAAGTCTCCAATTCCCGCCGGTCCCAGCACCCGCCGGACAGAACCAGAGAAAGGAGGAGGAGGCCTAGGCTTCCGCGGAAGATCCTATTCTTCCTTCTGTCATCCGCCATCTTCCGCTTCTCCTTCCTCTCCTTCCTCCGTCCCGGACGAGCCAAAGCCAAAGGGTTGTCGTTCAGGCTGGGACCAACCGATTAAACGGGGGCGGGTTCGCATTGCCCAAATTGGCGCCCGGATTAAAACATCTTTTAGATCGCCGGGACTAAGCGGCACCAAGGGTGACAGATAAGGAACGCCAAAGGAACGGAGGGAAGTCAGGTGTAAAAGGATGAATAACAAGCCGATCAAAATACCGTAGGCCCCAAACACTCCCGCAAGGATTGTAAAGAACAACCGGAGAATAATTCCCGGTCCCAACAGGTCGGGTACGACAAAGGTAGCAATGGCGGTGATGGCAATAACGATGATCGTCGGCGCCCCGACCAGTCCGGCGGTGACAGCCGCCTCGCCAACAACCAATGCCCCGACAATACTGATGGTTTGTCCGACCGGACGGGCTAAACGGACTCCCGCTTCCCGAATGATTTCGAAGACCGCGCCCATCATTACCATCTCGACAACAAGGGGGAAGGGTGTTCCTTCCGTTGCCGACTTGATCGTAATCAAGAGCGGGGTCGGGATTAATTCCTGGTGGTAGGAACCCAAGGCCACAAAAAGGGCGGGGGCTAGCACAGCCAGGACAAATGAGATGTAACGGAACCAACGGATGAAGGTGGCATAGTAATAGGGAAAATTGTAGTCATCGGGGCTTTGGAAACTCTCCACCAACAAGACGGGAACCGTGCTGACTACCGGTGTGCCGTCCACAAAAATTGCCACCCGTCCTTCCAAAAGTTTCGCCGCCGTTACATCCGGCCGTTCCGTAAACCCGACGGTCGGAAAGATCGAAAAGGGCGCATCGGAGATAAACTCGTTAAGATAGTTCGCGTCCAGGACCAGATCGATATTCACCCGTTTTAACCTGGACCTGACCTCGGCCACAAGTTTTTCGTTGACTATCCCTTTTAGGTAGGCGATCGCCACCGTGGTGCGGGTCCGCCGCCCTAGCTTCATTTCCTCAAAATGAAGGCCGGGGTTGGTAATTTTTCTCCGTAGTAACGCCGTATTAATCCGAATGTTCTCGGTAAAGCCTTCATGGGGGCCTAAAATGATCCGCTCGGCATCCGGTTCATTGATCGCCCTTTTTTCCCACCCTTCGGTGGCCAGGAGGAGAGCCTCGGCTTGCCCGTCAAGGAAAAGGACGGTCTTCCCTTCCAGCAAGGCCTGGACAACAGGCTCAAACTTGGGTTCTTTTTTTACGGCGCCAACCGAAAGCACCTGCCGGACAAGATACTCTAGTAAACCCTTACTGTCCTGACCTTTCCTCCCTTTTTCTCCGTTCAGGAGAGGGGAAATTATATCCCGGTGCACAATCTGTTGATCGATAAGCCCGTCGATATAGAGCAACGCCCCCGTGGTGGCAGGAGCGGAACCCACCGTGATCCGGCGGATAATCAGGTCGGGACTGGCGCCCAATTCCCGTCGGATTGCGGTAAGGTTTACTTCCAGGTCCGGACTTAGCTCCCGGTACATCCGGGGAAGCGGATTTTTTTTTCGTAAATGGGCGAGACGGAGTTTACGCCAGAGAAACTTAAACATCTTCTCCCCCTTTTTTGCGCAGGGAAGGTTAATCAACTTCAATCTGTTCTTAGCCGGGGCTTCCTTAGACTTATTATGAGCCTAAACCTGGCGCACTAACCATCAAAGACCAAAAGGAAAAAGAAAAACCCCCGGAGGGGGTTATGCATAGAAAAAGACTTTTTACCATCCACCGCTGGCTCCACCGCCACGGAAACCGCCGCCTCCACCCCGAAAACCACCACGGCGAGAACTACTGCCCGACCGCGACAACGAACGGGAAGAACGGCGCGCGGAGCTCGTTGGCGGAACAAATACATGTCTTGGAGGCCGGGGAATACCCCGTCGCCGTTCCCACCGGGCATACATGCTGGAAATGAGGAAAAACGCGATAAAGAGAAGGAGGATGGTTAACCCTCCCATTTCCCCTGCTTTATCAGTTTCTTGCGCCGTTTGGGCGGGGGTAAAGGAAGGCTCAACCCATTCCATCAGCTTCACGAGCGCTTCTCTGATTCCCCCGGCATAGTTCTCTTGCTGGAAAGCGGGGGCGATAATCTGGCGGATCACCCGTCCGGCCCGGCCGTCGGTAATTTGTCCTTCCAGACCCGTGCCAACTTCAATCCGGATCAGCCGTTCCTCCAAACCGATCAAGAGCAGCAGGCCATTATCTTTACCTTTCTGGCCCGCGCCGGCTTTTTCCGCCACCCGTAGGGCGTACAGCTCCAAACTCTCGCCGGGCGGAAGCGTTGGCAGAATGGCCACTAAAAACTGGTTCCCCGTTTCGTCATCAAACTGAGCCAAGAGTGAAACCAATTCCTCCGCCGCGGAAGGCGGTAATAAACCGGCTTCATCCTGTAGGTAGGTACGAAAAGGAAGCGCGGGATTACTTTCCGCGCACACCGTACCAATACCGACGAAAACTCCCAGGGCGACCAAGCATACAATTAAACCGAAGCGGGGTTGTCGCTGAACGCCGCTCATTTAAACTCCACCTTTGGCACTTCCCGCGCCGCCGCTGTGCTTTGGAAATAATCCTTGGTTTCGAGTCCCATGATTCCGGCCACAAGATTCCCCGGCAGCCGCCGAATGCGGGTATTATAGGTGCGCACCGCTTCATTGTAGCGTAAACGGGCGATCGAAAGACGGTTTTCCGTCCCGGCTAATTCATCCTGGAGTTCAGCGAATCTGGCGTCCGCCTTCAATTCCGGATAGGCTTCCACGACCATCAGCAACCGCCCCAAGGCGTTATCCAGCGCAGAGGAAGCTTCACTTAGGTCAGTCACTCCCTGGGCGCCTAACAGCTGGCTCCGGGCAGCGGCAATCTCGGTGAAAACCTTTTCTTCGTGACCGGCATAACCTTGAACGGTAGCCACGAGATTGGGAATGAGATCCGCCCGGCGCTGCAAGTTATTTTCAATCTCCGCCCAACGGCCGGCAATCTCTTCCTCGTTAGTGATAAAACTGTTATGGTAGTATGCATATCCTCCGACTAATCCTAGAACAACAAGCAAAATAATCCACAGGGTTCGTTTTCCCATTTCTGGTCCTCCTTTACCTTGATCTGATCTTATCCTCACCTTCCACTCCTTCCCTTGCGGCGCCCTAGCTTCTCCCTCTTTAAGCATTAACTGCAGGTTATTTTCTTTAAACTTTAACCCCATAATATAGGTAGTCGTTCACGCTAGCAGGCGCTCTTCCCAGCGGCCACAATAGCTACAGATGCCGGTCATTCGAAACGGCGCCCTTAGGCTAAAACACACCGGTTTAAAGCCGGAGGATGACCGCTGATTCTAAAAAGGAGGTGAAAAGATGCACAACCAACCCGGACAGGTTCCCCAAAACCAAAACCCGCAGGCCAAACCGAATTTTACCCAAGCGCAAAACTATGCAAATAACACTAAATTCGAAACCGGTAGTGAACTAACCCAGTCTACGGGAGCGATCAGCCGGATCCTGGCCTCGCAAAAACTGGTTGGTCTTGAGATCGGTGGGATTGGACAACAATTAAATCAAAACCAGCCCCAGAATCAATATGAAAATCAGTATCAGAACCAATACCAGAACCAAAACCAAAATAACCAGGCGTCCCAGTACAATCTTAGTAATGCACAGTTAGAAGTGGATCAAGCGGCCGGTCCGATCAGCCCAAGTCTCTCCCAACAGTCTCAACGTTAACCTTGCCGTCATCATCGGAAAACCCGCCATTGGCCGAAAAGCCCTGACCTTCAAGGCAGGGCCTTTCGGCCTTCCTTCCAGGATGAATGATTACCTTTGCCTGCATTTACCCAGCCGGGGGCAGAGGCGCTCTCCGCTCAATTTTTCACCCCTTCGTGGTGCAGACCGTGGCCAGCGTAAGCCATTACTTAACGATGAGATCGAAGAGGAGAGGCAGGAAGATGGCAGGTAAAAGGTTTCCCACTTTAATTTTGGTGACCTCCAAAATATTCAGGCCGATACTCATGATTAATATTCCGCCGATCAGCGACATTTGACTTAAAACCTCTGCCGTCATTACGGTTTTCAATAAGCCGGCCAGTAAAGTTAAGATCCCTTGGTACAGAAAGACCGCGCCCGCAGAGAAAATCACTCCCGGCCCCAAACTGGCGCTGAAAACAACCGCGCTGACGCCATCTAAGAGGGATTTGGAGAGTAAAATATCAATCTTTCCGGTTAAACCGTCTTCAAAAGCCCCGACGACCGCCATGGCGCCCACGCAATAAACTAGGCTGGCGGTGATAAAACCACGGGCAAATCCCCCTTGTAAACCAGTGAACTTTTTTTCTAACCGTCGGCCAAACGCTTCTATTCCCTCTTCCAACCGCAGACCAGCCCCAATAACTCCACCACCAACTAAGGAGAAGATCACAAGCATTGTAAAGCGCCGCTCGATCCCTCCCTGGGCTGTCACGAAAAACATCTCCTGGAGGGCGCCAGATAACCCAAGGATAACAACGGCCAAACCGATCCCTTGCATAATAGTGTGTTTCACCCGTTCGGAAATACCGTTTTTGATCAAAAGACCAACGGTGGCGCCCACTATAATTGCAATCGCATTAATGATTGTACCTTTCCCCACCATCATCCCGCCTCCGTCTAATATCAATACCCCTTTGTCTTCCTGTCATTATAACAGGAATTAGTGGTAATGAAAAGCCGAAAGAGATGGGCTTATTGCAATTGTCCTTTACTTTTACAATTCCAATTCAATATATAGAAACAGCCTAGCTGGCTGCAACGGAGAAACTTAGATCAAAAACCGGAAACCTTAGAGGTTTCCGGAGTAAATTCCCTGCTTTTTCTCTTCTACCGGTCCGCCGGATAATAAATGCCCATAATACGATACTGAAAAGTACCCCCAGGGGCTTCAACTTCAATTTCATCCCCGATCTTCTTTAAGAAAAGGGCTTGCCCCAGCGGAGAAAGGGGTGAGATCCCATTTTCCCCTGGTAATTCCCCAAGGGGCAAGATCAGCTGAACAACCAGGAGTTCATTGGTCTTCAAATCCTTCAGTTCCACCCGGCTGCCGATAATCACCAGCGGAAAGGTTCCTTTCTCTTTAATTTGATGTGCTTCTTGAACGAGACCTTCCAGTGTATTAATATATTCTTCTACCTTTTTTTTAGCTTGTTCCCGTTCGGGGGAAGGATGGGGGAAAAATTCTTCGATAAAGACGTCGCATTGCTCTTCTACCTCTACCAAGTGGGTGATGAGGGCTTCTTTGAGCTCACCCAACAGGACACTTTCGGTCATCATTTTTCCTCCTTAAACCTCCATATTATGGTATTTCCTCAAAACAGCATAAGACATTATGCCCACTGGGCATAATGTCTTAGTTAGATGTTACCATAAATTACACGTCTTGTCAATGTTGGGTGGTACTACCAGCCCGTTCGAGAAAAGCTAAACTCCCGAAGACCACATTCGCGAAGATCTCCAACCCACCGTCACCGTCTTTATAATTCGGCGTCTGATAAGTGTATTCACCCATTGCCACCCGGTTGCCATCGGGGAGCTTGGTCCCGGCAAAGGCGGAGTTCACTTTGATTTTCATTGGCCGTTCCGGGTTGATTTTAATCACGCCTTCACCAAAGATCACGTTGATCTCCATCCTTTTGGTCGGCTGCTCCTCAGCATAGGAAGTTAGATCAATCACTCCCCGGCCAAAGATTACATTGTATTCGCTCTTCTGATCCACGATAACTTCCCGGTCGTCAAAGAGAACCGTGTTTTTTTCCACCCGAAAGCGGTAGTTACTAAACAACATACTAAATCCGATGTAAATAATGAAAAGGGCGAATCCGATCCGGAAAAGCGAAATGTTAATATGAAAAACCGTTTTCAGAATAGCGCACAACCCAAGAAAAATTAAGAATACACCCCAAAACAATCCGTTGAACACAAAAACACCCCTCATTTCTTAACCTCCCAACTTTCTTCCGGTCGCCTTCTTTGGTCTTTACGATTATTTTACCTGCCGGTCGTCAATTTTTACTTAAAAGCGACATAGAATAGCCCTCGTATAACTTAAAGGAGGTATTGACATGCGGAATAACCAGGTGGAAAAGGTAATTAAACATCTAATCCTCAGTGGGGATACGTCGGGGTTAAGGGAATTAATCAACAACCCTTCCTGGAGAGAACAGCTGGATCTAAGCGGACGGAAGTGGAAGTAACTTCATTAGCTTCGACTTCCTTTCGCCCACCATAGCTAAGCAGAAATCCGGTCAGTAGTAAAACACAAAACCATAAGCTGGCCAGTAACCAGAAACACCCAACCAACGATGGAATCTGCTCTACAGCTCCCATCGGGTTCAGGATGCGACCGACCGCGACAAAGATAAACACGTGAAACAAGCAGATGATACCACCGGTTAAACAAAGGGCTCTACTGCGGCGGCGCTTCTCCTCCCGGTGGATGCGGGCCATGATCTCCTCCAGTAAACCGGGGGGGACTTCTTTTTCCACCCAACCGCAAGCAGCCGCTAACGGAGTAAATTCTCCAGGGCGTTGCAGACGATGAAGCTTCTCGAGCAATAGATCGATTTGGTCCTTAGCTCCCGAATCAAGCCCGCGGTCGCTCGTCGGCATCATTTAAACCCCACTTCTTAATAATTATTTTACGTAGTCTTTCCTTCCCACGGTGTAATTCCGCCCGGATTGTCCCCAAAGGGCGCCGGGTAATTTCGGCAATCTCCCGGTAGGAAAGGCCCTGAAAATAATAGAGAATCAAAACTACCCGCTGCGCGAAGGATAAGCGGGCCAGCGCTTTGTGAAGGTCTTCCTCCCGATCCCGTTTAATTACAACCTCCAAAGGTTCCTTCTCCTGCTGCTCAGTTAAATCGCCACCAGATTCTTCAAGAAAAACCTGATGGGTTTGGCGTTTTGTTTTCCGTAAAAAATCCAAAGCGGTATAATAGGCAATCCGGTATAACCAGGTCCAAAGGGTTGAATCCCCCCGAAAACCGGATAAACCTTTCCAGGCTTTCACAAAAGTCTCCTGGGTCAATTCTTGCGCTTGGTCTTCATCACGAAGCATACCCAACAACAAATGATATACTTTCGATTGGTTACGCTCCACGATTAACCGGAAGGCATCCTCATCTCCCGCTTTAGCCTGGTGGACCAGAGCGGTCTCGCGATCCTTGGCCAGTTTAACCGGCTGACGATCGTCAAGGGGTGGATCCGCAGAAATCCGTCGCAGTGTAGCGCCTAATAATCTGGTCAGAATAAGATTTTTTCGCAATCAGCATGCCCCCCGTCTCACCTATGAATCTTTCTCTTTCCAGGCTGGAAATCCTTCTCACGGCCGTTGTTTCTTCAAAAATTAGGCTTTCTTCCGGATCATCCGTTGGAGGAGCTTGATTTCATCCATGCGTAACACCGCTGCGCCAACTAAATAGACCAGAACCCCTAGGCCGATCCCGCCCATCACCTGTAAAAGACGGAACAGATTGGTGGTCAAACCTAATCCGGACAGAAATTGGTTCCAAGGGGGCAAAAACAGCCAGATTGCAATAGCCATCCCGGAGGCAGCCAGGATCGACTGCAATCCGGTTTTGATCAGTTTACCGCTGCCCAATCCGCCCACTTTGCGCCGTAAAAGATAGAAAGCCAGTAGCATATTGGCTACCCCCATCAGCGAAAAGGAAAGGGCCAGACCGCCGTGGTGCAGACCGGTGAATCTAAGGAAGAGAAAGTTCAAGCCAATACTGAGGATCACGGTGGCGATGGAAACCTTCACCGGTGTGATGGTGTCTTTCAAGGCATAAAACCCCCGCGGTAAAATTTGAATCACGCCGTGGGCGAATAAACCTAAACTGTAAAAGAATAAGGCATAAGCCGTCAATTCCGTTTGTAATGGCGTGAATTCGCCCCGTTCATACAATAAACGGATGATCTCGGTTCGCATCGCAATAAAGCCAAAGGCGGAAGGGATGGTAATAAAAAGGATCACCCGAATCCCCAAGGTAAGGTTTTCTTTGTATTCATCCCACTTGCCGACCGCTGTCAGCTGAGAAAGGGTGGGGAAGAAAGCGGTTGACACGGCGGTGGCGAAGATCCCCAGCGGGAGAAGGACCAGCCGTTGGGCTAAGCGGAGGTAGGTAATACTCCCCTCCGGGAGTGCCGAAGCCATGTTGGTCGTCACCCAAATATTAAGTTGGGTGGCGGACAGACCCAGGACGGCCGGGAGCATCAGCCGGATCATCTTCGTGAAGCCCGGATGCTTAAGGTTGATATAAAAAGGGTTATAACCCTTGATTCTTTTCACCGCAAAAAAGGCTTGGGTCAGAAAGTTGGCAATAGCCCCGAAGACAACCCCAAAGGCCATCCCTTTAATCCCAAAACGAGGCCCCAAAAACCACGCCCCCAGAATAATCCCGATGTTGTATAAGATCGGGCCAAAAACCGGGATGAAGAAACGTTGGTAAGAGTTCAGCACGCCCCCCATTAATCCGGCTAGAGCCGTAAAGAACACCGCCGGAAACATCATCCGGGTCAGTTCGATTAAAAGCTCCAATTTACCTTCTTTCATCTGATAAGCCTGCAGGGGCGCAATTTGGCGGGCAAAAACTATACCAAAGAGAGAAAAAATAGCCAGCAGGATTATGGTCACATTCAAAAAGGTACTAGCCATCTTCCATCCTTCTTCTTCCTCCCCCTTAGCCAAGTATTCGGAGAAGAGCGGGATGAAAGCGGCCGACAGGGCTCCCCCGACTAAAAGATAGTACATAAAGTCAGGAATGATAAAAGCGGCAAAAAAAGGATCGGTCTCGGCCCGGGTAAATAAATTGGCAGTGAGGGTTTCCCGGACAAAACCTAATAACCGGCTTAGTAGAATCATCCCCGAAATCATGCTGGCGGTCCGGGCCAGCTTTCCCGAAGAAACAGTTGTTGTCTTCAATCTAAAAACCTTCCTTATAAAAACTTATCTCTCCAAACATTCCCTGCGCTTGTAAAAACTCCTTCTCCTAATAATTGCTTACGCTGGCTTCTGTAGCACAACAAGATGTCTTTTTGCCGCCCGTTAGAATCTCCGCCGGAGCCGAATGGTATGCTCCGCAGACTTGAATTTCTTGCCTCAGTATTCTGCGCGAAGCGGAAAAGGGGTTCGCTGAATAGTCGCTCAGACTGGTTGCTACCGGAGACAAATGGTGTTTCCTAGCAAAAAACCCCGTACCTGTTAAGGCTAGGGGTTGTCACTACGTCGTAATAAAATTGGTAATCCTTCAAACAGTAACCTCTTTGCCCGTGCGGTCTCCAACTCCCAAAGGGCCATAACCCCGCGCTTCGGCCGTTCTGCGCTCCCGGTTGTCCGGGCTAAGGTAGGAAGAGCCCGCGGACGGAGAAAAAAATGCAAACCGAAGGTGGAAAAGACAAGGGTGAGGAAGAGCAGCAGGTTTAAGAAGAAAAAGTTTTTCACCACCACCGCAGGAACCGGGAAACCGGTTGGCTTTTTCTTCGGGCGCAAGGTGATCCCTCCTTGGGCTTTTTGCGTTGTCCCTTCCGTTGCTCATTCCAATCCTATCCTAAGCGCTTACCCCGCAAAAAGCTTTCCTTATCCCTTTATTCTATGAAAAAAGGAGGGTAGATATGTTCTTACGGTAAACAACAGCTTTGCCTTTTAATCTAAATAGCGGAAGACTTCATCGGCGGTAACCCCCGGATGTAAAGCAATATTAATTGCCCCGGCCAAGGCCCGGGAGATATCGTCGATCAACACATCAATCTCCTTTGGCGTGACGATCAAGTCCTGGAAGAATGGGGAAAGGACCCGGTCGACCACATCTTTCCGGCGGGTTCGAACAGGAGCACCACCCAGGCTTCCGATTTGTTCCAACGCATCGTGGACAATGGTGCGCGCTTCAACAACTGTCGGCACGCCAATGGCAATGACCGGCACACCCAACGATTCAGTGGTCAGTCCTAACCGGTGGTTACCCACTCCGGACCCAGGATTGATTCCGGTGTTGGCGATCTGGACGGTACTACCCATCCGTTCGGTACTACGGGAAGCCAACGCATCCACCACCAGGAGAAATGCGGGCTTCACCCGATCGACAATCCCGGCGACAATTTCTTTGGTTTCAATTCCGGTAATCCCTAGAACCCCCGGGGAAACCGCACAAACCGGCCGCAATCCACCCCGCTTCTCCGGGGGGGAAGTCTCAAACATGTGGCGGGTGACGAGGATCTTTTCCACAACTTTTGGGCCGAGCGCATCCGGGGTGGCGTTCCAGTTTCCTAAGCCGACCACTAAAGCCGCGGCCTCATCACTCAAGTTAAACCCATGAATAAAGGAACGTAACTCTTCGGCGATTACCTGTGCAACCTCTTCTAATTCATCCTTATCCCGCCCCCGTAGTGCCGTGGATTCAACCGTTACGTAATATCCGGGTTTTTTCCCTAAAGCTTGACCGGCTTCGGGCGTTTGAATAACCACCCGGGTCACCCTTGTTCTTCCCTTTTCTTCAGTGTAAGATTCCACCCCCGGCACCGAATACCCACTTTTTTCCGCTAATAATTGGTGGGTCTCCATTGCCAGATCGGTCCGGATCTCTCCCCAGGTCGCTTGCGAATCCATTAGACCGGGCCTCCTTTAAGCACGGTTTATCTTAATTCAGTGGGGACAATCGCATCAATTACCCCAATCACTGCCGACGCCAGCAACGCGCCGATAATCGATACTTCGATGGAAGGAACGATAAACTGGGTCAGGTAGATGACAACCGCAGAGGTTAGAAATCCAACCAAACCCCGCCCCTGGGGCGAAACTTCCCGACCGAAAAGGCTTTCCACAATATAGCCGAGGATCGCAATGACCACGGCCGCGATTAATGCGCCGACAAAGCCCCCTACTCTAAACCCCGGTACAAGAAAGCCAACAAACAATAAGACTAAGGCGGAAACGACAAAACGAATTACTGCCCCAATCACAGAACTACCTCCCTTTCAAATTCTTAACCTTATCCTCCCCCGCCCTTAGCCAAATTATGCTTTCTAATCCCGGAGAAATAAGCGGGCTTGATCAAGAAAAGCCTTGCAATCCTTGTCAAAAGGGGTTAAAATATAAAAAGCGCATGGAATAGTTGGAGGTGAACTTGTTGCCCAATATTAAATCGGCAAAAAAGAGGGTAGCTCTCGCGCAAGCCCGTCGCTTAAAAAACCGCAGTCAACGGTCGGAATTGCGGACCCTGGTCAAAAAGACCCAAGCTACGATGGAGACCGATCCAGAGCAAGCCAAAAGCTTACTTACCCTTGCCATAAAAAAATTGGACCAAGCAGCTAGTAAAGGTTTAATCCATAAAAATGCCGCCGCACGGAAAAAAAGTCGGCTCATGCAGAGATTAAACCGGCTTACGATTAACGCTTAATGAAACCGCCCGTCGGGAAAACGGGCGGTTTTCTCTTAAACCGCATCGGAAAGATAGGAACCTATGTCAAGGATTACCGCATCCAACTCCAAATCCGCTTCGGTTTGGCCTGTTTTTAGCCGGTAGTCGGCGGCCAGGATACGCTGATGGGCCTGGCGCAGTTGTTGGTAGGTCAAACGGTCTGCTTTTTTTCGTATTTTCTCCGCCACATAAGGATGGCAAGCCAGTTGCTTCTGGAGCTCAGCGCTCCGTCCCGTCTGCCGTAAACTCCAGGCGATAAAGAGCCGTCGCACTTCCGTTGCGAGCATGGCCAAGATCTTCATCTCCGGTTCGCCGGCCCTTAGCAAACGATGGAGAAGATGGAGGGCGCCCCCGGCTTTTCCTTCAATCGCCCGGTCAATCAAGTGGAAAATGTTGGTCTCCGAAGCTTCCCCCAAAAGTAAAGTCCATTCTTCCATTGGAATTGTCTTTTGGTCCGCAGCGCAATAGATTCGGACCTTTTTTAATTCGTTTGCCAAACCGAAAAGGGATGTGCCTTTCATTTCGAGCAGCAGGTCGATCTGGGCCGGTGTGAGCTGCAATCCGAAAGCCTTGGCTTCCTGACCGACCCATCTTTTTGCCTCATATATTTTTAAAGAAGCGCATTCCACCGTCTCCACCTTAGTCTTCAATTCTTTAATGGCCTTTTTTCTTTGGTCAAGGTGGCGGGCAGTTAAGCAGAGAAAAACCCCCGGCGCCAACCGGGGTAAGGCGGCCAGCAGCGCTTCTTCCTGAGCCGTCTTTATCTCTTCCAGCCTGCTCAGGATTATAAGCCGGTTTTTTTCGAAAAAAGGCGCGGCCGCCAGCTCAGTACTTAAGAGTGACGCCTCCGTCTCCTTAAGGTCCATACTTACCAGATTAAAGTCGTCTTCCCGATCGGGGAAGAGCACCTTTTTTAGCCAATCAATCCCCGTCGCCGTCCAATATTCTTCCTCCCCCAGGAATAAAACCGGCCGGGTTAGTCTGGCGCTCCCTTTTTCTTTTAACTGAAGGATAAAATCGGCTGCTTTCATCTTTTCGCCTCCTTTTCCACCCAAATCTGCGCCGGTTTGCCGGCACGGCCCGGTCGGATGGTGAATGTTAAGCGTCCTGCTTGATCCGTCCGGTAGATTTTTACGCCCGCTTGTCGCAACCGGGAAAGAACAACTCCGCCCGGATGTCCGAAGGGATTACCGGCACCCACACTAATCACCGCCAGCTCGGGCCGGACTTTTTCCAGCCATTTCGTTCCGGTCCCCGTCGCACTGCCATGGTGGGCCACTTTGAGCAGATTTGCCCGTAAACTGTCGGCATAAGCCGAAAGGATAGCGGCTTCCCCGAGGGCCTCCACATCTCCGGTCAGAAGAATCCGTACCGAGCGGTAGTCCAATAATAAGGCAAGGGAGTTATTGTTCAGTTCCCCGGCCACCCCAGTCAGATATGAAGCAGGCGGGTTAAGGACCAAGCCTTGTAGATCCCCCACTTGTAACCGGGTGCCGCGGACTCCCTGCTGGAGAAGGATCTCCTTGTCCAAAACCAACTGGAGAAATCTTTGGTAGAGTTGGGTGGTATGGGGAAAACCACTTTCTAAGATCCGGTTCACTTTAAAACGTCCGTCTTCTAAAAGCCGGACAATCCCGCCTAAATGATCTTCATGGGCGTGGGTGAGGACCACTAGATCCAATTCGCGGATCCCCTGCGCTTGTAAATAGGGGGCAATTTCCCGGTTATAAGCAGCAGCCTCCCCTCCGTCAATCAAAATATGAAAGCCCCCCGGGGCAGTAATTAAAGCCGCGTCGCCCTGCCCCACATCGAAAAAGACGATCTGTAAATGGGGGGCCAGGTCCCGGCTTAGATAATAACCGATGATCAGCAGTCCGATCAGGGCCAAAACCAGGAGAATATAGAACAAGGGCAGTCTTCTTTTTTTCGTCACCGGATTTACCGTCAATCCCCAGGTGAGCACAGCGATCACCCCATAACAAACTCCCACCGCCAGCCAAGGCCAAGGGGGAAAAGAAAGATACCCTGGCATCTTCGCCAGAAAAGTAATGGCTTGCCGGAAAACACGAAGGATCACCGTGTTCCCGGCATTTAAAAGACGGGCGAGGGGCAGACAAATCAAGCCACAGACAGCGGCAACCAAACCGATTTGGACCGCGAGTCCCCCTAAGGGCACCAAAAGCAAATTAGCCAGGGGCGCGATCAGCGATACTCCGCCGTAAAATTTGGCCAAAAGCGGGGCGACCATCAATTGCGCCGCTAAAGAAAGGAAGAAGGGGCGCGTTTTCGTAAACCAGGGGTAGACGGCCAAAGCCTCTTCCCAGCGGGGATAGACAATAATTAGTCCGGCGCAAGCCATAAAAGAAAGCCAAAAACCCAGGGCAAACCCGTCTAAGGGCCGGAGCACTAGGATTACGGCCGCCGCTACCGCTAAAAGCAGCGGTCCCCGCGATCGACGTTGGGTCAGTTCACCAAATAAAGCCAACAACGTCATTGTCCCCGCCCTTAATGCCGGAGCCCCGCCGCCGGCAACCAGCACAAAAAGGGTAACAACGGGGATGGCCAACAGTCCCAACACCCGGTCGGGGAGGTGAAAGATTTTCCCTAACCCCCAAAATAAACCCAACCAAAAGGTAAGGTGGAGCCCGCTAACGGAGAGCAAATGGGCGACGCCCACCCGTTCAAAAGTGTAGGTGGATAAGGCCGGCTCCCGGCGGCCAAGCAACATCCCATGGAGAATGGTCGCCTCCGGTGGGGGCAAGGTGGCTTTCCCCACGGCCAACAGTTTCCGTTGGCAAATATTAACCCAACGGCCAAGGGGCGAAACCTGGCCCCTCCCCTGTTCTTTAACTTCCCCCGCAACACTCAGACCGCCAACCACCCGTTCCCGGGCCCAGGCGGAGCCCGGTTTAACTTCGTCACCAAAGAACCGCCCCCGTAGGGCCAAACGTTGACCGTAATCGTAATCCGCAACTTGGGAGAGGAAAACCTCCAGGCGCGGTTGGACGGTTAGTTTCTCCCCCGCCAACTCTTCAACCCGCAATAGAAAACGGACCCCGTTCCGCCAGGGCGCAGGGGTCTCCAGGACCGTTCCGAGCAGGCTAACGGGTTGCCCGCGATAAGCGTGGAAAATCTGTCGGTGGTGGGTCTGCACCCGTCCCTCGCTTGCTCCCAAGAGAAAGCCGAGGAACAAGAAGCCAAGTAACCCCAGCGCCTTCCGCCGTTCCTTGGCGAATCGAAACACCAAAAAGAGGGTCAATACCCCGGCGAAAAGAGCCAGATCAAGGCGACGGCAAAGATACCAACCGGCAATAATCCCGCCCCCGAGAAAAAACGGGAGGCTAAGGAGCAGGTGACCGAGGGTCATTCCTTAATTTCAAGATAAGGCCGGATCTTGGCTAATGTTTTTTCACCAATCCCTTTAACCGCTAAGAGATCTTCAATGGATCGAAACTTCCCCACCGTTTCCCGGTACTCAATGATCCGGGCGGCCAGTACCGGCCCAATCCCAGGTATCGTCTGTAATTCCTCATTGGTGGCTGTATTCGGATCGAGCAACTGCCCAACGGGCTCTTCCCCGACCGCCCCGCCGGTAGAAGGCGCTCCCTGCTTTTCCTCCGCATCAACCGCTGCCTCCGGTTCCGTTGACGACATTGCCGCCGGATTTGTCTCCGTTGTGGTTCCTCCCGCTGCTAGCGCCAACACCGGTGGGGTAGGCCCCTGCCCCCGTCCGTCTATCGTTGGCGCCGGCCACGGGGCGGTTACCGGCGCCACCAAATGCACTTCCAGTGTTCCGCGGGAGAAAGCCCGAAAGCCTAAGCGACCGGCGCCAAGCAAAATCGCCACGGCCAGCAAAAGAAGGACTTTCCGCTGCTGTTTGGAGAGTTCCTTAACCATCCTGTTCACCTCACGTTCCACTCGTTTTCGGTTCTGAGTGATCGTAATGATGGCAAGAGGTTATTTTTATGATCCGCTTTTTTCTAAACGGAGGGTCTCCGCTAACTGTAGCATTTCCCGGGCATGCTCCCGCGTGGTAGTGGTCACTTCGGCGCCACCAAGCATGCGGGCTAATTCCTCCACCCGTTCATTTTTACCCAGTGCCCGGACCTGAATCATTGTCCGTTCGTTAAAGGTTTTCTTTTCAATATAAAAATGGCGGTGGGCCATACTAGCAATCTGCGGCAGATGGGTCACACAGATCACCTGGTGGGTACGGCCAAGCAGGAAAAGTTTTTCCGCGACCGCCTGTGCCGTCCGTCCACCGATCCCGGTGTCAATCTCGTCAAAAACCATCGTCGGAATCTGGTCTTCCTCCGCCAGAATAACCTTTAAGACCAACATCAAACGGGACAGTTCACCACCGGAGGCAATCTTCGCCAAAGGCCGTAATCCTTCCCCCGGATTAGGGGCGACCAAGAATTCGACCTGATCAATCCCGTCTTTCCCGACCGCCAAGGGCTCATCCTCAATCAGCAGCCCTTTTTCTTCGTCAACAACGCGGTGCAAAGCGATTTTAAACACGGTTTTCCCCATGTTCACCTCATGTAGTTGTTCCGTCACCGCCCGATCTAAACGCTCCGCCGTTTCCCGGCGCAAAGTAGAAAGAGCCAACACGGCGCCGGCCAACTCTTCTTCAACCCGCCGTAATTCTTGCGCCAAAGCCTGTTGCCGTTCCGACCGGTCGGTCAAGGAATTCAACTCGGCTTTTAACTTCGCCGCGTAGGCAATAATCTCCGGAATACTATGGCCATATTTCCGTTTCAGCTTTGCGATCTCGTCTAACCTTTCTTCCACTTGGTTCAAGCGTTCCGGGTCAAACAGAATCCGCTCCCGGTAGCTACGGATCTCGCGGGTAACTTCTTCGAGCTGACAGGCGACCTGGGTCGTAGCTTCGACCCACTGTTGCAAACCAGGATCAATCTCGACCGCTCTCGCCAAGGCCTCAGCCCCGGCGTCTAACTGGTCCAAGACAGAGCTGGATTCTTCCGCCCCATAGAAAAGTTGGTAGGCTTCCGAGATACTAGCATAGAGCCGTTCCGCTCCGGCCAACAATTCCCGTTCCCGGGAGAGCTCCTCCTCTTCGCCCGGTTGCAATTGGGCGGCCTCGATCTCTTGCAGCTGGAAATCAATTAACTCAAGACGGCGTTTCTCTTCGGCCTCGTCCATCTCCAAGGCGGCCAATTCCCTTTTCACCCCTTGCCACCGGCGGTATAATTCCCCTACCTGATCCGCCTGTTTTTTTAAGGGCTCCCCCCCGAAGCGGTCCAAAAGTTCCCGTTGGGAAACAGCCGAAAAAAGCGACTGGTGTTCATGTTGACCATGGATATCCATTAAAAACTGACCAACCTTATTCAAGGTGAGTACAGTCACGATCTGTCCGTTCATCCGGCAACGGCTGCGGCCAGATTTATTGATCTCCCGGTTAACCACGAGCAACTGGTCATCCCCGATCGGAATCCCCCAGTCGGTAAGCAAATCGAGGAGTTCGGGACGGCTTTCGAGCTCAAAAACCCCTTCGATCTGCGCGGCATCGGCGCCGACCCGGACTTGCTCTGTCGAAGAACGTCCGCCCAGCAGCAAACTGACCGTATCAATGATGATCGATTTCCCCGCTCCCGTTTCCCCGGTCATAATATTAAACCCCGGTCCGAATTCCAAGTTTAACCGCTCGATCAGGGCAAAGTTTTCGATCACCAGCTCGCGCAGCATCTTTTTTACCTCCTCAGTTTATACAACCTTTCCAGTACCGGTTCGACTTGTTGTTTTTTCCGCACAATGACCAGAATAGAATCATCCCCGGCTATCGTGCCCACCACTTCTTTCCAGTCTAAATCATCCAAAGCGGCGGCTACGGCATGGGCGGTCCCGCTTGCGGTTTTGATGATAATCATGTTTTCCGTGAAATCAATACTGAGCACCGCATGCTCAAAAATGCGTTCCGCCCGTTTTAAAAGGTCGGAAAAGTTCCGATCCAACGGTAATGAATAACGATAATCGCCGTTGGGGGTAGGTAACTTGATTAAGCCTAGTTCTTTAATATCCCGAGAAAGGGTCGCCTGAGTCACCTCAACACCTTGGGTTTTTAGCGCTTCGCCAAGTTCCTCTTGGGTTTCGATGGGTTTCTCCTTAATGATCGATAAAATCAGACCGTGGCGACGGGCTTTCATTGATCACCCTCCCTTATAATCTGCCTTGCTGTACTTTCTCCCTAAGAATATGATAAAAACTCTTCTCTTTAAACCGGATAAATCTGGTCTTGTAGGGCGCCGTAAAGATTTTTATTTCATCTTCGGCCTCCAAAGGTAAACACTCCTGCCCATCGGCAGTCAAGAAAACCTCAAGGGGTGGCGCCGCAAACTTAATCTCAATCTCCGAATTACTCCCAACCACTAACGGACGGTTAAAGAGGGAATGGGCACAAATGGGCGTCAGCACTAAAGCTGATAATTGGGGCGCAACAATCGGCCCTCCCGCCGAAAGCGAATAAGCCGTCGAGCCGGTAGGAGTAGAAATAATCAAACCGTCCGCAGCCAGCTGACCGGTGAAAAAATGATCGATCAACAACTCGAACCGGACCATCCGGGCGAACGAACCTTTCGTCAAAACGATATCATTGAGCCCGACCAAACAAGCCCGGCGCTCCTGTCCGCGGGTTACTTCCGCGCTCACCATGATCCGATCTTCCAGTGTAAACTCGCCAGCCTGGAGCTTTTTAACGGCCAATTCCAACTCCTTAGCTTCCACTTCGGTTAAAAATCCCAAATGGCCCAGGTTGATGCCAAAGATCGGAATCTCCCGCCGATAAAGACGACGGGCCAGGGAGAGGAGGGCTCCATCCCCGCCTAGCACCACCCCGTAATCAAGGAAGGAGATTGCTTCGCGATCGAGCACACCTAGTTCAGGTCGCCCGAGCCGCTCGGCGCTGGCCTTTTCCATCATCACTTCAAACTCGGCCGCTTGTAAGAGCCCAATCAGTTGAACCGCAACCTTAACCGCTTCCGGTTTCTCCAAAAACGGAAATACGCCAATTCTTTTCATCCTTACACCTCTGTCCAATCCAATCCCTTTATATTTATTCATTAGATTTCAACGAAATCCTGCATGGCGTCACCCAAAGAGACATAGTTTTATACTACTGGTTACCTGGGCAAGATGGAGTTTTCCGCAAAGGAAGGTAAATCATGAAGGCAAAAATTCAACCTCACCTTAAAAAGTTTGCCCTATTAAGCCTCACCGGTCTTTTGTTAAGAGTTTATGGCTGGATCTACCGGCTTTATCTTCTCCGCCGTTTCGGCGCCGAACCCTTTGGCCTGCTGGGGATGATCTTCCCCTTTTACCGCCTGTTAAGCCTGTTGAGCACGATGGGGATCCCCACCGCTTTAGTCCGTTTAATCGCGATTGAAAAGAACCGGCAGAATACAGCCGGGATCTTGCAGATGAAAAGAAAAGTCTGCTCCTTGGTGGCTGTTACCGCATCCTTTCTCTCTTTAATCGTCTTTCTGTTCTCTGCTCCGCTTGGCGCTTTATTCTACAACGATCCCCGGACCGGACCACTCCTGAGAACTTTTGCCGTGGCCCTCAACCTGAATAGCCTCTGTTTGGTGTACCGGGGCTTTTTTCATGGCCTTGACCGGATTGTCCCCTTGGTCTTGGCCGATCTCTGCGAAACAATGGGTGAAACTGTTTTTATCCTTCTTTTTTTGTTCTCCTCTCCACTCTCCACCTTCCGTGTGGAAACGGGCGCTCAAATCTTAGCCCGCGGTTACCTCTTGGGTGAAGCTACCTGCCTAATGGCGCTCTTTCTGTATGACCGTCTACGTGTCCGCCCCCAACTCAAGATTACCTCCACCGCACCTCCCTCCAGACGGGATCTTTCCTCTTTGCTACGTTCTTCCTTTCCTTTAATGGCGCAACAGTTAATTCTCTCCTGTGCCCGGATTGGCGAAAGTATCCTCCTCCCGAAACTATTGACCACAGCCGGACTCACCGCGACCCAAATCGCACAACAGTTGGGAGAATATTGGGAGATGGCCACCCCGCTCCTTTTCTTTCCATTGATCCTATTTTCCCCAATTTCAACCTTAATCCTTCCGGCGACAGCCCGCGCGTCGGTGCAAAAAAACCTCAATCCTTATTTCCGCAAACTCCGTTGGTTGTTGGGTTGGGCGTTCCTTTACTCCTTGGGCGTATGCTTACTCCTGCTTAAATGGGCGAAACCGCTCTCCCTGTTGCTCTATAAATCAACCGCGGCCACCGGTTATCTTCCCTTCCTCCTGCCCGCTCTCCCCTTTCTGGTCATGAACAACATTTTGACGCCGGTTGTGGAAGGGTTAGGCAAACAAAAATTTTTGTTGCGGGTTACCTTAATTATGATCTTCATCAAAACCGGGATCACGACCGCCTTTGTTCCCCTTGCCGCTTTCGGTCTCACCGGTGCTGCCTGGGGTGTAACCATTAGTCAAGCCTTGCTCTTCTGTTTATTAATGAAAGAAACCCTCTTTACCAACCTTTCCAACGGGAAATGGTTTCTACGCCAAGCTAAGTTTTTTTCCCTCCATAAACCATAAGCCCTTTCCCCTTTGGCTTTTGCTTTATCTGGCGATCGCCTGCTTCAAGATAAAGGCAATGTATTGTTCTTTGTTCCACGGAAAAAGCTTCATATAAAAAGACCGTTGCCGCTGGCAACGGTCCTTCTTTTCTTTTCCGTCCCGGTTCCGGGTTTATAAAACCTTACTTAAAAATGACTGGGTCCGTTCGTTTTGAGGAGCATTGAACAAATTGTCCGGGGTGTCTTCTTCCACAATCAAACCATCGTCCATAAAGAGCACCCGGTCGGCTACCTCTCGGGCAAAGCCCATCTCATGGGTGACGACGACCATGGTCATCCCTTCTTGCGCTAACTCTTTGATCACATCCAGGACTTCCTTGATCATCTCCGGATCCAACGCGGAAGTTGGTTCATCGAAGAGCATGACCTTCGGTTGCATGGCCAATGCCCGCGCAATCGCCACCCTTTGCTGTTGCCCCCCGGAGAGATTATCGGGAAAAGCAAGGGCTTTCTCTTTTAAGCCTACCTTTTGGAGGAGATCATAAGCTTTTGCCTCCGCCTCCTCCCGCGAATACTTCCTGACCTTCAACGGCGCCAGACAAATATTTTCCAACACATTTTTATGGGGGAACAAATTAAACCGTTGAAAAACCATGCCCATTTCTGCCCGGACCTGATTGATGTCGACGTTTTTAAAATCGGTAATCTCCTTCCCCGCAAAATAAATCCGTCCGCCGTTGGGAACTTCCAGCAGATTAAGGCAACGCAAAAAAGTACTCTTCCCCGAGCCGCTAGGCCCAATCACACAGACAACTTCACCCTCCCGAATCTCATTGGTAATCCCCTTTAAAACATGAAGAGGGCCGAATCTTTTCTGCAAATCTACTACTTTAATCATTCCTGTTTCAGTCTCCTCTCGGCGTAATTCACCAATTGCGTAATGGGAAGAGTCATAAAGAGGAAAAGGAGCGCAACGGCGGTCCAGATTTCAAAGGAGCGAAAGGTCCGTCCAGCGATCATCGAGCCCTTCCGCACCAACTCTTCCAGGGCAATAACCGAAACGATGGAAGAATCCTTCAACAAAGCGATGAATTCATTCCCCAAGGGAGGAATAATCCGTTTAAAGGTTTGGGGAATTAACACATGGCGCATCGCTTGGGAATAAGTCATCCCTAGGGAGCGGGCGGCTTCCAACTGCCCCCGGTCGATGGATTGGATCCCGGCGCGGACGATCTCCGCCACATAGGCGCCACTATTAACTGATAAGGTGATAATCGCCGCCATTAAAGGCGGAATGGGGCCAAAATAGGCGGGGAGGCCAAAATAAACCAGATACAACTGGACCAACATGGGCGTTCCCCGGATAAAGTTAACATAGATTGAGCTCAGGCTGAAGATCAGTTTATTCTTGGAAACGCGGCCAATCCCGACAAAAGTGCCAATCAGAATCCCCATCCCCACCGCGATACAGGTTAATTCTAAAGTTAAGACCGCCCCTTCCAACAGCACGGGGAAGAAACGGACTACTACATTAAAGTCCCAGATATAGTCCATTACGTCCTCTCCTTCGTTTCGCTTTCCTCCGCCCCCTTTAACCAGGAAGCTTTCCCAATCGACAACAGCAAAAATGGATTGCCAATAAAATGAAGCGGGTCACCCATAAAACGGAAAAAGCAGCCGATGGCTGCCTTTTCGCCCTTTACATAATTATTCACCAAAGTATTTACGGTAAATTTGATCGTATGTCCCGTTGGCTTTTAAGGTGACTAAGGCTTGATTAATCTTGGCTAACAATTCCGTATCGCTTTTCCGGAGGGCAAATCCATATTCTTCGGTGGTAAAGGGTTCACCCACAATTTTATATAGACCCGGGCTTGCTTGCATCTGGGCGCCAGCGACCGGGAAATCCATCACCACGGCATCGGCGGCACCGTTCTTCAGTTCCAGGAAAGGGTCGGTCGCATGGTTGAACCGCTTAATCTCCGCAATCTTGATGCCTTTTTCTTGTTGCATTTCGGTGGCCGCCAAATCTCCGGTGGAATTAATCTGCACGGCGACCCGTTTCCCCGCTAAATCCTGCTCCCCTTTGATCCCGTCATCGCCTGCGCGGGTGACAATGACCAGACCCGCGTTAATATAGGGGTCGGAGAAATTGACTACTTCTTTCCGTTCATCCGTAATCGTCATCCCGGAAGCAATCACATTATAGTTTCCGCTGAGCAGTCCGGGGATAATTCCATCCCAGGAGACATTCTTAATTTCGACCTCCATCCCCAGTTCGGCGCCGATCGCCCGCATTAGATCAAGATCGAAACCGACTAACTCGCCAGTTTCCTCATCCAGATACTCAAAGGGAGGAAAAGCGGCATCACAGCCGACAATAATCCGCCCGGTTTCTTTTTTGGCCGCAAAGATGTTCAATCCCAGCAGGGCAATAAGACTAATAACTAAACCAAAGACTAATCCTTTTCTTTTCATCCTTAACCCTCCACTCTCTTTTCAAGGTCGATCTAATTATAGCCGATGATTTATAATTATGCAAGATCATTTTATAATTAATATCACGACCTCATTATACAGGCTTTATACGGACTTTTTGGATTTAGCCGCAGGGCGCCTGTCGACAAAAGCATTAGTAACAAACCTCGCCTAAAGCCACCTCAAAGGGTTCCCCCTCGGGAAGTTGAATCACCAACGTTTCTTTCAACAAATTCTGGGCGATCACCGTTGCTTCTTTACCCTGGTATTCCACCTTACTACCGATCCCGGGCAGTAAATTATTGGTTTCCCGGTAACTATCGGATTCATATTTCAAACAGCACATTAAACGGCCGCAAATCCCCGAAATTTTGGTCGGGTTTAACGAAAGGTTTTGTTCCTTGGCCATTTTGATCGAGACCGGATCAAATTCCCCTAAAAAGGTGGCGCAACAGAGCGAGCGGCCACAAGGTCCCAATCCGCCCAACATTTTTGCTTCATCCCTGACTCCAATCTGGCGTAACTCAATCCGGGTCCGGAATACGGAAGCTAAATCCTTAACCAATTCGCGGAAATCAACGCGTCCATCAGCCGTGAAATAGAAGATCACCTTATTACGGTCAAAGGTATATTCCACATCAATCAATTTCATCTCTAAACCATGTTGTTTAATCTTCTCCAAACAGATACGAAAGGCGTTGGTTTCTTTGTCCTGGTTTTCCAGGTATTGGGCCTTATCTTTTTCGTCGGCGGCTCGGATCACCTTTTTTAACGGTGGTGTAATCTCCGCCGCCGGGACCTGTTTCGGTCCGACCTTAACCTTTCCATACTCTAATCCCCGCGCTGTTTCCACAATTACTTCCTGGTCAACCTTTAAATCCAACCCATTAGGATCAAAGTAGTAGATCTTGCCGGCCCGTTTAAACCGGACCCCGACTACTCTATATAATTCGGAAGGAGAATCATGCGCCGTGTGTTCTGCTTCTTCCATCTTTCTTCCTCCTTTCCTGCATACGCTAAGGGCTTTTTACCTTGTCCTTCGCCCAATCGATCAAGGTTTATTGGTGTAAGACTAAAGCGAGGTTTCTCTCCCCAACTCTTCATAAAGGGTAAGGAAGAGATCCTCCAGTAAGAGACGGAGGTTAAGATTAGCCGCCGTGTAAGCCCGGGCTTGCTGCACGGCTGTATTCGCCTTGACCAGACCTTTTCTCACCGTCCCGGCCTCGATCCCCATCAGTAGTTCGTGGCGCAACTGAGTCTGTAAACGTTGTAAAAAAAGCTCTACCTGCTCGCGGTCATCTCCACTTATCTTTTCCGCCTGCCGAAAGAGGGCATTGAGATCGGTAAGCGGCAAGTCTGCAGCAAGGAACGGAGCTTCCTCCCGCCCCCCGCTGCCCAGCTGAATCCGTTGCATCCGCGAGCGGACCGTCGGAAGAATGCCCAGTTCATGTTCGGCCAGGGCAAGAAAATAAACGGCGGGAGGTGGTTCTTCCAAAGTCTTCAGGAAAGCGTTGGCCGCCACTTCGGTCAGGCTTTCAAAGCGTTTAAAATAATAAACTTTGCAGGAAGAAAGGTAGGGGTTGAGGACTGCATCATAACAAAGTTGCCGGATCTCCTCCAGCTTTATTTTTCCCCCCTCCGGTTCAATTACACGGAAGTCAGGGTGACTACCCCGCAACAAATACCGGCAAGCGCGACAATGCCCACAAGGCTTCTCTTTTTCCGCCAGACAAAGCAGGATTTGAACCAACCTTTGAATTCCTGCGCTATGCTCTTGGTTTATTTCTCCGAGAAACAGGTAGGCATGACTGGCCTTCCCGGCGGCAAAAACCCGTTCCAACTCGGCAAAACGCTTGTTGACGACTGTTTCAGACACGATTTTTACTCCTTCTCTGGCCATCAATAATACAGATCCACCAGTAAGCCGCGAATCTCATCCATCTTGGCCATCAGCTCCATGGGTTTGGCGTTTTTTTCAAGCACCGCCGAAGTTAACTCTTCCAACGCTTGATTAACCTTTTGCACTACACAGAACATCCGGCGGTTGCCCCGCCGATCCCAACGGCTCTCTCCTTTCATCTGGTAACTACCGGAAACTGCTTCTTTCAGAAAACTCCGTACCGCCAACCGGTAAGACCGGAGCGTCTCTATACTGGGTTGGTTGAGCAGTTTTTGGGCTGCTTCATCCACCTGGCCTAAAAGCCGATCCCAACTCGCGGTCGGCTGTTCTTTCGCGGTCTCGAGAATCTGGTTGAAACTCCCTTTCTTCAAGTTTTCCGGAGCTAAATCACTCCGTTCTCCCCGGGATGGAGGTGATTCCTGTCCCACTCCTTTAATCCGCATTCTCCTTCACTCTTTCCCTACATTTTTTCGAAGGATTCTACCTTTAAAGTAAAGACGGTCGCGCCCCCGACCTCGACCTCGATGGGAGTAGGGATGTACGTGTTCAAAGTTTGGTCCAGGGCCGGCATTGGACTGACCAGTCCTTTCCTGGTCCGGCAAATCTCTTTGATAATGGCATTAACCTCTTTGACCTCTTCTTCCTTGACTCCGATCAATAAAGTAGTATTCCCTTGACGTAGGAAGCCGCCGGTACTCGCCAGTTTAGTCGCCCGATATCCCTTTTCCAACAAAGCCGTTAACAGACGATTAACATCTTGATCCTGCACAACCGCGATTAAAAGATTCATGAACATCCTCCTTTCACCTGTTCGTTCCTAGGAAGAACCGTCGGGAATTTTTCGAGAAACAACGTCCAGATGCGCTGGTGAAGTTCGTCTTTGGTGCAGCCGGAACAATTAAGCAGTTGGATCCTTTCCCGTTCGCTGGCCGCCAGCTGTAAATAGCCTTGGCGCACCTTCTCCTGAAAGGATAAGCCTTTGGCTTCAATCCGATCGGCGGCTACGCTTTCGCTGCGTTCCTGGATCCGTCGCCATCCTTCCGTGGTGTCCAAATCCAATAAAAAGGTGAGCGCTGGCACCAGGCCATCAGTGGCATAGTAATTAACCTGCCGAACCATTTCCACCTTATTGCCAGAGGCAAATCCCTGGTAGGCGAGGGAGGAATCGATAAACCGTTCACAAATCACTACTTCTCCGCGGGCAAGCGCCGGGCGGATCACCTCATTAACATGTTGCGCCCGGGAAGCGGCGTAAAGGAGAACCTCCGTCGCCGGCGCCAGTTTAACCTCGCCCGTATAGAGCAGAAGGTGCCGGATCTTTTCCGCCAAAGCTGTCCCACCCGGTTCCCGGGTTAAGCAGGTTGGCACGCCTTTAGCCTGGAGGCGGGCGGCAAGTAAATGCGCATGGGTGGATTTACCCGCTCCATCCACCCCTTCAAAAGTAATAAATATCCCTTGTTCCATCTTTACTCCTTCATTTGCTTTAAGATAACCCATTCTTTTCTCGCCCAAAGCCACCATGATCATATAAGCCGATCGTAATGAAGTTTCGACATCAAGAGCCTTGCTTCCTTTTTTCAATTAAAAGCCAATAAAAAAGTCCTGGTTCCTTAGAAACCAGGCACTTACGTTTCTTTCAACCATTTAGCCCAAAGGGTGCGCAGGGCGGCGATCCATTGGTTGTAATCTTCGTCATCCACTCCTAAGCGGGCCAGTCGTTCCTCACAGGTCGGACAGATCACCTCCCCATGGATCCGCAGTCCGCCGCAGGTTATTTGATTACAAAAGGAGCAAGCAACTCGATCGGTCATCGTCGCAACACCTCACCGGGATAATAATATTCCCGGTATCCTTAATGTGTGCTTTTGGTCGATTATAACCAGGTCTGCAAGAAACATAAGGAGATCAAGCCGGGAAGGCCCAAAAAACCGCAGTATAATACCGTATATAAATTCAGTGGCAAATAATAGCCAGTAAAACTGGTTAAGAGGTTAAAAATGATCAGCAGGAGAAACCCGCCTCCCCCTTTGAGCAGCAGTTCCAGCACGAACTGGAAAGGAGAAAAGAGGTATCTCCCCCCAAAGGCCACAAGCAGCAGAAGGGCAAAATAAACCAATAAGACTTCTAGCGACACGCCAACCTCCTCCCCTTAGGTGAACACCCCTCACATTAGATACTTCTCCTGAAAAAACCGTTCCTCACGGGCTTTTTTTAATAAATAAACATAACGCTTTTCGGCCGCGCCCAAGGTATAAATCGCATGGTCAACCAATTCCGGTTCCGTCACCGTATTAAAATAAGCCCTTGCTTCCTGCCAATCTTTTTTGGCTTCTTCAATTAACCGCCAGTATCTTTCTTCCCTTTGTTTCTGACGGTAAAGATCGTCTTTAATAATTAAATTCATTAGATTGGTGAGTAATTCCTTCTTCTCCGCAAACATTAGTCTCCCTCCCCCGTCTAGTATTGTTCCGGGGGAAGGAAACTATACCAAGTTTAGGTTATCCTGAGATTACTTGTCATTTTTGACCGGAAGACCTTCCTTGCCAAGCTCGGCGCCTTTAAGCCAGAAACCGGTGATCACCAAGCGCTTGCTTACCAAATAGCCTAGCCCGAACAGGAAAGCGCCCAGAAGAAGATACCCCCAGGGCAATCCTTTTTTCATATTAATCGGGTAAATCACCGGTAGCCCCTCTTTTCCGGCGCGGAGCTGTTTCTCTTGGCTATACTTCCCCCTCTCCGGAGCCAGCAGATCAAGCACGCGGGGGGCCGTCTGCCCTTCGGGCGCACCCCCAAAATGCCAGTCCCCGGTTTCGGGACGAACTTCCCGGAGGAAACCGGGGCCAAAGCCATCATAAGCGCCGATTAGGACATAATACCGCCAGCTTTTCTGCGGCCGACCCAAACGCGCAGTAGGAACCGATAAACGGATCACCTGCTGGTCCGGGAGGTAAGCGGCCGCCAGCTCCGTCGCCTCCAGATGCTGTCCGTCAGTGAGATAAACCAGCCGGCTGCTTTCCCAACCAACACCTTCCAAACAAACTTCCCAACCATACTGGGACGCCAAGCGGACCCCCATTTCTTCCGTTAGCGGCTGGGTTCTCCCGCCGGGCGCCAGATCAATGTAAACATGGATCACCGGATGAATAAAGCCTTCCGGCGCATTCCAGGGGTTGGTGATCTGTTTAATCTGTAAATCAAAGAACAACTCTTCCTCACTGCCGGAGACGGAAAACCGCAAAAGATCATAAAGCCCCTCATAGGGGCGGAAAGCAAGATTACGCGGGTAAATATAACTACCCGGTCCGTAATCATCCCCTTCCGGATCGGTGGCTTCAAAATACACTACGTTTTCCCGTTCCCCACCCGGTCCAGCTCCAGCGTACACCGGAGAGCAGACCAAACAAACAACAAAGAAAATAAGGCAATACTTCCTCACTGACCTCACCATCCTCATCCCCAAAATATGCTTGGTTCAGGTAAACTATGCCATCTTTTCCGGCTGGTCCGCTCTTGAACGCTTTGCTAAATTGGGGGTTTAATAATTTCTTCCCCTTGGCACACTATGGTTGTTCTTCGTTTCACGTTCTTACGGAGGTATGGTTGTGGAGGCAAAGATTAAACCAACGATTGCTATTTTGGTAACAGTCCCCTTTATTATGGTTTTGGGCAATTCCATGCTCATTCCCGTTCTTCCGGCCATTCAAAAAGCCCTCGATCTTTCCTTGCTCCAAGCTGGTCTTTTAATTACTGCTTTTTCGGTTCCAGCTGGAACTACTATTCCTTTCGCCGGAATGCTCTCCGACCGCGTCGGCCGAAAAATTGTGATGGGACCGGCCCTCATTATCTACGGAACCGGTGGTCTGCTGGCCGGCTTGGCCGCGCTTTTCTTTAAAGATCAGGCCTACCCTTATCTGATCGGCGCCCGGATCATTCAGGGAATCGGCGCCGGCGGCACCTACCAATTGGCAATGGCCCTAGCGGGGGATCTGATCCAGGACCAAGAACGGGCCCAGGTTCTAGGTTTACTGGAAGCCGCCAATGGCTTGGGCAAAGTAGTCAGTCCACTGGCGGGTGCGGCGATCGGCTTGATCTCCTGGTATATGCCCTTTTTTGTCTATGGGGCTCTGGCCTTGCCCATCGCTTTCGCCATCTTGTTTTTTGTTCAAGAAGCGAAAACCAAGCAGAAAGGGCCAGCCCTTGCCGACTACTTAAAAAATCTGCTCCAGATCATGAAGGAAAAAGGCGTCAACTTGGGAATCGCCTTTCTGTGCGGTCTAAGCGTGCTCTTCTCCCTATTTGGGTTGTTAAGCTTTTTCTCCGATCTTCTGGAAAAATCTTTTCACTTGGCCATCTTTGAACGGGGGTTAGTGATCGCCATTCCGGTCCTGGCCATGGCCGTCACTTCCTACCTCTTTGGTATTGTTTTAAAAAAGCACATGGTAAAATTGATGAAATGGACGATCATTGGTGGTTTGGCCATCGTCATCAGCGGTCTGTTCCTTTTCCCCTTCGGCCAGCGCATCTTCACCAAAGCGCTTTTTGCCACTTTAATTGGAACCGGAACGGGCATGGCGCTGCCCGCCCTCAATACCTTGATTACTTCCTCCGCCCCCACCACTGAGCGGGGACTGGTCACTTGTTTATACGGGACCGTTCGTTTCTTCGGGGTGGCGATCGGCCCGCCGCTCTTCAGCTTTGCTACTAAATACGGAGAAAAGCTAATCTTCTGGAGTGACGCCGGTCTGGTGGCCGCCATTGCCGCCTTGGCCTTTTTCTTCATTCATCCTCTAAAGATTTTACCCGCAGCACTGAAAGGAGGTGGCCAGTAAAATTAAGCAGCCGTAACCCTTTTACCGGATGTTCATAAATAAATTAACTAAAAGGAGGGTAAATTATGGATCGTTTGGCGTTAATCCTTGTGATTATTGGCGCCATCAACTGGCTCCTTGTGGGCTTGTTCCAAGTCGATCTGGTCGCCAGTGTGTTCGGAGGTTCCAGCTCCATGGTCAGCCGGATCATCTACTCGTTGGTTGGGTTCGCCGGGCTCTATTGCCTTACCTTTCTCTTTCGCGAACGGGAAGCGACAAAAAACGAATAGAGCCGTTCCCGTCGGCAAAATCCGAAAGCGCACTGCTTTCGGATTTTCCTCCTTTTATGGAAGAAGCCGTTTTGCTGGTTTTAAGCCCGGAACAGGGAAAACCATTACGGGCCCGCGGGGATTTTGCTTTTCAGTTTACGGAGGTGTATTGATGGGTAAAAACGGAATAAAGTGGCCAGCTTCATCCTTGATCCTCTTTTTCCTTCTGTTCTGCCTGCCCCCATCGGTCTGCGCCCAATCTTCCGACCCGCTGCGTTTACAGGTTGATGGGGCGGTGCTGGCTGATGCGCACTCAGGAAAGATCCTCTATCAAAAGAATGCGGATCAACCTTTAGCTTTAGCCAGTATGACCAAAATCCTGACGGAATATATAATTCTAGAAGCGATCAACCAACAAAAACTTTCCTGGGAAGACACGACCGCGATTAGCGATTATGCCTACCGCATTTCACAAAATCTATCCCTCTCCAATGTGCCGCTCCGCCCGGACGAAAAATATTCTGTCCGTGAACTTTACGAAAGCATGGCCATCTACTCGGCAAACGGCGCCACCATTGCCTTGGCGGAAATGGTCGCCGGTAGTGAGGGCGAATTTGTCCGCTTGATGAATAACAAAGCCAAGGAAATCGGGATGACCAATTATAGCTTTGTAAATGCAACCGGGCTCAACAATAGTGATCTCCTGGGCATGCACCCGGCGGGCGCCAGGAATGAAGAAAACTTCGCTTCGGCTAAAGATGTGGCTTTAATGGCCTTCCGCATCTTACGGGATTATCCGGAAGTGCTCACCATTGCTTCCATCCCCCGAAAAACCTTCCGTCCTGACTCGGCCGATGCCATTAAGATGGATAACTGGAACTGGATGCTTCCGGAACTAGTCTACGGTTACGAAGGCGTCGATGGTTTAAAAACCGGTTCAACTTCCCTTGCCGGTTACTGTTTCACCGCTACCGCCCAACGTAACGGGGTCCGCCTTATTTCCGTGGTCATGAAGGGCCGGTCTTATGCCGGACGTTTTCAGGAAACAAAAAAACTTCTGGATTACGGATTTAACAACTTTGAACGAAAAGAGCTTTTCCCGGCTGGTTACCAAAAGCCAGCCCAAGCCACCATCCCGGTGCGAAAGGGGAAAGCAAAGACGGTGACGATTGCCGCCAGCAAACCCTTAACCATCCTCATCAAACGGGGAGAGACCGAACGTTATGAGCCTGAGCTTGAACTGGAAAGCGCTGAACTCACCGCGCCCATCCCCAAAGGTCACGTGGTGGGCAGATTATACGCTAACTATACCGGTGAAAAAAGGGAATATTTAACCCCGGAAGGATCGACGTTGGAAAGCGTTCCTCTGGTCACCACCGAAGAAGTAAAAAAAGCCGGGTTTTTCCGGCTGATCTTTCAACAAATTGCCGCTTTTTTTTCGTGGTTGGCCCGCCAGATCCAAAACCTATTTTAAATGGAAAAATGGCCGAAAGGCCATTTCATTTAAGTTTTGGCATCCAATCGATTAAATAGATTCCAAGACAATATAAGGTGTTTAGCTTAAGTTCAGTATTGGAATGCTTGCCGTAATGGAGAATACAAAAGCGGATTTAGATCCATTTATCAAGCACCGCCGCGATCCCTTTTTTGGGTAAGGCGCCGCTGATCGAATCGACCACCTTTCCGTCTTTAAAAATCAGCATGGTCGGAATGGTCATTATTTTGTACTGGGCGGAAAGTTCCAGGTTTTCATCGGTATTTACTTTTCCGATTTTCGCTTTCTCCGCATACTCCTGAGCTAGCTCTTCAATGATCGGAGCCACCATCCGGCAAGGCCCGCACCACGGCGCCCAAAAGTCAACCATTGCCACTCCTTTATGGTCAAGAATCTCCGTTTTAAAGTTTTCCTGGGTTAAAGTCAAAGCCATCACTTTTGCCTCCTTTTTTTAGTAAAATTTCTTGAAAACCTCGGTAAAGTGTTGCACGGCTGCTTCCGGATGACCGCCTTTCGCTAGCTCTTGCGTTAAGCAAGAGGCCAACTGATTACTGAGGATCGTCATGGCTACCTGGACTACGGCCGCCTTCACCGCCGCCACCTGATAGACCACTTCCTGACAGGAACGGTCTTCTTCGATCATGCGCTGCAAACCCCGTACTTGGCCTTCAATCCGCCGTAACCTTTTTAAAAGGTCTTCTTTAATATCTCCGGAAACTTTATCAATATGATCCTCCTGGTGCTGGTTCATCCTCCCACCTCCTTACCATACCCCCTATGGTATTTATATAATAAAACAGAACCCCTCTTTTGTCAAGGGTTTTCCAGCTAAATTTTTCCCGCCGGACTTAAAATTTGGTCTTTCCCACCACCGGCAACCGGGGAGCAGCCCCAAGCGGGTTCGTCGTCACCCGCAGACCGGGCGCCGCCTGTCTTCGTTTGTACGCGGTGCGGTGAACCGTCTGGAGCACCCAAGTCACCGTTTCACTGGCAAAGCCCTGGGCGATAATTTCCTCCCGGGTCCGGTTCTGATCCAAATATTGGGCTAATATCGGATCTAAGACGGGGTAGGGGGGAAGCGTATCCGTATCGGTTTGGTCCGGACGTAGTTCAGCGGAAGGTGGTTTTTTGATCGTTGCCACCGGAATAACCTCATGCTCTTGGTTGATTTCCGCCGCTAATTCGTAAACCATAGTCTTGGGCACGTCGGAAAGCACGCCTAAACCTCCGATCATATCCACCCCGTTTAACGTACAATAACCCACCATCAATTCGCTTTTGTTCCCGGCCCCTAGCACCAGATAGCCGTATTTATTGGAGAGCGCCATCAAAATGTTGGCCCGGATCCGGGCTTGCAGGTTTTCTTCGGTGGTATCGCCCGCTTCTTTTTTCGACCCAAGATAAGGAGTTAAAGCATGGAGGTAGGCTTGGAGAAGAGGAGTAATGGGGATCTCCTGAAATCCAACCCCTAAGTTTTCTGCTAAGATCCGGGCTTCCATGATACTCGCGGGTGAAGTATAAGGCGACGGCATCGAAACCGCCAGGACCTTTTCGGGTCCCAAGGCGGCGGCAGCCAAACAACAAACAACCGCCGAATCGATCCCTCCGGACAGCCCAAGGGCGGCCTTGGTAAACCCGGTTTTTCGAGCGTAATCGCGGATTCCAAGGACCAAAGCCTCATACACCGCTCGCGAGACCGAGGGACGAGAGGGTAACTGGGGGGGAGGAGTTGCTTCCGAATCGACCAGGATAACCGCTTCCCGAAAAGAGGGCGCCACCAAAAGGGGGGTTCCTTCCGCGTTAAAAAAGAGACTCTCTCCCTTAAAAACCAGTTCTTCATTGGCGCCGACTTGGTTGACGAGCAAAAACGGTTTTCGAAAGCGCCGGGCGCAAGCCGCCCCGAAACGGTAGAGTTGATCGTTGCCAGCGGCAAAAAAAGGTAAGGCGGCAAGAGTAATGATCAGATCACACTCCGCCGCAAGCGCGGTCAAGAGCGGTGACGGGAGCAGCTCTGCTTCCGAGGCGGAAGAGGACAACCAGAGGTCTTCACCGATCATGATCCCCAGGCGTTTCCCTTTAAAGTTAACAATTGAAGAAGAGCTGCCCGGTTGAAAATAGGCGGCCTCGTTAAAAGAAGGGTAGGGGGGGAGGTAACTTTTGTTGTGCGTCCCCAAGAGCTTTCCGCCCGCAAAGAAAAGGGCCGAATTATACCACGGGCACGGGCGGTCCACCCCTAGGGCAATAGGGGTCGGGGCTCCTAGTAGAATTCCGGTTTCCGGGTAACGGGCGGATAACGCTTGTAAGCGGGTGAGCCCGGTATCCACTTCTCGTTGAAACCATCTTTTCCCCAGCAATCCGTGGGGCGGGTAACCGGTCAGATAAAGTTCGGGCAGGACTAATAGATCGGCGGACGCGGCTTCCGTGGCTAAGAGCTGTTCAATGCGGGTTATGTTTCCGGCTAAATCCCCGATCAGTGGATTCAGTTGACCAATGGTGATCTTCATCACCTTTCCCCCTTACCTTTGTTTAGCTGTTTTGTTTCGCGCTCAGAAAGGCGCCGAGTTTAGTATCGGTCTTAATGATATGATTTTTCAGCCAATCGACGACAATCCGGTTGGTAAGCGCTACCAGCCAAATCCCAGGCCCATCAGCTTCAAACTTGGCCTTTAAATGGGTAAAATTATCGATAAATTCTTTGTGTTCATTGCGATGCGCCGCATATTCGGGATAGGCTTGGGCGATCATGGCCTTTTCCTCGGTGCCAAAATGGATTTGCACATAACTTTCTAAAAATGAAAGAACTTCGCCTAAGACTTGCTTTCCTTCCCCCCGGTTACAGGCTTCCAGTAAATCGTTGATCTTGCTGAAAAGTTCTTGGTGTTGCCGGTCGATCGCGGGAACACCTACTGCATATTCGGGTGACCACTTAACAAGCACCGCCAGCACCTCCTGCTTTCTTAATATGTACTCCTTTTATTCCTCCTTCTCGGAGAAAACCCTTTTTCTCGGGGAATTTTTAACCAGCTTTAAAGCTTTTTGTGGTGTATCCGCGAAAAGGGCTTTCCGGACAAGCAAAAAACCTTCTAAGGAAGCGCCGACAAAAAACAGGTAGACAAAGTTGTCTACCTGTCACCTAATTTCCTGACCTTAAACGCCGTGGCGCTCCCGGAAACGTTCCAAGGCTAAATCGGCTAAGCGCTGAATTAAATCGGGATAGGCGATCCCGCTCGCCGCCCACAGTTTCGGGTACATACTGATTTTGGTAAAACCGGGAATTGTATTGATTTCATTAACAATGATTCGTCCATCACGGTTCAGGACAAAAAAGTCCACCCGCCCCATTCCCGCACAGTCAATGGCTTTAAAAGCTTTCACCGCCAACTCCTGGACCGTTGCCCTTTGCTCGGCGGTGAGGCGCGCGGGAATAATCAACTGCGAGTTGTCGTTAAGGTATTTATCTTCATAGCTATAAAATTCAGCACCGGGAATAATTTCCCCTGGGACAGAGGCTACCGGTTGATCATTACCTAAAACCCCACACTCAATTTCCCGACCGTCCAAAAAAGCCTCAATTACTATTTTCCGGTCGTAAGTTAAGGCGAGTTTAATCGCTGCGGCCAATTCGGTCCGGTTATGGGCTTTGCTAATTCCGACGCTTGATCCTAGATTAGCCGGTTTGACAAAACACGGGTAACCCAACCGGTCTTCGATCTCCTGGCTGATCGCGCCCGGAGCGCTTTCCCATTCAAAACGCCGGTAAACCAAATAATCCCCAATGGGTATGCCCTGCTGTTTAAAAAGGGCTTTCATCATTTCTTTATCCATCCCGACAGCTGAAGCGGCAACCCCGGCGCCGATATAAGGGATGTGGGCCAATTCCAAAAGGCCCTGAATCGTACCGTCTTCGCCCATGGGTCCGTGTAAAAGAGGGAAGATCAAATCCACCTGTTGCCGGAGGGCGCCCAATAAGAAACCGGCGGGATTCTGTACGGTCCGGTCATCTTCCGGGGACTCTCCACCCGTCACCGTCCAGCAACCCTGTTGCGCCAAGGTCTCTGGAGAGAGGCCTGGAACCCACCGACCTTCTTTGGTAATCCCAATAGGCACCACTTGGATTTTCCCGCTCACTGCCCGAACCACCGAGGCGGCCGACATGACCGAGACTTCATGCTCACCTGATTGTCCGCCGTAGAGAAGCGCCATTTTCAGCCCCATCTCTGCTCCACCACCATTCTTCCCGTTGTTTTATCTTACTATATCATATACAGTTCACAGCCTGCGGAGACTCCATCCTGACTTTTTACGGCAAATAGGTAACCGGATCTACGGGGGCTCCGTCAATGCGCACTTCAAAATGGAGATGGGGACCGGTACTCAGTCCGGTGCTACCGGATTTGGCAATAACTTGCCCTTGAGCGACCATCTCCCCCTCTTTAACCAATAGTCGGGAATTATGGGCATAGGCCGTGGAAATACCGTTTCCATGGTCAAGGGCGATATAATACCCGTATCCCCCGTTCCAACCACTAATCAATACTTTCCCCCGGTCAACCGCAAACACATCGGTGCCACTGGGCACCGCGATATCCAGACCGTTGTGAAACCGTTTTTCCTTAAGGATTGGGTGCACCCGCTCGCCAAAGAGCGAACTAATTCTGCCTTTGGTTGCTAAAGGCCAGACGAATTTCCCCGTCCCGAGGGCAGCTTTTTGCTGTCGACGCTTAATCTCCGCCTCAATCGCCCGGGAGGTTGTCTCTAGTTCATCAAGGGCCGCCTCCAATTGTTTCCGGTCCTTTTGCACCTTGTCCAGTTCTGCTTTGGCCCTTTGGACAAGGGCAACCTTAATCTTCTGTTGTTCATCGGCGGCTTTTTCCAGGGCAACAACGGTCGCCCGCTGTTTTTCCAAACCTTGCTTTTTCGCTTGAAGCACCCTTTGTTGCACGGCGATCTCTTCCGTAAGGGCCGTCACTTCCCCGATGATTTTCGTATCCGCCCGGAGAAAATAAGAGACCATCACAAATTTACTGACTAAATCGGAAAAACTCTCGGCCGAGACTAAAAGCTGGAGATAACTAAAGGGCCCGTATTTATAAACCGCAATTAAACGCTGGTTATACTGGTCCTGGCGTTCCTGACGGAGTCCCTCCAACCGCGCCAGTTCTCCATTGACCGCGGTCAGTTCCTTCTGGAGCGTGGCAATCTCCCGTTGGACAGCGCGTAACTTAAGATCTAACTTTTCCAGCTCCAACTCAATTTGGTCCAGTTCTTGCTGGGCAGTGAGTAAAGCCCCGAGAACAGTGGTTTCCCGCTTTTTCGCTGTGGAGAGCTGTTTTTTGGTCTGTTCAATTAAACTGTTGATCCGCTTAAGCTCCTGTTCCTCCTGGGCGGGAAGGGGCATGACAAACAAGAGGAAACCCAGGATCATCAGCAGCCCGCGACAGACCTTTTTTTCTCGTCCCTGCTTAATCCCTTTCATTCTTCTCCCTCAATTTAAAGAACTAATCAGGATCTTTGTTTCTCCCTTTTCCCAGGTTTTCCTGCCGCGGGCCGCGATCTTCCTGGATCCACCCGCCCCCCTCTTTCTTAAACAGCCGGATCGCCGCACCACTTAACCCCTAAATAATTAGCCAGTTCCCGGTTGACTGAGGAAAGATCTTTTTTGTCCACGGTGTTCAAGTGGTTTTTTCCTAAGGTTAAAGTGGCAATCTGCATCTCCTGGACCGAAGCCTTGAAAAAATTAGCCAGCGCTTGCGCGCCCTGATCGATATTGAATTTCTGCTTTACGCGGCCCCGGTTATAAATGAGGGTAGTCGGTGGTTCCCAGGGCAAAACCTTGATCGCTTGGGTGTGAACCAGTGCCAGCAAGGCAATGATCCCAATAAAAACCGCATCGGCGCCTAAGGCTAATGCTTTCAAAAAGTCCATAGAAGAGTATAATCCGCCCCCCACGAGAAGCGAAACCTTTCCGGATAACCTTTTTTTCTCCAAAAATTGCCGGGCGCGGACCAGAGCATAGAGTGTCGGCAATCCTAAAGCATCGAGGGTAGATCCTAAATTACCGTGGGTTCCTCCTTCGATCCCGTCGATGGCCACGAAATCGGGGTTGGCGCGGAGAATAATCTCCAGCTCCCGTTCTAACCATTGGGTGGCGCCCAATTTAATTCCGATCGGAATTCCCCCCGTCTTTTCCCGCAACTCCGCCACCAGCTCCCTTAATTCTTGATCCGTTTCCACTTCTAAGAAGCGGGGAGGAATCTTTGCCGTCTCCCCCGGTTGGACGCCTAATAAACGTCGCAGTTTCGGGTTACGGGCCAACCGGGTGGCTGGTATCTCCACCGGCGCCGGCCCCCATAATCCTTGACCCAGCTGAATTTCTATGGCATTCGCCGCTTGCAGGGTTTCCAGATCCTTGGCCCAGCTGCCGCGGGAATACTGGACAATCAATTTTTCCGCAGCGGTCCGCTCCGCGGGCAAAAAAGGTCCGTTCCCGGTATTCGCCGCTGTGCCGGCCATCGTTGCCCCCAAGGCCAGAGCTTGTTTTGTTTTGGCGCTTAACGCCGTCCCGTAAGCCATTCCCCCGTTTAAAATCGGAATCTTGAGTTTTAAAGGGTAGCGCGCCTGCGGGCCAATGACCACTTCCGTCCCTACTTTTGTATAGTCCAAAAGAGGAAGGCGGTGTAAATACACCGGGTTAAAATAAAGTTCCTTCCAGGGCGAAACCACATCCCGAAGGCCAAAAGGACGGGCCGGTGGTTGTCCATGGGCGGAACGCAGTTCGGTTTCAACCAGGCGGCCCAGGCCTATCATCTTGGCCAGATTATAGGTTTCGAATAAATTAGTCCAGTAATGCTCGGTCATTATGCGCTTATACACTAAACCAAAGATTAGTTGGATAAGGTTTCGTCCGCCTAAAACCAGCAGGCAGAACCCGACCGCTAACCCGGTGACGGTCGCCAAGACACCCAGGCTGAAAAGTTTCATTGCAACTCTCCTTATCCCAAAGCTTTTTGCGTTTGACAATTAAAAGGATGCCAACGCAACATGCCGTGTTTGGCTTGAATCAGCCGCTCAATATAATAATGCGCTAAAACCCATCCGGTTGTGATCGATATTAATATTTTAACCAAGTTTCCTCTTTCTAACCATTTTTACTACTTATCCCTCTTTTTTTGCTTTCTCCCATAATTGGCTTTACCTCTAATTCCCACTAGGATAATCCATATCTAGCAAGAATTATGGATTTAACCAGGTCGTCCTATGTTTTATAGATCCTGCCTTATTCACACTCGTATTTCCTGTCGGCGACCAAAACGACAACACGAAAGAGGAGTGTATACCTATGAAAGCCAAGAAACCTTTCATCCGACATGTTTCATTATTCTTCGCCTTGCTTGTTCTGCTATTGCCGGTCATGGTCAGTGCCCAAACCTACCAAGTAAGATCAGGCGATTCTTTGTATCTCATCTCCCGCCGGTTCAACATCCCGACTTCTACCCTTAAAAATAGTAATAATTTAGGTTCCAATCTAATCTATCCCGGACAAGTCTTAATGATCCCCACCGCTTACACGGTCCGTCCCGGCGATTCTTTGTATCTCATCGCCACCCGGAATGGGGTCTCCCTTTCCAGTATCCGGGCGACCAATAACCGTTGGCACGACTCCTTAATGGTCGGGGAGACCCTTTATCTCCCTTCGGCTCAGCCTCAGCAACCAGGACAAGGTGGTTCCGGCGGTGACAACCAGGTTTATACGGTCCGCACCAACGATTCCCTTTATTTAATTGCTAAACGCCACGGCGTCACGATCCAGGCGTTAAAAACAACAAACCGGCTTTCTTCCGATTTTATTTACCCGGGTCAACAATTACTAATCCCAGTGGGAACAGGTTCTACACCAGCGCCCGGTGGCAATGGAGGCAATTCCGGAAATCAGGGTGGTAATTATAACCAAAAATATAATCTTTCCGCCGCTGACATTGAATTATTAGCCCGTTTAGTCCGGGCGGAAGCCGAAGGCGAATCCTATGAAGGGCAAGTCGCTGTCGCCGCCTCTGTGCTCAACCGGTTAAACGACCCCCGTTATCCCAATACGATCCGGGAAATTGTTTACCAGGTCGATCAAGGAAAGTACTACCAATACAGTCCAGTGCTGGACGGCCGGATCAACCTTTCGGCCACCGCCTCCACCCGAAAAGCTGTCCAGGATGCGCTAAATGGGTGGGATCCATCCTATGGCGCCATTGGCTTCTACAACCCGGCCAAAACGAGTAACCGGTGGGTCAAATCCCATCCGGTCACCACGCAAATTGGGAGCCATGTTTTCTACAAAAACTGACCAAAAAAGAAGGAATCAAAAACAACCGCCCGGTGGCGGTTGTTTTTTCTTTCTATTCCGGTAGATACGAGAAGTCGATGATCTCGTCCACCGGTGTCGGTTGAGAAATTAACCCCAGTTCAACCATTAGTTGTTGGGCATCAGCCCAATCTTCAGAAGGAGAACGGCCCAGACCATGCTGGCGCGTATAAGCATTTTCCCATAAAGCCATCGAGGCTTTTAAGACCTCCCATTCCTGCGCTTTTTGTTCTTCCCCCAGCTCAGACAGGTGTTTCAGGCAAATGGTAAAAGTCTCTTCCGGATGGGCAAGGGCATATTCGATCCCTCTATAACTGGCCCTGACGATCCGACCAACCTCATCCGGGTTGTTTTTGATCTTAATCTCCCCCGTGATTAAACCGTGGCCGACCAAGGAAAAGTAATCCCAGGAATTAATTTGATTGACCGCTACCCCCATGGCCTCAAGTTTAAGCGGTTCGTTGTTAGCAAACCCAACAACCGCATCAACTTTATCTTCCAATAATGAAGGAATCTGGGTGTAACCAATATCTACCAATTGAACGTCATCTTCATCAAGGCCGGCCCGTTTGATAATGGCTTGCGCCGCTAAAAGATTAGTCCCGTATAAAGGCAAACCGAGAGTTTTTCCTTTTAAATCAGCGGCCGTTTCGATCCCTGATTCGGCTTTCGCGATGATCGCCGGAGGAAATTGGGCATAAAGACTCATTAAGTAAACCACTGGAATCCCCTTCCCCCGCGCTACCAACACTTGATCACCACCGGCGATCGCATAATCCAACTTGCCCGTCGTCACCAGCTGTAGCGCATCAATATCCATCCGGTAGTCAAAGACAACCTCCAATCCTTCGTCGCGGAAGAACCCTTTTTCTTCTGCAACGTACCAGGGGGCAAACTGGACATTAGGAATATAAGTCATCGCTAAGGTAATCTTCCGTCGCGGTTCGGGACGGAGCCAATAGCTTATTCCTCCCAAGAGAACCAGGAAGACCACTAGACTGAAAAGGATCTTCTTCTTCATCTTTCCTTCCTCCATTCTGCTTTTTGAAGCTTCTTGCGTTGTCCAACTTCAATCTTTCCTTTGCCAGGGCATCACCACCGCTTCCAACCAAGAGATGATGAGGTAAAAGCCGACGCCCAAAACCGCCAGGGCCAATAAGGCGATAAAGATTAAGGGTGTGTCAAAGGTACCACGGGCGAAATAGACCAGATAGCCCAAGCCCTGGCCGGCGCCAGAAAACTCCCCGACCACCGCGCCGATGACCGACAGGGTTAACCCCATACGGAGGCCGCCAAAGATAACCGGTAACGCCGAAGGGATTTCTACTTTAAAAAAGATTTGTCTTTTTCCCGCCCCCATGATCCCCAATAACTCTTTCAGACGGGGATCGGTTTCCCTTAAGCCGACCACGCCGTTGGTTAAAACCGGAAAGAAAGCGGTCAACGCCGCGATCAGAATCTTGGAAGTAAGACCGAAACCAAACCAGATCACCAAGAGGGGCGCCAAGGCCACAATGGGAATAGCCTGGATCGCCACCACCATAGGCGTAAGCAGCCGGTCTAAACGGGGGTGGCGCGCCAACAGGTAACTCAGGGGTAAGGCAACTCCGGCGCCTAACCCGAAACCAAGCAATGCTTCGACCAAAGTAGTCCGAAAATGGAGGGCAAAGAGTCCGCTTTGGCCAAACAGTTCCCGTGCCCGGCGAACTACTTCCCCCGGAGAAGGAAGGATGTATACCGGATAAAGAGTGGATAAACCGGCCCAAATCAGGAAGACCACCAGAGCAATCCCAAAAAGGGTGATCAGCCTTTCGCCAGCGGAACCCGGTCTAAAGCCGTCTTTAAACATGGTTTTTTCCCCATCCTTTCTCTAAAAGTTCCTGGACGGCGCCGACCAAAGCGGCAAATTCCGGCGTGCTCATGATTTTTAGCGCCCGGGGGTACGCCAGATCAATCTTTACTTCACCTAGAATCCGTCCTGGTTTCTCTCCCATCACCAGCACCCGATCGGCGAGAAAAACAGCTTCAAAAATATTATGGGTCACCATTAAACCGGTAAAAGGCGCTTTTTGACGAATCCCCATGATTTCCAGATGTAACTGGCTTCTAGTCATGGCATCAAGGGCGGCAAAGGGTTCATCCAAAAGTAAGAGTTCGGCTCTGCCCACCAAAGCCCGGGCCAAGGCCACCCTTTGACGCATCCCGCCGGACAGTTGGTGCGGATATTTATCTTCCACTCCGTCCAGATTAACCAGATGCAAAGCCGCCCGGGCCTGTTCTTCCCAGACGCTTCGGCCGGAAGCAGGGTCATTCAGCTCCAAAGGAAGCAAGAGATTATCAAGGACCGTCCGCCAGGGAAGAAGGAGGGAGTCTTGCGGGACAAAACTCAACCGGGACCAGCCTGCGGTCTTCGGATCCCCAAAGACTTTAATCTCCCCCTGGTCCGGGGTTAAAACCCCGGCAATCAGTCGGAGCAGGGTGGATTTCCCACAACCGCTAGGTCCCACCAAGCAAAGAAACTCCCCTTTAGCCACGCTCAGGTTAACCCCCTCCAGTTCCGGAGGACAATCCTGGGAATAAGCCAAAGTAACATTCTTGACTTCAATTGCTTTTTGCATGCCCATTCACCTCTTTATCCTTAGAAAAAACTAGCTGTCGATTCTCCCGGCTCAAAATTTAGCGTACCAGTTAGTGACGGCGCTGCGAACGACCAGCTTCTGTACTCTTCGCTGCTTGTCGACTCACTTGACGCCAAGTAACTCGCCGAAGAAGGAAATACCATCCGGCCAAGGCGGAGATTAGATCAGCTTTGAATTTTCAGCACTGCCCTCAGGCGGATGGTAGCCACATGCGCGACTTCGGACAAAAAGAAAACCCCGAAGGTTACCTTCAGGGTTAAAAAGCATAAAATGCCATTCCTTCTTTCATCCGGACTATACCGTCGGTTCTGGACTTTCACCAGATCAGCTTAGATGGCCTAAGCTCGTGGACTTGGGTTACCCCTTACCACCGGTCGGGAATTGGCCCCGCGGCCGCACCCTGCCCTGAAGGATTCTTTTATTAGATTGTGTCTGTATTTTACCTTTTTCTTCTCCCTTTGTAAAGGGCTTCTACAGAAAAATTTGTTCTACCCAAACCGGTCTTTTTTCTTCCTCTCTTCTTAAGTGGAGGGACAATTGGCCGGTTGGGAGTTGGGTCCGGTCGAGGATAAAAAAGGCCGCCGGATAGGTTAATCTTTGGACTGCCCCCGCTTGCCATGGTTCTTCTTCCCGGTAGGTGATCACAATCCGGTTGTTTTTTAGACGGACCGCAACGGGGGTCAAGGCAAATCCGCCGGAGGGGCGTTCTCCCAAGTAAACCCCAACCACCAGGTTTTTTTGGTAATCAAGTTTATAGGGTTGAAGTTCCGGCGGAGCTTCCTCCTGATTGGTATATACTTCACAAGCCGTTGCTTGAAAACGGTTGAGATTCTTCGTAATAAAATCAAACTTTAGTTCTTTTTCCCGCTCCAGCGGGGGCCAGGGCCACCGGTGGCGGAGCCCGCGCTCCTCGGTAATGCCTAAGCTGACAATCACCCCTCCGCCCAGGAGGCGAAGGAACCGCTGCCAGTAGCGGGACCAGTATTTTCCCCGACGCAAGAAGGCCGGCATTAACTCCATCAATAGTTTGGCCAGTAGGTCGGCATCATGTCGGACTAGACCGTTGGTGTTCAAAAGGGGGGCAGCAATCGGCCGGACCCCTAAACCGCTGACCTTCTCCCGGTCGGCCAAAACCGGTTCGGCTCCTTCCTCGGCATAAGCCGCCCGGGCCTCCGGCGGAACTTCTTGATTGTTGATGATCATGTAATCGACTAATTTACCATCCGTGTGCTCAAGAAGGGCACGGAGGTGATCGGCGGCGGTAAACCCGTCCGTCTCCCCGCGCTGTGTCATTACATTGCAGATATAAATCTTCGTGGCCGCAGAATTCTTCACCGCCGCTAAGATCTCATTCACGAGTAAGGGCGGAATCACACTGGTAAACAGACTCCCCGGACCGAGAATAATCAGATCGGCCTCGGCAATCGCTTGCAAACTTTCGGGAACAGCCTTGGCCGCCGCCGGTTCCAAGTAAACCCGTTTAATCGGCGCCTTACTTTGCCCGATCGTCGATTCGCCTTTGACGATCTCACCGTCTTGTAACTCCGCCCGGAGGCTGACATTATCTAAAGTGGCGGCAAAAATCCGACCTTTAACCGCAAGGACTTTAACCGACGCCTCGATCGCCTTTTGGAAATCGCCCGTAATTCCAGTCATCGCCGTCAAAAACAGATTGCCGAAATTATGGCCGGCCAAACCACTTCCACCATTAAACCTATACTGCATCAACTGTTCCATCAACGGTTCCAGATCGGCCATGGCAATAAGACAATTTCTGATGTCACCGGGAGGGAGAATCCCAAATTCTTTCCGTAACCGCCCCGAGCTTCCCCCATCATCAGCCACCGTAACAATGGCCGTTAAGTTATGGGTAATTTTCTTTAAACCCCGCAAGATCGTCCCTAACCCGGTTCCGCCACCAATCACGACAATCCGGGCTTCCCGTTCTAATAATCGAAAATACCTGCGTTCCTTAACAAAAGCGGAGTGAACATGTTTACCGGTCCACGAATGGCCGTACCGGATCAGCGCCAATAAGCCGCCAAAGATCAAGCAACCGCCAAACCAGAGGTTCAGGTTGATCCTGGAGAAAAGAACCAGCATTCCCCCAAAGACCAAACCCAAGCCGAAGATCAGCTTAGTGGGCCGGTAATCATTGCGGTACGGTCGGAGCACGTTTTCTCCCCCTAACTAGGACATTTTGCGTTGTCCTTTCCGTTAACCATTCCAACACAAAAGGTTGATCGCCTGATTTAAGTTAAACACGATCTTGTATTGGAATCCTTTTTTTATTGGTTTTAACGCAAAAAGCTTAACTAACATCTCTATGCTCAACCAAGGCTTTATATCCCTTGGCTTTGAGAAATTCCTGTAGTTGATTGGCAACGGTCACCGAACGATGGCGCCCACCGGTACAACCAATCCCGATAACCAGTTGAAGTTTGCCTTCGTTAATGTAATGGGGAATCAGAAAGGCGACAAATTCGTAGAGTTTGGATAGGAATTTGGCGGTTACCGGCCATTTAAGGACATAATCGGTTACCTCCTGGTAATTGCCGTCCAGTTCCCGTAAAGAATCGACATAATAGGGGTTGGGTAAAAAACGGACGTCAAAAATCAGATCGGCATCCAGAGGAATCCCGTGGCTAAAGCCAAAAGAGAGTATGGTAATGAGCATCTTCTGCGCTTCGTTGGTTTGACTGAAACGGTCGGTAATCTTCTCCCGTAATTGCCGGACGGTTAAATTACTGGTATCGATGATCATGGAAGCTTTCCCTTTCAAATTCTCCAGGCGCGATTTCTCAGCCTGGATCCCATCGGCAATACGGCCTTCGCCAGCTAAGGGATGGCGGCGACGGGACTCTTTAAAACGCCGGATAATCACCTCATCCTCCGCTTCAAGGTAGAGGATCTCATAGGTATATCCGGCCTCTTCCAGCAGGGATAGGGAAGAAAAGAGACTATCAAAAAAGCCTCCACCTCTAATATCAACCACCAGTGCTATTCTATTGATCCGCCCTTCCGATTGTGCACAAAGCTCCGCGAATTTGGGGAGCAAAACAGGGGGCAGATTATCCACACAGAAATAGCCCAGATCCTCAAAGGCTTTCATTGCTTCCGATTTACCGGCGCCGGAGATCCCGGTGATAATGACAAAACTAATCGTTGAAATCGCCAAACCCTCCCCTCAATTCAAGGCCCAAACCGGAAACTTATTACCAAAATATTAAGTTCGCGATGGAGAATTTGTTTCCTGCCGGAAAATCTTTCTCCTCCCAATGTTAAAGGGGTTTTTGCGTTCTCCTTTCCTTTCGTCATTCCAGTACAATGGAAGAAACGCGTAACGTAAGCCAATTAAGGGATAAAGAGAAAAAGCGCCGTGGCGCTTTTTGCTCTTTGGTCTTATTTTAACTGTAAATCGGTGATTCGGTCAGTGTAAAAGGCGGTTAACTCCGTCGCCATCTCCGGAGAAACGGCTTCACTGAAGATTTGGAAGGCCGGTTCCTCCGGATCCGGCAAGACCAAAGCCCAACCCCGATCATGAAAGACCTTTAGTCCGTCAATCACTTCGATCTCCCGCTCTTTATTCTCCTCAAAAAGATGGCGCATAATCCGACCTTTATCTTCCCAAGAACAATCCACTTGTTTTTGGTCGATGTAATAGGGAGGGAGGAGGGTCACTAGCCGGCCAAGGCTCCGCTTTTCTCTGGCCATAAGCTCCAGGATCTTGGTGAGCGCATAAAAACCATCATACGCAGCCTGAAAACAGCCACGGCCGTCTCCGGCCGGAAAGAGACGGGCTTCGACTACTTTCTCCATCAGCCCACGGGGGCTGGCTTTCGTTCTGACCACTGTTCCCCGGTTGGCCTTCACCATTTCCTCGATGAAGAAGGGAGCAGTAACCGGCAGCGGAACGGTTCCCGCTCCCGGATCCTTCAGCGCCGCTAGGGAAAGCAAAGCGGTAAACTGTTCCTCCTGCACAAGTGTGCCTTCTTCATCGACCAGGATCAGGCCTTCGCCGTTGCCGATCAGCATCACACCAAGGTCTGCCCCGTCTTGGCGGACCTGAACCGCTAAGGCTGATGCCGCTTGCGTTTTGAGTTCTTTGAGGGTCCGGTGGGATCCGATGGCCCGCTGGGATAAAGACCGGGTGCTACAACCTAAAGCCGCCAGTAATCTAGTGAGGAAAGCACCCAAAGGCCCTTCCGGGGTCTCCACCCCGGCGACCACTTTAAACCCAATCCCTTGAATCTGTTCCGGAAGCGTCACCTGAAGGATCTCTTCCAGATAACGGGGGAAAAAATCGGCAACCTCAATCACCTGTCCTAACCGGGTTAAAGGTGTCCGCCGGAACTCCTCGGCAAAAAAGGTCTGTTCGATCTTGCGCTCCAAAGCCCGGTTAATATTTAATCCCTGGTCGTCAATGAATTCAACAAGAAGATCCTCTGGGGCCAGCGGAGAGACCCGTAGTTGGATTCCGCCCGCTGCCGCCAAGGCCACTACCGCCCGGCGCGTAACCGGCGTGGCGGTCTGCCCCAGATCGTAAAGATCAATGCCGGTTCCTAATAGACCGCTAACCAAAGCAGTTTTTAACTTTTGGGCCGCAGGGCAATGATCGGCACCCATCACCACCCGGCTCTTCTCCGGCAGCACCGTTCCATAAGCCACGCCTAATTTGGCGGCAAACTCCGGAGTAAACTCCAAGTTGGCCGTTTTGCTAATCCCTTGGCGCCCGAAGAGATTAGTACCCCAACGGTTGCCCCAAACCAGACTGGAGTTTAAAACCGACCCACTTTCCACATATTTCTCCGGCCAAGTGCGGATCTCCGGTTTGATGACTGTTTTCGCCCCCACGGTGCAACCCTCCCCTAAAACAGCCCCTTCATAAACGGAAACACCCGATTTGAGGTGGGTATGATGGGCCAGGATTGCCCCCCGAATCTCCGTCCGATACCCAACATAGGTATGGTTCCAGAGGATCGCTTTTTTGAGCGAGGCTTCTTCCTCGACTAAACTATAGTCCCCAATAATACTGTTTTTCCCCAGCAGAGCCCTTTTCCCAACCCGGACGTAGCGCCCCAAAACCACCGGACCTTCCACCACACAGTCGGGAGCCAGCTCGGTCCCTTCACCCACCCACAATCCGGGAGCAATCTCCTGTCCGGGAGGGGTAAATTCCAGTTTTCCATCGAGTAAATCATAGTTCGCCTGCCGGTACTGGGCTAGGTTCCCCACATCCGACCAGTATCCTTCGGCTACAAAGCCGTATAACGGCTTCCCGGCCTGTAAAAGGAGGGGGAAAAGATCCTTACTGAAATCCACTGCTTTGTTCTTCTCATAATAACGGAAGACTTCCGGTTCAATGAGGTAGATACCGGTATTCACCGTATCGCTGAAGACTTCTCCCCAGCCCGGTTTCTCTAAAAACCGCTTGATCCGGCCATCCTCCGCCGTAATTACCACCCCATAGTCTAAGGGATTAGCCACTTTGGTGAGGACGATGGTCACCAAGGCGCGACGCGCCCGGTGAAAGGCTACCGCCTCCGCCAGATTAATATCGGTTAAGGCATCTCCGCTGATCACTAAGAAAGTCTCGTCCAAAAAAGATTCGGCGTTCTTGACACTACCCGCCGTGCCGAGCGGACTCTCTTCAAGAAAGTAACGGACGGAGACCCCAAACTCGTGACCATCCCCGAAGTAGTTGGTAATTAGCTCGGGCAGGTAAAAAAGGGTCATCCCGATATCGGTAAAGTGGTATTTCTTTAGTAGTTCCAAGATATAACCGATCATCGGTTTGCCGGCGATCGGCACCATTGGTTTTGGTTGTTTGCAGGTTAACGGACGCAGCCTGGTCCCTTTTCCTCCGGCCATCACGATTGCTTTCATTAGTGTTCCTCCCTTTGCCCGCTAAGCTCGATGGTTTTCCGGTTAAACGCCGGTCCGGTTGGCTGATACCTGCCCTCCAGTAACTCGACGACCGGCGGTGGTTTGAGCCGATGCTTAATCCCATCTTCCTCCGGCGTTGTTTTTCGGCCCCATACGGAGCGCTCATATTCGGTGTAAACCTCCTCGTAAACGCGGATGGTCCGATCGGCAATTATATCCCAGTTGTATTCGGTTTCCAGGTCGTGGTAAGCCTGCTCCCGCAGGGCTTTAGCTTGCTCCGGATAGGTCAAGACCCATAAAATATTGTCCGCCAGCGATTCCGGACTGTTCGGAAAGGCCTTTAATCCATTTTTTCCATGGTGCACCACTTCCCCCAGTCCCCCGGTGTCGGTCACTACTACCGGAGTCCCGGCCGCCATGGCCTCCAAGGCAACGATACCAAAAGGCTCATAGAAACTGGGAAAGACCGCAACATCCGCTGCGCTAAACAGAGCGTTCCTGGTTAGATCATCAACATAACCGGTAAAATAGAATTTATGGTAAAGCCCCATCCGTCGGGCCCGGTCATGTAAATGCTCAGCGTAGGGACCCTTTCCTGCGATAATGAATTTCACCTTTTCCCTCTGGGCCAGAATCCGGGGGGCTGCCTCCAAGAGCAGATCCAAACCTTTTTCAAAAACCAGACGTCCTACATAAAAGATGATCTGCTCATCATCGGCGGCATATTTTCTCCGGATCGCCTGGGTTTCTCCAGATTGGTGGCGAAAGGCTTCCGGATAAACCCCGTTGGGAACGATACATAACTTGTCGGCAGGAAGCTGAAATATCCGTTGGAGTTCATTAAACATAAAACGGCTGCAACAGATGACCCGCCAAGCTTCAAAGGTCAACCACCATTCCACATTACTGATGTAGCGTTGCAACTCGTTATGAAGGCCGTTGTTTCTTCCCCATTCGGTGGCATGGACCGTGGCCACCAGTGGTTTACGGTACGCATGCTTTAATCCCTTTCCGGCATAGGCGACTAACCAATCATGGGCATGGATCAAATCAAATTCTTCACCCTTTGCCACCAAGGAAGCGGCTTTTTCCATCAGGTCCAAATTAAGCTGCATAACCCTGGAGACAAAAGAGGGCGGTTGCGGAGCGCTCGAGGTCACCGGATGGACCTTAATCCCCCCGATCCGCTCCGGTGTTTTATCCTGGGTGTCGCCCCGGGTTAAAACGGTAATTTCCTGTCCTTTTTTCGCTAAAGCCAGCGCCAGATCGTGAACATGGGGGGCAATACCCCCAACAATATGGGGGGGGAATTCCCAACTCAACATCAAAACCTTCATTATGGTCCCTCCTCACCACACCACGCACCGGATATGATCGCTTTGGTAAAGTTGTAAACTTATTCTACCCCGCTTTAAAAAAGTTAATCCCCGTCTGGACATATCTTTTCCCGACCGGTCCCCCGTGGGTTTTTCTGCGTCGCCCTTGGGTTTAACCATGCCAACACAGTATATTGATCGTCCAACCTAGAGCAAATACTGCAAAAAAAAAAGCCTTCTATCACTTAAATGATAGAAGGCTTTGGTCTCTTTTTTCTTTTTCACGGTGACAGGGGGAAAAACATTTATAGTTGATTTAGTTTTGAAGCCTGACGGTGGATCTCAACCGCAAAATAATCCATGACCCCACCAACCGGCGGCTGGGGCTTCCGCACTCGCACGACCACTTCGGACAGGGCAAAGACGCCCAAAAGGGTGTCGGCAATCCCTTCGGCTAACGCTTCCACCAGGTTATATTCCCGCTCTTCCACAAGCTCCTTAATTATGGTGTAGACTTCCACATAATTCACGGTGGCTTCCAGATCATCATTAACCCCCGCTTGCCGGAGGTCAAGGTAAAGTTCGGCATCAACCTCGAAGCGTTGCCCTAATTCCTTTTCCGCCGTAAAAACCCCATGATAGCCATAGAAAACCATGTTTTGCAAAATTATCCGATCCGCCATCATTGATCTCCCCTCTTTCCAGAATTATTTTACCGCAGATCGCAAAGGATGAGAAGAGCTTCCCAGTATAGAATGGAGGAAAAGGTAAATTTAATGTTAAGCAGTTTCTCGATCCTTTTTGATCGAATTGACAAACCACGAAATAAAGGTAAAATTAAACTAACATAAAAGGAGGGTGGACCATGAAGCAAGAACAGTTCAGCACGGAGATCCAGAGACTGAAGAAAGAAAGAAACGCTTTGATCCTGGCCCACACTTACCAAAACGATGAGGTCCAAGAGATCGCCGATTTTGTCGGTGACTCGTTGGAACTTAGCCGTTTGGCGGCAGAAACATCCCATCCGGTGCTCGTGTTTTGCGGTGTCCACTTCATGGCGGAAAGCGCCGCTCTTCTTTCCCCGGAAAAGACGGTCTTACTACCGGTCGCCGATGCCGGTTGCCCCATGGCGGAAATGGCCGATGCGGAGACGGTCAAAGAATGGCGGGCAAAATATCCACAGGCGGCCGTCGTGGCCTACGTTAATACTAGTGCCGCGGTGAAAGCCGTGAGCGATATCTGTTGCACCTCTTCCAACGCCTTGAAAGTAGTGCGCTCCCTTTCGGAAGAAGAGGTGATTTTCCTTCCCGATTGTAACTTGGGCGGTTACATCGCTGCCCAAATTCGGGAGAAAAAGTTTCATCTCTGGCCTGGTTTTTGCCGCACCCATCACCAAGTCACCGTTGATGAGGTGCATCGGGTGCAAAAAGCCCATCCCGAAGCGAAGCTTTTAATCCATCCCGAATGCCAACCCCAGGTTTCCGCTCTGGCCGATTACGTCGGCAGCACAAAGCAGATAGTGGAGCAAGTAGGAAAGATGGATGCTTCTACTTATATCATCGGAACAGAAATGGGAATTATCCATGGCCTAAAAAAACGCTATCCGGATAAACGTTTTTATCTGTTAACCCCTAGACTCGTCTGTCCAAACATGAAGAAAACCACCTTGAAGGATGTGGCCGCAGCCCTCCGTACGCTGCAACCGGTCATCACTGTAGACGAACCCATCCGTTCCCAAGCCCGGCTCAGCCTTGAACGGATGTTAGCCATTAAATAGGTTCTCCTTCCCGGTCTCTCTTCCTTCCCCTCTCCCTACCCGTCTGGGGAGATGTTTAAGCAATTACGCGATACTAAGGAGGCCATTGGCATGAAGATTAGTGTCTCCACTACCGGTCTTGAGGTTGCCCCTTTTTTAGTGATCGGCAGTGGGATTGCCGGACTTTATACCGCGCTTAAATTGGCAGAGCTTGCCGAGGTTATTTTAATCACCAAGGAAACACTGGAAGAAAGTAATACTACCTATGCCCAAGGCGGAATCGCCGTTGCCCTTAATCCTCCCGACTCTCCGGAGGTACACTACAATGACACCATCAAAGCTGGGGCCGGCCTTTGCCTGCCCGTCGCCGTCGATGTCTTAGTCAATGAGGGACCGGAACGGGTCCGGGAGTTGATCGACCTAGGTGTCCCCTTTGATGCCGAAGCCGGCGCCTTGCTCGTGACCCGGGAAGCAGCCCATAGCTTCTCCCGGGTCTTACACGCCGACGGAGACGCCACCGGTCGAGAAATTAGTGAGGTCCTGACCAGACTGGCCAAAGCCCACCCAAAAATAAAGATTAAAGAGAACCATTATGCCATTGCCCTCTTAACCGGGGAAGAAGGATGTTACGGCGTCCTAACCTTAGATGAGCAGGGAACAATCTACCCCCTCCTTGCCCAAGCCACTGTCTTAGCGACTGGCGGCTGTGGACAACTCTATCTTCACACTACCAATCCGAAAGTAGCGACCGGTGATGGCCTCGCTTTAGCCTTTCAGGCCGGTGCCCCGCTGGCCGATCTGGAGTTCATCCAGTTTCACCCCACCGCGTTGCACCTGGCAGATACGCCGCGTTTCTTGATTACTGAGGCTGTCCGGGGCGAAGGAGGGATCCTGCGGAACGCTAAAGGTCACCGGTTTATGCCTGCTTACCACCAGCAAGCGGAGTTGGCCCCCCGTGATGTGGTCGCCCGTAGTGTGTTGTTGGAGATGGAGAAGACCGGGACCGACCATGTCGATCTTGATCTATCCTTACTTAGCCCCGAACTAATTCAACATCGTTTCCCCAACATCTATGAAACCTGTTTAAGCTATGGCTTGGATATTACTAAACAATCAATTCCGGTGGCCCCGGCGGCCCATTATCTGATGGGGGGCGTGGCCATCGATCTAAACGGGCGGACCGGTCTGCCCCATCTCTTTGCCTGCGGCGAAGTAGCTAATCCGGGGGTACATGGGGCAAACCGCTTGGCCAGCAACTCCCTGCTGGACGGTTTGGTCTTTGGCCATCGGATCGTTGCCTACCTTCAAGCTCACCAGGTGTCTTTTGCCCAAATTCCGGCACACTTGGCCGCCTCCTATCATGTGGAGACCGATCCGCAGCAGTTAACTACCGATTGGTTGGCTCTGAAACGAATGGCCTGGGCAAATCTGGGGATTATCCGCCAGGAAGAAGGTCTACGCCAAGCCCAAGCCTTTTTAAGCGCAGCGACTCCCAACCAAAATCCGGCTTTAACCACCAGTTATCTCGAACTACAAAACATGCGCCTCCTGGCCCGGTTAATGCTGGCCGCTGCCCTTGAACGCCAAGAAAGCCGGGGCAGTCATTACCGGGCAGATTTTCCGGAAACCAATCCAGCCTGGGCCAAACGGATTATCCATTATCCCCACGGGATGGAGTTTATTCCCGGTGACCAACCCTTTGCCTGGGCTTGGTAAAAAAGAGGTGTGTATTTATGGATCTACCCAAACATGTCTATGCCAATCTGGTCCGTCAGGCCCTCGCGGAAGACCTTGGGCCCGGCGATATCACTTCCGCGCTGACGATCGCGGCCAGTGCCTCCGGTTCCGGCCGTTTTATCGCCAAAGCCGCCGGGGTCATCTGCGGCTGGCCGGTCGTCCAGGAAGTCTTCAGGCAATTAAACCCCTCGATTTTTCTGGATATTGACCGGCCTGACGGTTCAACGGTCAAGCCCGGCGATGGGTTGGCCGTTATTTCCGGACCGGTCCGGGATCTCCTCAGCGGAGAAAGAGTCGCCCTCAATTTTCTCCAACATCTTTCCGGCGTCGCGACGGCCACGAAAAAATTAACCGACTTAATCCGGGATTATCCTGGTGTTCGTTTAGTTGATACCAGAAAAACCATTCCCGGTCTCCGCGCTTTGCAAAAATACGCCGTCCGGGTCGGCGGCGGTTATAATCACCGTTTTAACCTGGCCGATGCGGTTATGATCAAAGACAATCACCTGGCCGCCTGTGGGGGAATTTCCGCCACCGTCGCCAAAGTACGTTCGATGCTCCCCCACACGATGAAGATTGAGGTGGAAGTCGAAACCGAAGAACAGGTCCGGGAAGCCCTCGCCGCCCAGGTTGATATTATTATGCTTGATAATATGACTCCGGCCTTAATGGCGGAGATGGTGCGGCTGATCGATGGAAGGGCCTTGGTCGAAGCCTCGGGCAATGTCTCCGCGGAGACGATCCGGGCGGTGGCGGCCACTGGAGTTGATCTGATTTCGGTCGGAAGTTTAACCCACTCGGTAAAAGCCCTCGACATCAGTTTACGCCTGCTTTGAAAATAACAGCTGTCTCATGGCTTTAACTTCAAAGCTTCTGGCTAATGACGCCGCTGCGAACGACCCGCCTCTATGGCCGTTGGGGCTTGTCCCAACCCTGGCTCTAATTTTCATCCCTTGGTTGCCCCAGCGGTACGAGGGTGGGCTCCTGTGCTTTATGCTCAGCCGCCCGCCGTACCGCACTGCTTAGGTGCTTACACACGCGCCACCGGCCTAGACTATCAACCACCCCCATCCGGATCAACATCCGCAAGGGCTCCTGTTGTAGTCCACCGATATAGACTCTCTTGCCTTCCCCTTGCAAACGGTGGACAAAATCCCGCAGGGCAAGGGCGGCTGTCTCGTCGATGGCGGATACTGCCGAAAAATCCAGGACTAAGTTGTTTTTTTGCGCCAACGTCCTGATGCGACGCCGCATCTGCTCAACCCCAACAAAGAACAGGGGTCCTTCCAAGGCAAGCACTTGAATCTCTGCAGGGCAAGAAAAGCCGGTCGCTTCCGCTATAGACGGGCTAAACCCTCTCTTCCGGAGCGAAAAGGCCTGTTCAACCAGGGCTCCTAACCCCGCCAAAACCACCCCGACGGTTACCGCAATCGTTAAATCCTTTACCACCGTCAGAATGGTCGTCACCGTCATAATTGCGCCATAGTGCCATCGCGCCCGGGGAATCAGCTTCAAACTTTGCCAAGTAACGGTACGAACCGAGGCAATCATCAGGACCGCCGCCAACGAAGCTAAGGGAATACGCTTGACCACGGGGGCAAAAACCAAGACCATCAACAGGATAAAGACAGAATGCAAGATACCGGAGAGCCGTGTGCGCCCTCCGCTTTGGACATTGACTCCAGAACGGGCGACCGCCCCTGTTACGGGCAGACCTCCAAGCAAAGAAGAAACCAAATTCCCCAGCCCTTGACCGATCAATTCCCGATTGCTGTTATGCTGGACACCAAGCATTCCGTCGGCCACCTCTGCTGCTAACAACGCGGAGATACTACCCAACAGGCAAATGCTGAAGGCCGGCTTCAGCAAAGCGCCAACCTCACGAAAGGGCATGAGCGAGAGGGCTAGTTTGGGTAAGTGAAAGAGAAGATCTCCCACCACGTGCCGACTATGGACGAACAGTTCGTTAGCGATCAAACCAGCCGCCAGACCAAATAGGGAGTGGGGTACTTGTTTAAAATAGCGCAAGGCAAGAAGGATCATCCCCGCGGTAATCACCGTGATCGAGAGCGCGGCGCGGGCATCATTGAGTGCCGTCATGAAAAAGATAATCGCAACTCCATTGGTGAAACCCGCAATTACCGGCTGGGGCAGGTACTTAACGAATCCGCCCAACCGCAGCAAACCAAAGAGAATCTGCATCAAACCGGCCAAAACCCCGGCCAAAAACATACCGCCAACCCCATGCTGGCTGACAATGCCCACTAAAATTCCGATCATCGAGCCGGTTGGTCCGGTAATTTGCACGCCACAACCGCCAAAGACCGATGCCACCAGTCCACCGAAGACCACCCCGTACAGACCGGCCACCGCCCCCGCGCCACTGGCAATCCCAAAGGCGAGACTCAGGGGTAAAGCAACCAAGGCGGCGGTCGCACCACCAGTCACGTCACCACGGATCTGCTGCCACATTTTCTGCAAAAAAATCACCTCATCAAGTAATCGTGACGCCATACAAGCCCGGTTTTTGCTCTTTGCGTTGACACAACAAAAAGAGACCCGCAGAAGATAGAGGATTGGAATTATTAAGGCCAAGGACAACGCAGAAAGCCCGGACACACCCGAAAAGAAACCTGCCGCCAAAGTTGCCGGCAGGTTTTATTGATCCCAAAAAATCAATCCCTATAGCCTACAAGCAACGGGGCGTATAATGCCGTAACAGCCATTTCGCCAACCCGTCCAACCCGGGAAAAAGAATGCGTTCGGTAACATTGGCCTGGTCCAGCTTATCCCGGATCTCCCATTTTAAAGCACGGGGGATGATGATTCTCCGGTAAAGATCCGGGTAATTACGGAGCCAGTCATCGAAAGAACGGGTAGCCGAAGAGATCACTGAAAAAAAGGCGAACTGATTGATGATCCGGGAATCCAGGGACGGCGGCTCAAAGAAAATAACCAGGTCGGTATCGGGTCCATGATGGGCGTCAAAATCCTGAAGGGTCGGCACTGCCTCCTCCAGCATCTCCACAGTGAAAGCATTAGCCCCAACCTTTTCCATCACCCCCTTGAGGGGTGGGGGCAGCAGACGGTTAACCCGCACAAAATCGACTTGCCAGATCACGCCGTCCCGGTCGTATTTGGTCGTGTCTTCGGTCGCAAAATGTAAGGCCACAAAGGGTGAGTAAGTCCAGTCCAACAAACGGGTGGGTAAACCGTGGTGCTGCGCTAAGGTCATTAGCCGCCAGTCGGAAGAGATCATTCGCGGATCATCAAATTGTCCGTATTTCTTGAAGTTCCGTAATAAATGGTATTCCAGATGGACCTTATTCCCGCAGACCCGGAAAAACCTGTTCTGTAAGGGGTTACGGCAATCGGTCAGACCACGGAAAGCATAGTTGCTACGGAACCTGCCCAGCTCCGGTTTCCAAGCATCATCATATAAACGTTCGCAAATCTCGCTCCAACTATGGACCACAATCTCGTTTTGCTCCATTCCTTCGCCCCCCACTTCAAAACCGGTCAGGGGTTGACCCTTCCGGATGGTTACGATCACCCTTATTATACAGGATCTGTTCTGGTTTATGCGATCAATAAAGCTACTTTGCCGGAAACAAGCTTTATACCGGCCTATAAAGGCCTGGTCTTTTAAAGACGAGTAATTTGTTATGGTTTTTTCTGTTTGTTTTTGCTACAATTGGGAAAAGAATGTTTGCCCTTAACTATTACCTCAGGAAAGGTCATAAAATTTAAGGATCGGAAGGGATCGCTATTGGTAAAAATCTTTATCCAATCGCTGTTAATCGGTTATTCCGGGGCCGTTATGCCTGGTTCCTTGCTTACCTATACTTTGGAGCGCAGTATGCAAGTGGGGGTCAAAGCCGGTTTCCTGGTTTCAATCGGCCATACCCTGCTCGAATTATTACTGGTTATGCTGATCTTCTTTGGTTTCGGACCCTACCTTAGCACCAACCTGGCCCAGATCAGCATCGGGTTGTTGGGTGGAATGGTGTTGTTCTGTTTAGGTGGTGGTATGGTCAAAGAGAGCCGGGGGGGAGAAGTCGGCCTCCGCCCCTCGACGGCAGCCAAAACCAAGACCGGTAGCATGCTGCTTTGCGGTGCGCTCATTAGTGTCGCCAATCCCTATTTTTCCCTTTGGTGGGCTGTAGTTGGTCTAGGCCTCGTCATGCAGGCCTTTAACCGTTTTGGGTTGGTCGGCGTGACCCTCTTTTACCTGGGACATATCTTCGCCGATTTTTCTTGGTACCTCTTTGTTTCCTGGCTAATTAGTAAAACCCGTACTTTTATCAGTGGGAAAGTATATCGGTTCGTCCTCCTTTTTTTGGGTCTTTGCCTCATCGGATTTGGCGCCGGCTTTTTCGTCCATGCCCTCCGGCTCATCGGTCCGCTGTCTATTTCTGGGCAGACTTAAGTTTCTTAGCAAAGGGTACTTGGTAAAGCTTTTTGCGTTGCACATTATAATCCAATATGACAAAGAGAAACCGCCGGTCGGCGGTTTCTCCAGTTTATTGTGGAGCGTAGCTTGTTTTAAAATTTTATTCCGGCTGTCGCGTAGAAGGAGGACTCGTCGCCTAAATCGGCCGCAACATCCACTAAGACCGGGCCTAATTTCAGCCCACCGCCCGCCGTCCAACTAAACCCCTCTGCGCTTTGGTAACCTCCGGCTCTGACGAAAAGAATCCCCAGAATAGGCTGTTCGATTCCGACATGAAAAACAGTCTGGCCCTCGCTGCGCAGGGAGGATTCCACATCCGCCGCTACGACCATTCCTAAAAGGGGTATTTTGACGGCGCCCCCAAGAACAACTTTGGTTGGGAACTCATAAGCGTCGCCATTTATCTCCATTTTTGTGAGGGGATAATCTTTCAGGACAGCTCCGACCCGGACTAATTTACCCACTTTGAATAATCCACCAAGATCAAGAGCAAATCCCTGTCCATTATCTTTTCCCGTGCTTCCATCCAAGGTAAAATTTTCTTCCTCAAGATAGAGGTATTTCGCATTTACCCCTAGGGCCACCAGTTCCGTAAATTCGGTGGCCAGGGTCAAGACCCCTTGTTTACTCCGGTTAATCCCCATTGTTTTTTCGCTGTTCCCGACGACCTCTTCCGCCTGAAGCCCGGTCCAGAAGTTGAGCGCCAGGCGCTCGAAGGTTAGGCCGGCAGCAGCATTAAAGCCAAACTTCCCGTCCAGCGCAGCGGGGTCTTGTTCTTTAACCGCATCTACCATCTGCCAATCCCCCTGCACACCGCCGTTTAAGAGTAGGCCCATGTTAACCTGGGTAATCCCGGCCGGGTTCCAGTAAGCTGCTGTTCCGTCATCGGCAATGGCGGTATAGGCGCCTCCCATCCCTAGGGCGCGAGCGCCAATTCCCCAGTTGGATGCGGTGCAAAGTTGAGCTAATACAAACACGAGCATAAATGAAAGGAAAATAGATTTGATTGTTTTGATGTTAAGCTCCCCCCTTCTTTTTCTTTCCAAGTAGTCGCCCGCCCTGGCTACGCCAGTGTACATGAAGTGATGAAAATCAAAGCCAGGTGGGTGACAAGCCCTAGCGGCGCTTAATTTGGTTGTTCACGCCGACCACCACCAGTATACGCCAATAATTTAGAATAAAGCCGGGTGAACAACTAGAATTCTTTTAGAGCTGTTTTCTAAGAAATAAAGATTTCGACAAAAAAGAGTTGATCCCTGCCCAAAACAGGCTTTCTTTGCCGGAAAAAAAAGTTATAATAAAGAGGTTAGAAGAAAGGAGGCTATCGCGTGCAAACTGAAGAGTTACTGATGGCCCTGACCAACGCCGTCGGTCCCTCCGGGCGGGAAGACCGGGCCGCCCAGATCATCGTGGATTACTTTACCACCGGCGAAGGCCAAAGCTGGATTACCGGACTCCAACGGGACCGGTTGGGCAATATTATCCTGCGCAAGGCGGGCTTTGGCGCTCATCCCCCCCGGATCATGCTGGCCGCCCATCTGGACGAGATTGGTCTGATCGTCACCAGCCTCGAAGAGGGTTTTTTACGTTTTTCTACCATCGGCGGGATCGATCAACGGGTCCTCCTCGGACAGGAGGTAACCGTCCACGGTCGGGAAGATCTCCCCGGGGTCGTTGGCGCCAAACCACCTCATTTACAACAACCGGATGAACGGAAAAAAGCCCTCAAAATCGAAGAGCTGGTTATTGATTTAGGATTGGACGCTGACCGGGCGGCTAGTCTGGTCCAAGTCGGCGACACCATTACGATCAAGCGGGATTGTTCTCCGCTAAGAAATAAGTACTTTGCCGGGAAAGCCATGGATGACCGGGCCGGCGTGGTGGCTTTGGTCGAGTGTCTCCGCCGCCTGAAAGACTTTCGGCACGAAGCGGAGGTCTTGGCTGTCGTCACGGTCCAGGAGGAATTGGGGGTACGGGGCGCCTTCGTCAGTTCCTATGGGCTTAACCCGGATCTGGGCATTGCTGTCGATGTCACCCACGGAGAAATGCCTGGCTTGGCCGATTACGAAGGTTTTAAACTGGGACAGGGTCCGGTCGTCGTTACCGGACCACAGGTTCATCCTTACGTCTTTGCAAAGCTGAAAGCAGCAGCCGAAGCCGGGAAAATTAAGTATCAGGTAGAAGCGGAGGTTACCCCGCGCGGCACTGATGCCTACGCCATTCAAGTGGCGCAAGCCGGCGTCGCCAGTGGTCTGGTTTGTATTCCCCTCCGTTACATGCATACTTCGGTCGAAACTCTAGCGCTGGACGATCTAAAAGAATGCGGCCGTCTGCTCGCCGAATTCATTATCCAAATCGACAGTGGCTTTCTGGAGGGATTAGCATGTTACTAAAGGAATTATCCGCCTTAAATGGGGTTTCCAGTAATGAAACAACCGTCCGCCACTTTATCCGTGACCGGATTCAGGGGAAAGTGGAAACCATCCGCACCGACCGTCTGGGTAACCTCCTTGCCGGCCAGGGACAAGGAAAAAAAGGACCCAAAATCATGCTCTCGGCCCATATGGATGAAGTCGGCCTGATGGTCGTCGGGATCGATCCCAGCGGCTTGCTAAAGATCAAAACGGTCGGCAGTATCGATGAACGGGTCTTGCTCTCCAAACGGGTCTTAGTCGGCCCCCAACAAATCCCGGGGGTAATCGGCGCCAAACCGATTCATCTACAAGAAAGAGAAGAACGGCAAAGACCAATGAAGCTATCCGCCCTTTTTGTCGATATCGGCGCCACCGACCGCAGCGATGCGGAAAAAGTGGTTAACATCGGCGATCTGATCGCCTTTGATACCAAACCCGACCTCTTCGGGGACGGCCTCTTTAAAGGGAAAGCCCTGGATGACCGGGCCGGATGCGCCGTCCTGTTAAATCTGATCGAAAGAGAGTATAATTTACCGCTTTATTATGCTTTCACCGTCCAAGAAGAAGTAGGTTTAAGGGGCGCAACCGTTGCCGCCTTTGGCCTCAATCCGGACCTGGCGATCGTGGTGGAGACCACTTCCGCCGGAGATGTCCCTCCGCTGAAAAAACACCAAGCTTCCACCCGTCTCGGCCTTGGTCCGGCCATTAGTGTTATGGACCGATCCGTGATCGTCCATCCAAAACTAGTCGCCCAGTTGGTAGCAGTGGCGGAAGCGGCGAAGATTCCTTACCAGTTCCGCCAAGGAACCAGCGGTGGTACCGAAGCGGGCGCGATCAACCAGACTCGGGCCGGGATCCCGGCAGCGGTGATCTCCATCCCTTGCCGGTACATCCATTCGCCCGTCGGCGTTTTAAATCTGAATGACTTTGAGCAAACCATTAACTTAATCGACGCCGTCCTGAAAAATATCGAACAAAGGGGGTTACCTGTGTGAAGGAATTAATCCGTAACTTAACGGCTATTTCTTCCCCTTCCGGCCGGGAAGAGCCGATCCGCGCCTTTATCCAAAAGGAGCTGGAAAACTACTGCGACGAACTGAAAGTGGATACCCTGGGCAACTTAATCGCCGTTAAACATGGCGGCAAGGCCAAATTACAATTGGCTGCCCATATGGACGAGATTGGCATCATCGTAACCGCCATCGATAAACAAGGATTTCTCCGTTTCGCTAACGTAGGCGGGATTAATCCCCACCGTCTTTATGGGCAACGGGTTCGCTTCAAGGATGGAACGATGGGCGTGATTGGCGCCGAAAAGATCGACGACATCAAAGAGTTAACTTTAGAAAAGTTATTTATTGACCTGGGAGTCACTTCTGAAGCCGAAGCCAAAGCTAAGGTGGGAGTGGGAGCAATGGCCGCTTTCGACCATAGCTTTGTTGATTTGGGCCACCGGGTTATTGCTAAAGCCCTGGACGACCGGGTGGGTTGTGCCGTTTTGATCGAAGCCTTAAAACGGGTCCGTAAACCCCAAAACGACCTCTATTGCACCTTTACCGTCCAGGAAGAGGTGGGCCTCCGGGGAGCCCGCACCGCCGCTTTCGACCTGGACCCGGATTTAGCGATTGCTATTGATGTAACCGACACGGGAGATACTCCGGAAGCGCGTAAGCTGGCTATGAAATTGGGAGCGGGGGCGGCGATCAAAGTCAAAGATGCCTATTTAATCACCCCTCCCCGCGTTAAAGAACTCCTGACGGAACTGGCAGAAAAGAACGGCATCCCTTATCAGTTTGAAGTATTACCCTTTGGCGGGACCGATGCCGGCGCCATCCAGTTGACGAAGGCAGGGGTTCCGTCGGGAGTGATCTCCATCCCTTGCCGGTACCTTCATTCCCATTCGGAAATGGTGGACCTAAACGATGTAGAAGCTGCGGTCCGCCTGGTGGTGGCCGCCATGGAGCATCCTCTCGGCGGATAAAAAAGAGGCTGCCGCGGCAG
>DUQR01000038.1 GCA_012837715.1 Bacillota bacterium | reverse complement strand
TGTGTCCACCTCCTTCGTTACCCTGGCCTCATACTGCCGCCGCCGCAATATCGCTTTACCACGCTGCAGGGCCGTCTTTATCACCTCTGGGGGAAGGCGTTTAATCTACTCCTGTTCCGTTAAGAATAAGGTGGCTTTAGCAATCTTAATTTCGATTAACTTTTCCCTTGTAGGCGGATCCCGCATTTTTAGCACCTCCTCAATGTAATTTTCTTAGCCATCTTCTTGTGGTAAGTCAGCGAAAAAATCGTCATTTGCGTCATTACCGTCATAACCTTGATTATTCAAGGTCTCCCAGAATGACGATATATTTTCGTTATCGTCATCAACCGTCATAATATCGTCATCGGTGTAAGTGTTGGCATTACTGGATTCATGACGATATGACGCAAATGACGATAAGTTATCTACTCTTTGCAAAAGGATTAACCGTTGGGTTGCCGTCCTATAATCTGTGTTCACTCTTATCCCATAATCAGCCAATGCTGACTTAATCCTGTTCAGCCTCCGGGTTAAGGTGTTTGGTCTCTTCGGCCATGCTTTATCCTTTTCATCCACGCTTGGTAACTCGTTAAGTTTCTCTATTAAATCAGTTGCTGTTCCCTTCCATTCGTCTTTATCAGTCATAAATTCAATGACTGCTGCGCCAATAATATCGTTTGTTACTGCTTCCTCGACTGCACCGGCAATATTCTTTCGGTAAGCTTGCAGAAACGCCAATCCTGCACCGTCAGCAGCTTCCATAATTGCATATCCCCATGTCGCAAAGTCAGCCATCCTGGGCAAGGCTGGTAGCTTTACCGTTGGATAAATCTTCAAGGCACCGGCTAGGGTATCAGATATTGCACCAAGAATTAAAGGTCTGTCTGTCTCAAATTCCTGCCAGAATTCTTTCTCGGTTTTCCTATTTTCTTCATCAATTCGGTCCAGTTTAAACAAAACACTCCGATCCAATAAATCATCTCGTGAAGCTACCAGGTTTATGCCGTTCAGCATCGGGCAGCGCAAGAACGATAAAATAACTTCATCCATGTCGGTATAAAGCTCCCGTTTCGATATACCGCCGCCGGTTGCTGCCTGACAAAGCATGTCTGATTGCCAAGGGCTTAGGCCATCCAGATTATCAAAACAGGGAGCATAATTTGTCATAAGCATTAGAACAAGTTCATTCTTGTCATTCGGCAAAGTCATTGTGTCTCTTATGGCTGGATCCACCAGTTTGCGGATTACCCTTTGTGCTGTAGTTTTTGCTGCTCCTTTGTCTCCATAGAAAACAGGTATAGCATGAGGTATTCCAGGAATATAAGTATGGATTATTAATGCAATAAGCAGCAGCCAGTCCTCTTTATCTTTTAAGTTGATATACTTTTTTAGCAGGTCCAAACTACCACCACGTTCCGGCAATACCTGAGCTGCAGTGTTCTTAAAACGTCTGAATAGAATCGGAGGGCTGTCAACCACTGCCCAGCCATCTGGGGTAATCCTAACTGCTTGCCAAGCACCGTTAGCCAGGTCGTACCATAAAGCGTTTTCGTATTCCGCAACACGCAAGCTGAGCTTTATCTCTGGACCATCAAATATCGCCTTAGCCTCAATTACATTTAAGGCCTGACGCAAAGCTTCGCTATTCGGGCTTTTTTCTGTTTGCTCATAGTAACGTCTTACAAGCCACTGTCTGAAGAACCTACTTCCTAAAGGCCAGGTTTCTTTATGGCCGTTTATGGTTATGCTTGCGTATCCATCCTTAGCCTTATCATGAAAAAGAAAAGCCTCTGTTGTTGCGATACGGATAAGTGCATCGGCTTGGCTTTCCTTTTTGCCTTCATCATCTTTATTATCATCAGAAGGCTTGCTTTTCTTTTGTTTTTCAGGAATGGGGGCAGGTTTGTGTTTGGGTATAGGGATTATTCCTGCAGCTCTAAAGAGTTGTTCTTTGTTAGTCATAGTATCCCTCCATCTGCCGCCGCCTTCTTTCATTTCTTATTGCTGCTAGACGCAGCAATAACCAGCTCTCTAAATCAACAAACTCATCAGGACCAAGGAAAATCGTTGTTCGTTGCTTCGTTTCATTGTCTAAGCTGGCAAAAGCAAACCTTACCTTTACTTCCTCGCCGTACAATTCTGAGTCATCAAGATATTCTAAATCCCCGTTATGCGCCCTCACAAAATCTTCGAAGCTCCGCAAAGGATCCGGAATCGCATAGCCTTTGTAAATTATTCGCCCACTTTTAGTTATCATCTTCGACCTCCAACTTTGTATAAAATGTGTATGAGGCTTGAAACCCTCGAAATCAGTAATTCCCCAGGCGGTCTCTTTATGCTCAATCAAGTGGCATTTCTGCTTTACGTCTGAGCCATTCTTGCAAAGCCTCACCTGGAATCCTAATAATCTTCTCTCCGATCTTGACCGCCGGAAAATCTTTTGTTTTAGCCAATTTGAGAATTGTTTTGTATGAAACACCAAGAATTTCAGCAGCCTCTCTTGGAGTTAGGGTAGTTTTTCCAAGCATGATAACCCCTCCAGTCATTAATTTTTGCAATAAAAAAACGCCGGTTTTTCCGACGTTTAGATAGCAAATTTACTATTTGTTTTGCTTTTACTTTTTTATTTGTTAGCCTCTATTTTTTTAATTACATCCCACCATTTATCGAAATTCGGAGTTTCGTCTTCAGTTAATGTAACAGGGTTAATAATCTCTATAAAATCAAATTCATCCGGTAAGTTTTCACTCGATGCTATTTGTTCTAACTTGATTTCACGCTTAGCACTGGGACTCAGCCAGGCGGGGATTAAACGCCAATTGATGAATATTGGAAATCCAGTATCTAAGGCTTTTGCTTTTAATTTCAACCATGCATATGCGGCAAAAAAATCAGGTCTTTTGAAAATATTCACCCAGAAAGTTTTCATATTTTCCTGAATTGTTATTTGCCTGATCTTGCTAACATCTTCATATTGAACGTTCAAAATTTTCTTAAGCTTTTCTGCTGCGTAAAGTTCAGCAGGAGTATCCCCGCGGTAAAGGGTAACTTTCCCGACACCACGGCCTGCGCTTGTTCTGTATGGTTGAGGCACAAGTTCTTCGTCCGTTCTGCGCTGAAGAGTTCTTATTGTGATTTTGATTCCTAATTTAGTAGCCTGTTCAATAACATCATGTGGTGAGAGGTTGTAATCGCTAATGGAGTCAATCTTTATCCAATCATATTTGATAATATGATTGAGTACATTATAAGGAGTAAGATCATTAAACCCATATATGTTTTTTGTAGATATATATTCCATCGCTAGGCACACTCCTCCCTTTACAAGCGACAATTTACATTAATTATTGTCGCATACAAAATTAAAGTTGTCAACCCCTTGGAAATATTTTTTGCAAATGATTAAAGAGGTTTTAGTTTTTTGACTTCTATTATCTTTATCAGACAATAAAAAAGAGCCTTGCGGCTCTGATGCTATAATATTAAAGGTTTGTCTAAATGGTATTCGATGGTTCCCTACATTTGTATTTCTCAGTATGCTCATAAAAGCTATCAATAAGTATTTTCCGCTCAATACATGCTCTTTCCATATCCTTTTCTTGTATTTTTTTCTTTTGTAACAACGGAATTAACCTCGAATAGAATAATAAATATTCCGTAAATGGTAAAATATTTGCTTTGCCTTTATATTTTTCCGCCAGTTCCTTTACAAGATTGGATCTATGTTCATATTCCTTGTAAGCAGCGTCTATAACAGTTCTAAACACTGCCTGCTTATATTCGTATCTTTTAGTTATAAAGGCGGTTATTACGTTTGCAATTATTGTAATAATGGCAATTGAGAGACTTCCAAAGATACTTATTTGCGTAAGTAGTGAATTATCCATTGTTCCATCCCCTTTCACTACCATAATTCGCCACGAAAGGGGAAAATCCTTCTAATGCGTTACACACATTCATACACACTTCAAAAGGGAATATGATTCTATAAAAGGGCATGAAAAATATCTTGGCTATACAAGAATAGCAGTAAAATAGGCACTTACGGGAACATAAGGGAATCAGAGGGAACAATTCCCGCATTATTCGGGACCAAGAGGCCGGAGGTTCAAGTCCTCTCACTCCGACCAGGTAAACAGGGCGGATTCTCCCAAATATGGAATCCGCCCTGTACTTATTGTTACACCTTATTTGTGTACCATAATGTTGGTC
>DUQR01000037.1 GCA_012837715.1 Bacillota bacterium | reverse complement strand
GGCGATCGTCAAATCGATGACCCTCAGTTTTTTCATTTCCTGTTGAGTCATGTAAAATGTCTCCTCTCTCATGGGTGACATTTTACCAGAATAGATTCAACCTGACATTATCACAGAATAACTACAGATCTTCATATTTTAACTTGACAATTGCTTTGATTTGCCGTATAATCCTATGCAATATCAAAATTGATAAATATTTTATCTGTTGGCCCCAAAATCCCGGCCCGACAAAACCTGTGAATTCAAGCAAGCTCCCATTAGTCTGATACCGGGATTTAAAGCGAGGGGCAACGCGAACAAACCTATATGTTTCTTATCTAGAGCGGCGGAGGGACTGGCCCAATGAAGCCCGACAACCGGCATTCTCATTCGAATGTAGCGGTGTCAATTCCTGCAGGGTTAAACAATAACCCTGAAAGATAAGAAGAGCCTAGGCATTAAACCATAGGATGCTTGTATTTTAAGGGCTGCTTTCTTATCGAAAGCAGCCTTTTTTGTTCCGCCGCACGGACCACCAATGAAAAGGAGGTATGGTTAGTATGGGGATTAAAAAAAGTTACGAGGAGATCAATGCGAAAATCAGAGAAGGCCGCGCTGTGGTGGTGACCGCCGAAGAAGTCATCGACATCGCCAAGGAAAAAGGGGTTAAAGAGGCCACCAAATATGTGGATGTGGTGACCACCGGCACCTTTGGGCCCATGTGTTCTTCAGGCGCCTTCCTTAATTTTGGCCATGCCGACCCACCCATCAAGATGGGAAAGATCTTATTGAACAAGGTGAACGCTTATGGAGGCCTGGCGGCGGTCGATACTTATCTCGGCGCAACCGAACCTTCCTTGGACCGGGGAATTGAGTATGGCGGCGCCCATGTGATCTGTGATCTGATTGCGGGGAAAACTGTGCAGCTGGAGGCCTCCTCCACCGGGACCGATTGTTATCCCCGGAAGGAGATTAACACCTATATTTCTCTGGAGTCCATCAATGAAGCCTATTTATTTAACCCCCGGAACTGTTATCAAAACTACGCCGCGGCCACCAACACTTCGGAGAGAACCATCTATACCTACATGGGGGTTTTACAGCCGCAAATGGGTAATGTGAATTACTCCACATCCGGAGAATTAAGCCCGTTGTTGAATGATCCTGAGCTCCGGACGATCGGGATCGGCACCAAGATCTTCCTGGGTGGGGCGCCCGGTTATGTTTCCTGGCAAGGAACCCAGTTTGTCACCGAAAAGCCGCGCAGCGAAAACGGGATCCCCCTTTCGCCCGCCGGTACCCTGGCGGTGATCGGCGATCTGAAAAAGATGAGCACCGAATATATTCAACCGGCAGTCATTGAAAAATACGGCACTTCCATCTTTGTGGGGATTGGCATTCCCATCCCCGTTCTGGACGAAGATTTACTGGTGAAACTGGCGGTGGAAAACAAGGAGATCTACACCCGGATTATCGACTACAGCGTGCCTAGCCGGTCCCGGCCGGTGCTTGGCCAATGCAGTTATGCCGAGCTAAGGACGGGTGAAATTATCCTGGAAGGGAAAAGGGTCAAAACGGCGCCCCTTTCCAGCTTGCATAAGGCCAGACAGATTGCGCAGGAGCTCAAAAGGTGGGTCGCCCAAGAAAAATTCACGCTGCAACCGCCGATTGAGTTTTTCCCTAAAGTCCCGGGCTTGAAAACATTGGAAATAACGAAAAGGGAGGAATAAAAATGTCGATCATAAATATAGATCGGGTAAAGTGTGTTCACTGTGGAGCTTGTACAGCGGTCTGTGCTCCGGCGGCTCTCCGCTTAAGCGGGCCGGAGGCAACCCTCGTCTTTGACGAAGAATGTTGTGAGGATTGTGGCAGCTGTCTGAAAGCCTGTCCGTTACGGGCGATTACGCTCAACACCTCGGTACGGTGGCTCTATGCATGAGCAACGGTTTTACCGGGAGTTTATGCAGACTAAGGATTTATGCTGTTTTAATGTGACCGAACAAGAATCGGATCTGCAAATCTTTGCCGAGGTTAATTTGGCCGACCAAGCCCGGCAAGTCTTGCGTAAATACCGGCGGGAAATCCAGGGCCAGATCAGAAAAGATCCAACTTTCCTCCATAGTCTTGTTCCGGTGACACCGCCCGAGGGGAGTCCGGAGATTATTGTCGCCATGTGTCAAGCGGCCCAAGCGGCAAAGGTCGGGCCGATGGCAGCCGTCGCCGGCGCTCTTGCCCAGTATGTAGGGTTTTCCTTGTTAAGGAAGACCAAGGAGATCATCATTGAGAACGGTGGCGACCTTTTTCTCGTCACCGGTTGCGAGCGAAAAGTGCTGATTTATGCGGGTGATTCTCCTTTTTCCAACCGTCTTGCCCTTTTGGTTCCCGGTGATTACCAGCCATGGGGGATCTGTGCTTCCAGCGGTACCGTGGGCCCCGCTTTAAGTTTTGGCCGGGCCGATGCGGTGGTCATTGTCGCCAGGGATGCGCTGCTGGCCGATGCGGCGGCTACCGCCGTGGCCAACCAAGTAACAACAGCAGCAGAGATTGAAAAGGGGATCGAAACGGCGATGGCCATTCCCGGGGTGGAAGGAGTTGTAATCATCATCGGAGATAAAATGGGCGCCTACGGGCGGATTAATCTAACCCGGCCATGAAAGGAGAATAAAATGAGAATCATCGATTTATATAAAAAGAAACCCGTCATCTCCCTGGAAATATTTCCCCCCAAACCCGGAACCCCCCTTGACGGGGTCTTCGCGACCATTGATGCCCTTTCTGTGCTCCGCCCCGATTTCATCAGTGTCACCTACGGCGCCGCCGGGGGCAGTAAAGCCTATACCGTCCAGATTGCCGATACCATCAAAAACAAATACGGGATCGAAGCCCTTGCCCATCTCACCTGTATCAATTCCTCCCGGGAAGAGGTGGGGGAAGTTCTTGGTCAACTGCAAAAAGCCAAGGTGGAGAATGTTTTAGCACTAAGAGGCGACCGACCGGAGAAGGAGAGTCCGGATGCGCCTCTCCTTTCCGATTTTACCTATGCCGCCGACTTGATTGCCTATATCAAAGCAACCGGGGGTTTTTGTATCGGGGCGGCCTGCTACCCAGAGGTGCATACCGAAGCCGAAAACGCCCTGACCGATTTATTGAATTTAAGAAGAAAGGTCAAAGCCGGGGTTGATTTTCTCATCACCCAGCTTTTTTTGGATAATAACTTATTCTATGCTTTTCGTGAAAAACTGGCGTTGATGGAAGTGAAGACCCCGGTTTCCGCCGGGATCATGCCGGTAATCAATAAAAAGCAGATCGAGCGGATCACCAGCCTTTGCGGGGCTAGTATCCCGCCAAAGTTCCGACGGATCCTGGACAAATACGAAGACAATCCGGAAGCATTAAAGGAAGCGGGCATCGCCTACGCCACAGAACAAATCATCGACCTGCTCTCCAGCGGGGTGGATGGGATCCATCTGTACACGATGAACAGACCGGAGGTGGCGAAGAAGATTTTCAGCCAAATTGCCGGGATCCGTAAACATCTAAAAGCAGAAGCATAAACCCACCGGAAGCGCGAAGCGCCGGCGGGTTTTTTTTAGCCTTTGGAGCACGTATAAGGGAATGAAGCGCCGATTTGCCTTAAGCATCGCTCCATCTTCGGCGAGGAATTAAATTTGCGCTTGACAAATCACAAAGTACTTTGTATTATAAAGTAAAATCAATAAAGGAGGTGCGGCCAATGAAAACGGAGGAAGCCTTGGATCAGATTGCCTATTTACAGAAGTTAATTGCCCAGACTCGTCTCCGGGTGGCGGATGGTTATCCCTTTTTTCTCCTTTGGGGCCTGCTCTGGATCGTGGGCTATATGGGCTCCATCTGGTGGTCCCATGGGGTGTGGGTCATAATTGCGCCGGTCGGCGCCCTTCTTTCTGTCGTGATCGCCTTCAAGAAGAAAAAAGAGCTTCCTGTCCCTCCGCTTCTGAAAAAAATCGGCTGGTTGATGCTAATTATGTTTATCTATATTGCTTTTCTGTTCAGTCGGTTACTGCTCAACACGGATAGTCCACAAATAATCAATACTTTCTGGCCCTTTCACATTGGTTTACTCTACATATTAGCAGGAATCTTTGAAGGACGCTCGATGCTTCTGATCGGTGGCTGGCTGATCGTGGCGGCGGTGGCGGGATTTTGGATCCCTTTCCCTTTCCAAGAAATATGGCTGGCGACCGGCGGAGGTGGCAGTTTAATCCTTACCGGCGTCATTATGCGGAAACAAGTGAATAAAGATGCGTGATAACATTATCCAAAATCTAAACGAAATATTCCAAGCAAAAGCCCGTCTGGGGATCATGACGGTCCTGACTTCGATGGGGGATAGTGATTTTTTAACCATCAAAGACCAACTGGGTTTAACCGACGGTAATCTCAGCGCCCATCTCCGGGTCCTGGAAGAAGCCGGCTATATCCAGCTTGAAAAAAAGTTCGTTAAGCGAAAACCAAAAACCCTCTGTCGCTTGACCCCGTCGGGACGGGAGGCCTTTCTGCACTATCTAAAACAATTGGAGCAGATCATCCAGTTGGCCCGGAAAGAGGAAAAATAAAGGAGATCGAAAAGGAGGTTTTTTGATGAAAAAGGTGGCTTTCGTTCTGGCCCTCTTGTTGATTCTTACCGCGCCGGCGGTTGTCTTGGCGGGGGATGGCGCCGCGCCGCGCAATACCCGTTTCGCCCTTGGCTATCATTTGAACAATTTCCGGCATGACTTTGGTTTTGGTCTGAACGTGACCAGTCCCTACTTTTTCAACGACCGGGTGGCGGTGCGGTTTTCGGTGAACGCCGCCTATTTTGACGGGATTCCCGCCGGCCAAACCGAGGATGAATGGATGCCTTATGCCATATATAAACTGGGACTGGTCGGCGTCGGCTCAGCGGTTAATGATCGGGTCCGTTTGTACGGTGAGGGCGGAGTTATGTATATTGTGCCCAATCGTCTTTTTTCGGAGGAAAATTGTTTCGGCGGTTACGGGTATTTCGGGTTTGAATTCTTTATGACTGAGAACCACCCCCTTAGCTACTTCATCGAACTAGGAAGTGTGGGCAGCAAGGCCCGAGCGGAAAAGATCGAAGATAAACCGCTCTATGTCAATGGTTTTGCGACCACGGTCGGGTTACGGTATCATTTTTAAGCGCCGGTGCTAGTCCGCCCGGGGTTCCGTTTTTGGTCAATCCTGGTTGCGAGTATAGTCATGGACAATGTTAGTGGTGGCAGCCACCATCTCTTCACCCTGGGCAATAAATTCTTGAATGATGGCCGCAATATTCTTAATCGCCATATTAACCGCGGCCATCTTCTGATCAATTGTGTTGGAGATCTCAAACACCTTGACGACCAGAACTTGAATAGCCTCCTCATTCCCTAAGGCCTCTTCCGCAGTATTCTGAGATTCCTCAGCCAGTCTTTTGATTTCTTGAGCCAACACATTAAATCCTTTACCGTGTTCGCCACTTCTCGCCGCTTCAATCCCGGCATTCAAAGAAAGAATTTTTGTTTGGCGCGCTACACCAAGGATATCCCCGGTCGCTTCGGTAAAGCGATCGACATTGTCATTGATCTCGGCGACCAGCTTTCGGAGTCTTTCGGCGTACTCGGCCACCTCGCCCACATCAGACCCGATCTTTTCAATCTCTTGAGCCGCCTGTTCATTTCCACGGTAGACCTGCTCCATGGAGATGGTGATTTCATGGATACGCCTGGTTAATTCTGCGGCCCGTTGCTGCCGTTCGTCGCTGAGCTGGGTTATCTCCGCCAACATCCTTTCGATCTCCCGGTTCTTTTCTTCTAGACGTAAATTTTCCCGAATGACTTCTTTTCTGTTATAATCCATACAATCTTCCGGCCGGTCCAGTTGGTTAAAGATTGCTCTGGCCATCTCATGACAGGTTTGATAACCACACGCCGAGCAGTTGATCTTTTGGGAATCAGGCGTATCCTTATGCAGTTTCAAAAAAATCGCGGCATACTCTTCCGGGGTTGGTTCCATTAAGGGTTGCACTTCCACTTTTTTATACCGGCGGTAAAAGTCATCCAGTTTCAACTCTTTATTGAAGATCTTAAACAGTTTCGCGGAGGAGTTCTTCAGTTTCCGACTTTTTTCATCCGCTGACTTTTCTTGAGCGAACGCCTCCATCGCCAGGTCAATATCGTCGAGATCAACCTCTTGGTTAGTTCCGGTTCCTTTATTGCAGCCATACGGACAGTTCAGAATATCCACCAAAGGGGGGAGCTTTTTTCCTCTTTCCAGTCGTCGTCTGTATTCATGCAAATAATGATAGGCTTCTTCCTGTCCTTCGACTTGCCGAATCCAGATCTTCCCCGCTATCGCCTGTACATTTTCCCTGAGGCCGCCCGGCCGCGGAAAAACATAGCCCAACCCGCAACCGGGGTCGTCAAATTCCCGTTCCGGATACTCGTTTAAATTTATGCCCTTCATGGTGAGATAAGCGTTCAATTTTTTGAAGGTTACATTATATGTAACGATCTTTTCGGTGTTGGTGTCCCGGATCTCATCGCTCTTTCCGATACAAGGGGAAAGAAAGGCTAGTCGGTCCCGACATCCCTGATATTTCCGTAAATAAATGGCTGCACACAGCATCGGGCTATGGACCGGCGCCAGGTAATCAAGTAACACGGGATTGTGTTTCTCCACATAATTTACGATTACCGGACAAGGCTGGGCAATAATCGAACTAACCCCTTTCTCCGCCATTACTTTCAGATAAGCCCAAACCGTAATATCCGCCCCAAAGGAAACATCGTAGACCAAATGGGCCCCCGCTTCCTTTAAGTACCCGATCACCCGCTTATACTCGGGGAAGTTAGCCCGCGCCGCGGGAGCAACCAATACCGAGATCTCCTTTCCTTGTTGAAGATCTTGGAAGAACCGCTCTGTATCATCCCTGTAATCTCTGGCGTTATGGTCGCAAACGTCGATACACTTTCCACAATGGATACACATTTTCGGATTCACCCGCACTTTGGTCGCACCGTCGATCGTATAGGAAACATTAGCGCCAAACACCGGACAATTTCTAATGCATTTATTACATCCCTGGCAATTCTCCTCAATAATAAAAATAGTTTCTGCGCCGAAACCTTTATTTTCCACGACTTTTCTCCTCCCGCCACCATCTGCCCAAAATATGGATCAGCAATCTTTTACGCATTTTCGTCAATCCCTTTAGTCGCAATATTGTAATACAATTCGTTATTTTTCTGCAAAATCCTGCTAATTATAGTATATTTTATGCAATATCCAAAAGGACCCGCGTCAAGGATGAATCCAAATTCTGCCTTAAAAAAAACGGAAATCTGCTGTGGGGTGGTGCGGCGGAATTTTTTTTGGATTATAGAGGATTTTTGTACATTTTCACGAAAAGATTGTATTATTATTAATACATTTGTTTTCAAGAGTAAAAGGGAGGAATGAATTTGAAACGGAGGACTATCTTCTATCTATTACTTATTGTTCTGCTGGTGCTCGCGGGGAGCGGTTGCACGAAAAAAGAGAGCAATGTGATTAAGATCGGGGTTTTTGAACCGATTACCGGCGCTAACGCCGCCGGTGGGCAGCTAGAGGTGGAAGGGATCAAACTGGCCAACAAGCTCTACCCGGAAGTCCTTGGTAAAAAGGTGGAGTTGGTGATTGCCGATAACAAATCGGACAAAGTGGAAGCCGCGACGGCCGCCGCCCGTTTAGTCGAGAAGGATAAAGTAACAGCGATTATCGGGAGTTGGGGCAGTTCCCTTTCGATGGCCGCCGGGGATATTGTTAAACAAGGGAAGGTGCCGACGGTGGGCGCTTCCTGTACCAATCCTTTGGTCACGGCGGGGAATGACTTTTATTTCCGTGTTTGTTTTATCGATCCGTTCCAGGGAACAGTGATGGCCAATTATGCCTATAGTAAACTTAATGCCAAAAAAGCCGCTATCATTCAGGAGATTAATAATGATTACGCCGTCGGTTTGGCCAAATTCTTTATGGATAGTTTCAAAGCGCTCACCGGCGATCAGGAGGCGATTGTGGCGGTCGCCAATTACAATACCGGTGACCAAGATTTTTCCGCCCAATTGACCAATGTTAAAGCGCAGAATCCGGATGTGATCTTCGCCCCCGGTAACTTTACCGAATCGGCTTTGATTATTAGTCAGGCGAGAAAACTGGGAATTGACTGCCCCTTTATTGGCGGGGACACCTGGGAGACCCAAGAATTTTTGGATATCGGGCAAGAGGCGGTGGAGGGCGTGGTCTTTTCCACTTTCTTCGCGACCGAAACCCCGATCACCGCGGAATCGGCCAAATTTATCAAAGCTTACCGGGATGAGTATAACAAGGAACCGGCTGCTGTAGCCGCCCTCGGTTATGACGCCTATATTCTGATTCTGGATGCGCTGAAACGGGCCAACACCACTGACCGGGTTAAACTCCGGGATGAGATAGCCAAGACGAAAAACTTTGAAGGGGCCGCCGGGATTATCACCCTTGACGCCAATGGTGATGCGGTGAAAAATGCCGTCATTAAGGTCGTCAAAGCTCAGAAATTCACCTATTTAGATACGATTGCGCCACAATAAAATAAGAAGCTAAGAAAAGCCCTGCTTCTCCCGGCACAACGGAAGAAGCAGGGCTTCTAGAAAATTAAAATCGGGGTGTTTACATGACGCTGGATCTTTTCCTCCAACACCTGAGTAATGGAATCTCCCTGGGTAGTTTATATGCGTTGATTGCCATCGGGTATACAATGGTCTATGGAGTTTTACGCTTAATTAACTTCGCCCATGGCGATATTTTTATGATGGCGACCTATTTTGCCTTTTTCGGGATCGTTACTTTTCGGATTCCTTGGTTCATCACTTTCCCACTGGTCTTGGTGCTTACCGCTGCTTTAGGGATGACGGTGGAGGCCGTTGCTTACCGGCCGATCCGGGAAGCGCCGAAAATTTCGATCCTGATCTCAGCGATTGGCGCCTCCTTTTTTCTGGAGAATCTGACCATTGTGCTCTTTGGCGGAGTGCCCAAACCTTTTCCCGCGCCCACGCTCTTTACCGATGTGGTGCAGGTGGGGACGGTCGCCATTCAAAAACTGACTTTCTACATCCCAATTGTGACGGTCCTTTCCCTCCTGGCCTTACTCTATCTGATTAACAAAACCAAAACCGGCATGGCGATGCGGGCCGTTTCGATGGATCAGGAAACCGCCCGGGTCATGGGGATTAACATCAATCACACCATCGCTTTTACTTTTGGCTTGGGCTCATTCTTGGCCGCGGTGGGCGGGATTATGTGGGGGATGAAGTTTCCCCAGATCCAGCCTTTGATGGGGGTAATCCCCGGCTTGAAGTGCTTCATTGCGGCTGTGATCGGCGGGATCGGCAATATCGGTGGGGCTGTGATCGGCGGCTTCATCCTTGGCATTGGCGAAATTATGCTCGTTGCGTTCCTGCCTAATCTCACTGGTTACCGCGACGCATTTGCCTTTGTTTTGTTGATTCTGATTCTCTTGTCCAAACCAACCGGGATTTTGGGCGAAAAAACAGCGGAGAAGGTGTGAGTGATGGCAGCGCAAAAGAACAATTATCGAATTTTGACGATCGTCTCTTTACTGTTGTTGCTGGTGTTCATTGGTTTCGCCGAGAATCATCTGGATTTATATATCGTCCGGATCCTTAACGTCTGCGCCATTTATGCCATTTTAGGCATGAGCATGAACCTGATTAACGGGTTCACCGGCCTCTTTTCCTTGGGACATGCCGGTTTCATGGCGGTGGGGGCTTATACGACCGCTCTTTTAACCATTCCGCCGGCAATTAAGGCACAGATCTTTTATTTGGCTCCGCTCATTAAACCCCTGGACCAGATGAACCTACCCTTTCCTGTAGCGCTCTTCGTCGGTGGCCTGTTGGCGGCGGTAGTCGGCGGCCTCATTGCCGCGCCGACGCTGAGGTTAAAAGGGGATTACCTGGCCATTGCCACATTAGGTTTTGCTGAGATTATCCGGGTGGTTTTCACGAATACCCAGACGATTACCAACGGCGCTTTGGGTTTAAAGGGCATCCCGGCGCTAACCAATCTATGGTGGAGTTTCGGCGCCGCCGCCTTCACCCTTGTGGTCCTCCTCTCCCTGATTAATAGTAGTTACGGCCGGGCTTTAAAGGCGATCCGGGAGGATGAGATTGCTGCGGAAAGCATGGGGATTCACCTGGCGAAACACAAAACCCTTTCGTTTGTGATCGGCGCTTTTTTTGCCGGAATTGGCGGCGGACTCCTTGGTAACCTGCTCGGCACGATTGATCCGAAGATGTTCAGTTTTACCTTCACCTTCAATATTCTTTTAATTATCGTCCTGGGCGGGATGGGCAGTTTCAGTGGTTCGATTATTTCCGCGTTCATTGTCACCATCGCCAACGAGTATCTGCGGTTCCTGGATGAATCAATCAAAGTGGGAATGCGCTCGGTTGTCTTCTCCGCGTTGCTTATGTTTGTCGTGCTTTTTTATCGCCACGGACTAATGGGGGCCAATGAGTTCAGCTGGGAGCGGCTCTTTGGGAACAAGGTGTATCAGAAAACCTTGGGCCGCTGGACGAAGAGACCGCGGAAAGGAGGTTACGCCGGATGAGCCTGCTAAAGCTAGAAGACATCACCATGTGGTTTGGCGGTGTGGCTGCGCTGAAGAATTTTAACCTGGAGTTGACCCCGGGCGAGATTGTCGGCCTGATCGGTCCGAACGGCGCAGGGAAGACCACCGTCTTTAATATCATTACCGGTGTCTATAAACCTTCCCGCGGACAGGTTTTCTTTAAGGATCAGGAGATTACGGGGATGCGCCCGGACCTGATCACCAAGGCGGGCATTGCCAGGACCTTCCAGAATATCCGGTTGTTTAAAGGATTAAGCGTTTTGGAAAATGTCCTGATTGCCAATCATCTCCATCTTAAAGCCAATTATCTGACCGCCATTCTGAAGCTTCCCGGCTACTGGAAGGAAGAACGGATGATGCGCGAGAAGTCCCTTGCTTTATTGGAAAGGGTGGGTCTGGCCGATCAACGGGATGAGCTGGCGAGCGCACTACCCTACGGGCTACAAAGGCGACTGGAGATCGCCCGGGCTTTAGCCACCAACCCTCAGCTTCTGCTCCTTGACGAACCGGCCGCGGGGATGAATCCAAAGGAGGCCGATGATTTAACCGAATTTATCAAGGAGATTCAGCAGGAGTTTGACCTCACCATCTTCTTAATTGAACATCACATGGATGTGGTGCTCAACATCTCACAACGGATCTTTGTGCTTGATTACGGGATGACGATTGCCAAGGGTAAACCGGAGGAGGTCCAAAATAATCCAAGGGTGATCGAAGCCTATCTGGGGGTAGACGAAAATGTTGAAGATTGAAGACTTAGTGGTGGCTTACGGAGGCATTGAGGCGTTAAAAGGAATCAGTCTTGAAGTGGAAGAAGGGAAGATTATAACCCTTGTCGGAGCCAATGGCGCCGGAAAAAGCACTACTTTACGCACGGTGATGGGCCTGGTCAAACCGGTTAGCGGGCGCATTTTCTTTCAAGAAAAGGATCTGCTGGCGGAGAAGACGCATCATCTGGCCCAGCTCCAAATCACGTTGGTGCCGGAGGGGAGAAGGATCTTCCCTAAACTGACCGTCATGGAGAATCTGCGCATTGGGGCTTACTGCCGCCGGGATGAGAAGGAAATAAAAACCGATCTGGAGTGGGTATTTAGCCTTTTTCCCATTCTTCAGGAGCGCTCCTGGCAACTGGCGGGGACCCTTTCCGGAGGCGAGCAACAGATGTTGGCGGTAGGGCGTGCTTTGATGTCCCGGCCGCGCTTACTGATGATGGACGAACCTTCCCTGGGTCTTGCTCCCTTACTGGTGAAGGAGATTTTCCGGATTATCAAGGAGATTAATCGGCAGGGGGTGACTATTCTCCTGATCGAACAGAACGCCAATGCGGCTTTGCAGATTGCCGACCGGGGATATGTAATGGAAACCGGCCGGATTGTCCTGGAGGGTTCGGGCCGGGAGCTCTTGGCCAACCAAGAGGTGAAAGCGGCTTACCTGGGGAAAAGAAGAGATCAGGGTTGAATAGATTATTCTGCCGTGGCTTGCCGTGGAAAGGGGAAGGCCTCTTTTTTCGGTCTTTTACCCCAAAAAATCTAAGCAAAAAACCCGCCGAAGGGCGGGTTTTTCAATTAAGAAAGGTTGAATAAACCTGCTTAAGCAAAGAAACGCTGCGTTTTCTAGTTTGCCGGGAAACTGCGCCGAAACTCACTTAATCGGCCGGCGAAAGCAAGAAATCGTCCAGCGTGCCCCAACCGCCGGGGGCGCACTTGACATAGGCCCCCACGGTGATGTTCCCGGATTCCACCGGAATATCCCGGATCACCGGATTACGGAAGTTGCGCCAACCGTCCACATCAGTGTCAACCCGGTAGGTCCGGCCGTCGGCGCGGGCATAGATATAGATCTCCTGATTTTTCGCATCTCCGCCTTGGATAAAGAGGCTGAAGTTATACCGGCCGGGCTTGAGGTTGGTGATCCTTTGTTCGATGGTGAAATGGACGTTGTTCCGGGAATAGAAATGGAAGGACTTGGTTCCACTCTTTGCGTCGGCAATTTTGTCCAACACACCCAGTTCGGTCGTGACACCATCAATGTTGTTCACGATCCACATGGATGTATCCGGTTCTTCAAAACTGGGATTGTCGATATAGTTGGGCTCGACCACCGTCAGCTTGCATAAGGCGCGGACCTTTCCGTGTTCATCCCCGGCAAGGCCATTGATGAGGTATTCCCGGGGCGGACCTTGGGCCAGGGCGGGCAGGTCGACGGGCTCCCATTCCACCGGTACCGCTTTGGTACTGCGGTCATTATAGACTGCCGTCACCTGCTCCGGGAGGGTGACCGGATCACCAATTCTCACCTTGAGCTCGACCTCCTGAACAGTGTCGATCGACCGTTTGGTTTCCGCTCCGGTTGCCAGGTGCTTAAAGACTTGTAAAGAGGCCAATGGGCGGCCGGTAAAGTCAAAGAGGGCTTGGTTCTCCCAGGAGCTCCCACCGTAGTAAACGCCGGCGTCATCCGGGTCATAAGATGCCGCATAACTTGAAGCCCAGCCCGAACCATATTTCTCCCAAAGAACGGAACGCTCTTCGTAATTATTCCCAGGCGCCGGAATCCAGGCCGGTTCCCAATAAAAGAAACCAATGCCCGCCCCGGTATCCACCACCGCCTGGATGCAATCGCGGATCGCGTGGGTCTGACCTTGGACCGTAATGGGATAGGGTTTTGCCAGGTAGCTCTCTTCCGATACCGTATTGCCGAAATCATCGCCATTGGCGTAGGTGTAGGCATAGGAAAACTCAGCGACCATCACCTGTTTGCCAAAATCCGCGGCCACCTCTTTTAAGACGGCGGTCAAGTTTTCCAGCGAACCGTGCCAGTAAGGATAATAGGAACTGGCGAAGACATCGTAATCCACCTTAAAATTGTCAAGAATCATGGCAAAACGGCGGTACGCGCCGGCTTTTTCCGGGTTGGTGAAATGAACGGCGATCCGGATCTCGCTATTGGCCGCTTTGCTAACCTCGCGCACCGCACGGCTGCCGGCCTTCATCAACTTGGTGATCTGAATCCAATTGTGTTCGCCGCACATGCGGTCGGTGGTTTCGTTGCCCAGCTGTACCATACCGACGTCGATCCCGGCCGCCAGCATCGCCGCCAGCGCCTGTTTGGTAAATTCATAAAGGGCTTGGGCTTTGTCGTCAATCGCCAAACCTTGCCATGCCTTTGGCGCCTGTTGTTTGGCGGGGTCGGCCCAGAAATCCGAATAGTGAAAATTCAAAAAGACCCGAAGACCGTATTTGGCGGCCCGTTTACCGATGGCGATCGCCGTTGCCAAATCATTATTGCCGCCCCCGTAAGGGTTGCCTTGCTCATCGTAGGGATCATTCCAGACGCGGACCCGGATGTAATTGACACCGTGCTCCTTTAGGGTCTGAAATATATCCTGAACCCGGCCTTCTTGATTGTAGAAAACTACACCGCTCTTCTCCAGCGCGATGATGGTAGAGAGATCTACCCCCATGATAAAATTGTCCGGAAGGCCCTCCACTTTCTCCACGAAAATTCCCGGCACCTCCTTGTTCTGAGCGGAGACGGACTTGCCGCCAATAGCGAAGCCTAACACCAGCATCGTCGCTACCAATAGCAGTTGGCTTGGCGCCCTTTTCTTCATAGCCGGACCTCCTCTCGTCGCTCGGATCAATGATTCCTCTAAACACCGTTGCTCGCTTACTCCTTCACGGTTGAGAAGCCCAAGGATTCAATCAGTAGTTTTTGCGAAGCAAGGAAAAAGAGGATGAAAGGAAGCGCCACTAAAAGTGAGCCTGCGGCGAAATTGGTAAATTCGTTCTTCTTGTCGGTGACAAAACTAAATAGCCCTAGCGCTAAAGTCTGTTTATGGGCGGAACGCAGAACAAGCTTGGGAAAGATAAAATCCATCCAGGGCGCGGTGAAACTGGCGATCGCTAAAAAAATCAGGATCGGCTTTGCCACCGGAAGAATAATCCGCAGGTAAGTCGTGAAATGACTGGCCCCGTCGATGATGGCCGCTTCATCCAGACTACGGGGGATCGTGTCCAGATAGCTCTTGACCATCCAGGTGTTATAAGGAGTGTTTCCGGCCAGGTAGACCAGGACAAGTCCCCAGAGGGTATCAAGTCCGCCGATGCGGAGTAAGAGCACATAGATGGCCACCATCCCGACAAAGGAAGGAAAGATCTGCAGAATAAGCATGGCCATCATCATGGGTTTCTTGAGGGTAAACCGGAAGCGTGAGAACACATAAGCGCTCAATGAGGCGATAAAGACCGTGCAAATACTGGTCGCGGCGGCGATTACAAAAGTATTGCGAAACCAGATCAAGTAATTGGTATTCTTGAATAAATGATCGAAATGTTTGAACGTCGTCCCGTCCCCAAAGGGGATAATGTTCAGCGACGCAATGGAATTACCGGGGGAAAAGGCGGCGCTGACCACATAGACCAAGGGGTATAAAACCAATAAGGAACTCACGGTCAGGAACAGTAAAACAATGATCGTATAAATATTGACTTTTGTTGTTTTCGGCTGCATCTTACAACTCTCCCTCCCTAAAGGACCTGGTACGCCTAAGGTTGATTATGGCCAGGGGCGCCAGGACAACAAAGATCATCACCGCCAAGACCGAAGCGTAGTTGTACTTGAGGAGGTTGACCGTCAACTTGTAAATCCAGGTGACGAGGATGTCGGTCCCACCGGCGCTGGTTAAGGTGGAGTCTTTGACCATGGGGCCGCCGCCGGTCAGGAAGAAGATGGCGCCGAAATTGTTAATGTTATGCGTGAACGACATAATGATCAGGGGCGCGGTCTGGTAAAGCACAATCGGGAAAGTAACCTTGCGGAAGACTTGAAATTTATTGGCCCCGTCAATGAGGGCGGCTTCGTAAATATCCTGTGCGATGGCGGTCATGCTGCCCAAGGTCAGGAGCATGAAATAGGGGAACCCGGCCCAGAGATTAATCAATACGACCATGAATTTAGCCAGCCATGGATCGCCCAGCCACGGGATAGGACTGGAAATTAAGCCTAATGTCCTTAACGTCCGGTTTAAAGTGCCAAAGGTTCCATTGAGGAGATTCTGCCAGACAAGCATACTGATGACCGAGGGGACAGCATAAGGCAAGATGAAGACCATGCGAAACAGCGGCGCAATCCGGAGATTGCTCTCCTTGAGCACGACCGCCATCAGCATCCCCCCAAAATAACAGGTTGCGGTGGCCAGCGCCGCCCAGACCACGGTCCACAGTGCGACCCGGCCCAGGGCTCCGGCCCACGTCGCATCACCGCCAAAAAGGGTCACAAAATTATCAAACCCGACCCAATCAACGGTATTGTTGGGTGGAATATGCCCGGGGGACGAATAGTTGGTAAAGGCCACACTGGCGGAGAAAATAAGGGGAACGATCACAAAGAAAACAACGAGACCGACCCCGGGCGCCAGTCCGAGAATGGGAAAGGCTTTGTTCAGCCCTTGTTTGGTCTTTTTCGCTCCTGCGCTCGATGTTTGGTCATACGCGGCCAGGGCGCTCCTGACCGAGATGATGTAGATGATGATGAAGATGAAGATCACCGCCAGTAAAATAATGCCGTCAATGAGCATGAACATGGAATTCGCCCTTTCCCGGATGGGAAGATGGGGCTGGGCTTCTCCCAGGGTCCGCAGATTGCCGATGCCGGTGATGATCTTCGGTAAGAAAACGAGCAGAAGGACTTCGCAGGCAGCATAGAATAATCCTTTCAGGTATTGCTTTAAATGGAGAAGATGTCCTAGGCCCATAAAGAGGAGCGCGCTGATTAACACCTTTTTTCTCCCGGTCTCTTTTTCCCCGGTCCGAATGGAGGCTTCCATTTATAACCACCTCTTTAGCGGGCTTTTTGCGTGATGATTTTGGAGCGGAACGGAATCTCCTGTTCTGAAAACAACGCAAAAAGCCTATTTCATCTTGTCCGAAAACGAAGATTTAAAATATAACAAGGAGGTACCAGACCGATACCTCCTCGAAAACCCGCCATTACTGAAAATGCTCGTTCCTCGCTCCGCTCGGTATTGCTTAAGCTTTTTCCGTTGTATCATTGCGGAAGATTTAAAGCAAGAACAATGTAATAAGCCCTGCTTTACGCTGCGGAGCTTGAAAGCGGGTCAGACGGGATCTTTTTAGCGTAGAATAGCGGCGTTACAGGCATCAAGTTCTCCTTGGATATCGGCGCCGTCCCAAATATTGGCGCTGGCCGCATTCATGGCGTCCCAATAAGCGCCCATCTGAGGAATAGAGGGCATCGGGAAGGCGTGCTCCAGCTGTTTCAGGAAGCCGTCAATATACGGGCTTTCCACCTTCATCGGAATCGCCGGTAGTGTTCCCGTTATATCAAAGCGTAGTCTCTGCATCTCTTCCGTGACCAAGAACTTGGCAAAGAGTTCGGCTTCCTCCTGGTAATTAGTGTAAGCGGAAACAAACATGGAGCGGACACCGGAGAAGGAAGCAACCGGCGTATTATTACCCGGTAAAGCGGGGAGGGGAGCAACCCCGAAATCCAAACCGGCATTCTCGAAGTTGGCTACGTTCCAGAGGCCGGTGATGTACATTGCCGCTCCTCCGCTGGCGAAGACACTGTCACAGATGGATGTGGTCAGGTCGGCGGCGGGAACATCTAAGATCTCCCGTAAACTACGGAAGAACTTCATCCCTTCCACCGAAGCCGGGGAGTTAATATTCGTGTTTGACGTGTCGTTCCCATTCGGTCCGAACAAGCGGTTGCCCTTACTGGTGGTGAAGATAATCGTGTAGTAACCATTCCCGACATCCATGATAAATCCATACTTTCCGGGGTTGGCTTTGTTAAAGGCTGCGGCAAATTTCTTCAGCTCATCCCAGGTGGTCGGGACGTCTTTCTCGTTGATCAGCGCTTTGTTGTAAAACAACGCATATGTTTCGGCCGATACGGGGTAACCGTACATGATTCCATCGTAAGTCAACGCAGTTCGGCAGGATTCTAAGACCTGCGCGCCAATGGTTTGCGCATCGGCGGTCGGTAAAACATGCCCGCCGGTGACCAACTCTCCAAGCTTATCATGGGGGGAGGCAAACAAGTCGGGGCCGACTCCGGCTGGTCCGTCTAACGCGATTTGGCCGGAGGAATCACCCAGTTCCACATTGACGTAATTAATCTTGATGTGGGGGTAAAGTTTGGTGAACGCAGCACCGGCTTGTTTGATGAACTCATCGGGACCGGCGGTCGATTCCCAGACCGTCAAGGTGATCTCTTTTGTTTTACCGGTGGTGACCAGGGAAAATACCAGAAGCAAAGAACAGACAAGCACTAAAATTCGCGGTTTCATTAGCAAACCTCCCATTGTTTTAAGTTTAGTTAACCATCCGTTAACAAAAAGTTTATCACTGTCAGCCCATAATTGTCAATTCTGGAATGATTTCTCATCGGGGTTAAAACGGTAATTTTCTAAACTAAATCATAAATATGATTAGGTAGCAGGATATATACCTTTACTTGCGGTTTCGCGCCCGCGTGAACAGCGAGGAAATAGGGCGCGAGCGACTGCCCGATTTTTTCCCGCTGTGCTGTTCTGTTTGGCCTGGCACCACCCCCCAGGGTTTTTGTCCAACCTGAAGACCAGTAAAAAAACGATCGATCCCTGGCACAAAGTACAATGGGAAAGCTTAAGCCTCGAGGTTGGACCGGAAAAGTTGGTCCGCTTTCTTGATGGAATTCAAGCTAGCATTTAAAACGTTTTAAATTCGTGTCGAAAAAAATTTCCCCAAGGAAATAGCGTTCAAGTAAAATCTAATTTAAATCGTTTTAAATAAATAGTAACATGCTTTCCTTCTTTTGTCAAGAGTGGGGACAAAAGCGCTTTAGCACTTCATTACTGTCGAACACATAAAAAAAGAAAGGAATCCAGACGGTTCCTTTCTCTCACATACGATATAACATGCGATCTAGGCCAGCATTTATCCGGCAGGTCCGAAGGTAGGAAAGATCCGGTTTTCATCCTCACTCCGGTCAAGCTGTCGGAAGTCGGCGTGAACCACTTATCAACCGAAGAAGTTAAAGTAGCCTTGAACTAGTACAATAATGATGATAATCGGCAGGACCCATTGGAAATATCCTTTGAACGCACGGGGTAACTTCACCCCTTTACCCGTATTGACTTCCTCTAGGTAGTTATCAAAACCCCATCCCCAGCGGGTGACACAGAAAAGAAGGTAAATTAGCGAACCCAAGGGGAGCAGGTTGTAGCTAAGAATGAAATCCTCCAGAGCCAGGATGTCCGTGCCTTCACCTAAAGGATTGAACCCACTGAGCACATTAAACCCTAAAATACAGGGAAGGGAAAGGATAATCATCAAAACCATATTGATGAACGAAGCCTTCTTCCGGCTCCAGCCCCAAAGATCCATCGCAAAGGCGATAATGTTTTCAAAGACGGCGATGACGGTCGAATAGGCGGCAAAGGTCATAAAGATGAAGAACAAGGTGCCCCAGATTTGCCCGCCCCCCATCGAATTGAAGATATTGGGCAAGGTAACGAAAACGAGACCGGGGCCGTCACCCGGGTCCACGCCAAAAGCAAAACAGGCCGGGAAGATAATGAGCCCGGCAAGCAGCGAAATTGCTGTATCGATCGAGGCGATATTGATCGATTCACCGAAGAGATTTCGTTTTTTATCGATGTAACTTCCGAAGATCGCCATCGAGCCAACGCCCAGACTTAAGGTGAAAAAGGCCTGGCTCATTGCAGCGAAGATCGTTTCCCAGACCCCATTTTCCTGCATGCGGTTAAGATCAGGCAGCAGGTAAAACTTCAGGCCGGCACTGGCGTTGGGTAAGGTCAGCGCTTTAATGACCAGTACAGTAATGATCGCCAGCAGGAGGCCCATCATCACCTTGGTCACCTTTTCCACACCTTCTTGCAAGCCAAGGGAACAGACGCCAAAGCAAAAGACGGTGGTGATCACCATCCAAAGCGTCATTTCCAGCGGGTTAGCGGTAAGATTGACAAAAACCTGTCCCACCTGCTCAATATTGAGTCCGTTAAACTGCCCGATCAGGAACTTGTAGAAATAGGCCAGCATCCATCCGGCAACGGTGGTGTAAAACATCATGAGCAGATAATTGCCAGCTATACCCGCATAACCCATTAGATGCCACTTTTGTCCTTTGCGCTCTATCACCTGGAAAGAGGTGGCGATGCTTTTCTGGCTCGCCCGCCCGACCGCCAGCTCCATGGTCATGATCGGTATACCAAGCGCAACAATACAAACTAGATAGATCAGGACAAAGATCCCTCCACCGTACTGCCCTGTGATGTAAGGGAAACGCCAAACATCACCAAGCCCGATGGAACAACCTGCCGAGATGAGAATAAATCCCAAACGGGAGGCAAACCTTTCTCTTTTTTCCACTTTCCAACCTCCTCAAAGCTCCTTACTTCCAAAGCTTTTTGCTTACCGCAAAAAGCTTCCCGGAAGAGAAAGGATTCATCTTGCAACATAATTTGGAAGTAATATATAAAATAGATTATATGATATTAATTGTTGTTAATCAACAGATTTGAACTTTTTCTTTTCCGGCCTTAACTTAGGGTCACCTGCCGACAAAGTTCCCCAGGCGCTTTTACGTTCATTCTGATCCAATCTTTTTATAGAATAATAATATATTGTATTGGAGTTGCGAAAAAAACTTGACAATGATTACAAAAAATGTTATTCAATTGCTAGGAATATTGAATCTATGTTAACTAAGCAACAGTAAATGTAACCTTTGGAAATTAATTTGCTGGATACACATCAAATATTTTATGTGCATATCCGCTCCAACATTGAAATAATAATGACTCAGCTCGTTCAAAGCAATTGAATCAGTTCAAGCAAAAGATCTGGAACCAATTGCCCTATTTTTTCGTCACAAATCTAACCGTTTAGAAAATCCGTTTTATCCGGAAAGGGGTGATAGAAGAAGAAAAAAAGCGGAAGGATTGTTGGTGTATCCACCAACATGAGAATTTTGAAGGAGGAAAAAAAATGAAAGTTAAAAGATGGTTGTTCTTCCTGATTTTGACCGTTGTTTGTTTGATCCTGTCCAATTCAGTATTGGCGATTGATCCACCCCGGAATGAAATGTTAATTGCGGATATTCTCACCGGTAAAGTGGGCAATCCAGGGAATTTTAATTTCTGGGCGACCTGGGTAGGAAATGATAAAGGTCTCCAACAGTTAGTGATTGATCCGCTCTGGATGGCGGATTATGTTACTGGTGAAATCGTTAATGTGCTCGCCAAATCAAACCCGATTTATAATAAGGATTTTACCAAGCTCACCGTTGAGTTGCGGGAAGGGGTTTATTGGAACGATGGCGTAGAATTTACCGCCGACGATGTGCTCTATACGGTTACACTCAGTATGGAAACTCCAGGTTTTGGCTACCACACCCAGTTTAATCAGAATATTGAAAAAGTGTATAAAACGGATAAGTATACAGTAGTATTTGAGCTTAAAAACCCGAATTCCCGGTTCCATTATCAGTTCTTGGACCGGTGGGGCGCCTGCCGTATTTTACCAAAACATATTTTTGAAAAAGTTGAAGATCCGCTGAGTTTCCAGTTCAATCCACCGGTCGGAACAGGCCCTTATAAACTGGTCGAATACGATCTGGGCGGCTACTGGTTCCTGTATGAACGAAGAGAAGATTGGGATCGAACAGTAACGGGAATGGTCTATGGCAAGCCGGCCCCCAAATATGTTAAGTTTATCCATCATGGCGACGCTTCGAAAAAAGCGATGGCACAAATCAGTCATCAGCTGGATATGGCTGATTTGACCCCTGAATCACTCCAAGTTGTCATGTCACGTAATAAATATGCCCGTGGGTACTATGAAGATTTTCCTTTTGCCGAGTTGTTACATCCTTGTGCGACAGGGGCAGCCTTCAATACGCTGGTCAAACCATTTGACAATCGGGAAGTGCGTTGGGCTTTAAATCTGGCCTTGGACGCGAAAAAACTGGCCATGACCGCCTATAATGGGGCCGTAGCCTTTTCGCCGGCCTATATTCCCGCGCTCTTGCCTTACTATGAGACCTACTACGAAAGGTTACAACCATGGTTAAGAGAGTATACAATTGAAGTCGATGGTGAGAAATTTAAACCTTATAATCCTAATCTCCCCTTTGAGATGGCAGAAGAAATTAAGGCAAGAGGATATAAGGTCCCTGAAACCGAGCAAGGGATTAGAGAGATGTTTGGTTATGGCTGGTGGAAGCATTCACCTGAGCTTGCCGAAAAACTGCTGAAAAAGAACGGCTTTACCCGTAATCGGGATGGTAAATGGTTATTACCCGATGGCACTCCTTGGAAAATTGAGATTGTTTCCCTGACCACTTCGACCAACCCCTCATTTAAATGGGCATTTGCTATTGCTAATCAATGGCAAGAGTTTGGGATCGATTGCGAAGCCAGGCCGACCGAACAGGTTGAATCGTTAACCGAGACCGGTGATTACCAGGTCGTCGGCGGCCAACCGTCAGCAGAACCCTTTGGCGCCGGGATCGATCTGTACAGAGCATTCCATGTTTTCAAATCGGCTTATTTCAAACCGCTCGGTGAAAAACTAGTTGGTCATCAGTCAAGATGGGTCCATCCGGAATTGGATAAGCTCATTGAAAAAATGGAAAATACCGATTACAATGATCCCGCCATTATTGATCTAGGTGTCGAAGTGGCAAAAATATTAATTGACGGACAACCGGGCGTTTCATTGGCTTCCTTCCCGGGCTTTATGGGACTGGACACCTATTATTGGACCAATTATCCCGGCGGTGAAAATCCCTATGCGGTTCCTTGGTACCATTGGCCTAACTTGAAGTTCGTATTACCGTTCCTCAAGCCTACTGGAAGGAAATAAGGAGCTAAAAGCCTCCCTATGTAGGGAGGCTTTTAACAAAGATTTTATGAAATATCGTATTGTGGAGGGCTGATGGTGTTTAAAAAATATTTTATCCCCCGCTTTATCCAATACCTAACTGTTTTATTTATCGGAATTACTTTGGTCTTCATTATTCCCCGGCTATTACCTTCAGATCCGGTCGAACACCAGCTCAATCGGATGACAGCCCAGGGACAGTATTTGGATCCGGCGGCGGTTGAGGAAATGAGAGAAACGCTACAGGAATTGTATGGTTTGAAAGGCGGTCTACTTGAACAGTATCTTATTTACTGGAAAAGGTTATTTACAGGAAATCTAGGCCCTTCTTTCACCCAGTTTCCCACCCCTGTTATCCAGTTAATAAAGATCTCATTGCCTTGGACCGCAGGTCTATTACTAGTGTCGTTATTGCTGTCCTGGTTAATTGGGACGGTTCTTGGGGGAATAAAGGTGAGTTTCCCCAATTCAATTGTGGCAAAAATAATCGAATTTTTTGCAATGGGTATTCGCCCCATTCCCTATTATATAATGGCCCTTGTTTTACTGATCCTCTTTGCCTTTGTTTTTCCTGTTTTTCCGATGACCGGAGGTTACAGTATGGGGGCGGAAATAGGTTTTAACTTAAAATTTATCCTTGATTTACTGAGACATGCTTTTCTGCCCATCATGTCCATGGTCGTGCTGGAGATTGGCGGCTGGTTTATCCAGATGCGGAATGTAGCTTCCAATGTCATCGAAGAGGATTATGTGGTTTATGCCGAGGCCTTAGGATTGCCCAAAATAAAAATAATTTTTCGGTATATTATGCGGAATGCGATTATCCCACAAATAACAGGATTAGCGCTTAATCTTGGTTTTATCTTTGGGGGTGCTTTAATTACCGAAATCGTCTTTTCATATCCCGGGATCGGCACTTTACTGTATTCGGCAATCTTGGCTGGGGATTATAATTTGATTATGGGTGTCAATATCTTTTCGATTGTCGGAGTATCTACTGCCATGCTCATTATTGATCTAATTTATCCGTTACTTGACCCCCGCGTCAGGTATCAATAGGGAGGGAGCAAAGATGTTTAATGTTTTCAAAAGATTATTTCGCCACGATAAAAGATTTACGTTTGGCTTTTCAGTCTTAACCTTGTTTATCGTGATCGCGGTGATATCCCTATTTGCGCCTTACAATATGAAAGCCTGGAATACAGTCCCCAGAGATATGCCTTCCAGTTGGAAATATCTCCTGGGTACAAACTCATTGGGTCAGGATATCTTTTGGCAAGCTACGGCTGCGATTAAGAATTCTTTAATCCTGGCCTTAATTGCTGCTTTGATCTCACGTGTCATTGCAATTATCCTGGGTTTGCTGGCCGGATATAAAGGGGGCCTTTTTGATCGGATTGTGATGACAATTAACGACAGTTTTATCATCATTCCTTTATTTCCGATTTTGATCCTGATCGCCAGTATCCTGCGGACTTCTTTAAGTATAACGGTGTTAGGGATCATCATTGGCTTATTTGGTTGGGCCTGGGACGCCCGGCTTTTTCGTTCCCAAATTTTAAGCCTAAAGGAAAGGGAATTCACCAAAACAGCAGTTTTGTCAGGAATGAAAACGTATAAAATTATTATTTCAGAGCATATGCCTTATATCATCCCGCTTATTATGGCGGCAACAATCAATAATGTCATCTGGGTCCTGGGCATGGAAGTAACTTTATCCATGTTAGGACTCTCCAATCTTAACACCCCAACCATTGGGACGATGATCTACTGGGCTTTACAATACCAGGCAATCTTTTTGGAAATGTGGAATTGGATTTTGACCCCAATAATCAGCTGTATTGTCTTGATTCTCGCTTTATATATGCTTTCAACCAGTATTAGCGAATATCTTGATCCGAGAACCCGATTACAGCTGATCAAAGAGGAGTGAAAGCATGTCGATGATCGATGTAAAAGAACTAAAGGCTTATTATACCACAGAAAAATACGGCCGTATCTACCGGGTGAGAGCGGTTGATGGTGTCTCCTTTCAAGTCCATAAAAATGAGATTTATGGGATTGCCGGGGAATCCGGTTGCGGCAAATCAACCCTGCTCAAAGCGATCAGTGGACTGATTAAGCCCCCATTAGAGATTCTAGAGGGAGAAGTAATTTATAATTTTGATGATCAAAGCTTAAACATTTTATCTTTACAAGAAGATAAACAACGGCGTAAGGTGCGCGGTATTCGGCTCTCCCATATTCCCCAAGGCTCGATGAGTGTCTTGAATCCAGTGCGCCGGATCAGAAAATCCTTCCAGGATCTGATTGATGCCCATCTTAAGCTCGAAAACCGGACGCACTTAAATGATATGAATATGGTGAAAAAACACTTGGATGCCTTGGGACTGGAATGGAATGTGATGCATTCCTTCCCCCATCAACTATCTGGCGGCATGAGACAGCGGATTACGATTGCCTTAGCCACGATTTTAAAGCCGGACATAATTTTCGCGGATGAACCCACCACCGCCCTGGATGTGGTCGTGCAAAGGGGAGTAGTGCAATTAATCAAAAAGATTAAAAAAGAGCAGCAAAATACGCTGATTATGGTCACTCATGATCTGGCGATCCATGCTAATTTATGTGATCGACTGGCCATTATGTACGCCGGAAAAATCGTGGAAGAAGCCGATGTTAACCTCCTCTTTAACCAGCCCAAACATCCTTATACGCAGATGCTGTTAGACTCGTTGCCGAAATTAGGAGATAAATCAACCCGGACAAGTGCCCCCGGAACGCCACCTTCCTTAATAAATGTGCCACCTGGCTGTAGATTTCATCCGCGTTGTCCCGAAGCAACGGAACGCTGCCGAAGAGAAATCCCGGAATTGGTAGAGGTGGAAAAAGGCCATCGGGTCGCATGCTTTCTTGAGGAGGGTTCGAAATGAATACAAAGCTGAAGAAGACAAAACCAACCAACATCGGGGTTGAAGAAGCAAAACTGCTTACGGTCGAAAATGTAACGAAAGTCTTTACCAAAGGGCAGGGTTTGGCCAAATCCAAAATTGCGGCCGTAAATAATGTTTCATTCTCGATGGAACTGGATCAACCGGAAATCTTTACGCTCGCGGGGGAAAGCGGTAGTGGAAAATCAACGATGGCTAAACTGATCCTCGGTTTTGAAATGCCTACTTCCGGACGGATCAGATATAAAGGGGAAAGAATAGCCAAGCTTAAGGGAAAATTAGAATTTATGCGGGATATGCAACCCGTTTTTCAAAATCCTTTTGAAACCTTTAACCCTTTGAAAAAAATCGATACTTATCTCTATGAAACAGCAAAAAACTTTAGGATGGCTGAAGCAGAGCAACCGCAGCTTGTGGAAAAATCCTTGGAATTGGTAGGCCTTTCCCTGGCCGAAGTCAAAGATAAGTATCCCAGTGAAATGTCAGGGGGTCAGTTACAGAGAACATCGATTGCCAGAGCCTTAATTACCAACCCGTCCTTATTAATTACCGATGAACCCGTTTCCATGATTGATGCTTCTTTGCGGATGTCGATTATCAATTTATTTAAAAGACTAAAGGAAGAGCAAGGGGTCAGTATCATCTATATTACCCATGATTTGGCCACCGCTTATTATGTCAGTGACCGGATTGCCATCATGTTACGGGGACAGATTGTGGAGATGGGTTCGGTAGAAAAAGTGCTGGATAAACCGCTCCACCCTTATACACAACTATTAAAAGCCTCAATTCCTACCCCGGATCCGGCTCATAAATGGGTAAGTGACATTGCCTTAAGTGATCTGGAAACGAAAGAATTTGCACGGGTCGGCTGTAAATTTTCGGGAAGATGTCCAAAAGTCCAAACCATCTGTAAAGAAAGAGAACCCGAAAATTACATGGTCGATGGCCGGTCTGTAAAATGTCATTTATATAAATAGGGTTTTTTGGGCCAAATGGGTGAAGGTATAGCGTATTCTCAAAAATGGTTCCTTGACAAAGTAAAGGATAATTTATATAATATTAACAAAGCATCAATCTAAACGGTTAGAAATTTTCAGACGCTAGATTATACCTTCAAGAGCGGCTTTTATAAACAGTAAAATCTAACCGTTTAGAAATCAGTTGGTAAATGCTAAGTGCTTGGAACAGTAAGGAAAAAGCGCAAAAGGGGGTGATCGGCGGAGAAAAACAGATCGTCTAATTCCACCGGATGTGAGTCGTTGGTTGAGGTCGAGAGGTAAGGACAGTAAATTAACATGAGGAGGGTAATTAAAGATGAAAAGGTTTTTACTGGTTACCTTGATTTTAATTCTGGGAATTTCCTGTTTTGCCGCTGACTATTATCCAAAATATTCCGGGAAATCAACTACCATAACCATGTGGGCATGGACGAGTAACGAAAATTACTCGATTGAGGAATTTGAGAAAGTATACCCCAATATTAAAGTTAAGTGGGAAAATTTTGATGTTCATTATGAAAAGGCCCAGACGGCCCTGTCCGCCGGAAGCGGGCTGCCGGATGTGTTGATGGTTGAGTACTCCTTCGCTCCTCAATTTATGGATCTCGGTGCTTTCCAACCCATTAATAAATGGCTGGATGAGAAGACCTTTGTCGAATTGTACGGGGAAGCGGCTTTAGGCTGGTGCGCCGCGGACGGTCAGATCTATGGCACCCCGCAAGACAGTGGCGCCTTGACGATGTTCTACCGGAAAGATCTGTTTGATCAATATGGCTTGACGGTCCCCAAGAGCATGGATGAATTCATCGAACAGGCCAAGAAATTTAAGCAAGTCGCCCCGTCGAACCTGAAGTACTATGCCGCGCCCATCGGTAATGTCCAGTGGTGGATTGCCCAGGTTTGGAAGGCCGGCGGTAAACTCTACGATTACCATGATGGCAAATGGTACATTCATTTTACCAACCCGGTTGCGAAAGAAGTCTTTGCGACTTTAGGGAAATGCTTTGACGAAGGCATCTTCGATCTGGAAATGTGGTGGAACGCCGACTGGTTCAATTCTTTGAACCAAGGCACGACCGCGGTGGTGGAAAACGGCGCCTGGTTTGCCGAATGGCTGAAGTATAATGCTCCTGAATCAGAAGGCAAATGGCGGGTGGGGATTCCGCCGCAATGGAACCCGGCGAAACCGACCAACGCGATGCTTGGCGGTTCCGGTTTCTATGTAACCTCCCATTCCAAGAATCCGGAAGCGGCTGCGCTCTTTGTCAACTGGTTGAACTCCCATCCTACTTCCCTCAAATGCTTACATAAATACAGTAACTTGCCGGTGATGGTTTCCTCCAGATACGAAGAGGTGCTTGATGAGGTTTCCGGACCCGATGCTTTCTTTGGCGGCCAGAACATCGTGGAGTCTTTGTGGGAAGCCCATCATCTGGTTAATACGACCTTTATCACCTTGCCCATCTCCTCCAATATGGATGAAAGCCTGAGCCTGCTTATCCAGCAGTACGTGGACGGTAAAATCAAACGGTTTGCCGATATCCTTCCCATGTGGGAAAAAGAAGTAATCAATACGATGAAGGAATTCGGCTATACTAATTTGGTGACCGGTAAATTACCGTGACCGGTGAAAGGGGGAGGAATCTCCTCCCCCACTTCCTTTTTTGGACAAATTTTTAAAATGGAGGTGGGAACAGATGGGGTATGATACGATGAATAAGAAGACGAATGTAAAGATGGATCAGGTCATGATCAAGAAGAAAAAGAGGAATAAAAAGGCGGTTGCAACAATCAAAGCCTATCTCTTTCTTGCCCCTTTTCTACTCCTTTTCGCGACGATGGTAATTTATCCGATTGCATTAGGGGTTAAACTATCTCTTTATGGACAAAGAGGAGCAAGAATGTGGTATATTGGTTTTCAAAACTTTGCCACGATATTGCAGGATCCCAAGTTCTGGGAATCGCTCCGGATCCCCCTCTTCCTTTTGCTGGTACAGGTTCCCTTAATGATTTTTATCGCGACGCTCATTGCCTTTTCCTATGAAAGGTTGGAAAAGCACGGCGGGAGCATCTTTCGCTTCATATATTACCTTCCCTACACCATTCCCGGGATTGTGACTGGTATTATTTGGTCGTATATTTTCTCCGATGGCATGTCTCCTTTTCGACCGGTACTTGATCTACTGGGTTATTCCGGAACTAAAATTCTGACCAGGCCACACCTGCCGGCGATTCTCCTCGTGATCATCTTATGGGCTTTTACCGGATATACCGCGTTTGTCATCTATTCCGCGTTAATATCCATTCCTAAGGAATTTTCGGAGCAAGCACAGTTGGATGGGGCTACTTTCTGGCAAGTTGCTTTTAAAATCAAAGTGCCCCTTTTGAAGGGCGTGTTTATTCCCTTGTTCATCTTTAATGCGATCGGCGCCATTCAAGTCTTTAACGAACCGTGGATGTTGAAAGAATTGGTGGTTTTACCCTCCAATTATACGCCGGCCATGTATATCTATAATGCGGCTTTTGCCCAAGGAAGGTTCACCTATGCCTCCGCCATGGGGATGATTCTGGCGGTCCTTACTTTCCTGATTTCTTTTGGGGTTTTACGCAGTGCGGCCAAGCAGATGCTAACGGAATAAATGTAAATTGTTGACGGCGAAGTTGAGCGGTGGAGAAGGGAAAACGGTGATGATAACTAATAAATTGAGGAGGAGGGGTACCTTTGCGGAAACGGACGTTAACTACAATCGTGATGGTAATTCTAGCACTCTTTTTTATCTTTCCTTTTTACTGGTTAGTTATTGGCACAACGAAGAATGTTAGCCAGTTATTTCAAAAATCCTTGCTTCCGGGAGTGCCCAGTCATTTTCTGGAAAACATCCGCGGTGTTTTCACCTACGAAAATGGTGTTTATTTAAAATGGTTGGCCAATTCCGGTTTATATGCGGTTGTAGGAGCCTTTGCCGCCATCTTTTTTGCCAGTATGGCTGGTTTTGCTTTTCGGCGGTATAATTTTTACGGCAAAAAAATCCTTTTTATTTTGATTTTAGGGTTTGCCATGGTTCCGATCTACGCTACCACCTTGCCCCTTTTTATGCTTTTTCGGGATTTAGGATTGATCAATTCACGGTTGGCCGTCATGTTGCCCAGCTTTGTTAATGTCTTTGGCGTTTATATGATGGTTTCTTATTGGAATCAAGTTTCGGAAGAAGTATTTAACGCCGCGCAAATCGATGGCGCGAATGATTTACGAATCTTTTTTCAGATCGGGCTGCCCAACATTATTCCCGGTTTTATCACCCAGTTTTTACTTTCCTTTGTCAGCATCTGGAATAATTTCTTCCTGCCCCTGGTTGTGCTCAACAGTAGAGCAAAGATGCCGCTAATTCTTGGAATAACAACTATAACCGACCCGCAGGGTTTCCCGGTTTACAATTTGACCATTACTTCCAGCTTTTTTGCCATTCTTCCTTTATTGGTCTTGTTTATCGCGATGCAAAAATACTTTAAACCCCAAATATATACAATTCATTAATAAAGCCCAAAAAGGGAAATTGTCATATAATGAAGAATAAAGACCATCTGTCATCACTGAACTGAGGAGGAACGCCATGCCGACAATAAAGGATGTAGCCAAACGTGCTGGTGTTTCCGTAGCCACTGTTTCTGCAGTGATCAACCGGGATTCCGGGGTCAAAGTTAGTAAAAAACTGACGGAAAAAGTGGAAGAAGCGATCAAAGAATTGAATTACCGCCCAAATCGCATCGCCCGTGCGCTTTCCAGAAAACAGACCCAGACCATCGCTTATGTGGTACCGACGGTGAACAATACGTTTTTCTCCCAAATGGCGCAGATGATTGAGAATCAAGCCTTTGAAAAAAAGTATGGGGTTTATCTTTGTAACACCCACAGCATGGTTGACCGGGTTGAGCTCTATAAGGATATTTTAATCGAAAACAGAGTGGGCGGGGTGATAACTACCCTAACCTGGGATATTATCGAAAATGGTTTAATCGAGGCCATGCAGGAAGAGGAGATTCCCATTATCGGACTGGCCGGCGCCCGGGTGATTGATGGGATTGATACTATTACCTTTAATGATGTGGGCGGTGCGGAATTAGCGACCCGTCATTTATTGGCGAAAGGCCATCAAAAAATCGGCTTTATTGGGATTGAAGAGAGTAAAACCACTGAGCAACGGTTAAAAGGATATAAAAAAGCACTTAACGATGCTAACCTGGAATTGGATGAAAAATATATTGAAAGGGGAAAAAGCTTCAGCCGGGAAGAGGGATACGCTTTAGCGCAAAAACTCTGCCAGAGAGCTCCGGAAATGAGCGCCATCTTTGTTTATAATGATGTAATGGCCGCCGGGGTACTGGACAGCCTTAATAATTTGGGGTTAAGGATCCCCCAGGATGTGGCGGTCGTCGGGTATGATAATAGTGTAGCCAGTTATACACGGCCGAAATTGACAACGATGGACCTTTTCAAAGAAAAAATGGTTGAAGAGGCCATGGAACTTTTATTTAAGCGTATCGCCCGTGAAGAGTTTGAGCCCAGACATGAAGAGATCCTACCCAGACTGGTAATTGGCGAATCTACGTAGACAATACTCACGCAGCATGCTACCTGTCGCGTGTTCTTCTTGTGAATGACTTGCCTTCGCCCGCACAACACAGTAAATTTTCATCTTTCCTTGCCCCAGCTTGTCGGAGCGGGGGACTGCTAAGATCTTACTTTCTTCGCCCGTGTGTGTGATTGCCTTTACCCGTATTTATCCAGCCGGGGTCGGCTGGTGTTCCCCGTATGATTGGATTTTCTTGGTAAAGGAGCGTCGGTTGTAACCGATTTTACGCTTCATCCCTTCGTTGCCTGGCCTAGCTGGGGTAGGCGACTACCTAGGAGCTAAGGAAAAAAAGAACGTTTTGTTTTGCCTAAAAAGGACTGGAGGTAATGGAAATGCCGAAAAAGGCCCAATTATTCTTGGACAAGCATTTTAAAATCGCAAAAACGGACCAACGGATTTACGGCTCATTTATTGAACATCTGGGGAGGGCGATCTATACGGGGCTCTTTGAACCGGGTCACCCTCAGGCTGACAACGATGGCTTCCGGGCGGATGTTTTGGCGCTCATTAAAGAACTGGATGTTCCGATTGTGCGCTATCCCGGCGGCAACTTTGTTTCTGGGTATAATTGGGAAGATGGAATTGGTCCTGTTGAGAAGAGGCCGGTACGTCTGGAATTGGCCTGGCGAAGCATTGAAACCAATGCCTTTGGGTTAAATGAGTTTATGACCTGGGTGCACAAAGCCGGCACTACCCCGATGATGGCTGTCAACTTAGGAACCCGGGGGATTGATGCGGCGCGGAACTTAATTGAGTATACTAATCATCCCGGTGGCAGCTACTGGAGTGAATTACGCAAGGAGCACGGTTACGAAAGACCACATAAGATAAAGACCTGGTGTCTGGGGAATGAGATGGACGGCCCTTGGCAGATTGGGCACAAAACGGCGGAAGAATACGGACGCTTGGCTGCTGAAACCGCTAAGGCCATGCGGCAGGTTGACCCCGAGATTGAACTGGTGGTCTGTGGAAGTTCCTATTATGGGATGCCGACTTTTGGTGAGTGGGAAGCAACCGTATTAAGCCATACCTATGATTATGTAGATTACATATCGCTCCATCAATATCTGGGTAATCCCGACAATAACCTGGCCAATTATTTAGCCGAAACGGAACAGGTCGATGAGTTCATTAAAGCTGTCATTGCCACTTGCGATTATGTCAAAGCGCGGAAAAAGAGCAAGAAAACCATTAATCTTTCTTTTGACGAATGGAATGTCTGGTTCCATTCCAATCAGCAGGATAAAGAGATCACGCCTTGGACTGAGGCCCCCGGATTATTGGAAGACATCTATACTTTTGAAGATGCGCTGGTGGTTGGGTTGTTCCTGATTACCATGCTCAAACATGCCGACCGCATCCGGATTGCCTGTCTGGCCCAGTTGGTTAATGTTATTGCTCCGATTATGACCAGTCCGGGAGGGGGCGCCTGGAAGCAGACGATCTATTATCCTTACTACCATGCTTCCAAATATGGTAGAGGAACAGTTTTGCGGCCGGAAATTATTTCTCCGGTTTATGATACCGAACAGTATAAAGGAGTGAACTTTGTCGAAGCCATCGGTGTTTTGTCCGATGATGAGCGGGAAATCACCCTTTTTGCCGTCAACCGCAGTCAAGATTCCCCATTTGAGCTGGAATGTAGTTTAAACAACCTGGGAGACTTGGAATTAATTGAACATATCGTCCTGGAACATACCGATATTAAAGCGACCAATACGGAAGATAATCCTGATCATGTCAAACCCCATAATCAGGGGCGCACCGTCGTTAAAGAAGACAGAGCGCTGGCGGAATTACCTGCCCTCTCCTGGAATGTGGTTAGATTGCGCGTAAAGTAAAAACTTGAAGACAGGGGGCTTTCAGGCACATTCCGGATCAAACTTAAAGATAGGAGAGAAAGATGAATAGGTTGATCATTAATGCCGATCGTAAGAAAGGGAAGATTGACCGGAATATTTACGGGCATTTTGCCGAACATCTCGGTAGATGTATTTATGAAGGCTTCTGGGTCGGTGAGGAGTCTCCGATCCCCAATACCCGGGGGATTAGAAAGGATGTCGTGGAAGCCCTCCGGAAGATTAGAGTACCGGTTCTCCGGTGGCCGGGCGGCTGTTTTGCCGATCAATATCATTGGCAAGATGGAATCGGCCCCCGGGAGAAGCGCAAGCAGACTCTTAATTCCTACTGGGGTGGGATAATGGAAAACAACCACTTTGGCACCCATGAGTTTATGGACCTCTGCGCCCAACTGGGCGCCGAACCTTATATCTGCGGTAATGTGGGTAGTGGCAGTGTTTATGAGATGGAACAGTGGATTGAATATATGACCTTTGACGGCGAAACCCCGCTCACCAGTTTAAGGAAGGAGAACGGCCGGGAAAAACCGTGGGAATTAAAATATTTCGGGATCGGCAATGAAAGCTGGGGTTGTGGCGGGAATATGCGTCCCGAATATTACGCCGATCTCTACCGGCGATATCAGACCTATGTTAAATCTTACGGGGAGGAAAAGATCTTTAAAATTGCCTGCGGGTCTCATGATGATTATTATCACTGGACGGAGGTCTTAATGGCGCAGGCCGGAAAATATATGGACGGCCTGAGTCTGCATTATTATACGGTTTCGGGTAAGAGCTGGAAAGAGAAGGGATCCGCCACCGAGTTTGGGCAGGAGGAATATTTCCGTTGTCTCCAAAAAGCTTTGGTCATGGATCGTTTAATCACAGAACACAGTGGGATTATGGACAAATACGATCCGGAGAAAAAGGTGGCGCTGATTGTGGATGAATGGGGCGCCTGGCACCAGGCCGAGCCCGGCACCAATCCCCGGTTTTTATATCAGCAGAATACCCTGCGGGATGCGCTGATTGCCGGGGTCAGTCTTAATATCTTCAACAGCCATTGCGCCCGGGTGCGCATGGCCAATCTGGCCCAGATCGTTAATGTTCTACAAGCCTTAATTTTGACCAGAGGCGGGGAGATGCTCTTAACTCCCACCTATCATGTTTTTGATTTATATCAGGTGCACCAGGATGCTGATTTACTAGATTTTCAACTTGACTGTGGGGATTATGAGCTGAATGGGGAAAAGATCCCGGCGCTCAGCGCTTCGGTATCCCGGGACGAAGCGGGGAGAGTCAATGTCACCCTTTGTAACTTACATGCGAGTGCAAGGATTAACTTGGAAATTCTCTTTAACAGTGCGGAACTGAAACTGGAAAGGGTAGAGGGAAGGGTCTTAACCGCCGATCAAGTTAACGCCCATAATACTTTTGAAGAACTGGACAAAGTTAAACCGGAAGTGTTTGAGAGTGTGCAGTTTAATGAGAAAGGTTTTCTCGCGACGCTGCCCGCTGCTTCCGTTCTTCAATTAAGTTTGGTTTGCCCTAAACAATGAGGGATGCTTAGATCGATCACCGCTTCAAGTACGTACCAGATATTGTATGGGGCTGACTAAAGTAAGGACAACGTCAAAACCTAAGCGCCAATAAGT
>DUQR01000036.1 GCA_012837715.1 Bacillota bacterium | reverse complement strand
GGGATAATACAGGGAAGGGAAGACCGGAATGAAGATCGGAATCGTTGGCCTACCAAATGTAGGTAAGAGCACCCTCTTTAACGCAATTACTCAAGCCGGAGCCGAATGTGCCAACTATCCATTTTGTACCATTGAACCGAATTTAGGAGTGGTGCCGGTACCTGACGCCCGGTTAACGCGCCTGGCTGAACTGTACCGGCCGGAGAAAGTAACACCTGCCACCGTCGAATTTGTCGATATCGCCGGTTTGGTTAAAGGCGCCAGCCAAGGAGAAGGTTTGGGTAATAAATTTCTCTCCCATATCCGGGAGGTGGATGCCATTCTCCATGTAGTGCGCTGTTTTTCCGAAGATAATATTGTGCATGTGGAGGGTTCGGTAGATCCCGGTCGGGATGTGGAGATTATCAACTTGGAACTAATCCTGGCCGATTTGGAGACCATCGGGAAACGAATCGAAAAAACCAGGAATATGGCTAAATCCGGCGATAAAAAGTTACTGGCCGAATTGGATTTATATACAAGGATCCAAGAAAGCTTGGCGGAAGGATTACCGGTCCGGGCTTTATCCTTTACTGAAGATGAGCGGGAATTAGTTCGACAACTATTTTTGCTCACCCAGAAACCGGTCATTTATGCCGCGAACATTTCGGAGCAAGACTTGACCAGTGGGAAGAAGGATAATCCTTGGGTTACTAGCCTCCAGAACTTAGCCGCTAAAGAGGGAGCGGAGGTTCTGGTTATCTGTGCGGCGATTGAAGAGGAGATCGCCCAACTGGGCGCAGATGATAAGCAAGTCTTTCTTGCCGATTTAGGACTTGAAGAATCCGGATTGAACCGGTTGATTAAAGCCGGTTATAAACTGTTGGGTTTGATTAGTTTCCTCACTGCTGGACCTAAGGAAGTCAGGGCTTGGACCATTACAGCGGGAACCAAGGCGCCCCAGGCGGCCGGGAAGATTCATAGCGATTTTGAACGGGGCTTTATCCGGGCGGAGATTGTGGCCTACGATGATCTGATGCGTTGCGGCTCTTATCCAGCCGCCAAGGAAAAGGGCTTGGTTCGCCTGGAAGGTAAGGATTATGTGATGAAAGACGGCGATGTCACCTGTTTCCGCTTTAATGTCTGACCTGACTTTGGTCTAGCCTTACGGTGGTCTTTTATTATTAATCAGCAAAACAAAAGGACAAAAAGGGCGTGCTGAAGGTAGAGGGCTGAAACTAGTTGACAAAAAAGTCCGGTCGGGATGAACCCGCCGGACTTTTTCCGATCAACCATTCCGCAAGTATAAGGTTTGGGTAGGATAGGCGAACTTGATCCCCCGTTTACTGAATTCATCGATGATCTTCAAGTTTATCTCCTGTTGGATATCCATGTATTTGACATAGTTATTGGAGAGGACATAATAAACCACATCAAAACGGTAGCTGTATTCTCCGAAGGAGCTAAAGTGAGCCCGGTTTAGTTCGGTATCGGGAATGCCTTTGATAATTTCGGTAATAATTTGGGGAATCTCTTTGACCAGGGCGGCATCGGTTTGGTAACTTACCCCGATGGAAAAGGAGATGCGCCGGTGTTGCATCCGCTTGTAATTGCGCAGACGGGAACTGGTTAAATCGGCGTTGGAAAAGATCAGTTCTTCACCGGTGAGACTGCGCAGACGCGTGGTTTTCAATCCGATATTTTCTACGGTTCCGGAAAAAGAATCAATGACGATATAATCACCGACTTCAAAGGGATGGTCAAAATAGATGGTAAAATAGCTGAATAAATCACTGAGGAGAACCTGAGCGGCCAGGGCGATGGCAATACCACCGATTCCAAGTCCGGCGACCAGAGCGGAGACTTGAACGCCTAAGTTATCAAGGAGAATAATTAAGGCTAAAGCCCAAACCAATAGTTGGAGGATTTTTATGATGATCTGGAAAACGTGTTTTTTATTCGTATCTATTTCATGATGCAAAAAATAGTAGTCAAGACCGTGGCTGAGTAGGGCCAGTAAATAGCGAACACCGAAGATCACTAGTAAAGAAAGGGAGAGGTTGTTGATGATTTTGCTCCACAACGGAGAAAGGGTTAAATGGTAAACACTTAGATAAAAAAGGCCGACATAGGCCAGGGGTAAGAGGTTTTGTTCGCCATTTTCTAAAACAAAGGCAAAAAACCCCTTTTCGGATTTCTCCGCCCAACCGCGAAATTTGGTGAGGAGGAATTTTTTAGTAAAGCGTAGAACAATGGAACCGACAATAAAAATAGCCAATGTGATCAGGTAAGCCTTTAGGCTATTATTAAAAATACTATATTCGAAGATATTGGTCCACAAAGCGATCACTCCATCCAGGATTATAATTAAGGGGTACATTATATAATATCATAAATTACCCACCTTTGGCAGATGAAAGAAATGGCAAGGAAAGCCTACTGTTGTTTGTGTATAATGATCAAGGGTTGAGAAGTGCTAACGAACGAGGGGTGTTTCAAGAACTTATTTTAAGGGAGGAGCGAAATGGAGATCTTCTTCGATTACCTTATATTTACGATGCCCGATTGGTTACGACTCACTTTAATCCTTTGTTTAATTGGTATAAACTATGGGGCAGAGTTTTTTGTGAAAAGGTCCGTATCAAATCTATACCGGAAAACCGGATCCGCAGAAGAAGCGATGAATAAATTGCGAATCTACAACCAATACTTGTTGGCAATCCTGCAGATAATCACGATTATCCCCTTGGAGTTTATGGTTGCGAAATACTTTACCCGTTTTGGGAAACCGGGCTGTATTCTTTTTATGCTCCTTGTCCCCTTTGTCTTTTTGATGCTCGTCAATGTTGGTCAATTATTGATTATTAATCAAACCTATAAACGGATTCGAGGAACAACCGAATCCTTGTTTCATCAGATTAGAGATATTGCCGTCAGCTTCTTACTTATCTTAGCGCCGATCGGAATCATCGGAACGATCACTATTTTTGCTCGAGAAATCAATATAAAGAGCGAGGTTTTGAAGAGTATTATCCCAGTGGCCACGCCAATAATCATGATTTTTGTTATTAATCTCATCCTACCAGTTTTCTATCCGAAATTATTAAAAGCTGTTCACTTGGAAGGGGAGAGACTAAGAGAGCTCCTTAATGAACTCTTTGATCAAGCGGGAATTAAGAGGCCAAAATTATATCAATGGCCGACAAAAGAAAAAAAGGCTGCAAATGCGCTGGTCGTGGGGTTAGTAAAACCAAAGGTTTTTATCAGCGACTATTATCTGGAAAACGCAGAGCCCAACGAGATTGCAGCAATTATCGCCCACGAAATCGGGCACTTGAAATACAAACATCTTCTGAAACGCTTGTTGTATATTGTTGCGGGATTAGGCGGAATTTATCTGGCCGGATACCTAATGGAGTGGTATGAGAATTACACCGGAAGAGAGATCAATCTCTATCTAGGATTGGCCATCCTCCTTGTACCCTTCATTTTCTATATCTCCCTCGGCTTATTGAAATACTACCGAAATCAAGAGAAAAAGGCGGATGAATTTGCCCTTCGCATCGGTGTTCAACCGGAAGTGATGATCACGGCTTTACTTAAGCTAGCCCGATTAAACCATATGACGACGAAGTTAAAGAAACTGGACGAAAGGTTCCAGACCCATCCTTCGATGGCAAGGAGAATAAAGCAGATTGAAAAGATCAGTGGTTATAAGTATGAATTCCACCTGTGAGTGGTTTCAAAAAAACCCCTTGACAAAAAGCAGATTTCGCGGTATCCTATTGTTTGTCATCAGGACGTGGGGGTGTAGCTCAGCTGGGAGAGCGCTTGAATGGCATTCAAGAGGCCAGGGGTTCGACTCCCCTCATCTCCACCAAATATGTAATTTAAAACCCTTGAGTAATCAAGGGTTTTTGTTTTTTAGTCGCCATGGGCTTTGAAATTGTAGATCGGCTTCACGAAGTCGTTGATCTCCACAGTTTCAGTGATGTTTTCGATGATCAGTTCTTTATCTTTATAGGCGTCGGGCGCCTCATCGAGGGTTTCCTTGGTTGCGGTGGTCGTAAAGACGCCCGCTTTTTTGATGCCTTTGGTAAAGTCGTCTACAGAAAGCATTTGTTTTGCTTTGGTCCGGGACAGGATCCGTCCGGCGCCGTGGGGCGCGGAATAATTGTACTTGGCTGAACCTTTGCCGGTACAGAAGGCAAGGCCGTCGCGCATATTAAAGGGAATAATGACCCTTTCCCCTTTCCGGGCGGGGGTTGCCCCCTTACGGATAATGTTATCATCACCAATAAAATTATGCACCGATTCGATGATTTCGACCGGATCCGTGCCGAAAAAGCCGGCTATTTCCTTGAGCATCGTTGCCCGGTTGAAGGCGGCGTATGATTGGGCGAAACGGGCGGCGTTCAGATAGTCTTGGCCGTCTTCACTGTCGACCAGGAGGAATTCAAGGTCTCTATACTGCTTGCCGGGGGAATTACGTTCCAGGTTTTTCCGGGCTTTCCTTTGAAAATAGTTGGCGATCCTTAAGCCGAAATTACGGCTCCCGGAATGAATGGTCACCCAAATCTTACCCTTTGAATCCTTCCCGACCTCAATGAAATGATTCCCCCCGCCGAGGGTGCCGATGCTGCGGAGGGCTTTTCCGTAATCCATGCCGATCACATTTGTCCAATAACGGAGGGCGGGGTCTGCTTCGACCTTGGCTTTTTTGTGGATTGTGAATCCGGCGGGAATGTTTTTCTTGATGAAGAGGTCGAAAGCGACTAGATCCACCTCTTGAACTTCAAAGCGGGCGGCTAGCACCCCGCAGCCCAGATCGACGCCGACGATGTTGGGGATGATATACTCGTTCAAATTCATGGTGAAACCGATGACCGCGCCCTTTCCGGCATGACAGTCGGGCATGATCGCGATGTAAGTATCTGCGAAGGCAGGATGATCCAGCAGGGTTTGAACCTGCTCGCGTGTGGTGTCATCGATCTCGTCAATCATGACGTTGGCTGAATTATACTGTCCATTGAGCGTTAGCAATTCCTTTCACCTCTCCCGCTCTTTATGGGGTGATATCTGATGCTTGTGCTCACCAGGTTGTAATTTATTCTCTTCTTCAATTAATTAATCGACTACCAAAACTTATCATCCGTTCCAAGAATGATATGGTTTGTCCTCTGGTCGGCTTGCCTTGGCGCGAATAGTTTTCTTGCCCAAGAAGAGACCACATATTAAAAGGAAGGGGAAGACGATAGCAGCGACTAATCCGATTTTTGAGGTTGTCGCCCTTCACTCCGGCCACTAGGCCGACCAATGTTGGCCCAGCAGAACAGCCTACATCACCGGCCAGGGCAAGCAGGGCAAACATGGCACTACCACCCCGCGGACAGTTTTGGGTGGCAAGGCTTAT
>DUQR01000035.1 GCA_012837715.1 Bacillota bacterium | reverse complement strand
TTGGGCCCGTTTTTACAATAGGATCTTGTACGTGGAAATCTAATTCTTGCAAAAAACCCATGGTGACATTTTCACGGAATAAAACTAAGGCTTTTTACTGACATTTTCATAGACTATTGACAGAGTAAATCGTTTATTTTGGTTATTCCGGTCCGGTCCGGTTCGGTACACGCTCCTAGCCGCCGGCGGCGATCCGGTACTTTTCGGCTTGGAGGTTAAACATCTCGGCGTATTTGCCGTTTAAAGCCATCAACTCTTCATGGGTGCCCGCTTCGATGATCCGGCCGTCTTCCAGCATATAGATGCGATCGGCCATCCGCGTGGTGGAGAGGCGGTGGGAGATGAAGATGACGGTTTTATCTTTGGCCGCTTCAAACATGATTTTATTCAAGTTATATTCACTGATCGGATCCAAAGCGCTGGACGGCTCATCCAAGATAATATACTGGCACGGTTTATAAAAAACACGGGCAAGCGCCAGTTTCTGCGCTTCTCCACCCGAAAGGTTGACTCCCTCTTCCGCAAATTCCCTGGTCAAGGGGGTATCAACCCCGTGTTCCAAAGTGGCCAGCCTTGTGTCAAAACCACTCCTGACTAAAGCGGAGACCACCGCGGCCCTTTTTTCTTCCGGAACCGGACCCATCGTCACATTCTCCCCTACCGTGCCGGCGAAGATTTGAAAATCCTGAAAGACTGTGCCAAAACTACCCCTGTACTCCTCCAACTGATAATCTTTGATCTTCTTCCCGTCCAGAAGGATCTCGCCAGCCGAAGGGTCGTACAACCGCATCAACAGCTTCATTAAAGTGGTCTTCCCGGCCCCGTTATAGCCGACAAAGGCCACTTTCTCCCGGGGTTTAATCGTTAATGAGATGTTGTTAAGGACATTCCCCTTGCTTTGCTCATAGGCGAAGGAGAGGTTTTTCAGCTCCAAAACCCCCGGTTCTTCGGGGGGAGTAAGCCCGTCCTCCCGCGCCACGAGTGACGGTTCCTGGTTGAGAAAGCGTCGCAGCTTCTCAATATACAAACTGTTTTCTTGCAGGTTTGGTATGAGGCCGCTCAGCTGTTGGAGATTTGCTTTCAACCGCCAGGTGGCGTTCATTAAAACAATGGCGCTCCCATAGCTGATCGCCCCTTTAACCATGGTAATATAAAGAATATAGAGGACATAAAGGCCGTCCAGGATAAAGCTGTTGCAGAAATAATTTTGGATGAAACCCAGTAAAACCTGTTTTTTCCCAAAGGTCTTATAAATCCTGTCAATCTCCCGGTTGGTTCTGGCAAAGTCGTTCTTCAGTTTGCTGGCGATGGGGTTTAACCGGATTTCCTTGGCATAGTCCGGTAAGTAAAAAACGCGGTGGATGTAAGCCCGTTCCCTGATCCGGGCATTCAACTCCAGATCCTGGGTGAACTTGATCTTATTTATCCGGAAGGTGACCAGGATCGAAGTGACAACGGAGGCCAGGACAAAGAGTAATCCACCGGGGTCAAAAACCAAGATAAAGGCGCCGGTGGTAAAGAGGACGGCGACGGCCGCACAGAACTGGCCTGCATAATCAGTGGTTTTATCCATCCGGTTGGCGGCTTCATTCAAGCTGAAGACAAACTCGTTATAGTAGTTGGGTTCGTCATAACAAGCCAAACCCATCTTGGTGGCCTTTGCATAAAGGAGCATCCGTAAGTTTTTATGCAGTTTCTCCCGGCCCTTAAGCTGTATGGACTGGTAATAAGCGCCTTCGATCACAAAAGTGGCCGCGATAAAAATGGTCACCCAGATGATATAGGTAAGGGCTTTGGAGAAGGGTGCGCCGAACTGAATCAGATCGGTGATATATTTGATCCCGATGGTATGTTCGATAAAAACCTCCACCCGGTTAATAACCGGGTAAAGACAGGACATGAAGAAGTAGAGTGGAGTTTCCCTGAGCGCAAACTTCACCAAAAACAAGTTATTCTCAATTACCCGGCGCAGCCCTTGCCTTTTTTCTACATGTGGTCTACCCATTTTGACCTCTTCCTTTATGCCGGTAGTCTGTGTAAGTCTTCAAGTAAACAGGATTAAAGATGATCCGCACCGGCGAGATACTTCTCGGCCTGTTTACGAAAGAGCTCCGCATATTTGCCGTTTTGCGCCATCAGCTCCCGGTGAGAACCCTGTTCTATCACTTTGCCATCTTCCAGCAGATAGACGATGTCCGCCAGCACGGCGGAGGACAAACGATGCGAGATGAAGATGACGATCTTACTGTGACAGGCTTCCATCATGCTTTCAAAGAGCTGATACTCGGCGATCGGGTCCAAGGCGCTGGAAGGTTCATCCAAGATTATGATCTGGAAATTCTTGCAGAAAGCCCGCGCCACCGCAATTTTTTGCAATTCACCGCCGGAAAGGACCACGCCGCTGTCGTCAAATTCCCGGGTTAACATGGTATACATCTCCTTCGGGAGCGTGGCGATCTTCTTGTAAACGCCCGTTCTTTGCAGCGCAGACCGGATCTGCTCTTCTTCTTCCGCCCGCGTGACTTCTTTCATTAAGACATTTTCCGCCACCGGCAGCGCAAAGACCTGATAATCTTGGAAAGCGGTCCCAAAAAGCGCGCGGTACTGCTCAAGATCATATTCTTTAATATTAACACCGTTGAGGCGAATCTCCCCGGCGGAGGGGTCATATAATCTCATTAATAGCTTGACCAGGGTTGTTTTACCTGCGCCGTTGTGACCCACCAAAGCAATCTTCTCCTTCTTTCGGATCTTAATGTTGATCCCGTCCAACACCGGGCGGGAGGCGCCCAAATAAGTGAAAGAGAGATTGGCGATCTCAAGGGCGGAGATCTCCTGTCCCGGGCTAAGCTTTGTATCGGTTTTTGTCATTTCCGATTCATAGTTCAAAAATTTATGCAGGTTTTCAACATAAAGTCCATTTTTATAGGTATCCACCAACTTCTCGGATAGGCGGATCAAGTTCCAAGCACCGCTCACCATGGCGCTGCCCAGCACCGCGAAGTCCGCCAGGGTGATGGTCTTGGTGACCAAGGCCCGGTAAGCCCCATAACAAAGCACACCCTCGAAAATCAGAGTAAAAGTCGTCAGGTACTGCCAGAAAGTGACCGTCCCGACTTTCAGCCGGTATTGATTGACGATCTCGATAATCCCTTTAAAACCTTCTGCATATTGGTTCCTCAAAACCGTAAAAATATTGGAAAGCCGGATCTCTTTGGCATAATCCTGAAGGTACAATACGCGGTTCACATACTCCATCCGCCGACGGTAAGGAACACCGTCCAAATCCCGGGCATAGGTCAGCCGGTTCCGGATCCGCCCAAAAACAAAATTGCCAATGATTGGGAATAAGGCAAAAAACACCACATACCGGTCGATGGAATACATGGTCCAGAAGACGGTCACGGCCGCCGCCAGCGAAAAGAAGATGCCGCTGAGATTATCCAAAACCGCGGTTGCTCTGCTGTCCGCCTCTTTCATCGCCACCGTATAAGTATTATAGAAATTGGTATCCTCGTAACAAGCTAAATCGACCGCGGTGGCTTTATCAAACAGGATCGCATAAAGTTTTTCATAGATCCCGGTGTCACTGATGGGCTTATAATAGAATTCATACCACTTCGCAAAGAAGTCGAGAAGCATCACCACCGCCATGGTGGCGATCACAAAAACAGCTATTTCCCGGAATCCCTTGCCCTTTTCCACTGCGCTGAAGATATAGCGGACAAAGACCACACTATAAAAGACCCAGGAAAAATAGGAAAATCCATTCTTGAGAAACTCAATAAAGACCCGTTTCGGTTCGATGACCCAGACCAGCTTGATGATGTAGAAGTTGTTCCTCAGCGTTTTAACTTTACCAAGCTTTGCTTCTTTTTTTCTTTTTGATCCGTTATTGGCGACGCCCATCACAGACCTCACTTTTGGATATTTTCACCAATTGTAACATGAAAGGAGTGTAGAGTCAAAATATTTTCGTAACATCTGTAGTCATTTTGTGGTAATCGTCCGGCGTAAAAACATGAATTTTTCGTTTCAAGCTTTCACATGGTTAAGTTCCTCCATTGCAAATGAATGATTGGCCAGGTTGTGATAGTCATTACCACCTGTTGCCGAAAATTTTAAGACGTAAAAATCCTCGTCGGTGACGCCTTTTGGGTAATACAGGTTTGTCAAAGAGTTCATTCATCCGGTCGGACACCTGAGCGTATTTCTAAAACAATTAAGCATTAATTTCCATGTTTAATCTGGATGATAGAAATTCCTTGACTAGGATTGACAAGGCGATATTTTTGATCAAAAAACCCCGGTTGTACGAATACAACCGGGGTTTCTGCTCAATCCGGATTAGCCGACTGATTTCTGGGGGTACTTATTCCGCTTTGTATAATGGGTGTGCAGCAGTTGATGGCTCTTCTCCCCTAACGGTTTATCCAGGAATTCCTCATAAAGGGTTTTCACGGCCGGATTTTCATGGGATTTACGCAGCGGCAGATCGGCATCGGCCTCATAGATGGCTTCAATTCGTTTCTTTCGGATCTCGTTGGTGGTTGGGATCGGTTGCCCACCGCCACCGATACACCCGCCGGGGCAGCACATAATCTCAATGAATTGGTAATCGGCCTTGCCTTCTTTAATCAGATCCATCAGTTTACGGGCGTTACCTAAGCCGTTGGCGACAGCTACTTTGACCTTCGTTCCTTTTAAGTCAACTTCTGCTTCCTTAATCCCCTCAATTCCCCGGACGGCGGTGAAATCGACGGAGGGAAGGGTTTCATTGGTGACCACTTCGTAAACGGTCCGGAGGGCCGCTTCCATTACTCCGCCGCTGGCACCAAAGATTACCCCAGCACCAGTGGTAATTCCGAAGGGTTCATCATATTGTTCTTCGGGAAGTTCGCTAAAGACAATCCCGGCCTGCCGGAGCATTTTACCTAATTCTCTGGTCGTGAGCACGGCATCCACGTCTGGATAGCCCGTGGAAGACATCTCCGGACGCCCGCACTCGAATTTTTTGGCGGTACAAGGCATGATCGAGACCACATAAATATCCTTTGGATCAAGCCCCGCCTTCTCCGCGTAATAGGTTTTCGCCAGGGCGCCAAACATTTGTTGTGGCGATTTACAGGTGGAAAGATGGTCTAAATATTCCGGGTAAAAATGTTCGATAAACTTAATCCAACCCGGACTACAAGAGGTAATCATCGGTAAAACACCGCCGTTGTTTAAACGGTCAATAAGCTCGTGTCCTTCTTCAATAATGGTTAAATCGGCGGTAAAATCGGTATCAAACACACGGTCAAAACCCAAGCGTCTTAAGGCTGCCACCAGTTGGCCCGTGGTAACCTGACCCGGTTCCATCCCAAACTCTTCTCCGATGGAGACCCGAATCGCCGGGGCGGTTTGCACAACCACATGTTTTTCCGGGTCGGCTAAAGCAGCCCACACCCGTTCGGTATGATCTTGTTCATAGAGGGCGCCGACGGGACAAACCAAGGTGCATTGGCCGCATTGCACACAAGCCACATTATTCAGGTCAACGCCGCCCGCCGGGAGGATTTGGGTTTTAATTCCGCGGTTGGCTGGGGCAATGGCGCCCACGCTTTGTACGTCATGGCAGACTTCTACGCAGCGCCGACAAAGAATGCATTTATCCGGATCCCGGACTAAAGCGGCAGCCGAATCATCTTTTGGGTATTCCGGCCTTGTTTTAGTGCCAAAACGTTGTTGTTGGACACCTAACTGATCGGCCAAAGTCTGTAACTCACAGCGTTGATTCCGCACACAGTTTAAACAGTCTTGCGGATGGTTGGATAATAAGAGTTCCAGATTCATTTTTCGGGCCTGACGAACAGCCGGAGAATTAGTGATAATCACCATGCCATCGCTTACTGGTTGGGAGCAAGCAGCTTGCAGCGTTCGGGCACCGACAACTTCCACCACACAGATCCGGCACATGGCATTGACATTCAAATCTTCGTGGTGGCAGAGGGTTGGGATTTTGATTCCGGCTTTTTTGGCTGCTGCTAAAATTGTGCTCCCCTTTGGAACTTCGACGGTTTGACCATCCACGGTCACCTTAACCATTTCCATGGTTCTTCACTTCCTTTCGACAATTATCTAAACCGCTTCAAATTGTGTAGCTAAACTCTTGCATACTCCGGTCGGACATTTCCCATTTAAATGTGCTTCAATTTCATCAGCAAAAAAACGCAAACACGTAATCAATGAATTAGGAGCCGATTGCCCCAACCCGCAGAGCGCCGTTAGTTGCATCGTACGGGCTAGATCTTTCATGAGCTGGATATGGGCTTTGGTAGCGGTCCCTGCGGATAAGGCGGTCAATATTTCATATAAACGGGTGTTTCCTTCCCGACAGGGGGTGCATTTTCCGCAGGATTCATGACAGAAAAATTTCATGAAACTCTTTAAAACGTCGACAATACAATGGGTATCATCGATAATTAACATGGCACCCGACCCTAAAGCCGAACCTACCTTACTAAGTGTATCATAATCCATGGGCATGTCAAGAAATTCCATGGGCAGACAACCGCCGGAGGTTCCTCCCGTTTGGGCCATTTTGAAACCTTTTCCGCCCGGAATCCCCCCGCCTACTTCATAAACAATCTCGCGGAGGGTTATCCCCATGGGCACCTCGATCAGACCTTGGTTATTGATATCGCCTAACATTGTAAAGACCTTGGTTCCGGGAGAAGACTCCGTACCGATGCTCCGGAACCATTCGGGTCCGTTGAGAATTATCGGTGCAATATTCGCCAGGGTCTCTACGTTGTTCACGACCGTTGGTTTTCCCCACAGTCCGGCCACTCCCGGATAGGGTGGTTTCACCCGGGGTTCACCGCGGCTGCCCTCTATCGATTCGATCAGGGCGGTCTCTTCCCCACAGATATATGCACCGGCCCCGGACCGGATTTCGATTTGGAAGCTAAATCCCGAACCGAAAATATTCTTTCCTAATAAGCCATGCTCGTTCGCTTGGCGAATTGCCCTGGCCATCCGTTCGATTGAAAGATGGTATTCACCGCGGATATAGATGATACCTTCCTCTGCGCCGACGGCATAACCGGCGATTGCCATCCCTTCGATAATACTATGGGGATCTCCTTCCATAATTAAACGGTCTTTAAAGGTACCCGGTTCGCCCTCATCAGCGTTACAAACAATATACTTCCGATCGGCTTGGGTTTTAGCGGTAAAAGACCATTTTAGTCCGGTTGGAAAACCGGCGCCTCCTCTCCCCTGCAGTTTAGAAGCGGTCACGATTTCAACCACTTGCTCGGGACGAAGCTCCGTTAAGACTTTTCCTAACGCTTCATAACCATGGTTGGCGATGTATTCTTCGATTAAATCCGGGTTGATCCGTCCACAATTGCGTAAAACCACCCTTTTTTGTCGGTCAAGATATTTTTCCCCTTCCAGGGGCACTTTAGAACTGATCTCTTTACTATCTTTTCGTTCCCGGTAAACCAACTCCTCCACGACCCGGCCTTTATATAGATGATGCTCAACGATTTTCGGGATATCGGTCGGTTGTAAACGACTGTACATCACACCTTCGGGATAAATGATGACCACCGGACCTTCGTCACATGGTCCTAAACAACCGGTTTCGACCACACGAATCTCATCGGCCATTTGGTAGCGGTTAATCTCTTGTTGGAATAGGTTCCGTATGGTTCTTGCGCCTTTGAGCAGGCAAGGAGTTCCGCCGCAAACTAAAACATGAGACCGGTAAATTGCCACTTAAGCACCCTCCCTTTTTCCTTTCTTTTCGGAAGTGTGTCGTGCCTAAGCTTTTTGCGTTGTAACTGATAAAAAAAACAAAGGACAACGCAAAAAGCCCATGTCTTAGAAGCTATTGATAATTTCCCGGACCCGATCGCCGGTGAGGTTGCCAAACACTTGATCATTGATCATCATCGCGGGGGCTACCCCGCACAGTCCAAGACAACTGGTGAATTCTAACGAAAATTTACCGTCAGGGGTTGTTTCGCCAGGTTTAATTCCCAAAGTTTTTTCAATGGTTGCTAATACATCTTGCGCTCCTCTAATGTGACAGGGAGCGCTTTCACAGATACGGATAATATACTGCCCAGTTGGGGTTGTTTTGAAAAGAGAATAAAAAGTCGCTACACCGTAAACCTTACTCTCGGGAATCCCTAGTTCCTCGGCGATCAACTGCAATACTTCCCGTGAAAGATAGCCGTTAATCGCTTGTGCTTCCCTAAGGATCTCCAGCAAAGAGCCAGGCGACTGCTTATACTTGTCGAGAATTTCAGATAAGTTCGAAGTTGGGAGAGGACAGTTTGCTTTTGCCATCACTGGTCACCTCCTCTTATCTTTTCTTCTCTATTTGCGTCCGATTACCCATTCACCAATTATGTTATTGTTCACTAAATGTTTAGCTACGATCTGTCGGGCTTTTTCCGGAGTAACTTTTCCGTAAATGATCCGGGGTTGACCCGGGATCTCTACTTCCACAATGGGTTCCTGTTCACAAAGGCCTAAGCACCCGGTGGGCGTAAGGGCGATTCCAGAGAGGTTTCGTTTATTGATCTCGTCCAGAATGGCCTTCATCGTTTCGCGGGCGCCGGCGGCAATACCACAAGTTCCCATCCCAATGATCACCTTGGTTTGCGCTTTCCCTTCCCGTAAATCCGTCATCCGTCGGGCTTCTTCCCTGATTTTTTCCAGATCTGCCAGTGATTTCATAGCATGACCCTCCTTATGCCTAATTTGTTCAAAGTTTCACAAACGACAAGAAAAAAGAACTCGCAGCTCGCGACTGATCGCTTGTTTGAATGACTTACCTTCGCAAGTAAAACAGGGCTTTTTTTCATCCTTGCGCTGGCCCCAGCTTGCTGAGGTTGGGCTCTACCTAGTTTATACAAATTATATCGTGCCGTCATAAAATATGTCAATCCTCTATCAAAATTATTAAAAATGGTTTACGGCTTTGACAATTTGGTTAATAACGTTACTGGTAATTCTAATTTGCGCTTCGGAAACATCTTTATGGGTGACAAAACGGATTTCCGTTGGCGAAGTCGGGTTAGTTAAAATTCCGTGTTGCGCAAAGAGGGCGGAGAAACGTTCAGCGCTGATCCCCAGTTTGGCAACGGAACAGATCAGAATATTGGTGGGAAACGCTTTGGGATCAATCATCAGTCTGGGGATGTTCGCTAAGTCTTCCGCTAAAAGTCGAGCCCGATAATGATCTTCCGCCAGACGGTCAACCATCTTTTCTAGCGCGATAATCCCTGCGGCGGCCAAGATACCGGCTTGTCGTAATCCGCCACCAAGAACTTTTCGGTTTTTACGCGCTTTTGTAATGAATTCTTTTGTACCGGCTAATAATGAACCGACAGGGGCGCCTAATCCCTTGGAGAGACAGAACATGACCGAATCAACGGGCGCCGTTAATTCCCGCACATCAATCCCTAAAGCGGTAGCGGCGTTGAAAATGCGGGCTCCGTCCAGATGGACTGGGACTCCCCGGTCATGAGCGATCTGGGCCATCGCTCCGATTTGTGCGGGGGTGAGGACGGTTCCTCCTGCCCGGTTGTGGGTATTTTCCAAGCAAAGTAAACCGGTGCGGGGAAAGTGTAGATCCTCACCCCGGATTGCTTGGGCGATCGCTTCCGGTTCCATAAATCCCTTCTTCCCCGGAATGGTTCGGGTTTGTGCCGCAGATAACAGGGCTAATCCGCCTACCTCGTAATAGAACATATGGGATTCGGCTTCTAAGATGACCTCCTCACCTCGGGACAAATGGGTCATGGCTGCTACTTGATTGCCCATGGTACCACTGGGTACAAAGAGGGCGGCCTCTTTGCCGATTATTTGGGCGGCAATGGTCTCTAATTTATGGATGGTCGGGTCTTCACCATAAACATCATCCCCCACCTCGGCTTCGGCCATCGCTTTGCGCATCTCGGCGGTGGGTTTGGTTACCGTGTCACTACGTAAATCAATCACTTCCATCATAAAGCTCCTTTCGTTCGTTCCGGTTCATAGTTTTATTTTACAAAGAAAGAGCAATCACTCTCTTTTTTTGCGGGCATAAATTGAACTAGGGCCCTCGGCTTGGCACGGGCTTGCGCAGCAGAAGATGAAAAGTTGAAGCCAGGAGAATCCCTATCTTTTTTTCTAAATCGGAAAGCAACGGGAGAAGTGCTGCTTGGTGGTCGCCCAGACCTCAGCCAACCTTTTACCGCTGCGGGGATCGGTCCAAGTGGGAACCAGCTCGAGTAAGGGCGCAATAACAAAGGATCTTTGTAGCAAACGTGGATGAGGGATGGTTAAAAGTGTCGAGTCCATTACCCAGCGATCGTAAAATAAAAGATCTAGATCAAGCGGACGGGGACCAAACCGGGGACCAGTAGTCCGTCCCCTGGCTTTCTCTAATGCTTTAAACTTAAAAAGCAGTTCCAAAGGGGATTCTTGGGTTTTTCCAAGGCAAACCTGATTTAAAAACCAAGGTTGATTTAGATAATCAACGGGTTCGCTTTCATAGACCCGGGAAAAAACCGGTTCCTGAAGGATACCAGTCAGGGCTTTGGCCGCTTCCCGCAGATGACCTTCCCGGTCGCCTATATTTGTTCCTAAGGCTACAGCAATAATCGGCAAAATATTCCGGTCCTTTCCTTCGTTTTCTTCGAAAAATTGTTACCGGCGAACAATCGCATCGGTCATCCGGGCGACACGGACCATCTCCTTGACGTCGTGAACCCGGATCAGATCGGCGCCGCGGCTGATCCCCACTGCGACAGTGGCAGCGGTTCCTTCTTGCCGTTGGTCAACGGGCAAATCAAGCACCTGGCCGACGACGGATTTCCTGGAGGTGCCCAAGAGAATTGGGGCGGCCAATCCTTTCAGTTCATCTAAGCGGTTGATGATGGTTAAGTTATCCTCCAGCGTCTTTCCAAAGCCAATTCCCGGATCGATAATCACCATCTCCCGGCGAAGACCATGTTCAACGGCCAGTTTAATACTGACACGGAGAAAGGAAGCCACTTCGGCCATTAAATCGGTATAATCGGGAGTAGCTTTGTTATGCATTACAATCACTGGCGCTTGCGCTGCGGCGACCACCTTAACCATCTCCGGATCCCTTTGCAAACCCCAAACATCATTAATCAAATCGGCTCCGGCGGCTAAGGCCGCTTTCGCCACCGCCGGTTTATACGTGTCTACCGATATTGGTAACGGAGATTTTTGGGCTATTGTTTCTAAGACCGGAAGGAGGCGCTTTTTTTCTTCTTCTGGGCTGACCGGGGTCGAACCAGGCCGGGTTGATTCAGCGCCAAGGTCCAACAAGTCGGCTCCCGCCAAGTAAAACTCGTCGGCTTGGCGGAGTGCCCGGTCGAGCAAACGTTTCTGCCCGTAAAGGCCGTCTCCGGAGAAAGAGTCGGGTGTAAGATTGAGAATGCCCATCACATAGGTTTTTGTTCCCCATTCAAAGCGGCGATTCTTAATCGTGAGGGGTGGTGGTCCTTGGTCAAGGGCTAATAATAAACGGCGTAATTCTTGCGCCAAAACAGAAAGACCAAAAGGTTGCCGGGCTAGTAAGGCTAACAAACGCCGGTATTGGGTTCTGGTGCCCATAATTATCGCTTCGCCCTGCTCCGGACCGAGATAAGCCATGGCTTTGCCAAGAGCAACCTCTCCCCCTTTGGCCAACATTTCTTGTTTTAAAATATTTGCTGCCTGGGCGGAGATCTTCCCGACTTTGACAATGATAAACTCACCTTTACCGATCATTAACTCCGTTCCTTCCGGAGAGACACCAATTCGGGCAAACTCTTTCTCGATTTCCCGCGGGTCGTTCGCCGAGAGCAGCCGTAAAGAAAACATTGCGGATCCCCTTCCCATCAGGGCTTTTTGCGTTGTCTTTGCTTTAACAACCCGAACTACAAGATATGTGTTGGAATCCTCTTAATTGGTCGCAACGCAAAAAAGCCTATTCTAAGCTGTAATTTTGGAGTGAGCAACCAAGTCGTTTTTCACTTCGGCGCGGTTGGAGTGAATCCCTTTTGCCTTCCACAAAAAAGATAAAAATGGCCTTACGGCCATTGAATAAGGTTCTAGGGCTTTTTCCGTGCTCCTTTACTTAAATCATTCTAGCCATAAGAGATTGCTAATATAAAACAAGCTAATCACAATGTAAGGGTTTGGCCTTGTTTTTATCTTGGGGACACGCCCCAAAATGATCGCGGGTAGTTTGCAGAGGGGCGCGCAAGGCCCAAGTTTAACTAGGATTGCGTCTGTAGTAACTCACGGAGACGGCAAAGGGCGGCCTTTTCCAAGCGGCTGATTTGGACTTGGGAGACACCGCACTTGGTAGCAAGCTCACTTTGGGTTTTTTCGCCAAAGAACCGTTCTTCGATGATCATTCTTAATCTTGGGTCCAACTGCTGGAGGGCTTGGCGGAGGGCAACATCTTCCACTAATGCTTCTTCCATTTCAGTCCCGATTTGATCTTCCAGGGTTAAGGAAGTTCCATCTTCTTCATAAATAACCTCTTGCAGGGAAGAGAGGGGTTTGCTTACTTCCAAGGCAGTGGCGATCTCTTCCCGGCTGAACGCGGTAAGGGCCGCCAATTCGTTCAAAGTCGGTTCTTTCCCCTTTTCCGCTAGATAAGCCTTCCGCGCGTGCATCACTTTTTGCGCTAGTTCCTTTACTCCCCGACTAACCTTTATCCTTCCATCACTCCGCAAGTACTGTTTGATCTCGCCGATGATCAGAGGAACGGCATAAGTAGAAAATTTTACGTTCAGCTCGGGGTTATAGCGCTCAATGGCTTTAAGCAGACCTAAGGCGCCAATTTGCACTAAATCATCATATTCCACACCCCGTCCGGTAAAGCGTCCAACAATACTTTTCACCAGGCGCAGATTAACCTGGATCAGGATGTTTTTTGCTTCTTGGTCACCGAAAGCGGCCTGTCGTAGTAAGAGAAGCGTTTCCTGTTCGGAGAGGAGACCAGCATCGGTCTGACCATCAAGGTTGGTCATCATCACTATTTTTGCTCCGTTCGGGTTTCTTAACCATCAGAACTTGTGTTCCTTGGTTAAGCTGGGATTCTATTGTCATTTCGTCCATAAAGGAATCCATAAAAACCAGCCCCAAGCCCATTCGCTCCGGATCGGTGGAATAAGCAGGTGTCTTCGCCAAGTTCAAATCTTGAATACCACAACCTTCATCAATTACTTTGATCAGCAGGTTTCCGTCGTGGATTTTCAGTTCCAACTGAATTTCCCCGTCGTACTCCCGGTAAGCATGGATTACACAATTTGAGACCGCTTCCGAAGTTGCGACTCTTATTTCCTCAAGTTCATTCAGGGTAAAATCAAGCTGAGCGGCGAAAGAAGCTACAATCACCCGGGAAAGACTGACATTCTCGGGTAAACTGGGAAAGGATACCTTTAAGTAATTTTCCTTCATTCCCTGGCCAGCCTCCTTAATCAAATTTCTGAGCTTCCTCGAAGGAAGGATGAATCGTCATCACCTTTAATAAACCGGAAAGTTCAAAAAGGCGCTGGAGATGAGGGGGAACGTTCACGGCGCTGATTTTACCGTTCCGGTGGGAAATTGATTTATAGCGGCCAAGAATAGCCCCCAAGCCAGAACTATCAATAAAGCTGGTTTCTTTAAAATCGAAAACTAAATGTTGGATCTCCTGGTTTTGGCTAAGTTCCTCTTCGATGCGGTTCCGAAAGGTCGGCGAGGTTGAGAGGTCAAGTTCTCCGGTAATTTGGACCGATAAAACCCGACCGTTCCGCTCCAATCGTAAATTCAAACGGGATCCCCCCATTCAATACTCTCTTGCCACTCTTTCGTCATTTAACTATTTTTTCCTGCTGATCAAAAACGAAAAAAACCGCCCAAGAGGCGGTTAAGGGAGAAGAAAAACGGAAACGACTTTTTAGTGAAAAAAGCCTTCCAACATATTTTTGGTGATTTGCCAGAGAAACCGGAAGAAGCCGCTCTCTTCCACTGCCGCTTCGGTGACCAAAGGAGCGGTAACTTTCGTTTCCCCGTCGATTTTAACGATTACTTCTCCGACCGGGGTTCCCTGGGCTAAGGGGGCGCGCACTTTCGCCGGGATCTTTGCCAGGACCTCGGGGGTGGTTTGCGTGTCCCGTTTTAAGACTACCAAAAGATCTTCGGGCATAATCAAATTAACCTCATTGGTTCGGCCTTTCATCACTTTGGTTTTCCCAATGACTTGACCGGCGCTTAAAACCTTTAAAGCTTTGAATTGGCTGAATCCATAATTAAACAACTTGGTGATCTCATTGTTCCGCACCGGGGAAGTGGGCGCTTTCATGACGACCGCAATCAGGCGCACTCCGTTGCGTTTGGCGGTGGCTACCAGGCAATAACCGGCTTCGCTCGTATATCCGGTCTTCAGCCCGTCACAACCGTCATAAAAGCGGACTAAATTGTTGGTATTCCGGAGAAAGGATTCGCCGCCGCGCAGACTGTCAATCCAGGTGCCCGTCCACTTTAGTACCGTTGGGTGTTTCAGTAGTTCCCGGGCGAGGATCGCTTGGTCGTAAGCAGAGGTCATGTTACCCGGTCCACCGCCGTCCGGAGATAAACCGGTGGCATTAACGTAAACCGTGTTTTTAAGGCCCAGTTCTTGGGCGTGATTATTCATTAGTTTCACAAACTCTTCATGGGAACCGGAGATATATTCGGCCAGGGCGACACTGGCATCATTGGCGGAAACAATACCTACCGCTTTCATCAGATCTTCCACCGTCATTTCTTCCCCCGGTTCAAGCCAGATCTGGGATCCGCCCATTCGGCAGGCTTCCGGACTGGCAATTACTTTATCGTTCAGTTTTATCTCCCCACGGTCGATGGCTTCCATGGCCAAAAGCATCACCATCATCTTGGTGACACTGGCGGGGGGTAACGGTTTATTACTGTTTTTTTCGACCAGGATCTCGCCGCTGCTGACTTCCATCAGCACGACGGATTCAGACTGGATATTAAAAGGAAGAGCCGCCAGCGTGCTTTGCACGCTCAGCAAAATAAAGAACAAGGCAACAAACGCAACTCTTCGGTATATCTTTCGCATCCTACTTCCTCCTTAGTTTCCGGTCGTTATAAGTTTTACCAAAGGAAGAAGCATTATGCGTGGAAACAGTAGGTTAAAAAAAAGGAAGCCGGGGCGAAAATGCGAATATAATTGGGGAGGAAAGGAACTATGGTAATTAAAGAATGAGAAAGTAGGATCAACATGGAAGATGTGCAAAACCGCTATGATGAACGGGGCATTGAAATCCAACGGGTGGGGGTCAAGGAGGTCCACCTTCCTTTCTTGATCGCGGCTAAAGATGGAGGTTACCAGCAAATTTTAGGCAAGATCACCGCCGCCGTCAACCTGCCTGATCAATATAAAGGAACCCATCTCAGTCGCTTTCTGGAGATTATGGTCGCCTGGGGCGAAAAACCCATCTCTGGTCGGGAGTTAAAATTAATCTTAATGGAGCTAAGAAGGAAGCTAAAAGCATCCTCCGCTGATTTAAAGTTGGATTTCCGTTATTTTATGCCGGTTACGGCACCGGTCAGCGGTCTCTCCTCTCCTTTGGATTTTCCATGTCAGTTTTCGGGCCGCCTGACCGCGGAGAGTTATGAGTTTCGCTTAACTGTTCATGTGCCGGTGGTCTCCCTTTGTCCCTGTAGTAAAGCCATCTCCCGGTACGGGGCCCATAACCAACGGGCGGTGATCAAAGCTTGTGTTCAATGTCAGCCCGGCCAATATCTTTGGCTTGAAGACCTGATTCTTCTCCTCCGCGCCCAGGGTAGTTCTTGTGTTTATCCGGTTTTAAAACGGGAAGACGAGAAGTATGTAACGGAAGAGGCCTATGAACACCCGAAGTTTGTCGAAGATATCCTCCGTGATTCAGTTTTGGCGTTACGAAGAGAGCCGAAGGTCTGTTGGTTCCGGCTGGAAGTTGAAAGTTTCGAATCAATCCATAACCATAGTGCTTTTGCCTATTGTGAAGAGGAGACGGTTTCCTTACACCAAAGGGTAAACGGGCAGAATTCACAGTTGGCGCCGGGGGGATAATCCTCCGGACGGTCATGGGTGGTAATATACTCAACGGTTTTGATGATCTCTTCCTCGGTGGCGCCGAGGTTTTTTTCCGTTAATGGACAGGGCAATTGAATATCGGGCTGGACAAAATAGATCCAGGCTTCCGACGGTAAACGCCCGTAGATTTCCCGCAGCGCTAAGGCATAAAGGTAAACTTGGAAATAATAACGGTTACGGATCTTCCCTGCCGGGGGCAAGTGGCGGTTGGTTTTGAAATCCACCACGACCAACCGTCCGTCCGGGTAAAAGAGCACCCGGTCGATGATGCCTTTGATAATAACCCCTTTTAAAGCCAAGACAAAGGGAAGTTCATTTTCCACTTGAACCCCGTTTTTTGCTAAAAAGGGACTGGCGAGATAATTTTGGTACATGGTATTTAATTGAACCGTTGCCGCCTGTTGTTCGTCGGTCCTTAACCCTTGAAACCAGTCGGCAAAGGCCGGTCCGCTTTCCCCCCCCTTCAACTGGGGCGCCGCGATGAGGCGATGGAAGACGTCGCCCAGGAGCAGACTGTAATTGGTTGTGATCCGTTCTGCAGGTGATTTTTGTCCCGCTGGTACCCAGGCTGGATCCGCTCCTAACCGGTGTTGCCAATAAAAACGCCGTGGGCATTCCTGAAAGGTGAGGAGAGGAGTTAAAGAGAGACGTCTGGTGGTGATTTTGCCGGTCGGAAGCGGTATTTCAAGGCTGGCGGCGATCTCCTCCGCGACCGGTTGTACTTCGGTTACCGGACGATGTTTTTGGGTCGGAACCGACCGGGTGATTTTCAAGGGGTAACCGTTGACGGAGATTTGCCCTTCCTCCCCGGTTTTAATCTCCGGCGCAACTAGCACCAGCCAGTCTAGCCAGGAACGACTCTCATCGATCGTTGCCGCCTTGGCTTCCTGATCGGTTCCAGAAAACAACAGATAATCACGGGCGCGGGTCATTCCGACATAAAACAACCGTTTTAATTCGGAAATTTCAGCCCTTTTCTCCAACTTGTCGTACTCCCGCGTTTTTTCGGTCTCTAACCAACGACCATCGGGGCCTTTTATTTTGTGGATGATGCCCCAGTCTTGCGTATAAAAAACCGTAGAACGGGCCGTCAGCTTAAATTCGGCATCTAGCTCCGGCAGGACGACAACGGGGAACTCCAAGCCTTTGGCCGCGTGAATCGTCATCATTTGGACAAAGTTCCCTTCGTGCGTGGGGAAGGAAGCTTCCCCTTCTCGAATTTCTAAGGCGGAGAGATGGCGCAGAAAGGCGACAAAGTCCCCCACTCCGGAATAACCATTGGCGGCAAACTCCTCTGCTTGCAGAATTAGTTTTTCTAAATTGGCTAAACATCGTTTCCCTTCGGGAAGGGCGGTAATTGTCTCCAAATAACCGGTTTCGGTCCAAGCCCACCGGAGTAGTGCCGGGATGGGTAGTAAATGGGCGTTTTGGCTAAGGGTGGATAGCAATTGTTCTAAACGGGTGAGGCGGGTTTTTTCCGGCCCGGAGATTTCTGACGGATACCCGGACTGCTTTCCGTTGTAAAAACCATGGACCAAACCATGGGGATGGGCCAACCAGAAGAGGGCGTGATCGGACACTTGGCAAAAGGGTGAGCGTAAAACGCCAGCTAAAGCCAAGGCATCCCCCGGGCATTCCACCAAACGGAGGAAGTTAAGCTGATCTTGGATCTCTTGACGCGCATAAAAACCGACCCCGGCAGTGACCTGGTAGGGAATGCCCGCCGTCCGGAAGGCATCCTCAAAGGCTTTAAGGTGGGTTTTTGTGCGGAAGAGAACAGCTATATCCCCATATTGGACCGCTCTGGTTGTTTGGCCGGTCCCCACCGGAAACTCCCCGGTTTCCACCAGGTGGTGGAGGCGGGCGGCAAGCATCTCCGGCTCCTTTTCGGGGACGAGCAAAATTTCCACCCCGAGCTCCCCTTCGTTCTCCCCTCCTTCCGCCGGGACTAAAGGTTGGTAGGGAAAGGCTTCCGTGGCGAAGATGGGCTGGCAAAAACCATTGATCACTTCCGCCACCGCCGGTTTGGTCCGGTAGTTTTTTGCCAAGACCAGAGTTTGTCCTCTCTCTCCTAGTTTGGAAGCGGCGAGCTTAGTCATGATTTCCACTTCCGCCCCGCGAAAACGGTAGATGGATTGTTTCAGATCGCCGACGAGAAATAAACGGCCTTTCTCAACTTGGTCGCCGCGTAATAGCTGAATAATCTCCCACTGCAGACTATTGGTATCCTGAAACTCATCAATCATCAAATAAAGAAAGCGACGGCGGTATTCAGCGACGATTGCCGGGTGGTCACGGAGGAGTTTTCGTACTAAGTACTGTTGGTCTGTAAAATCCAACTTGCTTTCTAATTGTTTAAGCCGGTTATATTCCCGGTCAAAATGACGGAGAAAGGCAAGGAGGATCGGTTTTTGGCGTTCGGCTTCCCGGGAAACAAGAGCGGTTTGCAACTGTTCAACCCAGTCATGCACTTCATCGATGGTCGGACGGAGTTGTTTGTTTAGGTTTTTCGGAAGCAAGGACAGGAGGTCTCCCAGCATCATGAGAGCATCTTCCGACAAATGCTCTAACTTATGGAGTTCGTTTTGGGCGTCCGGCCATTGGCGATAAAGAGTGGCCAGTAATTCCTGGGCACGTGGGGTCAACTTTACGTTCACCGCTTCCTGCCGTAGTCGATTGAGCGCCTCTACTAATTGGGTTTTGATCTTTTCCAGCGGAGTGCCGCAAGAGAGGGTTGCTGCGTCTAGCCGATCAATTTCCGCCCCGGCTTCGCGTAAAACTGTATACAAGGTGGGCAATTGTTCAAGGAAGAACCTGGTTCCCAAGGCGAGAACCACGGAAAGGTTGGCGCCCGTCACATCTTCCGCCAGTAGGTTGCTTAAACTCCTTTTCGCTGCTTTTGCCTTAAAGAGGTACTCCTCACCTTCGTTGAGGATCGCAAGCCGGGGTGCGATGCCCGCCTCGACCGGATGTTGCTTTAAGAGGGTAAAACAAAGGCCATGAATGGTCGTGATCTTGGCAGAAACTTCCAAGAGTTCCAACTGTCTCAACCAATATTCCCCTTCCGGACCATCGCTGTTATAGTAAGCCGTTTCTAGCTCTTGCCTAATGCGGCTGCGCATTTCATCGGCGGCTTTGTTGGTAAAAGTGACGGCGACAATCTGGGGTACTTGGGCTATTTTAGCCTTTAGTAAATGGAGATATTTATGGGTCAGGACCCTAGTTTTACCCGTACCGGCGCCGGCCATGACCAATAGATCTGTGGAAAACTCCTCAACGGCCCTTTTTTGTTCCTCATTCAGCATGCTCTTCACCTTCTCTCCCCCAGATTTGTTGTCGGCAGATGGACCGATATTCACAGTAGTGAGGGCATTCACCCGGGGGGGCAAAAGGGAATTCACCCCGGAGGATGCCGACAAAAAGATTGACCGCTACCTGTTCGGCGTTACCCAGAACCACGCTCCATTCTTCCTCCGCGCAAGCCCCTTTGATGTTGATGCCGAAATCAAGGGCTTCCCGGCGCCAGATCCCCCGTAAACGATAGGTCTGGCGTAAACTGTAATATGTAGCGCCCACCGGTTGTCCCGCCGGAAGAAAAAGACGGCTCACCGCCAATAGATAAAGGGGAAGCTGCAGGTATTTCCCTTTAATAATCTCCGCTTTGGCCGGCGCATTTCCTGTTTTATAATCATAAACAATAAAATTGTCGCTTCCGTCGGTATCGACCCGATCGATTTTTCCCCAAAGTCGCAGCACCGGTTGGTCCGGAGTTTGGTTCTCCGTTGTTAGCACCAATGGGTATGGGGTCGATTCACCGTCCGCTTCTTTTTCCACTCCCCCAAAACCGAGTTCTAAATAACGGGGGGTAAAACGGCTTCCGGTCTTCTCTCCCCATACGATTTCTTCTTTCAGCATCCGGGTTAAGGTAGTAGTTAAGTTCTCCTTGCCCAAAACCAAGAAATTTTTTTGCAGCCCGCTGGAGGAGGCTTTGATTGGCGGATAGTAGCGCTCTACAAGATCCCGAATTTCTTTGGTATATTTGCTGAAGTCGTTGCGGATTAAAACTTTGCCCCGGTAGCGGCGGAAAAAATTACTTAAAACCAAATGGGCAATACTGCCCTCTTCGGTCCGGGATGGAATGATCTCCGGTTCGGTGAGGGGTTTTACTTTCAACCACCGCCGACAAAAATAGCTGAAGGGACAGGAGGCGTACTCCTCTAAAGCGGAGATACTCATCGGCGCCGCACTTATCTTCGCTTGCAGCAGCCGGGCCTCCTGCGACCCTAAAAGTCCGTTGCGGCTCCGGCCGTCTCGGCGCCGGGCCAGTTCAGTCTGGATTTTTTGGCGGATTTCATCGCTTAAGGCGTTGCTTACCGCCGGTCGGAAGTTAAGGAGCAGATCTTCCCCTTTGCTTTCGACGTCTGCTTGGATGAGGCAGTCGGGCGGGAGCAGCCGTTCCAGGTCATTCCAAAAAGAGCAAGGGTTAACCGGTTTTCCTTCTTCATTGCTCTGGCAACAGGAAAGAATCAGTTTTTCCCGGGCCGTATTGATGGTGTAGTAAAAGAGGAGGCGTTCTCGTAACAACTGTTGGCGGTTGGTGGGAAAAAGGTTATCCGCTGGCCAGTTTTGGATTGTCTCTTCCCGCAAGAGCCACCTCTCTACGGAGAGATGAGGGATCAGTCCTTCATTAAGTCCGGCGACAAAGGTAAGGCGAAAATTGACTCCCCGAGCTTCTGCGGGGGATAATAGTCTGATTCCATTAGCCCAAGAGGTCGGTTTTGGACATTGCTCCCGGGTCAGGATGGCTTCGAGCATTAAATAGAACTCATGAAGACTGATCTCCTTGGCCGGGAGAGTCGGGACTAAGGCCAGGCTTTTTTGGATTAGCCTACGCAGTTTGCCCAGGAAGGAAGTTTGGAGCAACCGGGCTTGCAGCGAAGGTTCGGCGGTTTTTGTCTCTGGAAGGAAGTTGTTTAACAAAAAAGGTTGATCCAACCAGGCCAGTCCTAATTGGAAAAATTGCTCATAGGTTCCGGTGGTTGGGATCTGGGCTAATAAATCGAGCAAGGATTTAACATGGTTCTTTTTTTCTTCTTCCTCCGCATAAAGATTGGATAAGGTTTCCTGCCATCCCGCCAAGGAAGTCGTTGGTTCAATCTGGTAGAGTTTGGGACCGGGGATAATCCCTCCCCAGCGGAGATATTTAATCATCTCTGCCCATTCCAAGTCGGCCAGGATCACCCGGAAAGGCTGCAACAAGGCTTGGGCAGCCGGTTCATCCACTAAAGGAGTGCTAATTTGGACGGTCAAAGGTAGGCCGGTGGCGGAGAGGATTTGGTAGACCTTGTCCACCGGATAAGCGGTAATGATCCCGATTTGATCGGGGGTTAGGGTGGGATCGGCTGCCAGGGACCGTTGGATCTCACAAGCGATCGCCGCTAGCTCATAACGGTACCCCCCTTTGATCTTGAGTAATTTGACACTGGTGTCGGCCTTAACCTCTGAGGGAAGAGGATCTTTCGCCCATAACGCCTGTTGGAGATAGGCCAAAGTCGAGCCGGACTTTACTCCTTCCTGCGGATACCGTTTTCGAATTTCCGCTTTCTTTTGCCCGTGGCGAATAGTTGGAAGCGGTAGGCCTTTATGGGCGGCGATCCGATGGTCAAAAACGATATTAACTGAGATTAGGCTGCTGATTTGCTTTAAAAAGGCTTCCTGTTGGGCAGTGAAATCGGTAAAACCAATCACCCACAACTGTTCAATTTTCTGCCAACAAAACGCCTTTTGGCTCTCAATGGTCGCCAGGCGTATTTTTTCTTCCGGATCGGCTAGATGATGGTGTTTTAAGGTTTCTTGGTACTTGCCAAAAACCAAAGCCAATTCTTGCAGCGGCTGGTTGGCATCCTTCACTAGTTGGGCGAAAGCAGGGGGATCAAGCGCGGCCCGCTTCAGCAGAATAATCTCCTGACGGAGATCTTCATAAAAACCGGGAGCGGGAAAGGCTTGGGCTAGATAGGGGATTTTCCCTTCCCGGCCTAAGTCATCAATGACCAAACGTAACAGTAAAATACTGTTTCCGGGGGATAGTTCGGTTAATTCGGGACGAGTTTCCGCTAATATATCCCGGACTAAAGCATCCATCAACAGAAAGCGGGCGCCACCCCAACTTCCGAAAGCCGGGAGTAACTGTTCTTCCCAGTATTCCAAGAGGGTTTGGGTAGGAAAAAGAAAAACCGGTTTTTTTGCACCGGGCTTTCGCCATTCAACCCCGATGCAGTCTTTAACAAAAGCCACTGGATTCCGGTAAAGTTCCGGATCACGGATAATCTGTAACATTGTATGGCACCCCTCTTTTCTCCTTTACCAACTTACAAAAATAGCTCAAGTTTCTTCACCCGGCGGCAAAGATTCACCCCTTCGTGGTGCGGGCGGTAGCCAGCGTGGGGGACTACCTGGTCAAATTTTCGAACATAAGATTGCTTGTCCCTTTAACATCGTGTAAGATAATCTTTGGAAAGCAATTACCTGCCGCAAAATAAAGGAGGTTGATCCGATGAAACGTGGACGTTTGTACCGTTCTCGGCAAGAACGGATGATCGCCGGGGTCGCCGGTGGTTTAGCCGAATATTTTGAGGTTGATGTAGCTTTGATCCGACTATTATGGCTCATTACTTTTTTTATGGGGGGAGGTTTTATCGCTTATCTGCTGGCCTGGTTTGTTATTCCGGAACGACCCACAGAGTTAAGCGCCGAAGACCAGTCCACAATTGATCTGGACGAAAGGGCCGAAAACCAGGAAGAACTGGATAAACGCTGGCGCTTCGGCGGACTGGTCTTAATCGTGGCCGGATTAATCTTTCTCTTGCGCGAAATCCTCCCCTGGCGTCTATTGGGCCGCAATTTGCTTCCCGTTGCTCTCATTGTTGTCGGGTTATTCATCCTGTTTAATGGTTTTAAAAGTAACAAACAAGGTTAATAAATAAAACCTTCCTCCGTAATGAGGGAATCGACCTTGAGATCAGTAGTCGTAACCGGGAGGGCTTCGATCAGTTGGAGCTGAAAAGCTAAACCAACTTTGACGGCGGTATGTTTAACGGTCTTCAGGTAACGGTCGTAATACCCACCGCCTTTCCCCAAACGGTTACCCTGCCGGTCAAAGGCTAACCCCGGAATGAAGAAGACTCCAATCTCCTCGGGGGGACATAGTCGGCCCGTTTGTGGTTCCAAGATGCCAAAGGGGCCTGGGGTTAACGCTTTTATGCTGTCGACTTGCCGGAACTCCATGGTCCGGGTTTCTTTCCGGACGACAGGAAGGGTTAAACAAAAACCTTTGGCCAAAAGACTAGCCAAGAGCCGATCGGTCTTTACTTCATGGTGAATAGAAGCATAGGCGGCAACCGTTGGTTTGTTTTGGAGGATCGGTAAGGTTAGCGCATATGTACAGATTATTTCGCTCCGTCGCTTTACTTCCGTAAGCGGAAGTTGTTCCAGCTTAATCTGGCACATTTTACGGAGTTCCTTTTTTTGTTGGGCAATTTCCATATTGAACCTCCGTTCTCTTTCCCCTTTGCCAACAGGTTCCCCTGACTTGCAGACCAGAAAAGTTTATACAAGATAATAATTGATGGGGATGGTTAAAGCAAAGGACAACGGAAAAAACCCGTAATAAAACCCCGCCATGTCGTTTACGGCTGAAGATTACCTGAACCCGCTCTCACAGGTGGGTGCCTCCCGGATGCTTTATGTGTCCTTCTCTTGGAAAGGCTTACATGCCGACAACCAGAGTACAGCTCCCTAGGTAAATGTGTTGGTTCAATACATCAGCTTCGTCACGCGCACAGCAGGGTTTACCTTCGCTCTACTATGATGATACCATAGGAAAGCTTATTCGTGCAAGGGTTCGCTGGAGGACTCTTTTTGCCTATAATTGGTAACCAAATGAGCCTCTTGCAGTTGTTCTTCACTCACAGCAGATGGAGCCATCGTCATCAAACAGGTGGCACTGGTCGTCTTCGGAAAGGCGATCACATCACGAAGACTGGCTGCTCCGGTCAATAACATTACTAAACGGTCTAAACCAAGGGCAATACCCCCGTGGGGAGGGGTCCCATACTCAAACGCCTCCAGTAAAAAGCCAAATTTATCCTTGATTACCTCCGGGGTTAAGCCCAGGGTCTGAAAGATCTTTTCTTGGAGGTTTGGCTGGTGGATCCGGATACTCCCGCCCCCCAGTTCGGTTCCGTTCAATACCAAATCATAGGAATTAGAACGGACCTTGAGTGGATCGGTTGCAATTAAATCCTCGTCTTCGCGTAGAGGCGCGGTAAATGGGTGGTGGACAGAGACCAGGCGCTGCGCGACGGGATCATATTCAAAGAGGGGAAAATTCACGACCCATAACAAATTATACTGGTCGTCCCGGATCAAATTTAAGCGGCGTCCAAACTCTAACCGTAAAGCGCCAAGGGCGGTCAAGGCCTGGTTGGGATTCTGGTCGGCAATAATAAGGACTAAGTCACCGTCTTTCGCTTCTAGTTTAGCCGTGATTTTTGCCAATTGTTCCGTGGTGAAGAACTTACTAATCGGCGATTTTACTTTCCCTTCCGTCAGGGCAAAATAGGCGACCCCTTTTGCGCCATATTTGGCAGCCAACGGCGACAAAGCGTCAAGCTCCCGGCGGGTATAATGGCCACATCCCGGGGCGGTAAAGGCAACCACTTTTCCTCCTTGCTCCAGAATCTTACGAAAAACCGCAAATTGACTATCCGCCACGAGAGCCGAGATATCTTCCAGTTCCATGCCAAACCGGGTGTCCGGTTTATCACTGCCGTATCTGTTCATTGCTGCGGTGTATTCCAGGCGGGGAAAAGGACGGTGAAGCTCAATGCCTTTTATTTCTTTAAGGAGAATAACCATCATCTCTTCCATTAAAGCGAGGATCATTTCCCGTTCGACAAAAGAGAGTTCCAGATCGATCTGGGTGAATTCGGGCTGACGGTCGGCCCGTAGATCTTCATCCCGGAAACAACGGGCGATCTGGAAATATTTCTCTACCCCACTAACCATCAATAATTGTTTGAAAATCTGCGGCGATTGCGGGAGGGCGTAAAATTTCCCCGGGTTCACCCGGCTTGGGACCAAAAAATCACGGGCCCCTTCCGGTGTACTCCGGGTTAACATGGGGGTCTCAATCTCCCAAAAACCTTTTTCATCCAGGAAATCCCGGATTAGTTTTACGATCCGGTGGCGGAGGGCAATTTTGTTTTGCATCTCCGGACGGCGCAAATCAAGATACCGGTAACGTAAACGCAGGGTCTCCTCTTCTGCTGCGTCTTCATTCACGTAGATCGGGGGTGTTTTTGCCGAATTGATAATAAGCAGTTCTTCCGCGTGCACTTCCACCGCTCCGGTAGCCATTTCCTGGTTCATTGTAGCTTCCGGCCGCTTTTCCACCCGCCCTCTCACCATCAAGACATATTCATTCCTGATCCTTTCGGCGGTTTTGAAGAGTTCCCGGTTCTGTTCCGGATTAAAAACAACCTGGACGATTCCAGTCCGGTCCCGAAGGTCAATAAATAAAAGTCCACCGAGGTTACGGTAACGGTTAACCCAGCCGTTCAAAGAAACAGTGGTCCCGACTTCCGGTAGACCAATCATGCCACAATTATGGGTACGGATCCATGAGGACAAGTTTATTCCTCCTTACTAGCGCTTTTTTCAAGGGCGATGACCAACTGGGGAAGTTGTGCCAACAGATCGTCAACGGAGTACCGTTTTTGGTTCCCATCCGCCATTGTTTTGAGGGTAACCTCCCGCGCTTGCCATTCATCTTCTCCGATGATGACGGCAAAAGCAGCTCCTGATTTATGCGCGGTTTTGAGTTGGGATTTTAGACTTTTGGCCCCATTCCCCAATTCAACGATATAACCAGCCCGGCGTAATTGCGTTGCTAAGGAAAAGGCAATGGTGGTTAACTCTTCACCTAAAGGCAAAAGGTAAAATTGGGGATGGTTGGGAAAATCCGCTAATATTCCTTTTTGCTCCAGCGTAGTCAGGACCCTTTCGATTCCCGAAGCAAAACCGACTCCCGGCACCGAGGGGCCGCCACATTCTTCGACCAGTCCATCATAACGACCTCCGCCACAAAGGGCGTTTTGCGCGCCGAGCTCATTATTGATAATCTCAAAAACGGTCCGGGAGTAATAATCTAACCCCCGCACCAATTTGGGGGAGAGTTTATATTTAACATCGACCTCTGCCAGCAAGGCAACCACCTGGTCGAAATGGTGGCGACAGTCTGCACAATGATAGTTTTGGATCGGGGGAACCTGACTAATAATTTCTTGACAGGACGCATTTTTGCAGTCCAACAAGCGTAAAGGATTACGATCCAAGCGTAACTGGCAAGTCGTACATAGCTTAGCGGCGGCCGCCTTTAAGGCTGCAGTAAGGGCCGTTTTATACTCTTGTCGGCAGTGGGGACAACCAACTGAATTCAGATGAATTTCCAAATCGGTCAAACCCAGTTGATGATAGAGGTCATGGGCCAGCAGAATGACTTCCGCATCCGCCACCGGACTGGCGTCACCAATCATTTCGACCCCAAACTGGTGGAATTGGCGAAAACGACCAGCCTGAGGCCGTTCTTGTCGGAACATCGGACCTATGTAAAAGAGTTTCGTCACTGGAGTTTGACCGTAGAGCTTATGTTCAATGTAAGCCCGGACAACTGGGGCTGTCCCTTCCGGACGGAGCGTGATGCTTCTGCCCCCTTTATCCGTAAAGGTGTACATCTCTTTTTCCACAATATCAGTGGTGGCGCCGATCCCCCGTTGGAAGAGCTCGGTGTGTTCAAAGATGGGGGTACGGATCTCCCCATAACCGTAGGAGAGGAAAACTTGACGTATCTTTTTTTCCAGCCATTGCCAAGCCAAGGCTTGCTTCGGCATAATGTCATAGGTACCCCGTGGTACAGTGATCAAAGTCATCCCCCGTTCCTCACAAATAATTAGCAAAATTTACCTCAGATTTAACCCATCATTCTGATCGTGACGGAAAGAAAGGGTGAAAGGACCAGCCCTCCACCCCCACACTCCTTTATGACTAGAAGTTACTCCTCATCTTCCGGAGTTTCGATAATTCCCTCCTGATTCAGTTCAGCCTGGAGTCTATTCTGCTCTTCTTCAAGTTTTCTGTTTAATGCTTCCTGTTCTTCTTGGATTTTCCGCTGAAGAGCGGCAATTTTTTCCGCTAAGGCTTCTGTTTCCTCAGTCAGTTCAGCGGCTTTCATCTTGTTCAATATTTGATTGAGCAAAGTAATGTCTTCTCCCGCTTTAGCTTCGGCAGCGGATAAGGCCGCTTTTAGCCCATCTTTGTCGCCCTTACTTTGGTAGACATCGGCTTTGGCTAAATCTACATTGTAATTATCTTTCAAATCTTTGGGTAAACGCTCAAAGACACCAAGGGCAGCCTCGTACTGGTTTGTTTCTTTATAGGCTTCCGCCAAGGCGAGGAAAGTATTTAAATTCTTCTTATACCTTTTATCTTTTAAGGCATTTTCATAGGCGATGGTTGCTTCGGCCCACTTTCCTTCTTGGACTAAGTGGTAACCTAAAAGGGAAGGATCTAAAATTTCGATTTTGGCGTGTTTTTGCCGCTGGTCTTGAACCCATTCATTCTTTTTAGTGGTCAAAAATTTATTGGCCAACAGATCTTCTTTGATCTTTTCTTTCTCCTGTTCCCACTTTTCGCCCTGGGCTAACTTCTTCTCCAGCAGGGTGATCAGATGGTAGCCAAACTGGGTTTTCACTGGAGCGCTGTATTCACCCACATTAAGTTGGAGCGCGGCTTCTACAAATTCGGGGACAAAAGCATTTTTAAAATACTCGATCGGGGCACGGCCTAACCGTCCACCTTGATCCTTATTACCTAGGTCATCCGAGTATTCTTTGGCTAAGTCCGCGAAATTAGCGCCTGCTTGCAACTTTTCATATATTTCTTCCGCTTTCTTTAAAGCTTCCTTATCGGAAAGGGGCTCCTCGCTCACGTCGGAACTGGTCGCAATCAAAATATGGGCTGCTTCCAGCTGTTCATAACTGGCAATGATCTCTTCTTCGGGGACTTCAAGGTTGGCTTCTTTCCCCAGAACTGTGTAGAGTTTCTGTTCGGCCAGGATCTCATGGAGCATCTTCTGAAGGCCTTTCAGATCGCCGGCTCCGGTCTGGTAGATCAACATCTCCATCTCTTCTTCGCTGTCAATCTGGTTGTAGGCTTTGATTTCGTTTAATAGAGCCTCGACTTCCTGGTCGGAAACGCTGATTTTTCTTTTCTTAATCTCCTGCTTAATCAGTTCCTTTTCGATCAAGTATTCCAAAGTACTTGCTTTCATCTGGTCTTCGCTTAAATAAGCTCCATATTGCTGCAAGTAACGAAGGAAAATTTCGTTAAAATCCCGATCCTCAATTTTTACCCCATTCACCCGGGCGGAAGGTCCTTGGTAAAGAACCTGCTGGTTAACGCCACCTAAACGTGGAAAGGCATAAAATACACCGACGAGCATCGCTAATACTATAATAATGACAACCGGTTTCAGAAAGGTCTTGGATAACCGGCGAATATTTAATATTCCAGCCAACAAAATTCCTCCTTAATCATTGGTTTTACTTTCGGTAAAGAAATAATCCACACCTTCCAAGGGAACATCTTATCTAATTGTACCTAAAGCCTCTTCCGTTGTCAATTCACCATCGCCAATAGGTTCTTGACTTTTTCCGCCACTAATTCCTTAATTCGGCCCCGGTAAGTAGCCGGACATTTGGGGTTGGGGGTCCGGGTTATCTTTGTTGTTACCGGGTCAACCCATTTACTCATCCCTCCCCCTCCCAAACCTAAGACCGTAGAGCGTTCTTCCATCATAATGATGTTGTAGATGCCTTCCCAACCCGGAAGGGTATAACCGCAATTTTCTTGTTCCGCCACACTTCTTCTTTGCCGGTAAAGATAATAGGGGTAGTAACCTTCGGTCCGTAACCGGAGGGCGCTCCCTCCTAACCAACGGGCGACTTTTTCGGCGCTAATCTCCGCTTTAACTTGGGTAAAATCCCAGGTTGCCGCTTTTTTTGGTGCTAAAGTATGCAGGGTGATATTTTCCGCGCCATAAACCAACAGTTTTTGGAGGGTTTGGTCCCAATCTTCTTCCCCTTCACCCGGTAAGCCGATGATCATATCCATATTTAAGCAAGGAAAGCCAATCGCTCTGACCATTTCTACAGCCTTTTCCCACTGGGCAACCGTGTGCTTCCGACCGATCCGTTTTAAAGTTCGGGGGTTAATGGTCTGCGGGTTGACACTCACGCGGTTAACCCCGTAATCCCGGAGGAGGATTAGTTTCTCCCGGTCCAAAGTATCAGGCCGGCCCGCTTCCACCGAAAATTCCAAAAGCGCCCTGCGGGGTATATATTGGTCGATCAACTCCAGCAGCTGCTTTAGTTGGACTGTCGTCAGAACCGTTGGGGTTCCGCCACCGATATAAAGGGTGACCGGGAGTAAACCCGTCCGGCTGAGCGTCTGGCCGATTTCCCGCACTTCATATCTGAGGGCTCCTAAGAACCCCTCCACTAAGTGGGCATGGGTTGTTAATGGATAGGAAGCAAAGGAACAATAGTGACACTTGGTTGGACAAAAAGGAATGCCCACATAGATGCTGATGCTTTCCCCAACCTTATTGAAAAAGGGTCTTTGGACCTCCCCCACCTCGGTTAAGAGCTTGGCTTTATCCGGTGGCAGCAGAAAAAGGGTTTCTAATTTCTGCTTTATCTCACCGGGTTCAAAGTGTAAATCGCGGAAATAATGATAAATTTTACTGGGGCGGACGCCGGTTAGGATGCCCCAGGGTGGTTGGGCGAAGCCAACTTTCTTGAGTAGAATTAGAATTGCTTTGCGTACCACTTCCTTTAGGCGTTGCCTGTAAGCGTTGGCTTCATAGCGGGGGTCGGTAATCTCCTGGTCGGTAAAGGAGATAACGCCAGTCCGGTTGCCGATAATTACGCCTTGGCAAACAAGATGCTTTTCTTCCGTGCTGACTAGAAGATCGATCCTGTAGTCGGCCTGACCTTTTTCGATAAAGACCGCTTCGGGATCGACGGCACGGACCATATTTTCCATATTCCGTTGGTTTCCCTGTAAATTGCAGTTCAACACATATGATGCCATTTATTTCCCCACCAATTGCTGAAGAAAGGGATTGTGCTGTTTTTCCCGGCCGAGGAAGGTCCCGGGACCATGACCGGGAAAGACCCGGGTTTCGGCAGGGAGCTTGAGCAGTTTACGCAGACTGTTGTCTAAAGCGATCGGATCACCCCCCGGTAAATCGGTCCGGCCGATGCTGCCAGCAAAAAGGGTATCCCCACTAAATAACAGAGAGGGAGTGGTGATGGAAATGCCGCCCGGAGTATGTCCGGGGGTATGGTGAATAGTCAACATATTTGAACCCAGGCAAAGGATATCGCCGTCGTTTAACAATTGATCCGCTTTCACTACTATTTCGGTGCCGAAGAGGGTCGATAAATTGAGCGCCGGGTTGGCTAACCAGTCGGCATCGCTGACATGGACCGCCACCACCGCGTCGGTTGTTGCTTTTAATTCATTGACGCCGGCAATATGGTCGTAATGCCCATGGGTAAGCAGGATATATTTTAACTTTAAATTGTGGCTGGCCAACTCCGCTAAAATCTCTTGGGGCGGCCCCCCCGGGTCCAGACAAACGGTTTCCCTTGTTTCTTCATCGGAGAGAAGATAGGTGTTTACTTTCAGTTCACCCAAGATAAACTGTTGTAATTTCATTGGTGCAACTCCTTTTTCTTAACGGATCAAGCCCATCCGCTTGAGAGGCCAAAAACGCCAGAAAGCCCGGCCCACAATATTCTTCCGGGGGAGGAACCCCCAATAGTGACTATCCCAGCTTTGGTTCCTATTATCCCCCAAAACAAAATACTCATCTTCACCAATGGTTACTGGTCCAAATTCGTATATGGGACGTCGATCGGGTGAAATATACTCTTCCGGAAGGGGTTCACCGTTAACCCAGACTTTCCCTGCGGTGATCTCTATAGTCTCTCCCGGTAGTCCAATGATCCTTTTAATAAAATCGTCCAGCTTGACCTGGTGTTCTCCCCGCCGTAATTGTTCTTCATTGGCTAAGGCATTTGCTTCTTCCGTAGGATGAAAAACCACTATATCGCCGCGTTTTGGTTCACGAAAGCGGTAAGAAACCTTCTCGACCAAAAATCGATCCCATTCGATGATCGTCGGGCGCATGGACGGACTCGGCACATACCTGGCTTCAACAATAAAGGCCCGGAGAACCAGAAAGAGGACTAAAGCAGGGAGGACAACCTCTAAGATCTCCCGTAGAATCGCTTTTCCTTTCAAAATAATCCCCTCCAGATCGCAATTAGCACTTATTTAAGGAATGTTTTTTTCTCTTAATTTAAGCTTAAGCACTCTCTATGAGCCGCCGCCTTGGGTTGGAGATGATCTATTGTGTCCAAATAAAAGCTTCAGGTATTACTTAATTCCCGCATATAAGATTGAAACGTAAAAAGAGGAAGACAGTTCCGTATGGTTGCAAAAAAATACGGAGGGAAGAGCGCTTAATTGAAGTTAAAACAATAGATTGCAGGTAAGGATGGGGTTCCCTCATATCAGAAAAGGCCCCCAACTAAAGGGAGGGCCTTGTAGTACGTGCAACGGAGCCTTCTCCGTAGACAGTAAGACAGTTTCTTTTCAAGACAATTACCGGTCAACAGCCTCTTTTAAGGCCTTACCCGGTTTAAATACAGGTACTTTCCTCGCTTTAATTTCGATCGTAGCTCCGGTTTGTGGGTTACGTCCCGTCCGGGCGCTTCTTTCCTTCACCTCAAAACTACCGAAACCAACGAGTAAAATTTTATCTCCTTTCGATAAAGCTTCGGTCATCGCCGAAAAAACAGCGTCAACCGCTTTCCCTGAGTCTTTCTTGGTCAAACCACTTTTTTCCGCAACTTGATCGATTAATTCGGTCTTTGTCACTAACTTCACCTCCTTCTAGCGCCTTACCAGCGCATTATGGAAAGTAGCTTTCAATACTTACCTTGTAATTTGCAATTATCTATTCTAGATAATTCCCCGTTCTCCTTCTGTCTAATCTAAAAATCTTCAATTAAACCTTGTGATCATTGGTTTTTACCGGTTAGGAGAAAAAATTAAGCCGTGCATTACACGGCTTTCCCAGATTAACGGCTTGTTTTAAATTATAATGCAGATTAACCCACCGCTACCCTCATTTAAAATTTTCGTCAAGGTTTCTTGTAATTTTTCCTGGGCGTGAGCTGGCATCCGGCTTAGTTTGGCTTGGATCCCTTCTTTTACCAAGTCGTGTAGGGTTTTACCAAAGAATTCGGTTTTCCAGATCCCTTCCGGATTTTTTTCAAATTCTTCACTTAAAAAGCGGACAAACTCCTCCCCTTGTTTCTCGGTGCCAACGACCGGAATGACTTCGGTTTGGATGTTAGCCTTGATAAAGTGATAGGACGGGGCGGATGCCTTAATCCGGACACCGCACCGACTACCCTGCTGAATGAGCTGAGGTTCGGCAAATTCAATCTCATCCATTTGTGGCATCACCAGACCATATCCTACCTCTTTTACCTGCTCCAAGGCGCCGGAAACCTTTTGGTATTCTTTTTTTACAATAACCAGTTCTTGAATATGCCGCATTAAGTCACCATTGTTCTGTAATGAAAGACCGGTGATTTCTTGAAGTACTTGGTAAAAGAGGGACTCCGCCGTCTTAATCCGAATACTCACTGTTCCTTGACCGAGATCCACCTTTTCCAAGGATACTTCTTCCATATATTCGTTGTTTTCTAGTTCGGACAGGGTTCCCTCAATATCCTTGACTTTTTCTACCGTGGCGACCGCAGTCAAGACCGCTTCTTCATAGGCGCAACGCAGCCAGTGGTCGGCGGGTAGTTCTTCAATCCAATCCACAAAATTAACTTGAATCTCCAAGACTGGGAACATCTTTAAGACATTCTGCATCATCCGGTTAACTTCATCTTCTCCCATACGCAGGCAGTCAACAGACAGCACCGGGACATTATATTTTTCATGTAACTCGTTAACAAGGGCTAAGGTCTCCTCGGCCTCCGGGTGGACGGAATTAACCAGAACAATAAAGGGTTTGCCAAGGGCGGCCAATTCGGCGATGACTTTTTCTTCAGCCGGGATGTAGTTCTCCCGCGGAATCTCCGTAATACTCCCGTCGGTGGTGATGACCAAACCGATCGTGGAGTGGTCTTGAATCACCTTTTTGGTGCCCATTTCCGCTGCGGTTTGAAATGGGACCGGGGTTGTGCTCCAGGGGGTGATCACCATTCTGGGGCCCGTTTCATCTTCATACCCCCTGGCGCCGGTGACCGTATAACCCACACAATCTACCATGCGTACCTTTAATTCAACTTGGTCAAAACAAAGCGGAATGGCTTCATCCGGTATAAATTTTGGTTCCGTCGTCATAATTGTTTTGCCTGCGCCACTTTGGGGCATTTCATCCTGGGTTCGTTCCCGATGGTGTAAATCGGTGATCTTCGGTAATACCATTAATTCCATGAAGCGTTTAATAAATGTTGACTTCCCTGTCCGTACCGGTCCAACAACTCCTATATAGATGTTTCCATCTGTACGTTCGGCGATATCTTTGAAGATATCAAACCGTTCCAATCTTCCTCCCCCCTTTTCTTTTAACCTAACCTCACTGGTAAGCTTCTTTTTTCAACACCTCCCAAACGCGCAAGATTTATGCAAATTCTTCCGTTGTCAAGCAAGCTGTGTTCATCTCAATATATACAAGAGAAGCTTACCAGTTATGCCTTTTTTTCCATATTTGGACGGGTGGATTTGCCCATACCCGCTCCGTCGCCCAGACTGGCTACCGCGTGGTGGTGGCCGCTGTTGGCTGAGCGACTATCTGCTTATCTATATGAATGCTCAACCCAAAATAGGACAAAAAAAACAACCCTTCTGGGTTGTTTCAGTCACCAACTGGTTGTTTTATTCCTTACCGAGCAAGCACTAAGGTGCCATAGTCCTGTAACCCCATTCCAAATAGCCAGTAGGTTTTGGTCTTTCCTTCTTTGTTGATCTCATTAACCATAATTTGCAGCGGTATTTCCCGTTGCCGCGGGGCGGTTTTCAGATTAGCTAAATCGATCGTGACGGTTAAAAAATAACCTTCTGTTGTCGGCAGGGAACGCACCGTAACACTAGTTTGCCGCCATGAGGCGCCCTCAATATTGAGCAGGGGCTCCTTAATTTTACTGTTAGGCAATAAATATAGAGTCACCGGGGGTTGCTGTTGTCCTTCGGGGAAAAAATAAAGCCGTAGATGATCACTCCCCTTAAAATTCAAGGAGAAATCATCGGTAAAGGATAAAAAGGAGTCTTCCACCTGAAAGCCTAAATATAGCTTTTTTCCATCGGAGGCTGCGTATAAGTTTATAGCTAAATTACCAGGAAAACTATAAAGATAAGGGGAAGTGGTCTGTGCCCAAGCTTCGGTGGTGAACACTCCGTTTGGGGCAGTCTCAATCTGAACCACCGGTAAGCGTTCTTCCGCTGTTGCCATAGGGGTAACCAGCACTAGGAGCAGAAGGACCAGAAGGAAGCTGGTGGTAACCGATTTCTTTTTCAATCCTTACCTCCCCTTCCTATCGCAGGATTTACTCTCTTATTCGCCAGAGGAGAAAGGGAATCCTTTTGCGTAATTGCTGGAAACCGTAGAATTGGTCAGAAAATAGCTTCAATTTCCGATCGGCGTTCCCGGATCATTAGATCCTCCACCCCTTGCCGGGCGGGGTAGTTTTCAAACAAAACCTGATACATTTTCTCGATAATTGGTAATTCAACCTGGAATTTTTGGCTTAGTGTATAGGCGGCCTTGGTCGTTGGCACCCCTTCCACCACCATTGGTGTTGAAGCCAAAATTTCCTCGAGGGAACGTCCTTTCCCGAGTTCCCGACCGGCCCAGGCGTTCCGGCTATGCCGACTAGCCGCGGTGACAAAGAGATCGCCTAGGCCTGATAAGCCGGAAAAGGTTAAGGCTTCCGCCCCCATCATCACCCCTAAACGGCGCATTTCCGCCAAGGCTCTAGTGACCAGAGCGGCTTTTGTATTATCGCCATAGTTTAACCCTTCGCAAATGCCTGCGGCCATGGAGAAAATATTCTTTAATGCGCCCCCAATTTCTACCCCTAACCGGTCTAAATTGGTATAAACACGTAAGTAGGGTGAAATAAAGACATCTTGCACAAATTCGGCTACTTTTAAATCAGGGGCGGCAACAACGGTGGCTGAGGGTTGGCGGCGGCCGACTTCTTCAGAATGATTAGGCCCCGACAGCGTGACAATTTCGTGGTGAAGTCCGGGCAATTCATCTTTTATGACTTGGGATAAGGTTTTTAAAGTCTGGATTTCGATCCCTTTTCCCGCATTCACCACTACTACTTCGGGGGAGAGATAATCTTTAAAAAGTTTGACCGTGTGCCGTAACCACTGCGAAGGAACGACAAAAGTAAGCACCTCTGCTTCACTGGCTACTTCTGCCGGATCGTTACTGGCCGTTAAAGTCGGCGGCAATACTACTCCGGAAAGAAACTGTTCATTGGTATGTAAACGGTTAATCTCTTCTTTTGTTTCCCGTTCGTAGGCCCAAATTTTAACCTGATGTCCGTTTTCCGCTAATAGTTTAGCAAGGGCGGTACCCCAACCTCCTGCTCCGACTACTCCGACTTTCATTCCTTTTCCTCCCTAGCTTTTTTCCGAAAAATACGGTTTTCGGTTCCATTAATGATGCGTTGGATATTAGCCCGATGCCGAAAAATAGCCAAAGCGCCGACCAACGTGGCAAAGATCAAGATATTGGGTTCTCCCGGATAAAAAAGGAGACAACTCCAGGGGAGGGCAAAAGCGGCAACCATTGAAGCAAGGGAAACATAACCCGAGAGCACTAAAGTGAGAAGCCAAAGGGGGGCTAGGATGAATAAAGTCTCGGGAACCAAGACGATAATGACGCCAAAAGAGGTGGCAATGCCCTTTCCACCCTGAAATTTAAATTGTAAAGGCCAATTGTGGCCGCCAATCACCGCCAAACCGCACCAGGGAGCAATTTCTGGTTGCCCCAGCCAACCGCTGATCAGAGTTCCGGCAATGCCCTTTATAGTATCACCAATTAAAACTAAGATCCCGAAGATCGGTCCTAAGATACGATAGACATTGGTAGCCCCTGGGTTACCGCTGCCCTTTTTACGTAGGTCGACCCGGGAAATAAGCGCGATCACTTCGCCGAACAACGTTCCCCCGATCAAATAACTGGAGAAGAGTATCAATCCTGTCCGCATCATGTCCACTCCCGCTCTTTATTGTCAAGCCTTTGTTCTTTTTCTGACTAAAAAATGTATGGGCGATCCGGTGAAACCAAAAGCCGATCTCAGTTGGTTCTCTAAAAACCGGCGAAAAGAAAAATGCATTAACGCTGGATCATTCACCCATAGTTGAAACGTGGGCGGCTTGACCTTAATTTGCGTTGCATAATAGACTTTTAGTTGTTTACCTTTATGGGCCGGTGGTTGGTGTCGAAGAAGGGCTTCCCGCAGCAGTTCGTTTAAAACCCGCGTCGGAATCCGCTTGGTATATTCATTAGCGACCGTAAAAACCTCAGGTAAAATTCGGGTGATTCTTTGCCCAGTTTTCGCCGAAATAAAGAGGACCGGAGCATAATCTAAAAAAGAGAGTTCCCGGCGGATTTTTTCCAAATAGTCTTGGGCGGTCCGGTCGTCTTTCTCCACTAGATCCCACTTATTGACCGCGATTACGACCGCCTTTCCGGCCTCATGGGCAATTCCGGCCACTTTTTTGTCCTGTTCGGCCAAGAAGTCGGTGGCATCGAGGATCACAAGGGCCACATCAGCCCTTTCGACTGCCCGAATAGCCCGGAGCACACTATAATACTCGACAGCTTCTTCGACCCTCGCTTTCCGGCGGATTCCGGCTGTATCGACCAGAATGTAATTGATCCCTTCGTGTTGAAGGGGAGTATCAATCGCATCGCGTGTAGTACCCGGAATCGAGCTCACAATGGTCCTTTCTTCACCCAACAAGGCGTTGAGGAGTGAAGACTTTCCACTGTTTGGACGGCCAATCAAGGCGACCCGGATTGCTTCTTCCTCTTCCTCTTGCCCGTCCGGGAATTCGGCTACGGTTCGCTCCAGAAGATCACCAAGGTTTAACCCATGTTCAGCCGAGATTAAGATGGGCGGTCCGAACCCGAGGGGATAAAAATCACTGGCCAGTGCCGGGTCATAAGTATCGGCTTTGTTTCCCACTAAAATTAAGGGTTTTTTGGTTTTACGCAGGATCTCGGCAATCTCTTGATCCAAGGGGTGAAGACCCTCCCGGGCATCAACTACAAACCAAATAACATCGGCTTCTTCGATCGCTATTTTCGCCTGGTTATATACTTTGACGGTGAAAGGGTCGTTTTTGTTGCCGCTAATTCCACCGGTATCTACCAGTAAAAAGGATCTTTCCAACCACTGGGTTTCCCGGTACAGACGATCCCTGGTAATTCCCGGGGTCCCTTCCACGATGGCGACCCTTTCGCCAATAATCCGGTTGAATAAGGTGGATTTACCAACGTTAGGCCGACCAACAATCGCCACAATGGGTTTGGGCATTACTCCTCCTCCATTCCAGGGCTTTTTGCGTTCTTTTTGCTCAAATAATTCCAATACAATAATTGATCGCCCAAGTTAAGCTGAACACTATATATTGGATAGGACTCTTTTTTATTGGTCAGAACGGAAAAAGCTTATTCCAAGTAAGGTCTTGACAACTTCCTCCCCATCGACATCGATTACTTTAATCGGAAGGGGAACTTTTGCCTGCAATTGCTGCAGGGTCATGCCGTCTAAAAAAACGTTTTCCGGGTGGCGTAACATTACCCTGGGTAGTAAAAGAAGGGGACTGTTTTTCAGATCTGTCCTGGTGAGGGCGCGGCAGATATCCTCCCCCGTGACCAGTCCCGTAACGGTAACTTCCGGGCCAAAAAAATAATTGGTTACCGGTAATATATGGATCTTGACCCAGGGAAAAACGGGTTCGATTAAGGCCCGGAGCTCTTGCCATAATTTGGCCGCATCGGTTCCGGTAATAACCAGAAAGTGACTGGGTTTCCCTCTCCGCGGCCCTTCCCTACGGAATTTTTCCAATGCGTTGATAAATTGGGCTTTGAATAAGGGCCATAATCCAATCCCATTTTCCAGTTGAAGTAGATCTTCATAGGCTTCCACTGGTGGGAATTCCTCCATGGCCTGGAGATAAAATTCATCGGCAGGAAAGACCAGCCGACTGCCATAGGCTGACATAAAACGCTCTTGAGCACGATGGACGATCCGTAATACCGCTTTTGCCTCCCCCGGCTGAAACTTCCGTAAAGGGGTTAAGTGGGCGCGGTGGCCGGTCAGTCCCACCGGAACGATGGCGATACTGCGTAAGTTGGGCCAAAACTCGCCCAGCTCGGTGATGGTATGCTCCAGGACCAAGCCATCATTAAGTCCGGGACAAAGAACGGCTTGAGTATGGAAGTATCCTCCCCACGCCGCCAGTTGACGTAGTTGCGCAAGAACATCACCGGCTCGGTCGTTACCTAAGAGTTCCTTTCTCACCTGCGGATCGGTGGCATGTACTGAAATGTAAAGCGGGCTTAAACGGAGGCGGTGAATCCGTTCCCAATCGGCATCGGTCAGATTGGTCAACGTGATATAACTTCCTTGTAAGAAAGAAAGACGGTAATCATCATCTTTTATGTATAAAGACGGTCGTTGCCCCCGTGGCATTTGATCGACAAAGCAGAATAGACAGTGGTTGCGGCAGGGTCTAATCCCATCAAAAACTGCGGTCGTAAAGGTTATCCCCAAGCCTTCTGTCTCGTTTTTCTCCACTTCGTACTCCCAATATTCCCCGTTTACTTTCTCTACTTCGATGACCAGGTTTTCTTGGGCTTCTTCTAGCTCATAAGCGATGAGATCGGGGATCTGCTTCCCGTTCAGTTTAACGATCACGTCACCGGCCTGCAACCCAAGACGCTCCCCTAAACTACGGGGGGCGACGGAAGCAATAACCGCTCCTGGATTCTTTTTAGGCACAGCGAATCCTTACTTTGGCAAAGATAATTGGCATCGATATAGTTTCCCCTTTCCTTCCTCGCGGAGAGAATTGCTGAATTGAATAAATGGATAATTTTTAAGCCAACCTTAATAGAAAAAAGCGGAGAGAATAGAGTCGAAGGGAGGATTCGACTTTGTTCTGGCGTTTAGCGTTTCGGTTGATCAACGTTTTCTTGGTCGTCTTTGGCCTTGGTTATCTCTTGCCAGTCTTTTCGGTGCTTCCGGTTTCTACGGCCGCCCTCGCCGGGTTGATCATTGCCAGCCTTAGTTGTCTGGTGGAAACCTTAGTTCTTAAAAAAGAAATATTACCTTTTACCTCCGGCCTGATCAGCTTTTTTCTATCCTTGGGCGGCCTAATCTTCATTAAAGTGTTTTTGAAGATTAATCTTTCTTGGTTAGGTCTGATCCTTGCGGCCTTGCTCATAGGCTTAGTCGATCTTATTATGCCCTCAACCCTTAAGTAAAAGAGCTGATCTTCCTATTCGTCAACGGCCGGTATGGCCGAACCCCCCTGCGCCTCTAGCTGTCTCTTCCAAGTCGGAACTGGGGATCAACTCCACCCGCGCCACTGGTGCGATGACCAGCTGAGCAATGCGGTCACCCCGCTTAACTTTAAAACAGTTGGGGCCATGGTTAATCAGAAGAGCCTTGATCTCACCCCGGTAATCCTGATCGATGGTTCCTGGTGTATTTAAGAGGGTCACCCCATACTTGGCAGCTAATCCGCTTCTGGGGCGGATTTGGGCTTCATATCCGACTGGAAGGGCGATCGTCAATCCGGTTGGGATTAAAGCAACCCCCCCGGTGGGAATCGACACCTCTTCGTTAACCGCAGCCAACAGATCCATTCCTGAAGCGCCGGCCGTCATATACCGGGGTAAAGGTAAGTCGGCCGCATGGGCCAACTGCTTAACTTTTACTTGCAGAAGGGACATTTAACTTCCATCCTTTTAAATATTCTTCGGTCTTATTTTTTTGGAAAGGGCCGAGCGCCATTAGTGTTAACTGGTCTTTTTCAAAAAGGAGCCGGGAAAGACGGATTATATCTTCCGCTGTTACCTTTTCTACTTTCGCTAAAACTTCTTCTGGAGGGAGAAAACGGCCATAAAATAACTCTGATTTGGCTAACCGACTCATCCGGTTAATCGTGTTTTCCAGACTCAGCCAGAGGTTACCTTTGATCTGTTCTTTCGCTCGAGCTAATTCTTCGGCCGGAACCGCTTCTTTTTGGAGCCGGTTCAATTCTTCCCGGATTAAAGAGAGCACTTGTGGGAAATTCTTAATACTGGTTCCGGCGTAGATGGAGAAGATACCGGTATCACGAAAGGCCCCATAGTAAGCTCCGGTCGAATAGACCAAGCCCCTTTCTTCCCTTAACTCCTGGAATAAACGGGAGGATGAGCTTCCACCCAGGATGTTGTTGAGCACCAACAAAGGATAGCGATCTTGATGATGCCGGTGAAAACCGGGAACCCCAACACAAAGATGAACCTGTTCGGTTTCTTTCCGTCGTAAACAAGTGGTCCCCCTTGTCTGGACCGGGCAATTTTGGACTAGTGGAAGATTCTTGGGTAGCTGCTGCCAAAAATGATTACTCTCCTCCAGAAGCTGGCTGACCTCGAAATTGCCGGCGATTGCCAAACAGGAATTTTCCGCTGTATAATAACCTTCTTTATAGTGGATTAACTTATTTCGGTCAATCTGGGCGATACTTTCCGGCGTTCCTAGAATCGGGTGGCCTAAGGGGTGATCTTTGAGTAAGGCTTCAACTAACAAATCATAGATTAATTCATCGGGATTGTCTTCATACATCCGAAGCTCTTCCAAAATGACATTTTTCTCTTTTTCCAGTTCTTCTTCGGCAAACAAGGAATTTATCACCATATCGGCCAGTAAATCCAAGCCCAGACGTAAATGCTGGTCCAAGATTTTCACATAATAACAAGTATATTCTTTAGTGGTAAAAGCATTTAAAATTCCACCAACCGCATCAATGGTTTCGGCGATTTTCCGTGCCGACCGCTGTTTTGTTCCTTTAAAAAGCATATGTTCGATCAGATGAGAGATTCCTTGTTCATCATGGGCTTCGTTCCGAGAACCACAGGTAACCCAAAAACCAATCGCCACGGAACGGACGTTTGGGATCTGTTCATAAACCACCGTTAAGCCGTTATCCAATTTTGTCCGACTAAGCATCTGTTGAAAACTCCCCATTCTCTTCTTGTATAACTTATTTTTCATGATCGGTTCTTCGATCATACACGGCGGGCCTTGATTGTTGTTTCGACGGTCAAGAAACCGATATTATTCGCCTATTCGCGATCGGGAAAGAAAACCCCTTTCTTTACTCGATTATGAAATCAATTCTTTACTAAAAAGTCGCGCGCTAGCCACGGCCCGCACAATAAAGAATGAAAAATTGAAGCCTGTTCCATCTTTCGCTCGGGCCAAACGGTATTCTCCATTCGACCTGAATTTCCTGCCAGAGGATTCGGGGCAAAGCTTTTTGCGTTGCACCGTTCGATTGGCTTTCATTACAATATATAGTGTTTATCCTCAATCGGACGATTAATATATTGTGTTGGAATTATTGATGCAAAGAGAAACGCAAAAAGCCTAAACGAAGCGGATAACATTCGGCCCCGGCTGAGTAATTGGTCAGAGATTTTGTAATCCTATACTAATCTGGTTTTATCTACATAAAGGTTTTCCAAGCTGAAAGCCGAATGTTGAGTAAAGTAACGTAAATTATGTTAACATGAGGGATAGTTAATTATGGAGCAAAACATTCTTACCACTGTACTGGCGCTACTGGTTTACCTCTCATCAACTCTATTTGGCGGTGGAAATAACGGGGCAGATCAAAAATTTCCGCCGGTAGCCGGGGGTGAGCAGTTCCAATCCAACCAGACCACCACCCTTTCAACGGCGGTAATCTCGGCGGAAGTGGTTAGTATGCGTTCCGAACCGGTTACGCAAGCTAACGTGATCCGGCAGTTGACGAAAGGAACCGCCGTTACCCTGCAGAAAGAAAAGGACGGCTGGTACCAAATCACTGACGGGCAAGGTAATTCCGGTTGGATTGTGAAGTGGGCCGCCAAACCCGGTTATGTGACAGTGCCTTCTACCTTTCAACAACGGGAAGTTTTTGGTTACTATGCGGAAAGCTATTCCGGTGATTCCAGGGCGTTAAAGTCTTTTGCTCAGAATACGAAGAAAATCACTTCTATTGCTCCCTTTTTATTTCGTGTCAATAAGCACGGGGAAATTAACGGACAGCATAAGCCCCAATTAATACAGCTTGCCAAAAGTGCCGGTGTCAAGATCTTAGCAGTGGTAACGAATATTGACTCTTCCACCTTTAGTAAAGAAACCGTTAGTTCCTTGTTAAGAAGTAAAACTGCCCGGAGCAAGGCGATTACGGAGATCCTTAATTTACTAAAAGAAAACGGGTATTCCGGAGTAAATATTGACTTTGAAGCGGTTCCGGTCGCCGACCGGCCTTACTTGACCGCCTTTTTTCGGGAATTGTCCGCTACGTTACACGCCAATAATCTGCTGGTTACCGCTGCTCTCCCTGCTAAAACGGCCAAGGAAGAATGGTCGGCTTGGTCAGGAGCTTATGATTATCAAGCAATCGCCCCTTATCTGGATTTAGCGGTGATCATGAGCTACGATCAACACTATGCCAATGGTCCGGCGGGTCCGGTCGCTGCTCAACCTTGGGTGGAACAAGTAATCAACTATTCGCTCCGTCATTTTTCCCCCCAAAAGTTGGTTATGGGAGTGGCTGCTTATGGGTATGACTGGAGTGATCGTTCCGGTAAAGCTCTGAACTATTCGGCGATTCAGTCCTTGCTCAATAAATATAAGATCGTTCCCAAGTGGCATGAGCATTATAAAACACCTTATTTTAGCTATACAAAATCCGGTGTGAAACACGAAGTATGGTATGAAAACCGCCAAAGCACCGCTGCCAAACTGGAATTGATCGATAAGTATAACCTACGCGGGGTAGCCATCTGGCGCTTAGGATATGAAGACCCCGGCATCTGGAATGTTCTCTGACCATCCGTCGGCATAAACCTAAAGGAGAGCTTATTCCTGGAGCGCGGAATGAGCTCTCCTCTTTTCATCTTCGATGGTTTTATCCCTTTAGGAGCTGTAATCTTTATCTAGTAAGCGAGATGCTCTGAAGTTAGTTGCCAGTTGACGTATAAACCAAAAGGAACATGGTAAATAATTGGTTCAAATATAATTTAGATTATTATCAAGATGAGCATTGATTAATTCTTTCGCCTTTTCCTTATCCCTTTCTTCAATAGCCTCAATGATTTTTCCATGGTAATACAGTCCGCCTTCGGAACCCATTGCTTTGATCACCTCGGTCATACTCTCTCGTAAATAATCTTTCAGGAATGAATTGGCTTTCTCAATGATGGGATTTTTGGTAATTTGGCATAATAGTAAATGAAAATTTAAATCTTCTAAGGCAAATTCTTCTAAGTTATCTTGACACGCTTCCATTTTGTGGAATGTTTTCTTTAATTCTTCTATATCCTCATCAGTAGCTCTCTCAACCGCTAATTCAATGGCCCCAACTTCGATAATTTTTCGATATTCATGGACAGCCATTGCTTGCCTCGGTTGTATATTGATGATCGTTGGTATGAGTGCATCAATATATCCTTCTACGGATGATTCTTTGACAAAAGTCCCATCGCCCTGCCTTTTTTCTAACAGGTTCAAAGCAACTAAGGTCTGTAATGCTTCTCTGATGGTTACGCGACTAACATTGAACATTTCTGATAATTTGTTTTCCGAGGGGATTTTTTCTCCCGGTTTCCACTTGTGTGTAATAATCTGCTCTTTTAACTGTTCAAAAACCTGACGACTTAAACTTGCTCTTTTTTCGATTGGTTTCAATTTATGCACTCTTCCTAGTTGTTAGTTGTATTACAAATTTATCCTAATTGTAAATGGTTATCTACTAGATGTCAATAATAAATTAACCCGATCTGCGTTTGGGTTATGAAGCTCCCAACCGGGAAATACTTTACTTTTTCCGTTATTACCCAAATAAAGAAGAGGAGAGCTACCTGCCTTTGGGCAGCGAAAACGCTCCTCCTCTTTTTTGTTCCGGTTTCCTCTTTCCACCTACACCCGAATCGGATCTGGAAAATACCCTCGTCGCTCGTTCCTCGGATGAAAGGGGATCTTGACCCGCATTTACCCAGCCGGGGCTAGAAGCGCTCTTTGCTACCCAAACGCCTTTGATGCTTGTCGACTCACCCGGCTTTATTATTTCTTCACTTCATTGCGCTTGCAGAAACCGTTTCAAGTCACTACCTTAATTTTAAGTGGGGTTCGAAAACGGGTCGCACGACAGAAAGTCGCGCACCGCTTTTTGGTTAGGAAGAAACATAAAGTGGTAGTAGCGTGAGCGACTACCTGAGAATACGATTGGTGATTTTAAGTAGCCCAAAAACTACAAGCGCACCAAGGAGAATGGCCAGATAAGGTATGTAGGTTTGGATATTCTTCGCCGCGCCTTGTTCAAAAAGGTTCAAAACCTGAACCACACTGGGAAGCCGATAGTGCTCAAGCAGAGGGATGGATCCTAAAACTAGTCCCAGAATTAAAGCCCACACTTGGTTTTTTTCCATAAAAAAGATGATCAGGACGAATGTGATAAGTAAAGTAGCAAAATATAGCTGGAGCCACCCAAGGTTAATATAATATTTTTCTGTGTTCACGGTTAACGTTTCAGTAGTATCCGCAATGAATGGGTCCAAGAGAGAAAAGACGGCCATCACGGCAAAGGCGCTGAATAAGATGGTAGCAATCAAACCACGGAATTCTGCCCCTTTCATTTTGACACCCCTTTTTCCGGTAATTTTGTCAAGGAAACGCATACGACAGCCAAGAGAAGCAAAGCTGAAGCAAGACACGATAGAAGCCTTTATATCGGCCATGGAGCGATGCGATCAATATGCAATTCCCTTCACTACAATATTAATTCGTTGAAAATTCAATTATACCTTCTCTCACTTCCCCACGTAATGATTATTCCCATCGTTCCCCCTTACGCTCAAAAATCCCCAGCTAATCCCGGTTTTAGGCTTTTTGCGTTCTCCTTGGCTTTAACAATTCTAATCCAAGATATTGATCGCTTGATCCAAGGTAAACACGACATACTGTAGGCAATTCTTTTTAATGCTTGTCTTTAGCCTCGTCATTACCGTTTCAATTAATGGTTTCTAATCTTCCAAAAAAAAATAAAAAAAGCTCTTGACTCTCCTTCCTGATCTGCTTATAATATTGTTCGTTATTGAGTTTAGCTATGGTAAACTTAAAGTTTAATTTAATTAAAAAACGGATAGGATGAGAGGTATGAAAATCGGGGATAAAATTAAACGTTTACGGATCAGGAACCAGCTTACCCAAGAAGAACTAGCCAACCGTTGTGAATTGTCAAAAGGTTTTATTTCACAGGTGGAAAGGGACTTAACCTCACCTTCTATTACTACTCTCCTCGACATTTTGGAATGTTTAGGAACAAATATTAAAGACTTTTTTAACGAAGCTATTGATGAAAAGATCGTATTTAAGAAAGATGATATTTTTATCCGTGCGAACCCCGATTTTAAATACGAGGTCCAGTGGATTGTCCCCAATTCCCAAAAAAACCATATGGAGCCGATTTTACTCAATGTGGAACCCGGAGGAGCCACGAAAATGGATGATCCCCATGAAGGGGAAGAGTTTGGTTTTATCTTAGCCGGTAGCATCAATCTCCACCTGGGTAACCAGGTCTTTAAAGTAAGGAAGAACGAGAGTTTTTACTTTAAGGCGGTTGTTAGCCATTATCTTTCTAATCCCGGTTCAACAAAGGCTAAAGTTCTATGGGTTTCAACACCACCAAGTTTTTAACGGGGGCTTTCTCGACAAAGATTATAGCGCGGGGGGTAGTAGAATGCAGGGACATATCATTAATTTAGTCAATGTCTCAAAGGACTATAACGGTACGGAAGCACTAAACAACATCAATCTTTATATCCGAAAAAACGAGTTTCTGACCCTCCTTGGGCCCAGTGGGTGTGGAAAAACCACTACCCTCCGGATTATTGGCGGCTTTGAAGCGCCCAGCCGGGGAGAAGTTCTTTTCAACGGAGTTAAAATTAATGATCTTCCTCCCTATAAGCGGAAGGTAAATACGGTTTTCCAAAAATACGCCCTCTTTCCGCATATGAACGTCTTTGAAAACGTGGCTTTCGGATTAAAGATCAAAAAAATGGATAAAAAGATGATTGCCCAAAAAGTCCGGAACATTCTCGCCTTGGTTAACCTGGCCGGTTATGAAAAACGGGAAATTGATTCCTTAAGTGGTGGACAACAACAAAGGGTGGCGATTGCCCGCGCCTTAGTCAATGAGCCCGAAGTTTTGCTCTTGGACGAACCCCTGGGCGCCCTTGATCTAAAATTACGCCAAGAAATGCAGATTGAGCTAAAGAATATGCAACAAAGACTGGGGATCACCTTTATCTATGTCACCCATGATCAAGAAGAAGCCCTTTCCATGTCTGACACGATCGTCGTGATGAAGGATGGAAGAATACAACAGATCGGAACGCCCATTGATATTTATAATGAACCGAAGAATGCTTTTGTGGCTGATTTTATCGGTGAAAGCAATATCATCGGCGGCACGATGCTCCGGGATTATTTGGTCAAATTTGCCGGTATCGAGTTTAAATGCGTTGATCGGGGCTTTAACGAGCAAGAGCTGGTCGATGTGGTCATCCGTCCGGAAGATATTCAGGTCGTTGCCGCAGCGGAAAGCCAGTTACAGGGTGAAGTAATCGCAGTAACCTTTAAAGGGGTACACTACGAGATGATTGTCGGCGCTAATGCCATTCGTTGGAAGATCCAAAGCACAGATATGGCCCCGGTTGGCGCAAACGTCGGCTTGAAAATAGAACCGGAAGCTATTCACATTATGAAAAAGGTGGCCGCGAAATGAAGAGAAACTGGCTGAGTTATCCTTATCTTCTTTGGATGCTGCTTTTCATCTTCCTTCCTCTTCTCCTTGTCCTTTTCTACAGCATTACCGTCCGGACGGAGGAAGGAATCAGTTTTACGATGGAGCATTTTCGCCGGTTTCTGGAACCGATCTACCTAAGAGTACTTTTCCGGTCGGTTAAATTGGCCTTGATCAGTACACTTCTTTGTTTGCTTTTAGGCTACCCGATGGCGATGATTTTAGCCGGTAATCACTTTAAACAGAAGAACATCATGGTTTTTCTTTTTGTGGTGCCAATGTGGATGAATTTTTTACTCCGCACTTACGCTTGGATGACCTTATTGGAAAAGACCGGTCTGATCAATACCTTCCTTTCTTGGCTTGGCCTTTCGCCCTTAAATCTCCTTTATACAGAAGAGGCCGTTATTTTAGGGATGGTCTATAATTTTCTTCCTTTTATGGTTCTCCCGATCTATTCCGTCCTCAGTAAAATCGATAAAAATCTGATTGAAGCTGCTGAGGACCTGGGCGCCGACGGGTTTACGGTTTTCCGGAAAGTGATTATCCCCTTAAGTCTCCCGGGCGTCATCTCCGGAATCACCATGGTTTTTATGCCCGCCGTGACTACCTTTGTCATCTCCCGGCTGTTGGGGGGAGGACAATTTACCTTAATCGGAAATCTAATTGAACAACAATTTTTACTGGTCGGCGATTGGAGTTTCGGTTCGGCGATTTCTATGGTCATGATGGCGGTTATCCTCTTAAGTATCGGTGTGATGTCCAAGTACGAAAAGGAAAATGAAGGGGGTGGGCTCTTGTGAAACGGTTTTTAAAAAAAGGTTATGCGGCTTTAATCTATCTGTTTTTATACGCGCCCATCCTCATCCTGATCGTTTTTTCCTTTAACGCTTCCAAGTCAAGGGGTACTTGGGCAGGCTTTACCTTCAACTGGTATCTGCAATTATTCAAGGATCGGCAGATTATGAAAGCCTTGTCCAACACGATGATTATTGCCGTTCTCTCTGCGGTGATCGCGACGGTGATTGGTACAGCAGCCGCCATTGGCATTCATAATATGAAGCGCTTGAAGAAAACGATCGTGATGAACCTGACCTATATTCCAGTGGTTAACCCTGATATTGTGACCGGGCTCTCTTTGATGCTATTGTTTGTTTTTTCCAATTTTCAACTAGGCTTCGTCTCGCTCCTTTTGGCCCATATTACTTTTAACATTCCCTATGTCATTCTTTCGGTGATGCCTAAACTCAAACAATTGGATAAACATCTGTATGAAGCAGCATTGGATCTGGGGGCGACCCCCTTTGAAGCCTACCGGAAAGTTATTCTTCCCGAGATTATGCCTGGGGTGTTCACCGGACTTCTACTTGCCTTCACCCTTTCCGTTGATGATTTCGTCATTAGTTTCTTTACCACCGGTTCCGGGGTTTCCACCCTATCCATCATTATTTACTCCATGGCCCGGAGAGGGATTAATCCCAAAATTAACGCCTTGTCCAGTCTTTTGTTCCTAACGGTTTTACTTTTATTAATAATTGTTAATCTCAGGATGTCCGGTGAAAATAAAAAAAAGGAGTGAAGAATAATGAACAAAAAAGGCCGCCTCTTCCTGGGGGTAATCATGTTAATGCTGGTGGTTTTGGTGCTAAGTTCCTGTGGCCAGGACAAACGGGTCGTCTTGAATGTCTACAACTGGGGAGATTATATCGATGAGTCAGTCATTGATACCTTTGAGAAAAAATACAACATCCGCGTCAACTATGATACCTTCAGTACCAATGAAGATATGTATGTTAAGATTAAATCGGGAGGCGCCAATTATGATGTCCTTTTCCCCTCCGATTACACGATCGAGCGGATGATCAAGGAAGACATGTTGGCGAAGTTGGATTTTAACAATATTCCTAACTATAAATACATCGAGGAAAGGTTTAAAAACCTGGATTACGATCCCCAAAATGAATATTCTGTCCCGTATATGTGGGGTACCGTCGGGATTCTTTATAATAAAACCATGGTCGACGAACCGGTCACCAGTTGGCGGATCCTCTGGGACCAAAAGTACAATAAGCAGATTCTCATGCTGGACAGCCAACGGGATTCCATCGGTGTCGCCCTCAAAATGTTAGGCTACGATATGAACACCCGTAATCTAGAGGAACTGGAAGCAGCCAAAGAGGCCTTGATTCAACAAAAACCATTGGTCTTGGCTTACGTTGGGGATGATGTTAAAGACAAAATGATCGCCGGGGAAGCGGCTTTGGCCGTGGTGTGGTCGGGAGATGCTGTCAATATGAAGCAGGAAAGTTCCGATCTGGAGTATGCTCTTCCCCGGGAAGGAAGCAACCTTTGGTTCGACGCGATGGTGGTGCCGAAAACCAGCAAACACAAAGCGGAAGCGGAAAAATTCATCAACTTCATGTGTGAGCCGGAGATCGCCTTTAAGAATGCGGATTATATCGATTACTCCAGTCCCCACCGGGAAGTGAAGAAGATGCTCGATCCTGCTCTGCTCAATGATCCGGCTGCTTATCCTAAGGAAGAAGATTTGGTCAATTATGACATCTTTAAAGATCTGGGCGATTATTTAAAGGTCTATGACCGGATCTGGACCGAAGTAAAAGCCCATTAAAGGCAAAGGGAAGAATCACCTATTCTCTTAGTTGATTTTCGGTTGAAACGCCTTTCGGCCATAACGATGCATTATAAATACCTAAAAGACAAAAAAGGAAGCGCAACGCTTCCTTTTCTTGTACAAAATAGCTAGAAACCAATGGTCTGACCGGCGCTGGCTAAATCGGAAACGGTCAAGTCAGCCATTTTTGGATCAGCGACGCCAGTTCGGTCTGGGGAGCAGTGATTAATTTCCCGCCGGGAATCGAGCGGAGAAAGACCCGGCCATATCTTTTCGTCTTGATTCTTTGGTCGAGAACAACTACTACCCCCCGGTCGGTTTGGGTACGAATCAAGCGGCCAAATCCTTGCTTAAATTTGATTACGGCCTCAGGGAGGCTCAGATGGAGAAAGGGATCTTTCCCTTCCTTGGCCAAGGCTTCCCATTGGGCTTGAAAGAGGGGTTCCGTCGGTACCCGGAAAGGTAAACGCATAATGATCACGTTTGATAATTGGGGTCCCGGAATATCTACCCCTTCCCAGAAACTATCCATCCCCATCAACACAGTTTTGGGGGAGCGGATAAACTTGCTTAAGAGATGATGACGGGGCTCTTCGCCTTGGCGCAGGAGTTGGATTCCAGCAGCTTTTAAGGGGCAGGAGATCCGGGCATAAATCTGATTCATCTGTTGCCGGTTGGTGAAAAGAAGAAGGCTACGGCCTCCGGCGGCCTCGATGATTGAGGGGAGCAGTAGCGAAACGGCTTTTAGATAGTTGGGATCTTCCAGCGAAGGTAAATCGGAGGGCACGATGACTAATACATGCTCTTGATAGTTGAAGGGCGATGGGAGGATCACTTCCCGGCAAGTACCGGTCGGTAACAATGACAAACCTAAATTCTCTTTAATGTAACTAAATTCTCCTTCCACCGCTAAGGTGGCTGAAGTTAAGACTCCTCCTTGAAGTTGAGTAAATAATTCTCGGGACAAGAGCTCACCTAAGTTTAGAGGAACCCGCTGCAAAGTGGCACAGACTGCCAACTCGCCCTCCGGTCGCCCTTCCAACCAAAAAACAAAGTGGTCATCTCTACCATCCAGCAGGAGTGGTAGGTTTGCGGCAATGCCAGTAAAGAAATGTCCCGCCTCCGCCAGAAAAATAAAGTCTTCCCGTAATGCTTCCTCCTCGGGTAAACCATCAACAAAACGGGAAAGCTGCCCGGTCCATTCGTCAAGGGTTGCCAACAGACGGGTAACTTGACCATTCAGATCGGGATTCGCTAACAGATTAGAGGTAAAACGGCGTTTAATATCGTTGCCCTGAAATAAGGAAGCCGCTAGCCCTTCATGGGAGGCTAAAGAGAGAAAAAAACCGTTAAAGAGGGTTTCCAGCTTTCGCAAACCGGGCATTAGTCCACCGTCCATGATCCCGATCAATCTCTGCATTAATGCTAAATCTTTTACGGCACCGATTAGCCGTTGCCGGAGAGAAGGAAGCCAACCCCGCCCCCATTTTCCCTCTTGATGTAACAAACGGTGACAAAAATGGTTAATTTCTTTTTGGTCGATCCGGGTGCCTAAATGTTCTGCCGCCACCTCCGCCAAATGGTGGGCTTCATCAAAGATCACCAGTTGGTAAGGGGGCAGCACTAAGCCTTCATCGTTAAATTCCCGTTGGCGCCGGACAGCCAGATCGGTAAAGAATAAATGATGGTTAACAATCACTACTTGCGCGGCGAAGGCTTTTTTCCGCGCCGCCATCCAAAAGCATCGTTGCTGAAAAGGGCAATGTTTGCGTAAACAAGTTGCCCCTTCGGATGTTATTTTTTCTTTTAAAGCTAACGGTAGAGCGTAACCCAATTGTTCAACCGAACCCACTTGCCTTTGGGCGGAAGTCCAGACCCGTGTAAAGCAACTGTGGAGACCGTCCTCTAAAAGGCGGGGGTTTTGCCGAAAATAATGCAATTTTCGAAGGCACAAATAGTTACCTCTCCCTAGTAAAAGAGCAGCTTGGATCGGGACGCCTAAGGTTTCGTTCAAGAACGGGATTTCTTTTTCAAATAGCTGTTGTTGAAGGTTAATTGTATGGGTGGAAATGATCACCGGGCCGCTAATTCCAGTCTTTTCGATGTTCCCGTAAAAGACCGGGTAAAGATAGGCCAAGGATTTTCCGGTCCCGGTGCCAGCTTCGATTAAAGCATAGCCGCCTTTTTGGCAGATGCTCCAGACCAAAGCCGCCATTTCTTCCTGAGCCGGACGGTACTCAAACTGCGGCCAACGGGCGGCAAAAACCCCATGGGGGCTTAACGCTCGCTTGGGGTCTAATTCCGGGTTCATCGTGCTTCTCCACAGGCTAATTGGCGAAGCAGCGCCATGTTCTTCAGATCATCATCCGGTGTTTGCTGCGGGGTCTCCAGGATCCCCGTTAAGCCGGAAAGCCGCGGATCTGTTAATAAAAGTCGGAACCCTTCGGTCCCGATCTGCCCCTGACCAATGTGGGTATGGCGGTCCAGATGGGAGCCTAGCGCACCCAGGGCGTCATTGAGATGGAGCAAAGGCATCCGCTTCAGGCCAACCGTGGATTCCACTTCCTTAAGTAAGCAGTCGATTCCCTCTTTGGTTCGAAGTTCATAGCCGGCGGCAAATGCATGACAGGTATCAAAACAGATTCCGGTCCGCTCCGGATGATCGATCTCCTTTAAAATCCGGACCAATTGAGATAGGTTTCCACCAACCTCGGTCCCGGCCCCCGCCTGGTTTTCCAGGAGGAAAAGGGTAGGACCTTCCACTTGTTTAAGGATTTCTCTTACGCCGCGCGCCACTTTGAGTAGGGCTTTTTCCTGATCCTGTCGGCCTCTTTTACCTGGATGGACCACAAAATAATCGGCCCCAATCATCACCGCCCGCTGGTACTCTTCGGCCATTCCCAAGATGGATTTTTCGTATAAAGCCTCATCTTCGGCGGCCGGATTGGGTAAGTAAGAAAGGTGAACCACTACCGGGCCTAAGCCGGTTTCCTGCACTGCTTGGCGAAATTCTACGACTTCCTGGTCGGCTAAAGGTTTCTTTTTCCAGCCGCGCGGGTTACCAATAAAAATTTGAAAAGCATCGCACCCCAAATGTTTAGCCGTTTGTACTGCTTGGCGCAGTCCTTTCCCAATTGAAACATGTACTCCAATGCGCATCTATTCCCGCCCCATATCATCTAAAAACTTTAAAATCCGGTTTTTCTCAATTAACTGAGTAAAAGAGATTTTTTCCGCCATTAGTTGTAAACCGATAAAAATTAAAAGGGTTAACCCTAAAAAAAGAGGATCACCATCTAAAACCACCAAAGAACCGAAGGCTCCTCCTAAAAAATTTGCCCCCGTATCACCGAGCATAGCTTGGCCTTTAAGATCGAAAGGTAAGTAGGAAAGAACGGCCCCCAAAATAGGAATTCCAAGATATAAGGTGGTATTCAATCCTTTGTCTAAATAAGAGTTTACCATTAGGAGGAGCATTCCGGCAAGGAAAACTTTGACTGCTCTTCCTGGACGCAGGTCAAACAGATTAAGGATATTCGGAGCCAGAGCAGCCACCAAGATTTGCGGGATGAGCAGCCACCAACTTCCGTCCCTGATTAAGTGGACCCCAAGGCTAAACATTATGCTGAAGACCAAACCGAAAAGGGCTTTTACCCCGCCGGAGGTTAATTCACCCCGACAGAGTACGGATAGATGTTGGCGGATGCCTTTCGCTTCATCGTTTTTTAAGAGGTCATCGGCTAACCCCAGAAGACCAAAGCCGGTGGTATAAAACAGGAAAGCATAAAAGAGTCCCCAGTTCAGTCCCAGAGCAAAACCAAGGAGCTCTAAACCCTGCTCCATTAGGAAAAAAACGGGAAGGACCAAAGGAAAGATCAGTCCTAGTGTGGCCGGAATTAACTCTTGCCGGTAGTTTTCCTTAAGCATTCCTGCCTTCGTGAGCAGACGGGCAATAAGGGGTAATGTAGCTTGGACCAGCAGATAACTACTGATTAAAAGCAAGAAAAGGGTCATTTTTCCACCTGCAGCAATCTTTTAACCACTACTGCGCAAACATGCAAAAACTGGCGTCCCCGGTGCCGGAAACCGGAAAAATCCCGCTTTGTTTTCCGGTGCGCCATCACGACCGGTATTTCTTTGATCACCAGTCCTTTCCGGGCTAGATCGATAATCATCGCCACTTCTACCCCGAAGCCTTCCTCGAATTTGCCTCCCAGTGCTTGGCGGGCCCTTTGGTTTAAAGCCCGTTGCCCGGAAAGAGGAGCTGACAAAGATAAGCCGGTAAACTTTCTAATGATGCTCTGGGCAAAAAACAAGAGGAAACCAAGGCCACTTTTTTTTTGGCCCGTTGGAAAGCGGCCAATTACCAAATCGGCTTGTCCCTTTACTACCGCTGCTAATAATTTCTTTCCTTCCGCGGCGGTAGCCCCTAAGTCCGCATCCAATAATAGTAAGTAATCCCCTTTGACCAGAGGCAGCCCGCGGTTTAAGGCGCCCCCTTTTCCCAGGTTTTTTTCGGTTTTGATGACATGTGCCCCAGCTTTTCTTGCTTGTTCGCTTGTTTGGTCGTCCGAACCATCATCAACCACAATGACCTGCCTTACTCCAGAGATGCTTTGTGCCGCTTTCACCGTCGCAGCAATGCTCTCCTCTTCATTGAAGGCGGGAATCAGCACGGTAGCCGTAAGCTCATCCAAGGTTTACGTTCACCTCGCTCCCATTCCAGAGGTTAACCCTAAACCGGTGAGTTTTGGGAGTAAGTTCCGGGCTGACTCTTTAACGCCAAAATGACCTTGCTCGCCACCGGCCAAAGCTAAGACTAACGCAACTTGACCCGGGAGGGTATCAATATTATCAATCGTAAGTAATCCGGAATTTTTGTATTTTGGAATATAAGAAAGTTTGGCGGCCAACGGTTCTACTCCAACGACCTCCACTCCAAGCCGTTTGGCCTCTTTGACCAGGACCAGATCGATCTGCTCGGCCCAATTGGTTTTCTCCTCAAAGCTCCCACCTAATAAAATAAGGGTGTCGAGGGGTTTTTGAACTCCTTCATTGATCTGGATTAAATTATCGGCTTGAAGGGAAGAGAGTAACCCCTGGTCTTCCCCAGATACGACCTCCGTCGTCAAGACGGTCAGGAGACGATGGAACCAGAGGGCATCCTCTTCAAAACCGAGACGAGTGGCTAACACTTTATTTTCGGTTATCGGATCAGGCCAGGCATTAAAGGCAATCACCTTTGGGACTTGCGCGCCGGCCAGTTTAAGCACCCGGGTCAAGCTTGCGCTGAGCGCGGTAGGAACCGTGTAATTGGTTTTAATGATGCCGATCTGCCGGTCTTGGAGCAAACCACTGACCAATAAAGGGAGGATTTCCCGGTTAAACTGGCGGAGAACTTCCAATTCCACTTCGCGCTCGGTCAACCCGGCTTGTAAAGCTTTTTTCTCCTTCCGCAGTTGGTCGAATTCCCGTTCTAAATTAAGAATCAATTGTTCCTGGCCTTTACTGAGCTGATCATCATTCATCAATGCTCCGCCGATCACAATTCCGATGCCGAGGGCGAAAAAGATAGCGGCTAAAGAAGAAATATAGTACCGGAAATCAAGAAGCATGCCAAACGCTCCTATATTTTCAGTAAAAAGCGTAGTTTAAGCCAGAGGAGACGAATCCAATCCCAAAAAAACTTATTTAAGGATAAAACCAGAAAGAGGGGGATAAAAGCAGCTAAGCAGATCAAGAAGATCTGCCCGCCTTTAATTCCACGATGGTAAAGTTTACTGACCCCCCTGGCGTCAACCAGGATGGATCCTACCTTTAGTCTGACCAGAAACGTGCTGGCCATTCCTTTTCTACCCTTTTCCAGGAAATCGATCATATTGGAATGGGTCCCCACCGCGACGATCAAATCAGCCCCCTTTTCGTAAGCCAAAATCATGGCAATATCTTCACTGGTGCCCGGGGCGGGAAAGGTAACCGCTTCTAAGTTCAATTCCTGCAGCCTTTTGAGGCCGGGAGCGTTACCATCGGGGTAAGCATGAACCACCAATTCGGCGCCAGAAAGTAAAGCCTGGTCGGAGACACTATCCATATCACCGATAATGAGGTCGGGTTGGAGACAAAATTCCCGTAGGGCGTCGGCCCCTCCGTCAACCCCAATCAACACGGGTTTTACTTCATGAATGTAAGAGCGAATAATTTTTAAATCGTCCCGGTAATTCTGGCCCCGCACCACGATCAAAACTTGTTTTTTCTCAAGATCAGTACGAATGGGCGGTAAAGGTAATCCGCCCAGCACCAAGTCTTTCTCCACTAAGGCATATTCCAAGGTGTTTTGGATAAATTTAGCCAGTTCTTGATTTAAGTTCTTTTTCGCCTCTGCTGTCGCCTGTTCAATCCGTTCCGCGGTGAGCATTGGGCCGGTCCCCAACAATTGATCTTGGTGATAAACCCCACCCGCTTTGATGAGGACCTCCCCCACCTCCGGCAGAGCGTCAAAACAATCCGCTCCTACCTGGTCAAGAAGGGGAATTCCCGCTTTAAGTAAAAGCTCTGGGCCTAAATTGGGGTAGCGTCCGGTAATGGAAGGGCTCGCGTTAACTACGCAACGAACATGGGCTTTGATTAAAGATTCGGCTGCCACTTGGTCGAGATCGGGATGGTTAATAACAGCAATCTCTCCCGGCTGCAATTTTTTAACTAAGTCCTTCGTTTTCCGGTCTTTTCGTGCTGTGCCCCGAATCTCCACTTTTTCACCTTTAATCTCTTAGTTGAAATTTAAACGAATCTTATCCGCAATTTTCGCGATAAAACTAACATTAGTTGGCTTTCCTTTTTTTTCGTCGACTAAATGCCCCATTAGTTCATGGAGGTATTCAATCTCCCCTTTACTCCAGGCGGTTTCAATAGCAAAACGCATCGAACGTTCCACCCGGTTGGGTGTGGAATTAAACTCTTCGGCAATACGCGGATATAATTTCTTCGTTACCTCATTGATCAGGGTTGGCTCCTGCACACAAAGCATGATGGCTTTGCGCAGATAGGTATAACCCTTAAAGTGGGGGGGAATCCTTAGTTTCTGTAAGATCTCCGTGACTTCCCGTTCGGTCTGCACTTCCCGTCGGGTTGCCGGTGAATAGTAATTACTCTGGGCTTGGGTCGAATGCTCACTGCCACATACTTGTCGGATCCGTTGAACCAATATTTGTAGGTCGAAAGGTTTAACGATAAAATAGTCGGCTCCTAACTCTACTGCTTTTCTCGTCATTTCTTCATGGCCAAATGCGGAAAGAATTATGATCTTAGGTTTATTATTCATCATTTTAATTCGTTCTAACACTGCAATACCATCTAATTTTGGCATTACCAGATCTAAGAGTAAGAGGTCGAGCGGGATTGTTCTTACCATTTCCAGAGTTTGCAGTCCGTCATTGGCAACAGCGGTAACGTCCAGATCCGGATAAGATGTGAGATAATCGCGTAAGACTTGACAAAATTCCAGGTTGTCTTCCGCGAGCCCGATATTAATCTTCCCTGATGGTGCCAATAAGTCCGCCTCCGTTCGCAACTCTTTATCTTAAAATTCGTGAAATAAAAAGAAATTCCTCCAAAAACCTTTGATCCCTAAGCGGCAAAATCGCTGTTTTCTATTGCTGCCCGGTTTTGATGAAGACTTTCTTCCATTTGTAGCATCCATTCAGCAAAAACGCCGTAACCGCGGGTGGGATCATTGACAAAAACATGAGTGATGGCGCCGATCAATTTTCCGTTTTGGATGATCGGGCTTCCACTCATTCCCTGAATGATACCGCCGGTGCGGCTTAATAATTCCGGATCAGTGACCCGAATAACCATCCCTTTATCGCGGAGACTGGTTTGATGGTAAACCTTCTGGATTTCGATGGTAAAACGGCAAATTTCATTCCCGGTCAGAACGGTCAGGATCTCCGCTGGTCCGGGACGCACCTCTGAAATGGTCGCGACGGAAATTAACCGCGGATACCACTGGTTGGTTATACCATTAAATAACGAACCATAAATCCCAATTGATGTATTGGCGGTAATATCGCCGATAATGTCGGTATGTCCGGAAAAAATCCCAATTTTCTCCCCCGGTTCACCCCGGTTACCCTGGTTGATCCCGGTGATCCGCGCCGCCACAAGTTTTCCGTTGGTCAAGGGGATTTCCCGGTTGCTAAAACCGACAATTTTGTGGCCGAGGGCGCCATACATCTTTGATTGCGGGTTATAGTAAGTCAAAGTCCCTACTCCTGCCGCTGGATCCTCCACGTAAAGGCCGAGTAGATAACGGTCGGTACCATTTTGGGAATTACTCCGTTTGACGGGCTGGATTTTCCGTTGGATAGTTTGGCCGTCACGTAGAAGGGTCAGGGTTAACGGGCCCCCCTTTGCTGCTTCCAATTGAATTAAAGGATCCACTTGATTCAAGCGGTGGATAACCTGTCCATTAATGGCGATTAAGAGATCACCAACTTTTATTCCGGCTTCTTCAGCGGGATAAAATTCTTTCCCTTGGTCGTCGCGGACGGGAAGATGACCGGAGATGATCACCCCTTCGGAGGCGACTAAAACCCCGATGGCGTGGCCACCGGGAATCACCTCGGGCATCTTCTCGACCAGAAGGTTGACCCGGCGAATAGGAATGCCCAGAAAACGGATCTCCAAAGTTTGGGTTCCCTCCCGTTCGGGGCAGACCATCACTTGTGAGCAACTACCGCTTTCTCCTTTTTCCAGTCGGTCTTGGCCATTGGCGCCAATAATACCTTCTAAACGATCAGCTTCTAAATAAATGCTAAAGGGTTTTTGTAGCGAAATCTCGAGGTTTTGTCCAGGGGTGATGCGTAAACGAGTGGGAAGAAGTTGAACCTTGATCGCCTGGGGTAGAATGAACAGTAGACAGAGGCCAACACAAAAAAGAATTCCACTGGTAAAAGGCTTTCGGTGACGGGGTGACATCATATCTTCCTCCAATAAAACAGCAGCTATATAGTACTTTTATTGATAAAATCCCCGTTCAAATTAGCCTTTATACGAAGAAAAAACAAGCGGGTTTGGAAAGAGCATAGGCCATCGGCCTATGCCCCTTTTCTCTCAAACCACAATATTCAAGAGTCGGCCGGGAACGTAAATGACTTTTCTGGGTGCTTTTCCACCTAAAGCAGTTTGAATGGTTGTTAAGGTAAAAGCCTTTTCTTTCACCATCTCCTCATCAGCATCAACCGGAATAACTAAACGATCCTTGATCTTTCCATTAATTTGGATGACAATTTCGACCTCTTGTTCATGGACGAGTTCTTCGTTCCACTGAGGCCAGGTTTGATCGTGAACCGAATAATCCTCACCCAGTTGGGCCCAGAGCTCTTCGGCCAGGTGGGGAGCAGCCGGGGCCAAAAGTAAAGTAAAGGTTTTCGCCGCTTCCCGCCAGCAGTCAGTGGCCCAAAGCTCCGGTTTCACCTTAGCCAGCAGATTGGAAAATTCCATCAAAGTTGCAATATAGGTATTGAAAGCAAAGGCGTTAAGATCCTGGGTCGCTCGTTTAATTGTCTGGTGAAGCTTTCTTTGAAGGGTTTCCGTTAATTCCTTTGTTGGCGTGCCTGCCTTCTCGACCGGGAATAATAGGATCTCCCACACCCGGTTTAAGAAACGGTAACTTCCTTCGATCCCCCTACTGTCCCAGGGGCCGCCCAATTCCCAACGCCAGCCGAACATGAGATAGACCCGGACCGTGTCCGAACCATAGGCGTTGACCAGCTCGTCGGGGGCAATTACATTACCCCTGGATTTACTCATTTTTTCACTATCTTCACCGAGGATAATCCCTTGGTTTCTTAAGGTAAGCATTGGTTCGTCGAAGTTGACCAGCCCAAGGTCGCGCAGGGCTTTGGTGAAGAACCGGGTATAAATTAAGTGCATACAAGCGTGTTCGACGCCACCGGTGTAAAGGTCCACCGGCAACCAGTAGGCGGCTTCTTGCGGATCAAAGGGTGTCGGTCCTTGATAATACGGGCTTAAATAGGCGTATTGATACCAAGAGGAACAGATAAAGGTATCCATGGTATCCGTTTCTCTTTGCGCCGGGCCGCCACAACGGGGACAGACAGTATGCAGAAAAGCTGCATGGTGTTTAAGGGGAGATTCACCCGTCGGCTTGAATTCCGCATCATCCGGGAGCAGCACCGGTAGATCCTCTTCGGGAACAGGAACGGTTCCGCATTTTTCACAATAGATGATGGGGATGGGCGTGCCCCAATAACGTTGTCGGCTAATCAACCAATCCCGTAAACGGTAGTTAACAGCCTTGCGGCCAATGCCCTGCTCGGTAAGGTAGGAGGTTACTTTTGCTTTCCCTTCCGCGGAAGGTAAACCGCTAAAAGGACCGGAATTAACCATCCTCCCCTCCTCCACTGCGGTATAGGCTTCGGATAAGGGTTCGGCCAGACCTTCCGGGGGAGCAATGACCACTTTGATTGGAAGATTATACTTCCGGGCAAAGCTAAAGTCCCGTTCGTCATGGGCTGGAACGGCCATAATTGCACCGGTCCCGTACCCCATCATCACATAATCGGCGATCCAAACCGGAATTTTCTCTCCATTAACCGGATTAGTGGCATAACTACCGGTAAAAACACCGGTTTTCTCTTTATCAACGGCAAGCCGTTCAATTTCACTTTGCCGACTGGCCTGAAATTGGTAGGCTTTGACTTGCTCTTTACAGTCTTCGGTGGTGATCTTATCCACTAAAGGATGTTCCGGGGCCAGCACCATAAAGGTTACTCCCCATAAGGTATCGGGCCGGGTTGTAAAGACGGTCACTTCTTCCCCATTAGCTAAAGGAAAATTGACCTCTGCGCCCTCGCTCTTGCCGATCCAATTCCGTTGCATGGAAACCACCCGTTCCGGCCAGTCAATTTGGGAAAAATCCAATAACTCTTCGGCGTAATCGGTAATCTTGAAAAACCATTGGTTCAGCTCTTTTTTGACGACCGGGGTCTCGCATCGCTCACAATGGCGATCCTCACCCCAGACTTGTTCCCGGGCTAAGGTTGTATTGCAGGTGGGACAAAAGTCCACCGGGGATAATTTCTTATAAGCCAAGCCCCGTTCGTAAAATTTGAGGAAAAGCCATTGGCTCCACTTGTAATAACCGGGTAAGCAAGTGACGATCTCTCGTTGCCAGTCGAAAATGGCACCCATTGATTTTAACTGCTCCCGCATACGCTGGACATTATTCATTGTCCAGTTTTGCGGGTGGATATTCCGCTTAATTGCGGCATTCTCCGCGGGAAGCCCAAAAGCGTCAAAACCAATGGGGAAAAGTACATTGTACCCTTTCATCCGCATAAAGCGGGCTTGCGCATCGGAAGGCACCATCGCGTACCAGTGGCCGATATGCAGATCACCGCTGGGATAAGGCAGCATGGTCAAGGCATAGTATTTAGGTTTGTCCGGTTTAATCACCGAGCGGTAAAGGCCGGTCTCTTCCCATCGTTGCCGCCAGCAGGGTTCAATTTTATGGGGTTGATAGCGGTCATATTTGGTTGTCATTTGCCAATCCCTCCATACTAAAATTTAAACCCCTGGTCAATACGTTGACCAGGGGCGATGAACTGTCGCGGTACCACCCTGTTTCGGTTCTCCTGATGGAAAACCCTCTTCCCGTTTAACCCTGGTGGGTCAGGAACTTTCATTCCCGATCTTCAGGGGTGAGTTCAATTCGATCCCGGGACCGGTTTGCACCGTCCACCGGTTCTCTATACCCGGATCTAAATCTACTATTCCCCGTCATCAGTAATTGGATAAAGCAAATTTATGCCATTGATCAAAAATCCTTTTATGAGTATAAACTAGAGTGCAATAATTGTCAAGCAATGGTAGGAGTTAATCTTATTGCCCCATGCCAGAGTTCCTCCAGGCGATAGAATTTCCTTTCGTCGGCGCCGAGGAGATGGATTACGAAAAAACCATAATCAAGTAGAATCCAACGGGTGTTTTGATCTCCTTCGCGGCGGAGTGGGGTTAATTCTAAAGCGGCCATCTTTTCCAGAACAGCCTCGGTAAGGGCGTTAAGATGGTTAGGATTCCGTCCGGTGGCCACGAGGAAATAATCGGTAATTACTGTTAGTCTCCGTAGATCCAAAACAACCGGATCTTCCCCCTTAGCTTCCGTTACTGCCTCATAGGCGGCGGACAAAATCTTTTCATACTCCATTCACGAAACCTCCGAGCTAATAATATAACTATGCATCGCTATTCGCTTCCGGTCTCCCCCATTAATAGTTGATTGCGGGCTTCAATCGTCAGGGGATGAAGGAGATAACCGGCGTCCAGGATATACCGGATTTTTTGCGTAAAAATATACTTTAAAGCGGTTGGCCGGTGGACAAAAGCCAATTCCCGTGCAATATGCGCACTGTAAAAGGTTCTCCCCGGTTCGGCAAAATCAGCCAACAAAGTTAATTCACTGATCATTCCCATCCTGGGCGCACCGGTCACATGCACAGCCACCGCTTCTAGGATCGACGGGGTGGTAATTGCCCATTCGCGTCTTAAAATTTCTGCCCCTACCTTTCCGTGGAGTAAAACAGGGGCCTTTTGATCCGTGGATTCGATGGTCAAGCCGTAGTTTTCGGCTAAAGAAAGGAGTTCCGCCCCATTTTTCTCCCGGGCTACATCGTGCAAGAGAGCGGCAATAGCGACCGGTTCTTCCGGAGTTTGGTAGTGCCGAGCTAATTTACAGGCTAAAGCCATTACTCTTAAGGAATGCTCATACCGGGGCGGGGAAAGGTTCGAAGCTAGTTTGTGGCGGAGTGCTTCCAGGTTCATTTCTACCCCCATGCTTTTTGCGTTGTCCTTTGCTTTAACAATCTCAAATACATGATATTCTTCGCAAAGCTCAAGTTAAATACGATATTTTGTCTTGGAATTCTTTTCAATGGTTTGTAACGCAAAAAGCTTCATCAATTGATCGCTAATATTATAGTATATTGAATCTTCTTCCACAAAGCTTCCTTTTTCCCTGCTTCTCGGAGAGGAAAAGGCTGGTTAAAACCGGCGCTTTACATTTTATTAAAGAATTAAAAAAGGGGCGCCACGCACCCCTTTTAACTCGTTGAATTCAGTGGTCTCGCTTCGTTTACGATAATCTCTCGTCCACCATATTCTTTTCCGTTCATTGCGGCAATTACTTGATCGGCTTGGTCATCAGGAACTTCCACAAACCCAAACCCTTTCGAGCGCCCGGTTGCCCGGTCTATAATTACCCTACTGGCCAATACTTGGGTGGAATCGGAAAAGAGTTCAGCCAAATCCTTTTCTGTAGTAGCCCAGGGCAAATTGCCGACATATAGAGTTTTGCTCACCAACTTCACCTCGTTTCCGGCCTATGAATCATAATCTTTGCAGGCTCCATCTTATTTTGCCCGCGGGAAAAAATATTATTGAAGCTAGGAAGAAATCTAGTTCAGGTTTGGCTTATTACTTAGGTATAGAGTTTTTTCGCCAGAATATAGTCGAGGACCTTTGGTTCCAACCAATACCGGACCGATTTTCCGCGCCGGAGGCGTTCCCGGATTCGACTAGAGGAGACCTCGACCTGTGGGTTGTGAAAAAAGACGATACCTTGGCTTTCCTCTGTCGGGTAGCGGTACTTTTCGAGGGACGATGGCACACTGGGTGGAAAGCCGGGACGGGTGCCCACCGCTAAACAGGCTAAGGTCAAAAGGGTCCGGAATTGATGCCAGGCGGGCAGCGTGTCCAAGGCATCCTGACCCATTAAGAAAAATAATCTCCGATTGGGATAAACCCGGCGAAAATAAAGTAAAGTGTCAACAGTATATGAAGGCGGTTCCCGCGTGAGTTCCACTTCAGAAAGGGTAAAAAAGGGATTATCGATAATTGCCAGTTTAACTAGGGCGATCCGGTCTTCGTTCGTCACCGCGGGGGTATGGCCTTTTAAGGGTGATTGTAAAGCGGGGACAAAAATTACTTGCTCCAAATCAAGCTCTTCCCGGGCTGCTTCAGCCAGCAGCAGATGGCCGAGGTGGATTGGATCGAAGCTTCCCCCGTATATGCCGATTCCCTTCATTTTCGAATTTGTCCGTCCCCGTAGATTATATATTTAATTGTGGTTAGTGCTTGAAGGCCCATGGGTCCCCGCGCGTGTAACTTTTGGGTGGAAATTCCTAACTCGGCGCCCAAACCGAATTCATAACCATCGGTAAAGCGGGTGGAAGCATTGACATAGACAGCAGCGGCGTCCACTTCTTGTAGAAAGCGACGGGCGGTCGCATAATCAGTGGTCAGAATACTCTCCGAATGACCGGTACCGTACTGGTTGATGTGGGCGACAGCAGCCGCAAAATCCGGAACTACTTTCACGGCTAAAACTAGATCCAAGTACTCGGTGGCCCAATCGGTGGCGGTCGCTTTCTCCGCCCAGGGCAAGTAAGATCGGGTTAGGGGACAGCCCCGGATTTCCACCCCGGCGTGACGGAGTTCTTCTCCACAACGGGGAAGAAAACTGGGGGCGATCTCCTGGTGAACCAAAAGGGTTTCCAGGGCGTTGCAGACCGCAGGCCGTTGCGTTTTTGCGTTAATGACAAGCTTAATCGCCGTCTCCAACTGGGCGTTAACATCAACGTACAGATGGCAATTACCGACGCCGGTTTCGATGACCGGCACTTGCGCATTATTGACCACGGTTTTGATTAAACCGGCGCCACCCCGGGGAATGAGGATATCCACGTATTCCCGCATTTTCATGAGGGTAACAGCGGCCTCCCGTTCGGTGGAAGCTACTAATTGGACCGCATCTTGGGGAACAGTGGTACGGTTTAATGCTTTCCGCATCACTTCGACGAGAACCTCATTGGTCTTGAGGGCTTCCGAACCTCCGCGGAGCAATACAGCATTGCCTGTTTTTAGGCATAAAGCAGCCGCATCCACCGTGACATTGGGTCGGGCTTCATAGATCATGGCCACCACACCAAGGGGCGTCCGGACTTGACCGATCTCCAGGCCATTGGGACGACGCCACATTTTTTCCACGTTCCCCACCGGGTCCTCCAACCGAACAATCTCGCGCAGTCCCTCGACAATTCCACCAATCCGTTCTGGATTTAAGGTTAACCGCTCGATAAAGCTACTTTTTAAGCCCGCTCTTTGCGCCGTCTCTACCTCTTTTTCGTTCACCACCAGAATTTCCTCTTGATTGGCAATTAACTCGTCGGCGATCGCCAGCAAAGCTTGGTTTTTTGCCGTAGTATCCAGTTTGGCCATGGTAGAAGCGGCCGCTTTTGCCTTTTGTCCCAGAGAAAAGACATATTCTTCAATGTTCAACCCAATTACCTCCTATTCCAAACATACTAGGTTATCACGGTGGATGACTTCATCAAAGGTTTTATAGCCAAGTAATGTGGGCAGATTTACGGTGTTTGCCCCTTTGATCTTATCAATCTCCTCCGCAGTAAAATTAGATAAACCGCGGGCAATCTCTTTCTCCGTCGGATCGAGGACCCGGATTAGATCACCAACCCCAAATTTACCCTTGACGCCAATCACACCGGAAGGGAGTAGACTTTTCTTCCCCACCAGCAAAGCGGTGACCGCGCCCGGATCGATGATTACTGCGCCTTGCGGTTGACCGGCAAAGGCAATCCACCTTTCCCGCTGGACTAAAGTATCGTGGTTGGGGAGAAAGATGGTCCCCACTTCCTCGCCGGAGAGAATCCGGTTTAAGATATCTCCATCTGCGCTGGAGGCTAAAACCATCATAATCCCGGAACGGGTGGCGATCCGCGCCGCTTCCAGTTTGGTGATCATCCCACCGGTGCCCCGCACTGTACCGGCTTCCCCTGCGGCAGCCCAAATAGCCGGGGAGAGATCCCTGACTTCCCGGATCAGGGTTGCCGTTTTATCCTTCCGGGGATCTCCAGTGTATAAACCACTGATGTCGGAAAGAAGGATTAAAAGGTCGGCGCCGATCAGTCCGGCGACCAAAGCCGCTAAAGTATCATTATCCCCAAACCGGAGTTGTAATTCTTCCGTCGCCACCGTATCGTTTTCATTGATAATGGGTAAGGCATGGTATTCTTTAGTAAGCATTAATAGGGTGTTGCGGGCGTTTAAATAGCGTCGTCGCTCGCTCATATCATCCCGCGTAAGCAGAATCTGAGCGGTAATGATCCCGTATTGTAGAAATAAACGGTTGTAGACCTGCATCAAAAAACTCTGTCCGACGGCTGCCACCGCTTGCCGTTCCGGAATGGTCCGTGGTTTACTGGTGAGGCCAAGTTCACCAATGCCGGCGCTCACCGCACCGGAGGAGACTAACACCACTTCTTTTCCGGAATTATGTAAATTGGCGATTTGCCGGACGATCAGTTCCATGTTATTTAGATTGAGCCGTCCTGAAGGATAAGTTAAACTACTAGTCCCAATCTTCACCACAATTTTTTGGACTTCTTTAAGCCGGTTTCGATGATCCAACAAAAAACCCCCACTTCCCGGATGAATTAACTTATTTTCTCAATTATACTACAAGATACTGGTTTTGCTCCACTTAGAATTGGCTTTTAACGTTGTCCTTCGCTTTATGTTTCAAAATCCAATAAATGGCCGCCCTTCGTCAATTTCCATAATATAAAAAAGACACTGGGGTTACAGTGTCTGATCCAAAAAATTAACTTATTTTTAAATCTTCCCGGTCTTTTCTTTGCCTGCGGCGCTGTGATTCATAACGGGGGTCCCCTTTTTTCCATCGGGTTTCTCGTTCTCTGACAATGGTCTTTTCCCGGATGATGAATTCATTTTGGGCGGGACAAAAATAAAGGTCGGTGTCTTTTTTACAGTTCCCGCACTCCAAGCAGGACATGCTCCATAAACCTCCTAAAAAAAGATTAATTAGTAGTCCTCGGGTTCAAAAATAAATTCAAAATCCTCAATCCGAACTAGATCACCCTCCTTTACTCCTGCTTCTTCCAAGGCGTTCAGAACTCCCCAGCGCTTCAAAAGTTGATCGAAACGTAATAATGCTTCTGTTTGCTCTAAATTATAGCGGTGTACTTTTTTGCTGAGCGCTTCACCGGTAATCCGGTAGCTACCATCCGCTTCTTTGATAATCGAAAATTCCGGGACTCCCTTTCGTACCACCGGTTCTTCCGTTTCGGTTTCCACTTCAATTTTTTTGACTTTCGGCAGGGTTTGCAGTATAGTCAGAATTCGATATAAAACAGGGCGGATATTCTCTCCGGTGGCTGCCGAAATAAAATCAATTTCATAGCCCAGTTTCGCGATTTTCGTCTTAAATTCCTCTTTTTGGGCGGCAGCAGCCGGCAGATCGATCTTTGTCCCCAGTACCAACTGGGGTTTAAGTAGTAAATCCTCATTATAGCCGGCCAGTTCCCGGTTGATTTCGGTGAAGGCCTTCCAGGGTTCTGCCGCGGATAAATCCACCAAGTGCACCAGAAGACGGGTCCGTTCCACATGTTTCAGAAACTTGATCCCCAGGCCAACCCCTTGGTGGGCCCCTTTAATTAAACCGGGAAGATCAGCCACAACAAAGCTCTCTGTGTCCAGTTCCACCACACCCAAGACCGGACTGAGCGTTGTAAAAGGGTAAGCAGCCACTTTCGGACGGGCAGCGGAGATCGTGGCCAGGAAGGTGGATTTGCCCGCGTTTGGATAACCAATTAAACCAACGTCAGCTAAGACCTTTAATTCTAAATTAAGGAGGGCTTCCTCCCCCATTTCTCCCCGCTCCGCGTAGCGGGGGGTTTGGTGGGACGCGCTGGTAAACCGAGCGTTACCCCGTCCGCCACGACCACCTTTCGCTACCAAACAGCGTTCCTTATGGGCTGTAAGATCGGCGATGAGCCGGTCGTTTTTGCGAATAATGGTGCCGACCGGGACTTTGATCACCAAATCTTCGCCTTTTTTGCCAAAACGATTACTACCCCCACCGTTTTGGCCTGCTCCGGCTTTATAGGTTTTTTTGTAACGGAGGTGGCTTAAGGTCGTATATCCTTCGTCCGCCTCGAGGTAGACACTGCCGCCGTCTCCCCCATCCCCACCGTCCGGACCGCCCATCGGGACGTATTTTTCCCGGCGGAAACTTACTACACCGTCGCCGCCTTTTCCGGCCAGCGCCTTGATGGTTACTTCGTCAATAAACATACATAAACCCCTTTTGTCCTTAGCCAGGTTTTACGTTTTTACATATTATTCTACCGGAAATTAAGATTATCCTCTCAACCGGATAAAGGTGAAGTCTCGCCCAAACCTTCGGCCCCGGTTAAACGCGGGCAAAGGCACTTGTTCATCCGAAGGACGGATTTGAAAAAAACCGCCGTTCGGCGGTTTTTTTACCTTAAGCCGTGATGACCGGCTCAGCGTAAACACTGACTTTTTTATCGTTTTTCCCTTTACGTTCAAAAGCAACAAAGCCGTCGATTAACGCAAAAAGGGTATCATCTTTACCGATCCCCACATTATTGCCAGGATGAAATTTGGTTCCCCGTTGACGGACAAGGATATTGCCGGCCTGGACTTGTTGCCCGGCAAACCTCTTTACTCCTAACCGTTGGGCTTGACTATCACGGCCATTTCTGGTACTACCCATTCCCTTTTTATGCGCAAAAAATTGCAGATCAAAATTCATCTTTTTGCACCTCCTTAAGGACAATTTGTACATATTTTTGATAATCCAAAGCGATCTGTTGTAAACCAAGATACATAAGGTTCAAGATTAAATCGGCTTTGGCTAATTTAGTTTCGTCGTCGGTGGTGACGATGAAACAACTGAAGAAACCACTCTTCTGTTCTTGCTTAATTTCCAAATCCAAGCCAGCCAGTTCTTGTAAGCCGAGAACAGCGGTTTGAATCAGGGTTGATACACCGGCGCAAACAATATCTTGTCCCGCCTGAGCATAACCAGTGTGTCCTTTGGCCTTAAAACCGACCAGGCGCCCACCCGAACGCAGAACTTGGACCAGAGTCATTAGGCTTCGATGGCAACAACTTGTAGTCGGGTAAAAGGTTGCCGGTGTCCATACCTTTTTCTAATATTTTTCTTTGCTTTGTAACGAAAGACCAAAATTTTCCGGGCTTTGTCTTGTTGTACAATCACCGTTTTTACTTTGGCCCCTTCGAGATAGGGGGTTCCAACTTTAGTCTCATCTCCACCGATGAGTAAAACCCGGTCTAACACTACTTCGGAACCAACCTCACCTGGTAATTTCTCGACATTGAACTGATCCCCGGCCATAACCCGATATTGTTTTCCGCCGGTTTCGACAATTGCATACATAAAAACACCTCCGTTTAGACTCGCCAGTTGTGGCACCATTTGGTTGGTTTTTCAAAGCCAAAACTGTGCGGTAACAACGGGTTCGAAAACCCACAACAAATATAATACCATTCGCGTAGCTTCATGTCAATGAGCGATCGTGGCTTTGGCATAGGTCTTAAACAACTTTTCAATCTTTACTGTAACACGCTGTCCGACATGACAGCCGCCGTTTTCAATATCAATAATATACCCTTCCAAACGGGCTATCCCGTCCAACGGGTTGTTTAAGTGGGGTTCGAGGATTTCCACTTCCAACTCCTCCCCTTCTTTAACCGGTAAAGCTGTAGTTTGAATATATTCCTTGTCTCCGGTGGCAATGATCCGGGCTTCAGCTAAGGGAATCTCCTCTTTGCCCCTGATAAAAAGGGATTTCTTGGTCATTTTCTCGAGTAAAGCCAACCGGGCGCCGCCGGGGCCAATCAACAGGGCGGCAATGGCGGTATTAACCCCAATCAATAAGGCTTCGGCCTTGGGGTATTCGCAACCTAATTCCATGATCCGCCGTTCCGTACGGGCGGTTTGGGTTTCAAGCGAATATTTATACCCCGTTCCTTCACAGCAAGAACAGGCCTGTTGTAATTGTTCGCGGAGACTAGGACGGGTTTTTTTTCTGGTCATCTCCAATAAACCCAAGGACGTAAAACCAAGGATGTTGGTTTTGACTTTATCCTTCTGTAGTTCGGCCGCGAGACACTCCAACACCTGCTTCCTACTACTTTCATCGGACATATCTATGAAGTCAATGATAATGATGCCGCCGATATTTCGCAACCGGACTTGACGGGCGATTTCCTTGGCGGCAGTTAAATTCGTATAAAAAACCGTATCTTCCAAACAGGTTGATCCGGTGAATTTCCCGGTATTGACATCAACCACGGTGAGCGCTTCGGTCTGGTCAAAAACAAGGTAAGCACCGGTGTCAAGCCAAATTTTCCGTTGTAAAGCCTGTTCGATTTGGTGTTCCACGCCATAAACCGAAAACAAGGAATTTCCGGTGAATAATTTTACTTTATTCTTTAAATGGGGACTTAACCCGCTCAATAAATCTAAAGCTTTTTCATAAGTCGAACGATCGTCGATAATGAGTCGATCTACTTCTTTCGTAAAAAGATCCCGGAGGATCCGGTAGAGCAAATCATGATCATGAAAGAGAAGGGACGGGGTCGGACCCTTTCTTGCTTTTTTTAGTATTTTTTGCCATAAATTAAAGAGAAAATCGCGGTCGGCTTCTAAATCTTCCTCCTGCAAACCCTCAGCCGCCGTCCGGATAATCAACCCCATCCCTTCCGGTTTCAAATGGGTGGCAATCTTCTTCAGGCGTTCCCGTTCCTTTTCATCTTCAATCCGGCGGGAAATCCCGATGTAGTCCACGGTCGGCATCAAGACCAGATAACGTCCAGGTATAGTCAAGTTGGTAACGACTCTTGCTCCTTTATTGCCCATTGGTTCCTTGACCAACTGGACAATAATTTCTTGTCCTTCCCGTAATAAATCACTGATCGAGGTGAAACCGTTCTCTCCCCGTTCCTGTTGGAGATCATCAATAAAAAGAAAGGCATTCTTTTCCATTCCAATATCGATAAAAGCGGCTTGCATACCCGGTAAAACGTTTTCAACTTTACCCCGGTAAATATTACCGATTTGCCGTTGTGCTGTAAAACTTTCGATTGAAAGTTCGACCAATCTACCATCTTCCAAAACGGCCATTCTGGTTTCACTGGGGCTGACATTAATTAAAAATTCTTTCTCCATCCTAACACATCCTAAAGCACCTTTTGTCGGCTTCCTTTGGCCTCAAGGACTACCGCTGTTCGTCGTGCCTGTTCAATCTGGAAAGTAGTGGCCAATAAGGAACCAAAATCGTCGGGACGAATTGTCCCCTCCGGTCCGAAGGCCACTTTAACCCGGAAAATAATCAAACCATCGGTTTGTACTGTCAGTTCATAACCTTGCCAGAGGCTTCTAATATCTACTTCTTTCTCGCCCGCTTTGGTCTTTTTGGTCACGATTAATTGCGGACGGGACCATAAAGCCATAAACCATTCTTCCACCTGCCCATCGGTAAGAGGTCTTTTCCGCTTTAAAAGAAACCGGTAGTAAATACTGGTAATTTGGCTCATTAAGGAAGGCGTCTTGGGCGCTATCTTGTGGACGTTCAAAACGGTAAGGCCTGGAGGGAGGTTTTGCTTTAGGGCTTGCGCTACCTCTTCTTCTGGTAAAGAAGTGGTTAGCACCAAATCAAAATATTCGGCTTCACTTTCCACACCCAAAGGAAGAGGAGGACCGAAAGCCATCTGTGGTTTGGGGTTAAACCCGGAAGACAGGGCCACCGGAAGGCCAGCCCGACGAAGCGTTCGGCTCAATGCCCGCAAGACATCCAAATGAGAGGTAAAACGGGCGACACCGGTCTTACTGTATCTTATTCGATATTTAATCTTTTTCACCTCCTCAGTAGTTGGGGGTGGATGTTGAGGGACGCACAAACCCCACAGGTGGAACAGTTTTGTCGGGGGCGACAATCGGGGGTGGTCTGCCCCTGCTCCGCCCTTTGGTCTTCACTTTGTAAATAGGCTTTCTTGAGTCCGGCGCTTAAATGATCCCAGGGCAAGATCTCATCATAGGCGCGAGCCCGTGTATATTCCTCCATCTTTAACCCGGTAACGGCCATCGCCTCCTGCCAAAGGTCCCAGCGAAATTGGTCCGGCCAAGAATCAAAGGAGCAACCAAGTTCCCAGGCTTTGGCAAGGGCATTTCCCAGACGACGGTCACCCCGGGATAAAACCCCTTCCATCTGGCTTAACCTCGGGTCATGCCAGGAAAAATTAAGCCCACGACCAACAAGCCGTTCCCTGAGGAAATTCTGGCGGCGTTCGGTTTCGGCTAGCGAAATTTGGGGACGCCACTGAAAAGGGGTATGGGGTTTGGGTACAAAGGTGGAAACGCTCACGGTAACCTGGACCCGTCCGGCCTTCTTACCGTTGAGGTCGCGGCCGATGGTCAGAACCTGGCGGGCTAAAGTAACGATTCCTTCTAGATCAGGATCGGTTTCGGTCGGCAAGCCAATCATAAAATAGAGCTTTAGCCGTTGCCATCCGGCGGCAAAGGCTTCACGGGCCGTGGTTAAAATCTCCGCATCAGTGAGGTTTTTATTGATCACCCGCCGTAACCGTTCGGTTCCGGCTTCCGGGGCGAAGGTCAGACCCACTTTCCGTCCACCCTGAAAACGGGCGGCTAGTTCCGGGGAGAAGGAGTCAATCCGTAACGACGGGAGCGACAATCTGACCCCCTGCGGAGAAAAGCAATCCGTCAGGGCGCTTAGCAGTTCATTGATTTGAGAATAATCGGCGCTACTTAACGAAGTAAGCGAGGCCTCTTCATAACCGGTTTGCGCGATTATCTTTTCTAAATAATCTTTGAGCACCGCTGGCGCGCGTTCACGGACCGGCCGGTAGATCATGCCCGCCTGGCAGAAACGGCAGCCCCGCGTACAGCCACGGAACAATTCAACCATCGCCCGGTCATGGACGGGCTCTACCCAGGGCACCAGGTCTTTTTCGGGAAGATAAGCGGTGGTCAAATCGGGGAGAATTCTTTTCGCGACAACCGGCGGAGCCGGAGGCACCGGGTAAAGCGCGGCAATTTTCCCTTCTTGCTCATATTCGACGGTATAAAATTCCGGTACATACACCCCTTCGATCTTGAGGAGTTCCTTTTTCATCTCTTGCTTGGATAAAGCGTTCTCTTTCGCCTTCGCCATCGACGCCAGGATCTCCAGGATGGCGTCTTCTCCCTCTCCCAAGAGGAAAAGATCAAAAAAAGCGGTTAAGGGTTCGGGATTAAAGCTACCGGGGCCGCCCCCGATGATTAGCGGGTCGGCTTCTCCCCGCTCTTCTCTTTTTAATGGTATTCCCGCCAGATTCATCATATTCAAGATATTCGTATAACTCAATTCATATTGTAAGGTGAAACCGACCACGTCAAATTGGTTTAGCGGATGACGGGTTTCCAAAGAAAAAAGGGGTAATCCCGTTTTTCGTAATTCCTCCTCCATATCTTTGGCCGGAGCGTAGACCCGCTCGGCTAAATAGGCCGGATGGTCGTTGATCCTCTGGTATAATAGGCGTAAGCCCAGATGGGAGAAGCCAATCTCATAAATATCGGGAAAGGCCAGGGCAACCCGGAGCCGGACCTCAGTCCATGGTTTAGTTACGGCGTTTAATTCGCCCCCAATATAACGAGCTGGCTTTTCTACCCTTTCCAAGATCTTTTCGTAACTAGCGATCTTCTTTCCCTCCTGCTTGAGTCAATCTGCGGCCGCTTCTTTTCCGAAGCTCTCCGATCCTTAGGTTAAACAGATTATCCCGGTTTATCATGTTAACCACTTCGTCTTCGGTCACTTCACCTAAAATTTTACCATGTTTGTCAACTAAAAAGAAGAGATGATAGTTTTTACCGGTTAAAAAAGGAAGAACCTCACCAATTGTCCTTTTTTCTTCGACAACCCAAACTTTCCCGAGCAGAAGACCTTTTTCATCGAGGCGGGCCTTTTTTTTCGTGTGTTGGGCCAAATAAGCATAGGTATGATTTTGTTCACCTGTTGCGAGCAAAAGAAAAAAAAGGAGCAAAGGAAGATGAACCGGGACCACCTTTTTTAAGACTAAAGCGGTCAAGGGAAGGCCCGTAATAAAAATTACCCTTCTTGTCCAGCGGAGGGTCAAGCGCGTTGCCCGCTTATAACCTTGTTTCCGGATTAAAAGCGAGCGCAAAATTCTTCCCCCGTCCAGGGGGAAAAGGGGAAGAAGATTAAAAAGACCGATTCCTAAGTTAATCCGGGCGAAATCCTCCAACACCGTTAATTTCAGAAAGGGAACGAAGCTCCAGAGGAGAAGAGCTACAGTGAGACTTTCAAGTGGTCCGGCGAAGGCAGTTACGGCTTCGGCCACCGGATCGTTAAACAAGGAGGCTTCCATCCGGGCGACCCCACCAAAGGGAAAAAGTTCAATACATAAAGTGTGATAACCAAAGCCAAGGGCGGTGACCAGATGGGCGGCTTCATGAAGTAAGACAGCGCAAAAGGAGAGGAGTACAGGAGTGAACTTCCCGGTTAAACCGGACAGAAAAAAAAGAAGATAGACTGCGGGGTGAATTTTAAGGTTGAACATCAATGCCATGAACCCGCTTCTTCAATAAAAGGTCGAGGGTCTACCGGGATACCACTATTGGTAATTTCCCAATAAAATTCCCGACCGGTGCTGGCCATTTCCTCTCCATGCTTAACCCATTGTCCAACCTTGACGTAAACCCGGGGACAGGGATAATAGATGCTATACCACCCTTCACCATGATCCAAACAAAGTTTCCACCCCCCTTTTTCCCCGGTAATCTCCGTAATGATACCTGACCCGGAGGCATAAACCGAGGAACCGGAGGAAAGAAGAAAGCGGATCCGTTGGGGAGAGAGCTCCCGTTCTTCATAATAGTAGATGGGGGCTGTCAATTCAATGCTACGACTAGAGGGGGCGAATACCGGTTGTAATTCGGCCGTAATAAACCAGGAAGAGACCTCGTCTTTGATCTTCTGCCACTGATCACGGGCAAAAGCCGTTAGTTTCTCCTCCGTCCGGTTGCTTTCCCCATATCGCAAAACATAACGAAAACGGTCAACCAGCCCTGGACCGAAGCGGGGCACTTTCCCAATCAGCCAAAGCAAAAGGATAATCAGCGTACAAACAGCAACCTGTCTTAGCAGTACCCTTTCCCATTGTAAAACGGGAAAGTTATTATTGGGCAGCCCTTTTTTTTCTTCATCTTCGGTCACCGGTTCTTCTCGCGCTTGAAGATCCAGCTCAAACTGGTTCTCCCTTTCTTCACTCCGTTCCATTGGTTCTCTCCTCATTTTATCCTTATATCAAGCTTTTTGTGTTGCAACCAAGAAAAAGGATTTCAATAACAATATCATATTGGGAATGGTTGAATCCAAAGACAACGCAAAAAGCCCTCTATCACAGTTATATGGAATTTTCGATCATTCTAGAACAAGCCACCTTCAGGAAGATTAAATACAACAAATAATTGCTAATTAAAGAGGAAAATACCGGTTAAAATCGAATTTAGTCTTAATTTAACTTTTATTTTGAGAGGTGCAACGAGTGGCCATTAAAATCGGGATCCTTAATCCGAATGGTTTGGAATTGAGCGCGCAAAAGGCTTTAGATTGTTTGGTTCATGCTTTTAGCCAACAAAATATTAAAGTCCACTTATGCTTATATACAGACCAAATCCCCAAGGCAGATTTACTCATTGGCACCTACACAAAAAGTCCGATTTTAAGAGACCTTGTTGATCAAGGACAAGTTCCCCTCACCCCGGCTCCGGAAGCTATCCTGATTCAGGAATTAACCATAGGGGATCAAACCCCCCTTTGGGCCTGTGCTTATGATAGCAGAGGGCTCCTCTATGTTCTTTACGAATTGACGGAACGCATCACTGCCCAGTCCGTTCCTGCTTTATACAAACCCACGCAAGAAGAGCCCGCGATTAAACTCCGGGGAGTTCTCGATTTTATCCCCTCGGAACGCCTGAAAAACGGATGGACGCTTGAGCGTGACTACTGGCAGTCCTTTTTTGCCATGCTGATTCGGAACCGTTTCAACTGTTTCACGTTAGTCTTCAATTCTTCTTCCGGCACACCGGTCTTCCCTTATCTGCTTTCCGTGCCGGAACATCCAGAAGTAAACCTTTTCCCTCTCCCCGAAGCAGTTCGGGCCGGAAATTTACAGGTTTTGAAAGAATTATCCGAACTGGCCAGCGATTCCGGATTAGATTTCCACCTCGGTTTATGGAATTATTATCCTGGCTATCCCCCCCTCCCTTTCCGGGTACCCGGGGTAAATCCGGAGAATATTGGGGCTTATCTCTACCGTTCTTTGAAACAATTAATTTTTGCTTGTCCGGAAATTAAGGGACTGGAATTTAAATTCCAACGCGCCCCTTTAGAACCGGATTTTGCCTTTAATAGCATTGTTCAAGCGGTTTTAGATACCGGAAACAAGCTTACCCTGAAGTTTTACACCAACCAGTTAACCACTGACGTTATTGATCTGCTTCAGGTTAGCGAGGTAAACACCTTCTTAACAAGGGAAGGATGGGACGGTAACTGTGGTCTGCCTTATTTAAGAACTGAAGAAGAAGGAAATGATTTGTTCACCGATTATGGTCCCAAAATTATTCCCGCTTATCAACTGACCACACCCGCCTCCTTGATCTGGGGGGATCCGGATTATTTTCATCAGTTGCTTCCGGTCTTGAAAAACCACGGGTACGATTGTCTTCAGTTAATCGCACCCACCTCCACTGGAAGTGAGCTTGTCCCGGCATTGCCGGTAGGGGGTAAACCCTTTGGGCAATGGGAATTCGCCCGCCATTGGTACCGGTACATCCTTTGTGGTCGTCTCGCTTACCACCCTGGGACCAGCGGTGAAGTTTTAATCCGCGATTTTCACCGCCGGTTTGGGGAAAAAGGAAATGATCTGGCTGAATTATACCGTCTTACCGGTAAAGTCTTACCGCTCTTCCATACCATACATAAAAAGCCAATCCCCGGGTCGCAATTTGATACTGGCGGCTTGCTTGCCTCTTATCTCCGGACGCCCAGTGGAGATCCGGCGCTTTTTGCCGACTGCCGGGAGTACATCCGGACCATCCTTGAGCGCACTGAATCGACCAAAATTCCCCCTCCGGTTGTCGTAAAGGAACTTGCCTGTTTGGGCCAAGAGATCCGCCAAAAAGCACAGGAACTTCAGAATCTCACCCTGTATACCAGTGACGAATATGTCACCGAGTGGAAACAAACTCTAGAGCAGGCAGAGATGATCGGTGGTTTTGCCCTCTTCCACAGTGCAAAGTTACAGGCCGCAATGGAACTGGCCCTCTTCATGGAGACGAAAGATCCCTTTTGCCTGGAGAAGGCTTTACATTTCTTGAAAGAGGCCCGTTTGTGCTGGGAAAGGTTACCCTTTACCGCCCGTTCGGCTGATAGCCGTCTATTACTGATGGAAGATGAAAAAAGACTCCAAATCCTCCTGGCCGAATACCGAAAGCGAGGGGCTTTTCTTGTTGGTTTTGATTTTGGTGGCCAACCGGTCTCTACCGACGGTGAGGAAGAAAAGAATATATACCCCGATTATTATATAGAAGAGGGTTTTACTTTTCTCCATGCTCAAGCCGCCTATGATCCGGAGATCGGCTATGGCTGGCTTAATACCAGGGATTTACAAGCTACTCCTGCTCCAGCCGTTCGCCTTTCCGAACGGGATCTATTCCTGGCGAAAGCGGCAGGAATTAACCAGTTTCACCCCTACGAAAACCAGCTCTTGAATAAATTGATCTGGTCGCGCCAGCCCGCTTCTTTCCAGGTTGATCTAAATCCCGGCGCTTATCAGGTCCAGTTAACCTTTAGCGATCATTCTCCGGAAGCCCGTCGACATGGGCCGATGCGCGTTACCGTTAATGATCGGATTCTTGCCGACGAATTGGTGGTTTCGCCCGGTAAAAGGGTTGACTTGCGGGAAACCATTGAAGTGACCGACGGAAAACTAATCTTTTCTTTCTCTTGCCCACCGGACCAAGATTGGTTTATTTCAGCGTTAACAATTCATCCGGTTGCGCCACTGATTCGACATATCCCCTTAAACGGTTGGATTCGGGAAGAACCATTATCGATCCGTGCCTCGGTCACGGGAGTTAATCCCATCGGACAAGTGATCTTAAACTATCAGACCGAAAATGAGCGGGGTTATCACATGTTGATTATGACGCCGGTCGGTAACAACGGGTATCTTGCCACTATTCCGGCCGCCTATTTAGAACAAGGTCACTTAATCAATTATTACATAACCGCCTTGGACAACCGCGGTAAAGAAGGATCCTTGGGCAGTTTTGATCAGCCCTTTTCCGTACCGGTCCGGCAAACCGGCGCTCTATCCCCAACTTTGTTTCACTTTCCGCCATCCCCCGCTGATGGAGAGGATTTGATCACCTTAAAATGTACGGTCCGTCCGACCACCGAAGTGGAAAAGGTTATTATTTATTACATAAACGAAAAAAATTTGACAAATCAGGTAATGATGGAGCGCGGAGATGCCGATGATGAATATAGAGTTGATCTTGATCTTAGCGGCGCGCAACTGTTACCCCCTTCCCTACTTAAATACAGATTTGTCGTTAAATTAAAAAACGGCGATCAAGCGTTTTTCCCTAATCCGCTGATCTCCGTTCCCTATTTTCGATTAAAGATGGGACCGCCTAGTCCGTGCTAATGGCATCCGTCGGGCAGTTTTCCGCTGCTTCTTCCGCACAGGATTCCTGCTCTTCCGGAACCGGACCATCAATGGCCTTGGCTTTTCCATCGTCATCCCAGGAATAAAGGTCCGGACAAGCGCTGACACATAACCCGCAGGCAATACAGAGATCGGGATCGACTTTCGTTTTCAGATGATCACCCCCTTCATATGACCGCCCGCTTACGAAACAAATGAGTGAGAGGAGGGATAAGATGGGTACGATTTCACCCATTAGCGACACGAGGCAACCAAAAGGCCACGGCGTTTTGATCGTTGATGATCAACGGATTATGCGTTTAGTGTTGGCGTCCATGCTTACTGACGCCGGAATCCCCATCCTTGGCCAAGCCGCAAATGGTCTGGAAGCCTTAGAGCTTTATGTTCAACTCAAACCCAAGGTGGTACTTCTTGACCTTATTATGCCAGTGATGGATGGATTCAGTACGATGGAAAAACTATTCACCTACGATCCAAAGGTCAATATTGTGATCTGTTCATCAATGCAGCATAAATTTTATGTCTCCCGTGCCTTAAAAGCAGGGGCCTCTGATTTCTTGGTTAAACCTTTCCGTAAGGAACAGGTTCAGACTGTTGTCAACAAACTACTGCTCGGACAGACGATCATTCACCAGTATCCTCGTTATTTAATCTTTGAGTAATCGAGCGTAGTTCCCCCTGGGTTTCCCTGGCCAACAGGATCTATTGGGTTATTACTACTTCTTCCGTAACCTTCTTTTCCGTGTTCGGTTTCCCCATGAGCGTCTGGACTTTATCAATGATCTGTGGAGCAGCATCGAGCAACCGATCGACGAGAATATTGCTTTCCACTGGCAGCAGACGGGTCTGTTCTTTATTGACGACTAAAAACGCCACCGGATTCAGCGTGATTCCCGCTCCACTCCCTCCACCGAAAGGAAGCCCTCCTTGATTCCCATTTTCATAATTCCGCTCCTCTTTCTGTTGTCCGGAAAATTCGCTTCCTCCGGCAGCAAACCCGAATGAGACTCTGGAGACGGGGATAATCACACTACCATCTGGAGTTTCCACCGGATCACCAAGAATGGTGTTGACATCCACCATATCTTTTATGCTCTCCATTGCTGTCTTCATTAACCCCTCAATCGGGTGTCCCTGCATGCTTTTTACCTCCTACTAGTTGGATTAGGTAATCCTTGATCCCGGCAACGATAATATGTCCTAACTTGATCTCAAATATACAGTCTAGCATGGTCTCCCAAGTTGGCTCCGTAAAACAGGGAACAACAAGTATGCGGGGGAGTTTCTTAAAAAGATATTCGTTTGTCAGGAAACCGACAATGACCCCTTTCGCATTCCAAATCAGGCCAACGGTCGGACCCAGCAGTGCTGGTTCCAGACCGCCAAAGGTGGTCCGCCAAAAAAAGCGTTTAAAACAACCCTTCCTTTCCAGTCTTTCCGTAACCGTAACCCACTTGCGGTAATTTTTGGGCAGAAAATAATAGAAGAAAGTTCCTCCCAAGCCGTATTTTTTGATTGCCCCGCCAATCTGCGCCAGACTAGCGAGAAAAGTGTCGGCCCTGATTCGGCTTTCTCCAACTTTTATCTCTTCACCATTCATCCGCTCCACTGATTCCACCGTTTTTTGGTGGACTGTATTAAACCCTTCCCTCTCCAGAACAGGAATTTGGTAACGCCAGCGATAAAAGGGGTGAATGCGAAGCTCAAGGAAGAAATGATCGGCTTTCCCTTGACGGTGATAATGAAGATGAAACTGAACGGGAAAAAGGCCCAGTGCTAAGAGGACCAAGAGCGGGATCAATGTGGACAAAACAATTCCACCTCTTTGTAACTTGGGAATAGTTTACCACATTGAGCCGATAATCTATGCTTTAGGATAGTTTTCTTTTCAGAAAACGCCCAATCCAGGAGACGTTCTCGGCAACCAACACCGAACAGATTGCTCCAAAGAAAACAATCCCCCAAGCCCTAAGTGATAAGGCTGTTGTTTGGAAGAGTTTGCGAGCGAAGGGGTTTGAAACAACCATAAATTGCATCATTCCGGAAACAGCCACCGCGCCCAGGAGATAAGGGTTAGCGGTTAATCGCATTTTGACTAAAGGCTGCGTCTCCGAGCGACAAGCAAAAACATAACTTAATTGCGAAAAAACCAAGGTCGAAAAAGCCATGGTTCGGGCGGTTACTAAGTTCGCCCCGGTTTTTAAGGCAAAGATAAAAACCCCCAAGGTAATCAAGCCGATACTTACCCCTTGAATCAGTACTTTATAGCCCAAACCACGGCTGAAAATTCCTTCTTGCGGCGGACGGGGAGGCTCGTGCATTAACTCCTGTTCCACCGGTTCAACCCCAAGGGCGATCGCCGGTAAACCGTCGGTCACTAAATTAATCCAAAGAATCTGGATGGGCAAAAGGGGAAAGGGACTACCGGTAACGATGGCCATAAACATGGTAAAAATCTCCCCTATATTGCAGCCTAACAAATAACGGATGAATTTTCTAATATTACTATAGATCCCCCGTCCTTCCTCGATTGCTGCTACGATACTAGCGAAATTATCATCAGTAATAATCATGGCCGAAGCCTCTTTGGTTACATCGGTGCCCATAATTCCCATCGCTACCCCGATGTCGGCTTCTTTAACCGCCGGCGCATCATTCACACCGTCGCCGGTCATAGCCACCACTTCTCCCTGTTCTTTTAGGGCTTTAACGATGGTTAGTTTATGATAGGGATTAACGCGGGCATAAATATCCACTTTGTCAATGATCTTCTTCAGTTGGGCTTGGGATAAAGTATCAAGTTCTTTCCCGGTCAGCACTAAACCATCGGGGCGGAGTAAACCCAATTCCTCCCCAATTGCCCGGGCGGTTACAGGAAAATCACCGGTAATCATCACTGTTCTGATTCCAGCCCGACGACAAAGACTAATCGCTTCTTTAACTCCCGGCCGTACCGGGTCTTTGATCCCGACTAAGCCCAGAAAGACCAAATCTTCTTCGTCTTCTTCCCGGACAATCCTGCTGGTCGGCGTCATCGGCCGGTAAGCGAGGGCTAAAACCCGTAAAGAACGGCGCGCCATCGCTTCCATGGCCCGGGTCACCTTTTGTTGCTCCCGGGTTTGCAGAGGAAGCTCTTGCCCCGCCCAGCGAATTTTGGTTGAACGTTCCAAAAGCACATCGGCCGCTCCTTTCAGATAAAGGATGCGTCTCCCCTCTTCCTCGACCAATACTGCCATTCGTTTCCGTTCGGAGGTGAAATCTATTTCGGCGAGCCGTTTTACCCTTCCCCTTTCTAAACCGGCCTTTAAACCTAAGGCCAGCAGAGCCCCTTCGGTTGGGTCGCCGGTCAGTCGCCATTGTTGGGTTTGATCTTCCAACCGTAGATCCGCGTTATTACAATAAAAACCGGCAGAAAAGAGCATTTTTAAACCTTGATGATCGGGAAAACCGCTTCCCCCAGCCAGTGGTGGGATTTTATTTCCGCGCCAAAAAAATTGACCACTAGGGTTAAAGCCGTTCCCGGTAACCTCCAGGTGCTCACCGCTGAAATAACAAGCCGTTACCATCATTTGGTTTTGGGTTAAAGTTCCGGTTTTGTCCGAGCAGATTACCGTGGCGCAACCTAAAGTTTCCACCGCCGGCAACCGCCGGATGATGACCGACCGCTTAATCATCCTTTGGACCCCTAACGCTAAAGCGATGGTCACAATAGCCGGCAAACCTTCCGGGATTGCCGCCACGGCTAAGCTTACAGCCGAGAGAAACATTAATCGGAAATTCTCGCCACGGGCCAATCCGCTGATGGCAACCACAAGACAAATTCCCACACAGATAAAGACCAAAATTTTGCCCAAATGATCCAAACGTTGCTGGAGTGGTGTGGGCCCGGCTTCGCTTTTGGCTAACATGCCGGCAATTTTTCCCAACTCCGTATCCATACCGGTTGCTACTACTACTCCCCTCCCCCGTCCCCTGGTAATCGTAGTACCGGCAAAAAGCATGTTTTTACGGTCACCAAGTTCCAAGGAGGAAGTGGCAATTGCTTTCTGTTCTTTGGGGACGGGTATGGATTCGCCGGTCAACGGTGACTCGTCCACTTCCAAGCTGTTACCCTCCACGAGACGCAAATCGGCCGGTACCCGGTAGCCAGCCTCCACTAGCACCAAATCGCCGGGGACGACTTGACAGGCGGGAATCGTTTCCTGTTTACCTGCTCTGACCACGTGAGCTTTGGGCGCCGATAATTCCCGCAAGGCTTCCAAAGAACGCTCCGCCCGGTATTCTTGGACAAAACCTAAAACCGAATTGAGAAAAATAATCGCCAGAATGGTAATGGCATCATGCCATTCACCTAAAGCCACTGAGATCACAACGGCGCCTAAAAGCACTAAAACCATAAAATCGGCAAATTCAGAAAAAAACAATTTCCAAGGCGAAAACCGTTCTTTCGTCTCTAACCGGTTTACACCATATTGCTTCAACCGTTGTTGGCTCTGAAAATCGCCTAATCCGTCCTGCAGGTCAGTCTGGAGATTGGTCGCCAATTCTCCCGGTGTCATTTGCCACCAGTGTTTCGCCAAAGTTTTCACCCCATCCGATGTTGTTCTCTCTATTCCTATGCGGGAGAAAAATACTTTTATGTCCTAATTTCCTTGCGAAGCTCAAAACAGGATGCTATACTGAATCACGGAATGGAGGAATTAAAATGCCTTTTGACGCTTTATCCATCGCCGGATTAAAAAAAGAGTTAACTGATGATCTAGCCAACAGTCGGATTGTCAAAATATATCAACCGCATCACGACACGATCATTTTTGAAGTGTTTCATCCCTTCCCCCGGCGGGAACTCCGGCTGCTCATCTCGGTGCATCCTCAGTTTTTTCGAACCCATCTTGTTGACGAAAAGCCGGTGAACCCGCTTCAACCCCCTGCCTTTTGTATGCTTCTCCGCAAATATTTGCAAGGGGGGAGGATCTTACGGGTTGAACAACCCCCGTGGGAACGGATCATCATCTTTCAAATCGAAGTTTATGAACCAGACCATGGCTTGACCAACTTCTCCCTGATCTTTGAGGCAATGGGCCGTCCAAGTAATCTGCTCTTAGTGAACGGGGAAGGGAAGATCCTTGATGCCATAAAACGGTTTCCTGACGCACCGGAACAAGGACGGGAAATTATGCCGGGCAAGCCATACACCTTTCCTCCAACGCCCGCTAGTTTCCACCCAGGAACGCTCACCCTTTCCGCCCTGGAAAGAATGGTTCGTTTTTCACCTGCTTCCCGCAAGATCTCTACGGTCCTGTCCAAAGAGGTTTTTGGCCTCTCCCGCTCTTTGGTGGAAGAGATTTTGACCAGGGCCGGGGTGTCCTCTGTTTTAACCGTAGCCGAAGTAACCGATGATCTGATTCGCCTTATCTATGAAAAGCTGATCGCCTTGGCAAAAGAAAGGCCTGGTCAATCCGGTGCATATCTTTATTTGGATCCGGCTGGCGTTCCCCAGGATTATTTTCCTTACCAACCCCAGCATCTTCCAGCGGAAAGGTTACAGTTGGTTCCCGATCTGAACAGCGCTATTGTGGCTACGCTACACCAACAAAGCGAGCGGGCCGTACGCCAACAAAAAACACAGCAGCTCAAGAGCATAGTGAAAAAGGCCATGCAAAAGGCCACCAGAAAACGGGATAAACAACGTCAGGAACTAGCCGGGGCGGAAGAAGCAGATACCTACCGCTTATACGGAGAATTAATCTTGGTCTACGCTGGCACCATCAAACCGGGCCAATCCCAACTGGTCGTCGCCAATTATTACGATTCGCAAAATGCGCCCGTGACCATTCCTTTAGACCCGGCCTTAACTCCCAATGCCAACTCCCAACTATATTACAGGAAATATAATAAGGCAAAAAAAGGACAAACGAAAATCCGTGCCCAACTAGACCGCACTCAGCGAGAACTTGAATACTATGCTTCTCTCGAAAATGCGCTGGAGCATGTTTCTTCCCCGGCGGATTTTCTGGAAATCGAAACGGAAATGGTCGAAGCTGGACTGCTCAAAATGGGGAACCGCCCCAAACCGCCACGCACAAAAGGAATGAAGAATCAACCCTCCCGCTTCATCTCCGGTGAAGGTTGGGAGATTCTGGTCGGGCGGAATAATAAGCAAAATGATGAACTTTCCATGCGAACGGCCGCCCCCCACGACCTCTGGTTGCATACCCAAAAAATCCCTGGCAGTCACGTGATCATCCGTACGCAGGGAAACCCGGTCCCCCCCACCGTCCTACTGGAAGCCGCTAATCTGGCTATTTATTTCAGTAAGGCGCGGGGATCGACAAAAGTCGCCGTTGACTATACGGAAAAAAAACACTTGCGAAAACCCTCCGGGGCTCGACCCGGTTTTCTCCTTTATGACCACTACCAAACCCTGATCATTGACCCGGATCCGGAAATCCTCGCCCGGTTCGGGTTAGACGCCCCATAAAAATAGCCCTTTCTATTTTGAAAGGGCTTCTTCTTTCCCACAGGTAATGTATGGGAATCCGCATTTATGGTAAACGTAATATCATTTATTCATTCTGGGTCTGATTAACCCGTTCTAACTCGGCTGTTAATTGCTTTTCATACTCTTGGTAGGTTGTTTTCAATTCCTGCCAGGCCTCGGATAAACCATAGGACTTGAAGGTTTTTTCCTGGTAACCCGTTAGTTTTTGGTAGTTGGTTTTCTTTTCCGCCAAGTTTAAGCCCGTAATTAGAACACCGTATTTTTCCGTCATTTCACGGGCTGTTTCTTTGTTGCGCCAGATCAACTCATTGCTCCCGTATTGGATCGCCTCCCATGCACACTCTTGGATCAACCCGTGGTAAGCAGGGGGAATTCGATTCCAGGCCGCTTTGCTAAGCATCAACAGACTTAAAGGAAAATAATGTTCACTTTGGAGAATAAAACGGGCAGTATCGTAAACCCTCATCCGCTTATAATCAATGAAATTGGTTTCCACCGCATCAACGATTCCCACTTGGAGACCGATTTTTAATTCGGAAAAAGCAAGCGTAACGGGGAGAATACCTAGCGTTTCCCAAGTTTGGCGATGGCTCGGCAAGAGCATAGTACGAAAGCGGAGGCCTTTCCCCTGGGATAAATAGACTAGTGCTTTGTTACTAACGATATTGACTGGACCGTCGGTCATATACCCCAAAATATAATCGCCCCGGCTCTCCTGGGCTTTCGCCGTCAAAGTTCGTCCCAACTCACCCTCCAGGACGGTCCTTAGATGCTCCGTGGAGAAGTAAAGGAAAGGAAGATCGAGAACGGCAAATTCCGGCACATAATCGGCATATTTAAAGGAGGCGCAAGTGATTAAATCGACGGTTCCCCGTTGCAGCCCTTTAATTAATTGCTCATCACTACCGAGGATTCCGCTGGGATGAACGGTAACTTTTAGCAAACCCTTGGATCTCTCTTCAACCAGCCGTTTAAACTCGGTGAGCACTACCGCTTCTAGTTCATCGGGATGATTGGCAGTGGCCGCGGTCAGTTCAAAAAGCTTTTGTTCGGCGCGCCCTGGCACGACTGGAGCAACAAGGATAATGAAGAGCAAGAAAAGACCGGCTACTTTTCGGGGCATTGTCCTTCCTCCTAATTAATATTAATGATCACATGATCGGTTCCTTTTGCATTAAATCGGCGATAAATTTCAATTTTTGCCCGCGGGATGGGTTCAACGCTTGTAAGTTGTTTAACTGTACTTTCCCCTTTAGCACAAAACTAATCTCGTACGCAAAATACTCTTGTAATATATAATAAACAAAGGCTTCGGCAAAATCCTCATTCATTCCCATGCCACTACTGAGGCTAAAAAAGGATGATTCCGCTTTAAACCACTGCAGGAAAAGGAGTAACCCTTCCAGTGATTGGATGTTTTGCAGTTTATAAGAAAAGCCTTCTTTGTCCCGCCAATAACGATCCCGGTCCCATGAGATGCTAACAAACTCTTTATTCAGGGGATGGGGCACAAATTTCCCCTTCCAGTTAAATTTTAACTTGTCATACTCAACTAAATGACCAATCTCATGAAGGATAATCCGAAGCAAGTTAGGTAATTCGGGGGTTCCTTTAAAGTAAAACTGACTGCTGGTTTCCATTAAGCCTAAATTCGAGTTTAATAGCTTGTTCTCCCAATCATCACCAATGGTAAAATTTAAAGTCAGTTTTTCCTGATCAAGGTAGACAACCATCTGTGGTTTATCCGCAAAAGAGTAGGGCGCCTTTACGATTACGAAACGTTTAGCGTAATTAAACAAACTGAGTAAGTCACGTTCCATTAAAAGGTCGACACACTTTTTAAGGGCTTCAATTTGTCGTCTGGTAAGGAGTACTTTGGTCGGCTCAATATGCTTTCCAAACTCGGCGGAAGGTTCGTGTTTTGCCGGATCATACCCTTCAAAGACAATACCTTGATAAACGAAGGACTCCTGCTCCAGTCCGCAACCGGAGAACAAGAAGATACTTAAAATTAAGGCCGATATGATTTGAAACAATCTCTTCATCGCAACCCAGCCTTCCACGAGACTTGTTAAGTTGGAAGGTATTCAACATCCTCTACATTTGTTCCGGTGCTTTGATCCCCAGCAAGCCTAAACCGGTGGCTAAAACCGTTTTAACCGCAAAAACCAAAATCAACCGCGCGCGCTGGAGATCGGGATCGTCAACCAAAACTTGACAGCCATGATAAAATCCGTTAAAATCCTGCGCCAGGTCGATCAAGTATCTACTTATAATGGATGGTTCATATTCGGCGGCCGCCGCCATTACCTTCTCCGGGAAAAGATACAAGGTCTTTATTACTTTTAAAGTTACCGGTTCAGCCAACTTTTCCGGATCAAAGACCAGATCCTCGTCGGTACTAAACCCAGCCTTCCGGAGGATACTACAGGCCCGGGCATGGGTATATTGGAGATATGGTCCCGTTTCGCCTTCGAAATTTAAAGCTTCCTCCCAAGAGAAAGTCACATCCTTAATCCGGTTCACGCTTAAGGCGCCAAAAACAACGGCGCCCACGCCGACCATGCGGGCTACCTCTTCTTTCTTTTCCAACCCCGGATTTTTTTCGTCGATAATCGCCTGGGTTTTTTGGATGGCTGTTGTTAACAGTTCCTCTAACAAAACTACCCGGCCTTTGCGGGTCGATAATTTTTCACCTTTCAGGCTAACCAAGCCAAAGGGAATATGCACTAGATCTTTAGCCCATTGGTAACCCATCAGTTCGATGACTTTAAACCACTGTTGAAAATGGAGAGTCTGGGCGATACCCGTTACATACAAAGCTTTCACAAACTGATAAGTCTTTTTCCGGTAAAGGGCAGCGGCAATGTCCCGGGTGGCATAAAGGGAACTGCCGTCCTTCTTCAGGATTAAACAGGGCGGCATGTCATAAGCATCAAGATTAACAATGGTCGCTCCCTCACTCTCGGTCAGGAGACCCTTGGCGTTCAATTCGTCCACCACAGCGTCGATCTGATCATTGTAAAAACTCTCTCCGGCCCAGGACTGAAAAGTGATCTCTAACAAATCATAGACCCGTTGGAATTCTTCCAAACTTATATCCTTAAACCATTTCCAGAGGCTTAAGGCTTCTTCGTCACCCTCTTCGATTTTGCGGAACCATTCCCGGGCTTCTTCTTCTAAGGCTGGATCGGTTTCCGCCTCGGTGTGGAACTTTACGTATAAACGCATCAACTCTTTGATCAGACCTTTTTTTACCTCAGCCGCCGAACCCCATTTTTTGTAGGCGGTGATCAATTTCCCAAACTGGGTGCCCCAATCTCCTAAATGATTAATCCCCACACAGTTATAGCCGAGAAAACTATAGATTTTGAAAAGGGAATTACCAATAACCGTACTACTCAAGTGACCAACATGGAAAGGCTTAGCAATGTTGGGAGCGGAATAATCAATGACGATGTTTTGACCCCGGCCAATCGTCCGTCCGCCATACTCGGCGCCAAGTTTAATGATTTGGCCCAAAACCTCTTGGACTAAGGGCACCGGCGCCAAACGGAAATTCAAGTACGGACCGGTGGCCTTTACTTCCGTAAAGTAGGGGGCAGGCTCAATCTTCCCTTCTAATTCTGCCGCAATCAATTGGGGGGCTTTGCGTAATACTTTACTCAGTTTGAAACAGGGTAGAGCTAAATCCCCTAAATCCGAGTCGGGGGGGTACTCCAGCAAACCATAGATGTTCTCCCGGTTTATGCCATCACCGCTCACTACCGCTTCTACTAACTCCGCAATTATTGATTTGTAATCAAGATAACTCTTCGTCTGCATTCAGATCTCCCTTTGTTTCCGTATTGATCTACACCGTTTCGCCTGTGGTTGAACGATGGGAATATACTCGTATTTATTATATATTACCCAAATAAACTATTATTTGCAACCAAAGATTTAGTGGAGGTAAGTCTCCTTTTCTTGACCTCTTTTTCCCGCCAACGGCGGCCTCATCACCTAGCCTGATTAGTTTTGACGGTTCGGCGGCTGCCAATCCGCCCTTTCTTTCAAAATGCGGGGTCTCCACCATGAAGTCGACGATACATTATAATTCTACACTTCCAGAAAATGATAATCAAGGATCAAATCAAGGATCAAGATATAGTGAACATTGTAAGCAAGCCATTAAAAGCAAAAACCCGCTTGAATAAGCAGGTTTAATGTGGCGCGGTCTATAAAGTATTGTGACCGCGTTGCCGTTAAGCAGGTCCAAAAGAGTTTTGCAAAAAGCATGATTATATTATTCCCACTCTAATGCTCTTTTGCTTACCCTTGGTTCTCAGCCTTTTTCTCGCCTGACGGCTGTTGCGATTTCAGCCATGAAGGGAGAGCAAGTCTGAATTTGCTCCTGCCCCGTAACGACATGACGATGCTTTGTAGCACAATGAAGAGATATAGCAAGAGCCCGCTGACGATCGCTTGTAAGTTTGATTGGACACCTGCCGCCCGGATCAGTTCATTGATGGTCAGCAGGGTCATGGTCCCGATTGGCGCGCCAAGCAAGTTCCCCACACCGCCGTTGAGCAGAATGCCACCCATTACATTTGAAGCGATGGCTTTCATTTCAAACAAGGCCCCGTTTCCGATATTGCCGGCTCCTGTTGTCATGAGGAAGACAAAACCGGAGATCCCGGCAGTCAATCCGCAGATCACATAGGAGAAGAAGATCGTTTTTTTGACGTTGATCCCCAGCATCCGGGCGCTCTGAGGATTGCCGCCCACCGCGTAGACATTACGTCCGAAACGCGACCACTTCATCAGGATGGCGTAGAGAAGAACAAGGACTAACACAACGATGACACCTGGTTTGATCTCACACGGAATGAAAACGCCTAGTCTGTTTTCGGTGCCAAGCCAAGGAATTTCAATTGTAAAATTCCGCAAACGAACAAAAGCAGGCATGGTTACGTTGAGCGGCTCTTTGTGGAGGGTTGTCAGCAACCCTTGTGCTAAGAACATTCCGGCCAGCGTTATGATGAAGGGTTGAATTTCAAGATAGGCAATGAGATATCCATGCATGAACCCAAAAGCGAGCCCGATTCCCAGCGCCAGAAATAAAGCGCCCCAAACGTTCCCTACTCCCGATTCCAACAACATGGCACAGGCCATCGTTACCAGGCCGCACACGGCGCCAACGGAAATATCGATGCCGCCTCCGATCATCACGACGCACAGGCCGAGGGTAACGATAAAGAGCGCAGCGTTCAGATTGAACAAGTCAAAAAAGGTCTGAAACTGCATGAAACTGCCGGGATAACTGATCAGAGCAAACCCATACATCAGGACAAAGATAATCCCGGCGATCATAAAAAGAAGATTTGAATTCGATAGTCTTGTTTTTGGTCTGATTGAGTTCAAGGGTCCCATCCTACTCCTCCTTCTTCCCAGTTGTGTCCGTTATGGAAACCGCTGCCTTGTTCAGTCCATCGGTCTGGCGTACGGAGTAGCGAGCGACGATCATTTTCGCTTTGTCTAAGACTTTCCCGGCAAAAACACTGACCACCGGCGAGGCCATTACCATGAGAATGATAATGAAAACGGCCTTGAAGGCCTTAATCGCTTCGGGGTTTACCTCCAGCCGAAGCAGAGTCCTGTTTAAGACCTCGATCGTATACGCGCCGATAATAGAACCGGTGATGCTGAACTTTCCGCCGCCCAGCGAGTTTCCGCCTAACGCAACGGCGAGAATCGCGTCCATCATAATAAACTTGAGCAGATTGACACTGTCGTGGCGCCCCGCCTTGTTAACCGCGATGAAACCGGCGACCGCGCTACAAACTCCCATAAGCAAAAAGGTCAGGAAGATAATCTTTTTCGGATCGATCCCGTTCAGCCGTGCCGCACTTGGGTTGATTCCCACTGCCTCCACATAGAGCCGGAGATTGGTGGTCTTGAGGACCACGGCAAAGACGGCGATGAAGACGGCAGTTAAGATGATTGGCGTTTGGATTGGCACTCCCGGAATTACGGTGCCAATACGATTTGAGATCTCGTTCGCCAGGATGGGAGATACTTTACCGTCAATAATAAAAGCAATGGACCTGCCTCCTAAAAACAGGATAAGGGTCGCAACCATGGGCTGAACCTTGAAGAACGAAACCAGGGTACCGTTAAAGGCACCAATAAATAGCCCGGCCACGCAGCTGATGAGGAAACCTACCAGGACGGTCCAGATGGTCACATCTCCTCCGGCTCTCAAGACATACTGGACAAAGATGGCGGAAGTAATGGCACCAATCTCACCGATACTGATGTCCTGCCCGCGTGAGGCGGCAGTAACCAAGGTCATACCGATGGACAGAATAACCAACTCGGAAGCACCGAAGAGGATATTGGGTATGTTTCCGTAAAAGGCCCCGTTTACCATGGTAATCTTGAAGTAATCAGCGCCCTTGATCAGATTAATGATAATGAGAACCACCAGAACAGAGAGGGGAAGGAAGAGATGAGACATGTTATTTAAGTGTCTTTTTATCCTTGGCATATCATTTACCTCCCTGTGCAATCATCTGCATAACATCTTGTTCCGTGAAATTCATTCCACTGAGTTCTCCGACAATTTCTCGGTCTTTCATCACGATCAGCCGCGAACAGACGCGAAGCATTTCGTCAATTTCTGATGAAATGAAGGTCAGACTCATTCCGTCTGCGGCGAGTTTGAGCACGAGTTTTTGGATCTCTACTTTGGTGCCGACATCGATTCCCCGGGTCGGTTCATCGAGAATCAGGTACATGGGTTGGGTGAGCAACCAGCGGGCCAGTATTACCTTCTGCTGATTCCCGCCGGAAAGTGATTTAATCGGCGTGTTGATGGACGGTGTTTTAATGTCCAGTTTCTGTACAAACTGGTCCGCAAATTCCTCCGCCTGTTTCCGCGAAAGAGGCTTAAAAAAGCCCTTCATAACCTGCAAGGCGAGAATGATATTGTCACGTACCGAAAGCTCGTCGATGATTCCGTCGCCCTTCCGGTCCTCTGGTAGATAGCCGATTCCCTGTTTCATGGCGTTGAGAGGTGACTTGATCTTCACCTTTTTACCGTTTATTTTGACTTCACCGCCGGTTACTTTATCGGCGGCGAAGATTGCGCGCACACTTTCACTCCGCCCCGAGCCGAGCAGCCCGGCGAACCCGTTCACCTCACCTTTTTGGATCGTGAAATCGAAAGGCCTTACCCCGGCGGCACTCGCAAGGGCTGTAGCCGCGAACACCGGCATACTGTCGTCGGATTTATGGGGCTCGTGTTTTTTCATTGCCGAGACATCACTTAGCGCCTTACCCATCATCTTCGAGATCAGCTCGATTTGGGGAAGGGCAGATGTTTGGTATTCGCCGATCAACTCTCCATTACGCAACACGGTAATCCGGTCGCTAATCTCATAGACTTGATCGATAAAGTGGGTAATGAAAATAATCCCGACACCCTGGGCTTTCAGTTGACGCATGAGGGCAAAGAGTTTTTGCACCTCATCTTCGTCCAGTGAAGACGTGGGTTCGTCCAGGATGAGAATCTTGCATTCCATATCGACGGCACGCGCAATCGCAATCATCTGTTGGACAGCAATTGAGCAACTGGCCAGTTCTTGGGTGGGGCTCGCTGGAATACCAAGGGAACTGAGCATTTGTGCCGCTTTTTCGTTCATCTGTTTCCATTGCACGAAAGTGTCCCGGCTACGGCCAATAAATATATTCTCAGCCACGGTCAGATTAGGGCAAAGCGCAATTTCCTGAAAGACCGTGCCAATTCCCATGTTCTGCGCATCCTGCGGTGATTTAAATTGAACCGGCCTTCCCTCGATAATAATCTGGCCGGCATCCTTTTGGTAAACACCGGTTAAAATCTTGATCAGTGTGGACTTGCCCGCTCCATTTTCGCCCATCAGGGCATGGATTTCACCCTTGCGGAGTGTGAAGTCTACGTTA
>DUQR01000034.1 GCA_012837715.1 Bacillota bacterium | reverse complement strand
GGTTGATTTTTTACTCCGGGAGATGGTCGGCGGCGAACTGGCTGAGGAGGTGGACAAGTTCCGGTTCATTACGGTCAATCGCTATTTGGCACGGATCGAAAAGAAAACCGCCCGCTTTTTTCAGGTTGCCTGTGAGTTGGGGGGTGATTTTGCCGCCTTCCCCCCGAAGATCCGGACGGAGCTAGGTGAATTTGGCCGGAAGCTGGGGCTCGCTTATCAACTCTTTGATGATTTACGGGATTTAACCGGTGACGGAAAAACGGGGGGCAAACCGGTCTTTCAGGATCTAAAAAACGGTGTCTTAACTTTGCCTTTACTCTTGATCAGCGACCAACCGGGTTTTGATGAGGTTTTGGCAGAAGTTCAAGCCAAGGGGAAGGTCCTCCCGGGACACCGGAAGGCAATCCGGAAATGGTTGGTGGCCCGGGGTGTTCCGGCGGAGGTTAAAAGTTTAATCTACCAATATTGTCGTGAGGCCAAGGTGCAAATAACTAACTTAAACCTGCCCCAAACTCCTTATCTTTGCGACTTTGTCGATGGGCTTTTCGATCCGAAGGGTATACAGCTTCGTTAAGAATAGGATGCCGAGAAATTCAAGTAGCCGCTCACGCCGGCTTCCGCCAGTGGCCGGTTAGCGTAACCCCAATTTTTCCTGGAAGCGCCGGAGGTGAGGGGCGGCGGCCGCCCGGGCTTTCTCGGCGCCTGCTTCGAGGATACGTTCGATTGCCCCCGGGGCTGATAAGGTTTTCACCTTTTCCTGTAAAGGCCGGAGGGTTTCGATGACCAGTTCGGCCAAGTCTTTTTTGAACTGACCGTAACCGGTGCTGGCGTATTGCTCAGTAATGGCTTCAATGCTCTGCCCGGAACAGAGGGAATAGATGACTAACAGGTTGGAAATGGCCGGCTTTGCCTCTTCGTCATAACGGATGACGGCCTCCGAATCGGTGACGGCGGACATTATTTTCTTTTTAATGACCTCCGGGGGATCCAGCAGGGCAATATAGCTTTTGGGGTTGGGGGATGATTTCGACATCTTTTCTAACGGATCGGTCAGGCTCATGATCCGTCCTCCTTTGCTCCGGGGAGGAATGTAGGGTTCGGGGACCTTAAAGACCTCTTCCTGGAAACGGTTGTTGACCCGGACTGCCAGATCCCGGGTGATCTCCAGGTGTTGCTTCTGGTCTTCGCCGACCGGAACCAGATCAGTGTTGTAAAGAAGAATATCAGCCGCCATCAGTACCGGGTAGGTTAAAAGCCCGGTGGTCACGACCTCTTGTTTTTGCGCCTTATCTTTAAACTGGGTCATTCGTTTCAATTCCCCGATGTAAGTGTGGCATTCCAAAAGCCAGCTCAGTTCGGCATGGGCCGGCACTTGGGACTGGACAAAGATGGTGGAGACTTCCGGATCTATACCGGCGGCGACGAAGAGACGGGCCGTATTCTTAATGTTTTCCTTTAGGACCACCGGATCCTGGGGGACGGTCAGGGAATGGAGATCGACCACACAAAAGAAGCAGTCGGCCTCATGTTGAAGCTCAACAAAGTTCCGGATGGCGCCCAAGTAATTTCCGAGCGTCAAAGCGCCACTGGGCTGTACTCCGGAGAAGACCCGCTTTTTCATGATAAAACACTCCTTTGTCTGTAATGATGGATAAAAATCAAAAAACCCCGTCCCTAGCTTGGGACGAGGTTACTCGCGGTGCCACCCAACTTGACCTTGAAGGGTAATTATCCCTAAGGCCCTCTTTTAACGGCATCATCGCCGTTGCCCTGCTAACGGAGGGAGACCGCCGGAACCTACAGAGAGCTTCGGTTCCGGACTCACGGATCCATTCCGCCTTCCGCCGGACCGGTTTGCACCAACCACCGGTTCTCTTTGCCTTGAAGAAGGCTTACTCGTTCCGTTCATCGTTTTCCTAATTTGGTTTTGCGTTGACCTTATGCTCAATCAACCCAACACAATATATTGACCATCCGGTTCAATGTAAACAGGGTATGTTGGATGGAATCCTTTTTTATTGGGCACAACGGAAAAAGCTTTCCTTAGTTTGCTCATTGTTTTTTATTATATGTGCTTGATTGCGGGATGTCAAGGGAGTGCGGTACAGGGCGGCTTCTTTTATGTTATAATAAAATTTAGAAGGGTTTTGTGCTTAAGAAAGTAAGGCGGAGGCGTTCTTGATGACCGATTTTGTCCATTTACATGTGCACTCCCAGTATTCGCTCCTGGACGGAGCCGCTTCGTTGGAACGTTTGGTCCAAGCCGCGGCCGCCAGCGGACAACGGGCGGTCGCCTTGACCGACCACGGGGTGATGTATGGGGCCTTCAAATTTTACCAAGCGGCCATGGCCGCCGGGATCAAACCCTTGATCGGTTGTGAAGTATACGTGGCCAAACGGAGCCGGCATGACCGGGAAGCTAAAGTTGACGATGACCCTTATCACCTGGTTTTATTGGCCGAGAATGAAGAAGGGTATAAGAACCTGACCAAACTGGTTTCCCGGGCCCATCTCGAAGGCTTCTATTACCGGCCCCGGGTGGACCGGGAGTTGCTGGCGGCCCATGCGGACGGTTTAATCGCCCTTTCCGCCTGTTTCAGCGGGGAGATTCCTTCCCTTTTACTAGCCGGGGATTATGAGGCGGCCCGCCAAACGGCTGCTTGGTACCGGGAGGTTTTCGGTCCGCGCCACTTTTTCCTGGAATTGCAGAACCAGGGTTTGGAAGGTCAACGGGAAGTCAACCGGGCCCTCGTTAATCTTGGTCGAGAACTTGGTCTGGAGATCGTGGCTACCAATGATCTGCATTATATCAACAGAGAGGATGCCATGGTTCACGATGTTCTCCTCTGTATCCAAACGGGGAAGACGATCAATGATCCAAAACGGCTCAAGTTTCCCACCGACCAATTCTACTTTAAGACTGGAGCCGAGATGGCCCGGGCTTTTTCCGAATTGCCGCAAGCCCTCGCCAACACCGTCGCCATCGCCGAACGTTGTAACTACCATTTTGAAGTCGGTAAATACCGGTTGCCTGATTATCAAACGCCAGCTTCCTTTGGGAGCAAAGATGATTATTTGGCGTATTTATGCCGCCAAAATTTACCCCGATGTTACTCCCAAGTCACGCCAGAGCTTGAAGAAAGGTTAGCCCATGAACTGGCGGTGATCAGGAAAACCGGTTTTGCCGGTTACTTCTTGATTGTCGGTGATTTTGTCCAGTACGCCAAAGCGCGGGGGATTCCGGTCGGGCCGGGCCGGGGTTCGGGAGCCGGCAGCCTGGTCGGCTATCTGTTGGGCATCACCGCGCTGGATCCCCTTGAACACCAGCTTCTTTTTGAGCGGTTTTTAAATCCGGAACGGGTATCTATGCCCGATTTTGATATTGACTTTTGTTTTGAACGCCGGGGCGAAGTGATCGAATATGTCAAGGAAAAATACGGCCGCGATCATGTTGCCCAGATTATTACCTTCGGTACGATGGCGGCGAAAGGGGCCGTGCGGGATGTGGGCCGGGTCCTGGGTTTCCCCTACAGTGAAGTGGACCGGATCGCCAAACTCATCTCCCATACCGCCGGCTCCACTTTGGATGAGATCGTCAGGAACACCCCCGCCCTTGTTGCTTTGGTCCAGGAAGATGAGAGGATCAGACGGTTGATTGAGATTGCTAAAGCAGTGGAGGGTTTTCCCCGCCATGCCTCTATTCATGCCGCCGGAGTGGTGATCACCCCCGAACCTTTGACTGAGTATGTCCCCTTGGCCCGAGCCAGCGAAGGGGAAGCGACGACCCAGTTTCCCATGGAGGATCTGGAAGCCCTTGGCTTATTGAAGATGGATTTTTTGGGTTTACGTACTCTGACCGTACTCAGCGATACGTTACGGTTGGTCCAGGAATCAACGGGTCAAACCTATGACCTGGCGGCGATCCCTCCGGATGATATCGGCGCTTACCAACTGCTTTGCTCCGGGCAGACCCAGGGTATTTTCCAATTGGAAAGTGGCGGCATGCGTCGGCTCCTAATGCAACTGGCCCCGGAGCGGCTGGAAGATCTCACCTCCCTGGTGGCCTTGTACCGACCGGGCCCGTTGGGTAGTGGAATGGTGGAGGATTTTATCAAGGCGCGGCATGGCGAAAAAGAGGTTACCTACCTTCATCCTCTCCTTGAGGAGATCCTGAAACCCACCTATGGGATCATCCTTTATCAAGAGCAGGTGATGCAGATCTGCCACCGTTTAGGCGGATTTACCCTTGGGGAAGCGGATTTGGTCCGCCGGGCGATGGGTAAGAAGAAACCGGAGGTCCTGGCGGCGATGCGCGATAAATTTGTGACCGGCGCCCGTGAACGGGGGATCCCCAACAAGACGGCCGGAGAGATCTTCAATCTAATGGAGTTCTTTGCCGGTTACGGATTCAATAAGTCCCATTCGGCGGCGTACGCCTTGATCGCCTACTGGACGGCTTTTTTAAAGGCCAATTATCTGCAGGCCTTTATGGCCGCTCTTTTAACTAGCGTGATCGGGAATAGCGATAAGGTGCGGATCTACATTGAAGAATGCCGTCGTCTCGGCATCCCCATCTACCCACCGGACGTGAACCACAGCAAAGAACGGTTTACGGTGGAAGGAGAGGGGATTCGCGTGGGCTTACTAGCCGTTAAAAACCTGGGGAGCGGCGCGATCCAGGCGATCCTGACCGAACAGGGGAAGGCGCCCTTTAAATCCCTGGAGGATTTTTGCCACCGGGTGGATCTGGGTACGGTTAATAAACGGGCGGTGGAAAGCCTGATTCGGGTCGGCGCTTTTGCTTCGACCGGACGCAGCCGCCGGGGAATGCTAGCCAACCTGGAAGAGGCCGTTGAAGCGGCGCATAGTTACGCTGCCCGTCAGGCCAGCGGACAATTATCCCTTTTTGACTTGAGCGCAACGCTAGCTCCGGCGCAGGAAACCAATCCGGTTCCGGAGGAAGAATTTCCCCCGTCTACCTTATTGAACATGGAAAAAGAATATTTAGGGGTTTACCTAAGCGGCCATCCGCTTGATCCCTGGCGGAAAAAACTGGCCCAAAACCGGATTCCATCATTAGCGGAAGTATTGGAAGAAGGCAAAGGTGAGGAAGTGATCATCGGCGGAGTGGTCAGCGGGTGGCGGCGGCTGACCACCAAATCCGGAAAGACCATGGCCACCTTCACCCTGGAAGATCTCTCCGAGGCCATTGAAGTATTGGTCTTTCCCCAATTATATGAAAAGACTGCTTTGGAGGCTAATAACGACCGGGTGGTATTGGTGAAAGGAAGACTTGACGCCGACGAAGATAATCGAAAGTTCCTAGCCGGTCAAATCCGGTGGCTGCCAGAAAAGCCCGAGGATTAGCTAGAATTGCTTTTTCGACAAGAAATGAAAGGTTATGTTTTATGTTTAGAGCCGGAAATAAACCTTATTTCAGGGATTATCTTTTAGTTTACAATATGGCTTTTAACAGGTAAAATAAAGACGTGGTACAGCTCTGGCCATAATACAACGTAGCAATAGATGAAGCAAGCATTATCTATTTTTACCCTAATTTTCGCCCTATATTTTAAGTAACGATCGTAGCCTAGTTTTAGCAACAAATGTGCCTAATACGGAGTTAAGCATGGAGCAAAGACGCCAAAAGTGACATGGTAATATTCATTCCGAACAGAGCAGTATACCAAGAAGACCGGGGAAACATGAAAACCCGGTCTTTTTTGGTGTCCAATGGGAATCAGACAGTTCAAACAACTTTTTTGTTAACGCGGCAAAGTTGCTTTTTGTTTCGATTGGAGTGATATTCCGCCGGAAATATAAATAATTGACAAGAAAAGAAAATAATCGTAAAATAAGAGCAAGAGGTGGTTAGATGTTTCCAGAGGAGCGTCGAAAAAGAATTCTGGATATTTTAAGTAACCAAGGCCGATGCCGGGTTGTTAGTTTAGCTAAACAACTTGCGGTGTCGGAAGTGACCATCCGGATGGACCTTGATGTTTTGGAGAAACAGGGTTTGCTCCGGAGAACCCACGGGGGCGCCATCCTTAATCCGAAGATCGGTTTTGAACGAGCTTATCAGTACGAGGAGGCTTCATTTCAGGAAGAGAAACGCCGGATCGGTTGGCGGGCGGCGGAACTGATTTCCGATGGGGATACGGTCATCCTGGATGTGGGAACAACGGTGATGGAGGTTGCCCGTCACTTAGTCAGATACAAGAATATAACCGTGGTGACGAATGCCCTGAATATTACAGCCTTTCTGGAGAACTACCCGGACATTAGCGTTATTGTCACTGGCGGTCACTTACGGTCGACCCAACATTCGTTGGTTAATCCCTATGCCGATTTGGTCTTGGAAAAAATCTATGCCGATCTGGCTTTTATTGGCGCCAACGGGGTCGAGGCGGGATATGGAGTGACGAATGTGAACATTCCGGAAGCCGAGATGAAGCGGGGGTTTATCAAAGCGTCCCGGCGGCGGATTTTAGTGGCTGATTCCAGTAAAATTGGGAATATTGCCCGGGCTAAAGTGGGGGATTTGACTGATTTTCATTTATTCATCACCGATCAACAGGCCGAACCCGAACAAGTCCATTTAATCGAGCAGGCAGGCTTACCCGTGGAGTTGGTTTAACTTGACAAAAAATCAAGGAACGAGGAGGTGAGCCGATGACTCAGGAGGAGCGTTTTAAAAAAGAAGTGATTACGAAAGAAGATGGCCGTTACTTGATCTATTATGATTTTGCGCCGGCGCAGCCGGTTGACGATGGAAGAAAAAAAACAAAAGATGAAGAAAGGAAATGAAGCAATGTCGGAATTACGTTGGCATCCTTTTCTTGAGGAATGGGTGATCACTGCTACCCACCGGCAAGACCGGACTTTTCTTCCTCCCAAAGATTATTGTCCTTTGTGTCCGACCAAAGCCGGTGGTTTTCCCACGGAAGTGCCAAGGGAAAATTATGATATTGTTGTTTTTGAGAACAAATTTCCCTCGTTGCAAAAAAACCCGCCGGAACCCGGGGTCGAAGCTACTCCTTTATCCGCGGTTGCGCCGGCCTATGGTATTTGTGAAGTGGTTTTGTATTCACCGGATCATTCGGGAACCTTAGCTACGATGCCGCTTGCCCGGATCCGGAACTTAATCCGCGTCTGGCAGGATCGTTACGAGGAACTGGGCGCCAGGGAAGGGATTAAGTATGTATTTATCTTTGAAAACAAAGGAGAAGCAGTAGGGGTAACCCTCCATCATCCCCACGGCCAGATCTATGCTTTCCCCTTTATTCCCCCGAAGATTGCAAAAGAGTTAAGCGCATCCCAGAAATTCTACGCGCAACAGGGAAAATGCCTTTTCTGCGCCACCCTTGATGAAGAATATAAGGATGGGCGGCGGATTGTTTTGGAAGGTAACCGGTTTGTCGCCTTTATCCCCTTTTTTGCCCGTTATCCTTACGAGGTTTACCTGGCACCGAAGAAACACTTGACTTCCTTGGGGGAAATGACGGCGGAAGACCGGCTGGATTTAGCCTTGGTTCTTAAAGGACTGTTACTCAAGTACGATGCCCTTTTTAACTTTTCCTTCCCGTATTTGATGGTGCTCCACCAGGCGCCGACCGATGGGGGAAGTTACCCCCATTATCATCTCCATTTTGAGTTCTACCCGCCCCACCGGACGGCGGAAAAACTGAAATACTTGGCCGGTTGTGAAGCGGGCGCCGGTAATTATATTAATGATACCATGGCTGAGGAGAAGGCGGCCGAACTCCGGGCGGTGGGACCGCAAACTATAAATGAGGTGGACCTTTGCGAGCAGGAGGGTTGAGATGGATAGGATCATAAGCTTAAAGCAGGCTTTTAGCCAAGTCTTTGGTGATGGTGATGGACTGACGGTGGCGCGGGCGCCGGGGCGGGTTAATCTCATTGGGGAACATACCGATTACAATGATGGGTTTGTCTTCCCGATGGCGATCAATATGGATATAGTGATCGGCGGCCGAAAACGCCCCGATCAACTGGTACGGATTCACTCTATTGATTACCAAAGAACGGTCGAGTTTTCTTTAGCCCAGCCCATTACCAACGATGATGAGGAAAGCTGGAGTAATTATCCCCGGGGGGTGCTCTGGGCGATGCAAGAGGCCGGTGTTCATCTTTCTGGCATGGAGCTGGCTTTTTTCGGGACGATTCCTCAGGGTTCCGGGTTAAGCTCCTCGGCTGCCTTGGAGGTGGCGACGGCAGTTTTGGTTCAGCGTTTGATCGGGTCTACTATTCCCCGGCCGGAACTGGTACTCCTTTGTCAAAAGGCGGAGAATGACTTTGTGGGGATGAAATGCGGTATTATGGACCAGTTCATCTCGGTGCTGGGGCAGAAAGACCACGCCTTGTTTGTCGACTGTCGGACCCTGGCTTACGAAAGAATTCCCCTAGAGCTGGGGGACTACCGGATTTTAGTCTGCCACAGCGGGGTGAAGCATAGTTTGGTCGATTCCGAGTATAACCGGCGGCGGCAAGAATGCGAAACTGGGGTGGCGATCCTGGCGGCGAAATATCCGGCGGTGAAAGCCTTACGCGATGCGGATCTGGCGATGCTCTCCGCCTGTCAAGACCGGATGGACCCGGTTGTTTATGAACGGTGTCATCATGTGATTACCGAAAACGCGCGGGTCTTAAAGAGTATTAAAGCCTTAAAAGCAGGAGATTTGGTCACTTTTGGCCAATTGCTTAATCAGTCTCATGCTTCCCTACGCGATGATTATGAGGTAAGCTGTCCGGAAGTTGACCTTTTGGTGGAGCTAGCTCAGGAAAGCCACGGGGTGTTAGGGGCAAGGATAACCGGCGGTGGATTTGGCGGTTGCACGGTCAACCTGATTCACGTTGATGCGGTGGAAGCTTTTAAGGAGCGGGTAGTTCCGGCCTATCGGGAAAAGACTGGGCTCGAAGCTCAGGTCTATGTTAGTACAGCCGCCAACGGCGCTGAGATTTTAAATTGAGGTGAGCATTTTGAAAGTGTTGGTTGCAGGAGGAGCCGGTTATATCGGGAGCCAGGTGGTGCTGGATTTGGTCCGGGAAGGCCATACTCCAGTGATCCTCGATAATTTAAGCAAGGGACACCGGGAAGCGGTTTGCGGAGGGATTTTTATTAACGGAGACATCGGTGATTTAGATCTAGTAACGGCGTTGATTAACAGGGAGAAAGTGGAGGCCGTGATTCATTTGGCCGCCCATAGTCTGGTTGGTGAGTCGGTGAAGAACCCAGCGAAATATTTCCGGAACAACATGGGAAACGGCCAGACCCTACTGGATGCGATGGTCGCTGGCGGGGTGAAATACATCGTCTTCTCCTCGACGGCAGCCGTTTATGGTGAACCGGAAAAGGTGCCCATCCCGGAAGACCATCCCAAAAACCCAACGAACCCCTATGGTTTTTCCAAATTAACCTTCGAAGGAATGCTCCGTTTTTATGAACAAGCTTATGGCCTCCGTTATATTTCACTCCGTTACTTTAATGCGGCGGGGGCTGATCCGGAAGGTAAGATCGGGGAGGACCACAACCCCGAGTCCCACCTGATTCCCATCGTCTTACAAACAGCCCTCGGTATAAGAGAGCATTTGGAGTTGTATGGGACCGACTACCCGACACCCGATGGGACCTGCATCCGGGATTATATCCATGTGGCCGATCTTTCCCAGGCCCATCTGCTGGCGCTTAAGGCCTTGGCCGCCGGGAAAGAATCGACGGTTTATAACTTGGGGAACGGGCAAGGGTACTCCAATCGAGAGGTGATTGATACTGCCCGCCGGGTAACCGGGAAGGAGATTAAGGTGCTCGACGGACCGCGGCGCCCGGGTGACCCCGCCGTTTTGGTTGCTTCGTCGGAGAAGATCAAAGCCGAATTAGGGTGGGACCCCAAGTACCCGGCTTTGGAAGAGATCATTGCCACCGCCTGGCGCTGGCATCAGAGTCATCCCCAGGGGTATTAAGGGGTCAAAGGAGCCGTATTGGGAAGTTTAAATTAATCAAGTCCTTGGTTTTTTTGCAGACAAAGCCAAGGGCTTTTTTGGTTCTATTGCCGGTCTGAACGTTAAAAAAAGGGTGCTATTTTAGTCATTTATCGCAACGGGGTAGAGGAATGAACCAGGTTGTAGCGAATAAATACTATGTTTTTTATAAAAAAAGGAAACCTACCCGGAAGTAAATAATTTGTTGATATTTGGAGGGTATAATGGAGAAAAGCAATATTGTTCACAGTAGAAACAAACTGGTTTTGAAAATATTATGGTTTTCCATCTTTCTCGGCATGATCTCTAATTATCTTAACAAGGCTCCGCTGAAGGAAGTAATCGCCTTGGTTGTGATCGGTTTTTTGGGGACAGGTATTGCCACTTATATGACTTACAAAAGGAAGTATGAGGAGCAGGTCAGGTATGTTATTCTGGTCGGGATGTCCTTATTAACATTCATGATTATTTCATTTAGTCAGGATATCGCCGATTATATCTTGTTATACTATTGCTTGGCAGTGATCACTTTGTACCATGATTTTAAACTAATCATTATTGAAGGGGTGATCGTGAGCCTCATCACAATCTACTTTTTCCTTACTTACAGCGAAACTTTGTTCAAAGAACTTAGTCCGACGCATATGATTACTTTGAATTTCTATTTAATCATTACTACGACAGTCCTAGCCTTTCAAAGTAAGATTGGCACGAACATGAGAAATAGTTTAGAGGAGAGCAACGCAAGATCGCGGGAGGATAACATTAAGTTAGAAAGGATGTTCGCGCAAGCGCGGAAGACCGTGCAAACTCTTAATGAATTTAGCAGCGGCCTAATGAAAAATGTAAAGGCGATGGGAGAAACGGCGAATGAAATTACCATGGCTTTTTCGCAGATTGCCGCGAGCATTGATGCGCAAGCCCAAAGTGTCAGTGATATTAATACTTCAATGCATAAAAGTAACGAAGAGTTACTAGCGGTGTCCGCCACTTCCACTGGCATGCGCACGCTATCCAGTTTTACGGTGGAGACAGTCAATGAGGGGAATAGCGAAATCAACGGTCTAACCGCTGAGTTCACCAAAGTGGGTGTTAATATCGATGATACCGTTACACTCATGAATGATCTAAATGAACAGACCAATCAGATTGGGGTTATCCTCAATACGATCAACGAAATTTCAAGTAAAACTAATCTTCTCGCCCTTAACGCCGCGATTGAAGCTGCACGAGCAGGTGAGCACGGGAAAGGGTTCGGGATCGTGGCTGATGAGGTGAAAAAACTCGCTGAGAATTCCCGGCGGTCAACCGAGGAGATTGCGCTAATTCTCCACGAGGTTCAAGAAAAGGTGGAAAACGCAACCAAGAAAGTCCACGCGGTTCAGGACTCCTTTGAATCAAGTAAAATGGTTACCCAAAATGTGGCTGTGGCCTTCAAAAAGGTCAATGAAAATACGGATAAAGTATTAACCAATGCGCAAGAGGTGGACGCGAAGCTCAAAAGTCTGCAAGAGAACCTCAACAAAATTGTGGGTGAAACAGTCTCCATCTCCTGTGTTGCCGAGGAGATCTCGGCATCAATCGAGGAAGTGACAGCAAGTATGACGGAGCAGAACGGGAAGATCGGGGAGATCGTCGACAGCTTCAAGCAGATCGAGACTTTGGTTCACGAGTTAAGGATGCAGACAAACTAAACCAACCAGGTTAGTCCATATCATTCTGCACAGCCACGTTATTAAAACATCTCACCGATTAGGAAATTAAACCTGGGTTTGTTGCGGTCAGGGTTCCAGCCAAAATCAAAACGGAGTTGGCCAAAGATCGGGATGATGTACCGGAAACCAACGCCGTAACTATGGAGATACTGCCCAAAATCGACCGTCCCCACATCATAAAAGAGGACCAATTCCAGATTATCCGCGTTCGGAATCCGTTGCCTTAGTTCAAGATTGGCCAGAGCTTGTTGCTCCCCGGCCACATGCCGAACGTCATAACCCCGGAGTGATAACTCGCCACCTAGGTATAATTTGGAAGAATCGGCCGTGTTGCCCAGCAGCTTCCCGCCCATTACCCGGTAGCCAAGGGTTGTATATTCGAAGGGCGAGTAAAACTGTTTAAATTCCCCGGATAACCGCTGATAATTGTATTTCCCGCCCAAAATGCCACCGTGGAGGTTCACCCCAAGGTAGCAACTGTAACCGCCGGTGGAATAGAATCCGTTGTAAAGCAGTCGGTTGTAGACCAAGCTCAGACCAAGACTATTATCCCAGTATTCCTCTTTCAGGCTTGAGAGAGTCGCAAAAGGATAATCCTGGGTTTGATCGGCCCCATCGGTATATTTGTTTTCCGTAGCCGCCACCCATTTCCGCGGTTCAAGGGTGACCCTTTCTAGCTGGAAGGAGGTGTCCAGCCGTAAATGGCGGTTTAAAGGTCGGCCGAGGGTCAAGTCAAGTCCGGTCCTTTTCTCATTATAGTGATAGGTATACTTGTTCTTCGGCTCTTCGTTTCCCGTAAACACTCCGTCACTTAAATTCTTGGAGGATAGATCAAGGATATGGTTGGAATAAAGTTTTAAACCCAAAGAAGTATGGTTCGCATTTAACCACGGTTCCTTGAATTCAAAATTAAAATTGAAAATGTTATTCGGGTTGAGCTCCATATTTAAGGAGAGTCTTTGGCCTAGTCCCATTAGATTAGGGTTGGCAATACCAAACTGGCCAATAAGGGTATTATCGTCCGGGGTGTAGGTGACCCCCAGGCTGAAGAGGAGGTTATCCTTCTCTTCAAATTCGATAATTAAATCCATCACTCCCGGTTCAGCGGTGGGCTGAAGGCGGGGAGTTATATCCTCAAACAACTGTAAGCGTGCTAGCTGTTGGACATCTTCCCGGAGTACATTCAAGTCAAGGATTTCCCCTTCTATTAACGTCATCTCCCGGGCGACCACAAATTCCTTTGTTTTTTTCAGCCCTTGATAGTGGAGGCGGCCTAAACGCGCTTCGGAAAGGTGTAATCGAACAAGACCGTCGTCGTCAATTCGTATTAGGTCGTTGATCGTGGCGGTATCGCCACGAAAGGGCGGAGTCAAAAGACCCAATTCTTCATTGAAATACTGCTGCGCCGTCGCCAAATCATCCATCATCGTCACATAGTTGAAGACGTCGCCTGGTTGCTGCCTAAAAAAGGGAAGAAACGCTTCCGGGGCGATCCGTGTCAACCCTTCAATCACAAAGTCCTTGATCACCGGGTTTTCCACCACGCGGAAGACGACCTTCAAACCACCAAGGAATTCTTCGGCATAGGGCTCCACCAAGGAAAAACAACCCAGATTCATAATAGCCTGTTGGTCTTTGACCACGGCTTGCTGGTCCAAAGGTTCTCCCAACCGTGTATTGGTAATTGCCAGTAAGATCTTATCGTCCGCGATCTTCTGGTTTCCGCTAACTTCGACCGAGAGAACAAGATCTTCTCCGGCGATAACGGGACAAACGCTCAAAATAAAAAACAGCAAGGTTAAGAATAGGCAAGGTATACATTTAAACGTCCTTTTCATTAAATTTCCCCCTTTAAATATCCCTGCCTATTTTACCATAAAGGTACTAGATTTTAATATAAAATAAATTAAATATCATAAACAATTCTAATCTTTGTTTTGCCTTTAGTTGCCGTTCAAAACGAATAACCCCCTAAGTTTCGGGGGTTGTTTCTCTTAAGCCAAAATTCATCATTTTTCCAACAATTGGCTCTTTGCTATGATATAAACCCACTTTTGGGAAGAGCAAACTTGGAATCAATGGGAAAGCTACTAAAAAAAACAGGTTGTAGCAGGAATAATTAAGTAGAAAAGGAAGGTTTATATTAGAACTAAATAATTAGTTTTAAATTATAAGAATTATTTCTTTTTTGAGGGAGGAATTATCTTGAAAAAAGTACTAGCTTTTATTGGTCTATTATGCATATTTTTTCTGAGTGGTTGTGTTGAGTATAGGGAAAACCTGGTTTTCAACCCGGACTGGTCGGGGCATTTAACTTTTGGCCTCTAATAATTTTGGGTATTGTCGTTTTGCTGGTTTTATTATTGGGTCTAATTCTATACGTTTTAAAGGGCAGAAAAAACCGATTACAGTGTTTGGACAAGGAGAATAATCAGGCGAAGCAGATTTAAAATATTCCCCCTGATTTTCACGATAGCAAATTAGGGGCTGGGTGAACTCTTGGCTCTATTACCCATATAAAATGAACTTTGCAGCGTTGTCAGCTACCATCGACAAAGAAGTATGGGTGACCCCGCCAAAGCCTTGATTCCTAGAGTGTCCCCAAAAAGGGGGAACAAAGCTTTTTGGCTTCATGCTCCCCCTTATTTTCCAGTGTTCCACTTTAGTTTTCCATTAACTCCTTTGCTTTCGCCACCATTCCCTCCACAATTATTTCTACAGCTTTCCTCCCCAGCTGGATGGAGGCAGAGTTACGGGGATCTTCGCCCAGGATCCCAACCAAGGGTTCCTCTTGGCGGTGGAGGTAGACACTCATGTCGACGCAATCTGGCCGGAGGTACGATAGAAAAGAAGTCTCCCATCGTGCTGCATGGTCGCCGCCGACTTCCTCGGAGGGACCGGCGTAGTCAAGCTCGGTTCCGGCAAAGGCTTTGGTTCCGGTGAAGGTGGCGTTGAAGCGCTTGACGGCCTCTAAAGCTAGTGGGTGTAAAGGATAGTGTCCGCAGAGCAGGCAGACGGCCCGCATCTCCAGGGTATGCATTTGGACAAGAATATGGTAGATTAATTCCTTATAAAATTGCCCCTGTTCTTCAGGATTCCGGCCGAAGCCGGGATAATCCGGATCAAAACACTCCGCTCTTAACCCCATATACCCTTTAATTTTACCGTCCTGGTCATGTTTGACCTCCATGAGATCGGTGGTTCTGGGATCGCCATACCAAAGGGTGGGAAAAGCGAACCCTCCGCTCTGTTCGGCCGCCAGTTCGCAAAGCTTTTCCGCTTTGAGGGCATCCAGGCCGACGGCCAGATGCTCGCTATGCCATTCGAGCACACCGAGGCCGATGAAGGCGGCCGGAAATTGCCCGCGCCGTTCCATGATCTCGTAGGGCAACATTTCATGGTATCTGACTTTTTCCACTTCGCTTCTCCTTTCTAAATTGACTACCTAGAAAATAGTCCTGGTTATTCACCCGACTTTGTTTTAATTACTGGCGGAAACCAGTGTGGGCGAGTACCATGCTTATTTTTCCACCATAAGGTCTTGGCTATTTCCCACGGGGATATCTGAAGTCCCTGAATCCGGTTGGTCAATATAGATCTTCACATCTACGTTAAAGTTGGGTAAGAGAAAATCATTTTGGTCATCAATACTGATTTCTACCGGAACGACCGTTTCACCGTTATCTTTAACCGCCACTGCGGAACGGCGGATCACTTTACCCCGGTAGGTCCGGTCATAATCGGCAACGGGAGTAACCATGACCTCGGCGCCAATCTGCAGATCCTTAATAAACTCCTCTGCGATGTTGGCCTTTACGATCAGACTATCCAGATCGATAATGCTTAGCACCTTCTTTTCCGGGGTAAGGAGATCGCCTTCGGCGTAGCCGATCTCGACAATGACACCGTTTTCGACGTTGGAGATGACTTGATTATTACGAATAAAGTTCTGGTCCAGTTTCTTCCGGAGCATGAATAGTTTATTCTCCAAAAGTTTGATTTTTTCCTTTTGCACATTGAGGGCGGCCAGTTCCGAGCCAGAAGTTCCCTCGTTTAACGCTTTTAAAGCCAGTTCTGTTTTGAGCTTCTCGATCTCTTCTGTTTTTTCCTCGCGTAGATGCTGTATTGAGCGGGTTAAGTCGGAAATGGTCTTTTCCAACGCTGCCACTTCTTGCTGGGGAACAGCCTTGATCTTCGCCAGTTCCCTTTTGGTTTCCAGATCCCGCCGGGCTTTGGCCAGATCGGCCTGGAGTTGGCTGAGCTCATAATCGGTATTGGTCCGCAATTCCGCTTCTTTTTTGGCAATCTCGCCCGCCAGTTGGACTAGTTCCGTTTCGGCCTTTTTCAAATCAAACTTGGCCGCTAATAGTTCGTATTCGGTATTCCGGATCTGGGTGTGGTATTCATCCACGTCGAGCGCGAGTAAGGGTTGGCCCAAAGTTACTTTTTGGCCTTCCTTGACATAAAGCTCACGGACGCGGGCCGAAAAATCAATGTTGATATTCATCGTGGTGGTGGCTTTAACGACACCAAAGGCCTCAATGCTCGGTCTTTCTCCGCCGGTGACTGGCGGGTCCCCGGCCCCTTCGGCACTAACGGTTTGGTTTAACTCCGCAACCGGTTGAGGATCAGTATTAAATTTTGACCGGACGAACAGGACTCCGGCCAAGCCAACTACCAGTAAAACGAGAAGGATAATCCAAAATTTCCTCATTGCTCCCACACCTTTCCGTCCCGTAGATTAATAATCCTTTGGCTATAAGCGGCGGCTTCCTGTGAATGGGTGACTTGGACAATGGTTTTACCCTGTTCACAATTGATTCTTTGCAGTAGTTCCATGATCCCCATTCCGGTTTTCGTATCTAGGTTACCAATGGGCTCATCAGCCAGAATAATATCGGGTTCATTGATTAAAGCCCGGGCGATCGCTACCCGTTGTTGTTGTCCCCCGGATAATTCGCGGGGTGTATGTCGCCGCCGGTCGGCCAGGCCGACGGTTTCGAGAATGGCGTCTAATTTACGACGGTAAGTTTTAAGGCGTTTACCATCAAGTAAAACCGGAAGCATAATATTATCTTCCACGTTTAGATTAGGGATGAGGTTATAGAATTGGAAGACAAAGCCCAGGGTTCGCCGGCGGAGGATACTGATCTCCTTATCCCGCATTACCGCGATGTTTCTTCCTTTGATCCAAACCTGACCGGAAGTGGGTTTATCCAGCCCGCCGATTAGGTAGAGTAAAGTACTTTTTCCGGAACCGGATGGACCCATGATCGAGATAAATTCCCCTTCCTCGATGGTGAGTTCGATTGAATTTAAGACTTCCACTTCCACCTCGCCCAACTTAAAAATTTTGCCTAGCTGAACAGTTTCAATAATGGGCGGCAAGTTATCACCTGCTTTTACTCGTATTTGATGGCGGTCACAATATCCAACTTGGAGGATTTCATGGCTGGACTGGCTGAGGCCGTCACGGTAATAAAAATACCAGCCAAAATGGAGGATAGATAAAGAGAAAGCGAGTGATGGAGCGGGATCTTGCCCGCGACAGCCATTAAGATCATTGGCGAGATCAAGATCAATAAATAACCGCATAAAGCACCGATGATCCCCCCGATCAGACCTCCGGTTAAGGCTTCAACAAAAAACATTTTAACCGCTTGATATTTACTCATACCGATGGAACGTAAGACCGCCAGCGAACGTTGGCGTTCGAGAAAACTGATGATCAGATTATTAAAAACCCCGAAGATTCCGATGACCAAAGCCAATAAGGAAAATCCCTGCATGACATTGAACATACTGGCGTTGGCTTGTCGGTTGGATGCTTCCAGGTCAGCAACGGTAGAGACGGAAGGATATCTTCGTTCCAAGCGTTTTTTTATGGTAGCACTGACTGAGTCCGGGTCCAGATTGGTTTTGATAAATAGATCATCGTAATAGGGCCGACCCATATCCATTTTCATATACTTTTCGGCGATCAAGGCAAAATTACCATTCCACATTAGGGAATCAAAAAAGCCGATGATTTGGTAGGTCCTTTCTCCCCGGGCCATCTTCATGGTGAGAATATCACCCTTTTGGACTTGCATTCTTTCCCGGAGATTGTTGGTGAGGAGGATCTTGCGCCCGGTGTCCAGTTCGGCCATGAGAACCGGATCAATGTCGAGTTCCCAAAAGTCAAGGTATTTATATTTATTGACCCCGTGGACCAGGTTAATCCGGTCGTTATGGTTTGTGATTTCTAGATAATTGGCGGCGTAAATCCCACAGGTGGCTTCCACACCCTTGATTTTATGGAGGATCGCTTCGAGATTCCGGTCGGCTTGCCAAGCCCAAAGCCAAATTTGAAAATTACAATTGCGGTAGAAATTCGTTACTTCCGTGGCCACACTGGAACTAAGGGTGTTAATCATTAAAAGACTGGAGATGCCAATAGCGAGGAGAGAAATATTATTGAGAATCCCCTTATTACCCCGTAAATTTTTCGCCGCGAGGATCCCTTCGTTACCAAAAATGTAATGATAAACCCGGGCAAAAACAGTCAAAAAGAGGTTGGTTAAACTCGGGATTAAGAGAATAAAACCGATGATGGATGCGAAGATCAGAAGCATACCGACAGGCAAGAGAAGTTGAAACGGGATATTAGGCGGAAGGAAGACGGCGCAAGCAATTAGGATCAGACCGATTGCGGGTTGCCATCTTTTCCGGCGGATGGGTTTACTCATGGTATTAAAGATGATCTCCTTAACCGGTATTTTGGCGATCTTCAGGATCGGCAGTAACGAACTGACTAAGGCGATCAGAACAGCCAAAAGGAAGGCCTGGCCTAGCTGTTCCGGGGAGTACCGAAGCGTTACGGCGGTCGTTGCAAAAAAAGCCGGCCGGATCTGGAGAATAATTAGGTAAAGGAGGAAGAGGCCAAGACCGCAACCGAACAAACCACCGATTACTCCGTACGTAATGCTCTCCGTGATCAGCACTAGGCTGGTCATCTTGCGGGTTGCTCCGATGCTACGAAAGGTTCCGATCATAGGTAGTCTCTCTCGGGTAATGACCTTAAAGGAAGTATAGATAATATAAACCGCCATAAATAAGACAACAGTCCCCATCATCTGAAAAGTAGTAGTTAAGGACTGGGTATACTCCTTAAGTTGCTGGTCAGTAATGGTCTCGGCTACTTGATAGCGGGAATAGGCGGTACTCAGTTTTTGCATGAGTTCGCCTTTATAAGTGGGGTCCTTTAGTTTAAGATAAAGCGTACCTACTCTTCCCCGGGCGTTTAAGATGGTGGCTAGCGTATCAATAGGGACCACAACGTTGATGTTCATTCCATCGTCCTGAAAGGGACCGACCGGTTCAGCCAAAGCGGCGATGTAAAACTTTCGCTTGGTGCCGAGGAGATCAAGCTCAAGATAATCCCCCAGCTTAAAACCGTGTTCTGCCGCCGTTTCTTTACTGATGATCAGCTTTTTTCCGCGGAACGGCAAAAGGTGATCTTCACCGGCAAGAAAGAAGGGATTCCATTTTTCCAGTTCGGGCAAAGTAAAACCTTTAACTCCGAAGAGTAAGGTTTCCCCGTGGTGGGTAAGGGAAGCAGAGGTCTCGATGGACCCGGCGATGTACTCCAGGTCGTCCATGAATTGTTCTGCCCGGTTCCGGGAGAAGAAGGAAGAGGGGGAGTTTTGGGTTGGGTAGATCATTAGATCGGCCGTACCGTAGTAAACCCGCATTCTTTCGAGAAACATGTCGGCTGCGGTATCGGAAAGCGCTTCCGTGGCGAAGTATAAAGCCGAGGAAAGCATCACGGAGACCAGGATCAATAGGGTTCTTAACTTTTTATCCCATACATTTTTCAATATAAACTTGATAATTATTCTCAAAGCGAACCTTCCCGTTCCCTTTCAGGGTGGGGTGAAACCGCCGCCCCACAGGGATCAAATATTAATTAATGATTATTAACCATCCGTCTCATTATACAGAAATATTCTACAAGAAAAAAGAGAAAAAGCGAGACTTCCGGTTACAATATGGTATATATTTCATAGGCGATGGTGATCGGGGCTACCGGAAGCTAGAGTGGGGGATTCCAAGAAGATACATCGTTCGTTATCCTAAGATCTGGCATAAAAGATCAGGAATGGAATATTATATAATATTAGTTATTTGCAGAATAAATTTATTTATGGTTTGCCCCCGACATAAAGCAAAGGACAATGTAAAAAAGCGTTTGTGACAATTATATTGACAAACAGGGGGAATGAATATATAATATGCTTAACCGGTTAAGTATAAAGGAAATTCTCGTTGGTTCGTCAAATCAGGTGTATTTTAAAGAACAATGGTCATAGCGATGTTTATAAGAGTACAGGGCATGAAACCGGTGAGAAATTAATGAATAAAGCTATGGTAGAACTAAAGAAAGGTGTGGTCTGATGAAAAGAAGTCTAGCGCTGTTAGGATGTTTGCTCCTCTTTTTTTCCATGGCCTCTTCCAGTATGGCGGCTACTGTCATCGGGGGTGAAGTGGACTTTGGTTATGATATACAAAGGTCTATTACTTATGGATATGCCAAATTGATCGCGGAGAACCGGATTAACGATGGTTTGACTGCTCAGATTGCTTTTGATTTTGATACCATCGAGAAACAGGGCATGTGTGATCAGGCTTGGGCGGAGTTATACAACAGGTATACTACGATCCGGGTTGGCTATTGGCATTTTGATGTCAAAGGCGATGTGCGGGTGATTAGCCCGGTGACGATTATTGGACAGACGGCGACGGCGAGAGCGGAAATTCAACACAATTGTCAGGCCAGAATCGATCTTCCGCTCAGTGAAAGTATTAATCTGATGGGATTCTTGACCCAACAACCCGCAGAAGAAGAACTATTATATGCGGGCGGAGTATCCTATGAAGGCGATATTTGGGGAGCGGAGGCGATCTACATAAAATATGACGCTTCGGTTTGGGCCGATCCGGCGGTTGTTGTTAATGCGTACTTAATTCCCTTTGATTCGACCAAGCTTTATCTGCATTATGGATTGAGCCGGGACTGTTACGGCAGCCAACCAAATGCTCCTACTACCGAGCGAAAAGCCGCAATTCTCGGCGTAAACTACGATTCCTTTGACTTACCCGTTTATCTCCGGGGAGAAATTGACTTGTATAAAGGGCTTTATGATGACGGAAATACCCCGTGGGGCTTGGTTGTCGGTTATAAGTTTAGAAATGGGGCCAGACTGCAGTATGACCGGTATGTCCATGCTTATGGGGAAGATCATAATACCAATATTGTGAAGTTAATCGTCACTTTCTAAAGGTCAGGGCATTTTTTTAGCATAAATTTTAACCGGTTAAGTATATTGGTTTTGATTAAATTACTATGGGGTGACCGAAATGAAGCGGATCTTGCTAATTGGATGCTTGGTTTTCCTCCTGTTTCAACTTTCCTTTCACGGCCAAGGGATTGCGCAGGCACAAGTGTTTCCAGCTGGATATAATGAAATTTATCTTTGGCGAATGGAAGAAAAGAAAGAGTTGAGATCTTTTGACTCGGACCGCTCCGGAGCCCGGTTTTACCTGGATGATCAATATGTCACTGAGGGTAAATATTCATGCAAAGTTGTCCCCGGGGGTGGAGAAGAGACAAAGTTAGCGGTGAAGATTACCGGTTTGATTGATCAATGGAATGGGAAGAACAGTTTATTCCTGGATCTATTTTTACCGGAAGACCACCCCTTGAATGGCTGTTTTCTCGGCTTGGCCCAGGCTTTGCCCGAATGGAAATGGATTGATGGTTGCATGGCGGCGACCTCGGTGATCCCGGGGGAATGGAACCGCGTTGTTTTTAAACTGACCGATAAGATGAAATATTTAAATCCGAAGCGGCAATATATTATCTATCTTTGCTTTTGGCATGATGATAGCGGGGAAAAAATCCCTTTACATAAGGAAAATCCCTTCTATATTGATGGCATTGGTTTAATCGAATAAACGCTGGGGTGAGGTGATCGAGGTTGACTAGGAAGCGGATTTGGTTATGGCTCTTCCTTCCGTTAGTTTTCTTACTGACCGGCTGTGAAACTGCTTCGCGGAATAACGGTTCCGCCCACGTGACTTTTTTATGGAAGATGGATGATGAAACGGTTTTCACCAAGGTCAATTGTGAGCTTAGTAAGGTGACGAACCCGGTTTATCAGTGTGACTACTCATGGCAACTTACTCCCACAGGACCTTCAGACCCGAATTACCCCGAAGCTAAACTGGAGACGACCTTTGATCCACTTAATAATCCCGGCCTTTTTGAAAAGTGGGTTGCGGCAAACCGGGTCTTCATTGATGTCTATGTCCCGGCGGGGAGTAATTTCAACAGCTGCTTTGCCTATGTCTGGGATGAGAAAGCTTATTGGGATCCGGAAATCAGGAACGGGTGGGTTGACGGAGTGTTTCAACAAAAGGTGATCAGTCCTGGCTGGAACCGGATGGTCCTCCCGCTTACTTTTAGGATTAAGGATTTGGATGCGGCACGGCCCAGAACGTATAAAATCGGCTTTGGCTTTCGCCATATGGCCGAAGGCCAAGAAAAGTATAAAGACAGCGGTTATCCTTTAAATGAAGTTCCAATCTATATCGGTGGGATAGGTGTTTTTTAGTCACCCGTGTCCGTTGGCGCTCACATTCATGAAGGGATGAAAATTGAATTCTAGCTACAATCGGCGCCGGAGCACACCATTCGGCTCCGGGCTGGGTAAGTGCTGATCAAGATAATTATTTACACGAGCGACGAGTGGGGAATGACGAGTACCTCAAACAGAGGGGGATTATATTATGCAGAAGAAGACAAGACTCTTGTTATCCGGATTATTGCTCTTCTTTGGTTTGTTCTGCGTGGTGGCGCAGGCGCAGGACGGCATTGCGGTGGAAACCGGCCGGCCGGAGTTTATCGAAAAAATGCTCGAGAAGACTCCAGAAGAGAGCAGAGCAGAAGTGGCTGCCCTTCTGAAGTTGAATGATGATCAACTTCTGGAGGCGATCTCCCGCCGGACATTCCAATATTTTTGGCAGGAGGTCAATCCCCGCAACGGATTGATTAAAGACCGTAGCACTGTTGACTCGCCCAGTAGTATTGCCGCGGTGGGTTTCGGGTTGAGTGCGATCCCCGTCGCGGTTGAGCGGGGCTGGATCTCTTATGACGATGGTTATCAACGGGCATTGACCACTCTGAAGAGTTTTGCCCGGGGTAAAGTCGAGGGGCGGAAGGGGTTTTATTATCATTTTGTCGACATGCATTATGGGAAAAGGGTTTGGAATTGTGAACTGTCTTCAATTGACACGGCGATTCTAATTGCCGGGGGAATCGTCTGCGGCGAATACTTTAAAGGAACCAGCGTCGAAAAGTATGCCAATCAACTATATGAAAAGATTGATTGGCAATGGATGACCAACGGCGAGGAAACATTAACCATGGGTTGGGATCCCCTGCAAGGTTTTCTCCGTGCCCGCTGGAACGGTTTTAATGAGGGAATCCTCGCCACTTTACTGGCGATCGGTTCGCCCACCCATCCTTTATCGCCGGAAGCCTGGGATCAGATCTACCGTCCGGTGAAAGGCGGAACCTACATCAACCTACAAGATGAGGTGCTCTTTGTCTACCAATATCCCCTCATCTGGTTTGACCTTCGGGAAAAGGAAGACCGGTATGCCAATTATTGGCAGAATGCGATCGCCGCCATTAATTATAACCGGCTTTTTACCAGGTTTAATCGTGGTTATCAAACTTACCGGGGGAATATTTGGGGCTTAAGCGCCGGGGACGGGCCAACCGGCTATAAGGCTTACGGCGCTTTTCACGATAAACATGACGGCACGATTGTGCCATATGCTTCCATCGCTTCGTTGCCTTTTACGCCGGAAGCATCGATGGCGGCGATCCGGGAGATGCTGGCGAAATTTGGTCCTTTGGTGTGGGGGAAATATGGTTTTGTCAGTGGCTTTAATGTGGATCGTAAATGGTTCTCCAAGCAGTATATCGGTATCGACCAGGGCGCCATTTTACTGATGATTGAAAACTACCGGACCGGTATGGTTTGGGAGTATTTCATGCGCCATCCCAGCGTGCAAAAGGCTTTGACACTCGCTGGTTTCAAAGAAAGCAACTCGGAATACGCGGTTACTCCCGCTTATGCGGAAGAGTATGAGGCCGCCATGCTTCTACCCTCCCAGAAAACAGCAGAAGCCTTTCGTAGGCAAAAGGCGGTTTCGATCGATGGCGATCTGGCGGAATGGGAAGGTGTGCCCAGCTATTTAGTAGATGAAGATATGAATGTCCCCGATGGAAACATCACCAAAGTGGATAAAAACAAGATGAATCTCCGCAGTGAATTTTATCTTCAGTGGGACGACGAGTACCTCTATTTAGCCGCCGAGGTGACGGATGATGTGATCGTCAACAACCTTTCTCCGGCGGAACGGGGCGCTTTTTACCGTACCGATTCGGTGGAGTTTTATATCGACCCCGGCCGGAGCGGCGGTGGGGCCGGTCTTTTCAAATTAAGTATCCTCCCCTTTGATACCTTAGGCAACGTCCATGCGGCGCGGCACGAGGATGCCCGCCCCGGGCCGATTGAGGTCATGGCGCCGGGGACACGGGTGGCTTCCCGGCGGACCGCCAAGGGTTATAGTGTGGAAGTGGCTATTCCCTTCGCGGAATTGGGGATTAGTCCCCAGGAGGGGCTGGTGCTGGGATTCTGCCATACGGTGCATAATTGTAACGACCGGTCGGCCCCGCGTGGCGCTTATGTCCGGGAGAATATGATCGCCTGGAATCATCTGCCAGTGGTGTGGGAAAATCCGGATTTGTGGGGCGACTTGATTCTCAAGTAGTTGCTCCCACTGGTTGCCGTCAGCACAACGATGGTCAAAGTGATTTCCACCCGGGTGACGAGCGATGAGGAGCGAGCGACGAGAGTAAGGGCTAAAACCGTTCTTTGCTGGTGCTGCCAAAGAAATTCTCACATTAAGGAGGTGAGAGGGCAAAAGGAAACTTTAGGGGGATAAAGACAGGTTTCTTTCATACGGGTGTATGCCAAAGGTAAAAAAGAAAAAGAGGTGAAGGCAATGAAAAGAACGATTTATATCGCTCTGATCTTATGCTTAGCGGTGACGCTAATGGCCGGTTGTGGCAAGAAGAAAAATAAACCTGGTCCCACCGGTCCGGCAATTCCAGAGGTTGGAACGATCCTATGGAATTTTGAAACAGAAGAGGAAGTAGCTAAGTTTGACAATGACAATACGGGAGCAGAGATTGAATATAATACCGAAATAGTTGCGCAAGGAACGGCCGCCGTAAAAGTGACGCCCAGTGGCGAGGCGGGCGAAACGAAGATCGCCGCCGTTTTGGATCAGGATAAGATCAGTGCTTGGAACGCAAGTGAAAACTTAGTCCTTAAAATCTATATGGAGAATGACATGGACCCGGCGATTAACGGGGCCTTTGTTGGAGTCGCTGAAGTTACTGGTGGCAGTTGGAGCTGGGTGGATGGTACTACGGTCATTATTGCCGGGGCGAAAAAGGGGAAATGGAATACGTGTATCTTTGATTTGACCAAACAGCCGGCATTGCGGGAATTAGATCCGACACGTGCCTACAAAATCTACTTCAGCTTCTTTAACGATGACGGGGAAGAGAAAATACCCCTGTCTGGCGACAGCAGTTTCTATGTGGACTATATCTATCTTGATGGGAAAAGCTCTGGCGAAGATCCTGTAGTAGAACCGATACCAGCTGTCATCTGGAGTTTCGAGTCGGAAAGTGAAGAATTAGGGTTTGAAGAGGACGGAGGTACCGGTGCGGTTCCTGAATATACTGAAGATCAAGCTTTGACCGGGAGCGGTGCACTAAAAATCACTCCAAATGGTGAAGCAGAGGAGACCAAGGTTAAAGCAGTGTTGCCTGCCGACTATTATGAAAACTGGCAGACCTGCTCCAAGCTGGTTATCAACCTATATATGGAGGAAGAGATGGATCCGGTGATCAACAAGATCTTCATTGGGATGGCTGATGTGACCGGTGGGGAATGGAGCTGGGTGGAAGGCACGCTCTATTCGTTAACCGAGGCAACAGCGGGCGCTTGGAATACGTGTGAGATTCCCTTACCC
>DUQR01000033.1 GCA_012837715.1 Bacillota bacterium | reverse complement strand
GAGCGCGCAGATCAATAAAGTGGATCTCCCGAAGCAGGAGTTTGCGCCGGGGGAGAAAATTACTTTGTCTGTCGATCTTCTTCCGTATCGCGGCCAAGTGGCGCCGACTCCCGTTGAGGTTACGCTCCCGACAACTCCGGGCAAATGGATGTTAATGGTTTATGGTAGCCAATACGGTTTTACCGCCGAGGAACAAGGGAGTAACGGCGAAGAACTTTATTCGTCCCAATTGTATCCGGAGTATTCAAATTTGGAAGAGATGTTAGCCGATTACCAACAAAGACCGCAAAACAATCAGTTGGTGGTTGAATTGCTTCCGGCCGAAGGCATGCTGGAAACAGAGGAAACTATGGAACAACCGGAGGATCCCGAAGCCGAAACTACCCAGCGAAGAGAGGAAGGTGCTGAGGAGCCGGAAACGATCGCGGACCGTAATTACCACACCGTTTCCACTTCTTATTTTGTCACTGGAGCCGCTCAGATCAGCTTTGAAATCCTGGCGCTGTCCGTTGAAGAAGCCATGGTGGCGCCAAGCCATGAGCTTGATGGTAACAGTGGGCAAATTGGGTTTTAAATGGAGCCTCACTAACGGGAACCCCCATTCGTAAGAATCCGTTTTAAAAGATGGGTCTTTTTTGCTTCCCCAAGATAAAGAATTGTATCTGCATACAGAGAATAACAAAACAACAAAGGCTTTTTCCGTTGTAACCATTGAAAAGGATTCCAATTAAAACAAAAAGCTCAACAAAGATGAAAAGGGAGGGAACAGGATTTGCAGTTGATCACGGGAAAAATCCGGTTCCTTCTTGTCTTTTTTCTATTCTTAATTATAACTGCGTTTATTTGGGGTTATTTCTTTTTCCCTTCCAGCAAAATGGCTGACCGGATCAGAGTAATGATCGAAGAGGAATTATCCCGCCTTCTATGCGCCGAGGCGCAAGTCAAAGCGGTTGGCCTTTTTTGTTTTGCGCCGGAGTTTCGGGAGGTTGAAATCCGGACCGCTACCAATGAACCAATCTTGACCGCCCGTAAGATCCGGTTGGGGCTGGATTGGGTAAAAATGTTAACCACCCGTTCCCTCGAGGAAAGCTTGCGTAACCTTGATCTGATAGAAACAACGGTTTGGCTCTGGGACACCATTTCCTTATTTGATAGTGACGAAGGGGGCGGCTTAAAACCCTGGTTTACAATACGGCTTTTTAATTGCCAGTTGGTCATGGAGGAAGCGGGGAAGGAGTGGGCCTGGGGTAATTTTCATCACCTAAACGGGCTGGTTGACTTCCGTAGTTATCCGGCGATTCAGGTGAATGGAAAGGGCCAGAGTTCCCTCGATCCCAAAGCCACGGCGGCGGTGGATTTATACTACACCGTTGAAGAAAAGCAAGGGACGATTCAGATTGAAGCCGACAGGGCTTCCGCTTCCCTTTGGGGAGAGAAACTCTTTCAACTCCTCGGTTATGACCATGAATTTAAGGTATTGGCCGGTGAGTTGAAAGGTGAGGTATCCCTGTTGCTCCGCAGGGGGCAGGTAAATCTGGACAGAACCCGCTTGGAGTTTACCGCTTCCCGGTGGCAAGTGGCCGCTTTACCCTATCCCTTGGTCGATCTCAACGCCGATGTGACCGTTTCATCCACGGGAGTCACGGTCCAGAACTTCCAAGGACGCTACCGGGAAGGACAGATTAGTCTTTACGGAAGTCTAGCCGCGACCTCATTGGGGCTGGACTTAAATCTGGAAGCGACCGGTCAGAACCTGGCGGATTGGACAAGCCTAATCCCTCAACTGGCGGAGTGGGCGCCGGCGGGTCTGGTCGATTTAAACCTGCAGATTGCCGGTGAAATCAGTGCCCCCCACTTGGCTGGGGAAGTGCGGATCATGAATGGTCGCTTAGCACTTCCGCAGTTTTCCGTCACCCTGGAAGATCTGCGCCTTTTCGCCCGTCTTTCCAGTGACGGCGTTCATCTATCTTTCTTGGAAGGGCGGATCGGGGAAGCCCCCTTTTTCCTGCAAGGGGAGATCCTGGGGGTTCAAGATCCCACCCTGAACTTACAAGGGGAGATTAAACAATTTCCCATTGAAAAGCTTAATCTGCCGGGGTTCCCCCCTACCCGGGGGTTGGTTGAAGGGGCGGTCCACGTATCCGGCCGGTTATCCGCGCCGGAGATTAAAGGGGAGCTTTCCGCCGATCAACTGATGGTGGAAGGGACCGCTCTCCAGGAGCTAAAACTGGCAGGAATTTATCGGTGGCCGACGGATCAGCTAAAAATTGATCGTTTGACGGTGAAGGCTTTGGACGGAGAAGCACTGGCTACCGGGGAACTGCTGAACCTGACCGGTCAACCTTCACTTTGGCTTGAAACCCAAATTGAAGGGGTTGACTTAGCTCAACTCCCCCCCGAGCTGTTAGTGGGGGAAAAGCCTTGGCCCGCGTTGGCCGGTACCGCCGGTTTGAAGCTACGGATCGGTGGACCCCTTTTTGCGCTCTCCGGAGAAGGGGAGTTGACCGTGGCCAACGGTCGTCTGGATCGTCATTCCTTTGAGCGGTTGCAACTTCTCCTCAGCGGAGACCAGGAGCGCTTGACGGTCCGGGCTACCCTCAAGGAAAAGGAAGGAACGATGATTGCCACCGGTTCGGTCCAACCCGAAAGCGGAGATTTTGAAGGGGACCTTCTGCTGAGGGGTCTGTCTGTGGATGAACACTGGTTACCCCCGTCTTTAGCCGGGCTCAGCGGTAAGCTTAATGGTTTGTTACACGGGCGGGGAAACTGGGCCGGAAATCAATGGCTCCAAGGTGAAGGTTGGCTTGAGGTTCATGATTTAGACTACAATGGCCAGGAACTCGGGGTTCTGAAACTCCAAGGCGAAGTAGGCCGGAGACAGCTGACCTTAAAGGATTCGTTCCTGTTGACCCCGGCCGGACAGATCAGATTAACCGGGTTTATCGATTGGCAGGACAACCCCTGTTATAATTTAACCGCCGACGGTGCGGATCTTCTATTTGAAGATCTGGCTTCGCTCCTACCGGCCCAACTCCCGGTGGCCCTGGCTGGTTTGACCGATTTTCGCTTGAAGGTTCAAGGCTGGGAAAAACCCGTTCTCAGCGGGGCAATTAACGGTAAGGGGATTACCCTGAACGGCTATTATTTGGGTGCCGGAAACATTGATTTTCGCTGGGAAGCAGGGGTTCTCCACCTTAATGAACTATTGTTCGGCGCCAACGGCTTGCAACTAAGGAGCGCCGGAAAAATAAGCGCCGGGCGGGAACTGGATCTAGAAGTGGCGGCGAAGAATTTTCCCCTGACCGCTTTACCCCAAATCGGCGGGGAACATCTTGCAGATCAGCAATTTTTGAAGAAAATTACGGGTAAGCTAACCGGGCACGGAAAGCTTAGGGGTTCGCTTACCGATCCGGTTTTTGCCGGTCAGCTTAGTGTGGACGATCCGGTAATCGCCGGTTTTGCCCTGGATCGGATCGCCGGAGAACTCTCTTGGGAGGACCGGAATCTTTGCTTTGATGAGCTGTTGATTAAACGGGGACAAGAAGAATTAACCGTTTACGGACGGGTTGATTGGACGGGAGCCGAGCCCTATTTGGACTTAGGTTTAAAAATGGACGGGACGGGACTGGCCGATTTATTACTCTTGACCGGAAAGGCGCCTAATCTGCGCCTCGATGGTGACGTCACCGGTTATCTGCGCCTTTTTGGCGCCTTGGCCCAACCCCAGATCCGGTTGATCACCCAGATTGAGAATGGAGAAATCAATGGGTTTACTCCCCTCAACGGTGAACTTGATTTACTAATCCATGACGGTCAGGTGACGGTCAACCGTCTGCTGTTAGATGATGGGCAAGGAGAATTATTCGCCTCGATCGTTTATACACCGGGAAGACAATTGGAGATTACGGCGCACACCAGAGATTTTTCCCTCGCGCCCTTGATTGCTCTGACTGGACGGAAAGATTTGGCGGCGACTGGCCGCTTCAATTCGGCTTTGGCTTTAACGACGACCGCAGCCGGGATGCAAGGGGAGTTTGCTGCGCTCCTTAAAGATACGACCTGGGGAAATTTTAGCGTTGCTTCGTTAAGTTTGAATGGAAGAATCTCCGATGATCTGGTCTTTCTCGAAGCCGAAGACTTGATCACCAACCGTTTATCGATCCAAGGCAGTGTCCCGCTGAATCCTGTTTGGTTCGGTAATTTACAGCTCCCCACCACCTGGCCCCATCGGTCCAACCAAATTGATCTGGGACTTTCGGCGGAGCGGATAGAAGCTAGTGCCCTTAATACTTTTTTTAAGGAACCGGTTGTTACCGATGGAACTATTGATGGTCTAATATCGTTGAATGGAACATGGCAAAAACCATATTTAGTGGGTATGATGTCGATTACCGGGGGCCGGGGAAAGATTCCGGCTTTGGCGGCGGAGTTCAAGGAGATCAATGGAATCCTCTCTTTCTCTGATCAAGGATTAGAGCTCCGTGGATTGAGTAATAAGGAAGGCAGTTACTTGGAAGGCCGGCTAGGCAGCGGGCGTTTCCGTTTAGGAGGCCGGGTCATCTCCGACGGACTACGGCCGGAAGGTTTCGACCTGCGTCTGCTTGGTGATCACCTTCATTTGTCCACTTCTTTCTTTGACGGCCTGGTCGATGGGGAGTTGACCTTGACCGGACCCTTTACCCAGGCAACCCTTAGTGGGGAAGCAACCGTACAGAAAGCGCGGATCGAGGTTCCGGAAGGGACTAGCGCGGCGCTACCCTTTGATCTAAATCTGGATTTACAATGTGAAGCGGCTAATGACGTGTATTTTCGGATGTATGGAATGGCCTATATCCCCTTCAACGGCCGTCTTCAGGTCGGTGGATGTCTGCGAAAACCGGAGATCAATGGGGAATTGATCTCAACCCGCGGTTGGGTGAATATTTTAGGGGATACTTTCCGGGTTAAAACATTGCGGGCCGAATTTCGTCCCGACTATAAACTCTATCCCTATCTGGAGTTGGAAGCCACCCATTTTCTGGCCGGGACCGAAGTGACCGTGAACACTGAAGGATGGTTGGGCGATCTGGAGAGTTTGGTGCTGAATCTTACTTCGAACCCAGTGAAGAGCAGGGAAGAGATTATCAAGATCTTGAACTGGCCGGAGAAGATCGAGGATGGCGATCTTACTTTTGCCACCATGTTCCAAGAGAATATTAATATGGTTGGGGACTTATTTATCGGCCGTTTTCTTGACCAGTTCCGGAGCGTGATGCCGATTGATTTTCTCACTTTGGAACAGGACCGGCAGGAAGGAACTTTCTGGATGAATATGGGCAAATCCTTAAGTGAAGATTTATATCTTTCTTATAGTAGGAGTCTGACCTCTTTGGCGGAACAGGTTTGGACCCTTGAGTGGAAGTTATTGCCCAACTTCTCGCTGCTGGGAGATTATTCGGTGGCGGAGGGCATCCGTTGGCAATTCCAGTATAATTTAAGATTTTAAAACAATTTCCGTATTTTTCCCCAGATTTGCCGGAAAACATTGTGCGCAGCAAGAAGGGAAAGGTCTATTCAATCACGAATTCCCTAAAGTGATTGGATTCCTCGAGATCGCTTCCCTAGTCTAATCAAAAAAGGAGGCCAATGCGGTGAGGAGGATCTTAAAGCTCCCGTCTCTGTTTTTTCTTACCTTATGCTTATGTCTGTTCTATTCGGGACCGGTCTTCGCCGTCGGTGAAATCGTTCTGTCGGTAGAGGTCACCGGTAATGAACAGGTGAAAGAAGAACAAATTCTCCAGGCGATTACCAATACACGTTTGGGAGAGCCTTTGAACCAGCAAGCCGTGGTCCAAGACCAACAGGCGATTATGAATCTGGGTTATTTTGCTTTGGTGGAGCCCTATGCCGAAGAATTTCTTGGCGGTCTGAAAGTGGTCTTCCGGGTGGTGGAGAACCCGATCATCAAGGGCTTTTCCATTGAAGGATTGGAGCGGATTAATCCCGACGAATTTCTTCCCTTTTTCACCCAAAGACCGGGTGAGGTTTTCAACTATATAACCATGATGAATGATTTGGTGGCGGCGCAACAATATTTCAATGAAGAATTAGGCCTTTTGACCCCGCCGTTTAGCGGTGATGCCGCTGAGATTAACGACCTGATCCGGATTGATGAAGACGGAATGGTAAAGCTGCATCTTTACGAAGCGCGTCTAGGCCGGATTCGATATCAAGGGTTGGAGAAGACAAAAGAGTTTGTGGTAGCCCGGGAGATGACGATGGAAGAAGGGGATATTTTTGATTTAAATGTGTTACGGGAAGACACCCAACAGCTGGCCCGGTTGCAGTTGTTCCAGGATATATCTCCCCGGCTTCAGCCTACCGGTGAACCGGGCGTGATGGATCTAATCATGGAGTTTAAAGAGGGTGATAACCGCAACCTCCTTCTGGGCTTCACCTATACGCCGGTGGATAATACCCTCCTTGGCCAATTAGGAATCATGGACCCGAACCTGATGGGTTTGGGACAGAAACTCTCCTTTAATATGGAGATCAATCCGAATAATGTTTTCAATTTTAATTTCGAATTCCAAGAACCATGGGTGGATGCGAACCAAACCGCTTTAGGCTTAAAACTTTATTCCAATCATTCGCTTGATCTGTCCTCGAAGAACATGAGTGGCGGGGTGTTTGACGGGAGTGAGGAAACGGCGAATAAATACACCTATAGCTATAATGAGAAAAGAACCGGACTCAATCTTAACCTGGGGCGGCCGCTCAATCGTCATTTGCGGCTAGATACTACTTTCCAGATGGAACGGGTGACTCTCGACCCGCAGAAATGGGTGGCCGCCGCCGGAAACGAATATCCTGACGGAGCCGATCGAACAAAGGATTATCCTTCCCTTTCTTTATCCGGGCTGAAAGAGGAATATTGGGATAATAGTCTTGGTTTAGGTATCACTTACAACCGGCTTCTTTACACCGGAACCTACACCACCGGTGGTTACACCGGCTATTTGGGTATGAACTTTCACGGGGGTGTTTTTGGGGGTAAACACAACTACCAGCGGTTATTTGGGGAATTTAAACAGTTTTACTCTCCCTTTGAACACACGACCCTTGGATATCGGTTGATGGGCGGTAAGCTCCTGGGGGAAATTCCTGAGTCCTCCAAGTTGTACCTAGGCGGCGAGTTGTCGCTCCGGGGTTATGACGCTCGACATGCGGCCGGGGACCAGCAAGCTTTGGCCAATATTGAGCTAAGGCAACGGATTCCGAACATGGAAAACTTGGAGTTGGTTCTCTTCTATGATGTGGGGACGGTCGATTTTGAGCAGTATCACCAAAGTTACGGCCTAGGTTTCCGTTACAACATCCCGGTCCTCGGTCAACTGCGTTTTGATTTTGGGTGGACGCCCGAAGGTGGTAAACCCAAGTTTAATTTCTTCTTTGGCGAGATGTTTTAGTTGTCAGGTGGAGAGATTTAAGTAAAGGAGAGGTTTTCTCAATGAAATTTAAGGTTCTGAAAAGGTTAATCCCTATTCTACTGGTAATCGGGCTAGCGTTGGCCATCACTGGGCTTGTTACCGCCCAAAGCGGATCAAACGTCGGCTATGTTGATATGCAACGCTTACAGCAGGAGCTTTCGGCCTTCCAAGATTTTCAGGAACTGTTGCAACAGAAGAATGAGGAGTTTAATTCCTACGGTAATTACCTCCAAACCCAGCAGAAAAATGAGTTCGCCGCGTTAGAAAAGGAGAAAGCGGCGGCGATCAAGGGGAAATCGGAAGCGGAGCGTCAGGAAATTGAGGCTAAATACCAGGAAAAGGCGTTAGCGATCGCGAAAGAATACCAAAGAAAGTTGGAGGCGGAAAACACCCGTTTGTCCGGGGAAGTGCAAGCCAAACATGAAGAGATTATGGCGGAGATTGAAAGTATCCTGGAGGAGATTGCGAAAAAAGGCGGTTATGCCGTTATTTTGGAAAAAAGTATGGTTTACTACGGGGGCGAAGATTTAACCGAGCAAGTAATCGCGGCTTATTCCAAGAATAACAAATAAGCATGGCATGTGATCCTTGAAAACAGCTCAAACAGCGGTGAATGGAGTATGAACAAACAAAAGATCGGCGCTCTCATGATCTCCTTTTTTATCTTTATGTTCCTCCTCTTGTGTCTGGGCGGAGTCCTGCTCTGGCTGGCGCAGAGGTATTCCCCACTCGCGCCTGACCCAACGGAAAGGGAGATTGTTCTTTTACCGGACCTGAAATGGAGAGCCTATGACCGCTTGCGCGGGGAGGTCCAGGATTTGGTTGGCCAATTCCGGTGGCAAATGGAGAAACCCGGCCGGGAGCCGGCCGCGCTTACCTTTGGGGAGCAAGGGTTGCTGGCCGAGGAGGGGAAAGAAGCGCTCCGCATCGAATTGGCCGAGCGACAGGCGCTGCTTACCGAGGAAATTAAGCTTAGACGGCGGTTAATCGATCTGGAGATCAACAGCCGTCTTCAACAGAGAAAAAACCATACCGCTTACTTGCTCAAAAAGGCCGAGGAAGAACGGCGCCAACAACAAGCCACCGAACTCGCTGATTTTCAGCGACAAAAAGAGAAAGAATATTCAATAAAACTGGCTGCCTTACGCTTTAAAATGGAGATACCGGACTTAACTTCGGCTGACCGGTCACGCCTGGCCGCGGAGGTTGCCGCTTTGGAAGAAGAACTGGCGGCGCTGATTGAGGATCAGTCCGAAACCTTCCAGCAAGAGCTCGCCCAGTATGTTGCCGCCCAGCAACAGGCGGCTTTAGTCGAACTGGAAGCCTACCGGCGTCAGTTGGAAGCGGAAGGGAACGCCCGGTTTGACCGGGAGCAACGGGAGCTGGAAGAGGAGTTTAACGCGTGGTTACAACGGAACGAAGCGGTTCAGGCGCTTTTGACCGAGTCGATAAAGGAAAAGGTGATATTTTAAGGAGGAGATGCGCAGATGGCGACTTTGGGCGAATTGGCATCGCTCGTGAAAGGAAAGGTTGTCGGGGAAAGTGACTTGGAGATCACCGGGGTTTCCGGTTTAGATACGGCTCAGCCGGGGGAGATCTCTTTGATTGCGGCAGCAAAAATGATTACCGCCGCCCGGGAAAGTAAAGCTTCCGCTTTTATTTTCCCCTCGAATTTGCGGGAGTTTAACTTTAAAGGAATTGAGGTGGATAATCCGCGGCTGGCTTTTGCCCAGATTCTCTGGTACTTCTACCCCAAAAAGGTCTATCCGGAAGGAATCCATCCCTCAGCAGTGGTGGGTGAAGACTTCCAGCATGGCGCCGACTGTTATATCGGGCCTTTGGTTTCGATCGGGGATCGGGTGAAGCTAGGGGACGGGGTTATTCTCCATCCGGGCGTCGTGCTCGAAGACGGGGTTGAGATTGGCGATGAGACGGAGATCAAACCCAATGTGACCCTTTGTTCCGGGACGAAAATTGGGAAAAGGGTGATTATCCATCCGGGTACCGTCATTGGTGGGGACGGATTTGGCTTTGAGAAAAACAGCCAAGGTAAACATTTTAAAGTTCCGCAAGTTGGTTGTGTAGTGATCGAAGATGACGTCGAGATTGGTTCGAATGTGACGATTGACCGGGCGACGACCGGCCAAACCATAATTGGCGCCGGCACCAAAATCGATAACTTAGTCCAGATCGGCCATAATGTCCAAGTTGGTAAGGACAATATCATGGTCGCGATGACCGGTATTGCGGGCAGCACTAAGGTTGGTGACCGCGTGACCCTGGCCGGGCAAGCGGGGATCAACGGGCATATTACCATTGGTGATGATACGGTAGTTTTTGCCCGGGGTATGGTGATCAGTAGTTTACCGGCGAATTCGGTGGTCTCCGGTCAACCGGCGCGGCCCCATGGCGAAGATATGCGCATCCAAGCCGCCACCGGTAAATTACCGGAACTGTTAAAAACCATTCGGCAACTGGAAAAACGGGTGGCCGAATTGGAAGGTAAACTTAACTGACCAGTCACAAGTGGGCTTAAACAAACCCGGGGAGTTTTGTGCGTATTCACGTAGAAAACTAAACGGGTTTTCTGCTATTTATTCTGTTACCGTATGGAAAGGGAAGTTTAGTGAAGAAGGTCCGCCTTTCCCGGCACGGAGGAGTCAGCGTAAAGGGGTTTACGGGCATGAGGATTATCCACCGCTATTTGTTAGGCGAATATTTGCTACAGTTTTTGTTTTGTACCGCCGGTTTTTTGGTTCTGTTAGTGGGCAACTTTTTATTCGAAATCTCCGATTTTCTGGTGGATAAACGGGCTTCTTTAACCGTGATCTGTTTATTGGTTTATTACCAAATTCCCTATCTCCTGATGGATGTGTTTCCTGCGGCAGTACTCTTTGGGGTCTTTTTAAGCTTAGGCCGGTTGGCCCAAGATCGGGAAGTGGATGCATTACGGACTGCCGGTTGGAGTTATCCCGCCTTAATCGCTCCCCTGTTAGGGGTTACTTTTTTCCTTTGTATCGGTGCCTTTTATTTTAACGACCGGGTGGTGCCGGCCGCTAACTTCCGGTACGAAAAGGAAATTAGGAAAATTGTTTATAAAGACTTTATCCCGTTTATCCAGGAGAATGTGGTCTTTAAAGGGCCCGACGGTCGTTTTTTTTATTTACGTCGCGTTAATGAGCAAGACCAAAGGGTGGAAGGGGTTCTGATCTACCAAAATGATGGGTGGCGCTTCCCCCGTCTGATCACCGCGGAGCAAGGCCAGATTGAAGAGCAGTATTGGCATTTACGAGAGGGTTCTTATTATGAATTGGATGAGCAAGGTTCGATCGCAACCGTAGCGACCTTCCAGGAATTGGTGGAGGATGTGGGGGAAGATCTCAGCTTTTTCCTGGGACAGAGTAAGGGCGTGGACGAGATGAGCCGGGCGGAGTTAAAGCAGAACATGGTGCTCTTCGCTAAAAGCGGCCTTAGTATCGCTTCATTTGCGGTGAATTACCATCTGAAGGTGGCATTGCCTTTTGCCGGGTTGATCCTAGCCTTTTTAGGTTTACCTTTTGCTACTTTGATTCCGAAAAAAGGGCGCGCTGTGGGGTTAGCCATCAGTTTACTGCTGATTATGGTCTATTTTTTCACCACGGTTCTCTTTCGGGAATTAGGCGTCTCCGGCTTGGTCGCTCCCTTTTGGGCGGCTTGGTTGCCCAATCTTTTCTTTCTCCTTTTTGGTTTGGTTTTATTATTTTCAGTTGTTAAATAAAGTTTTTGCGTTTTATAGGGATTATTAAAAAGAAAAGGCAACGTAAAATAGCCCAGATAAGAGCGGCAGGGAGAATTCAGTCCAAGGAGAAACTTTTGGTGTTGAACATTATAATAATCGGGTTTAATTTTTGAAGCAAAGAACATGGCAAAAAGCTAATGAAGGGATGGTAAGGTGGAGTTTTGCAACGCACAGCTTGTATCCGGCTGCTGCTGATCCTGGGGGTGATTTTGCTTGCCCCCGTTGTTCAGGCCGACCAAGGAATCCTGATTGCCGATGAAGTCTTTGCCGATTATGAAAACGAACAGTTGGTGGCCAGGGGGAATGTGGTCTTTACCTATCAGGATTACGTAGTCAGTGGAGATGTTTTTTACCTTGATTTACAGCAAGATTGCTTAACCGTTCCCGGTTGGGTGGAGATCAAACAGGAGGACGAAACGGTCTGTGGGGAAAACCTGGTTTTTTTCTTTGCTGACGACCAAGGGACCTTGGAGGGGTTGGCCTTTTCTGCGGAGGCGGAGACCGGTGAACCGATCATTATTAAAGCCCGGCGGGGAGAGCTTAACGAAGAAAAACTGGTCGGTACCGGTTCGGTTTTTACCGGTTGTGACTTGGAGGAACCCCACTATCACCTGACGGCGGAAAAGACGGTGTACTACCCGGAGGATCGGATCGAATTGTATCAGGCGGCTTACTGGGAGGGGAAGTTTAAATTTCCTGCCCTGCCCAAATTGGTTATTTGCCTCCAGGAACAGGAGAATGATTTTGACGAATCCACCTTCGGCTACAACGCGGAGGATGGTTTTTTCCTGAAGATGGTGTACCGCTATGTCCTCAAGGACGCACAGCGGGGGAAGATCTTAGTCGACTTGATTCAAGGAAAAGGGGTCGGAGAAGGGATCAAACATTGGTTTCCGGTGGGCGCGGGGCAAGAATTCTCCCTCAGCCTTTACCATTTGGATAATTTCTATGAGCAGCGCCATGAATACCAAGTGCAAACCACCTGGCAACAGGAGAAGGGCAATCTCCGCTATCAACTAAACGGGAAGTATAACGATTTTGGCTATCCGGAGTATGTGTTAGGCGCCAATCTGAATTATCAGGACTCAAAATGGCCGACCAGTTTGGTTTTGGCGACTGGACAAACCGGAGCCACCCCTGAGTTTTACCTTTACCCCTGCCGTCTAAATATTACCTGGCAACCGAGCACGCGGAGCCGCTTGACATACCGTAATAATCTTTATTACCGGGAAAACCGCGTCACTCAAGAGATCATTACCAAAAAATACCAGAATAATTTAGAATTTCAGCAGAAGTGGGATCTCTTCGCTTGGCAGGACTTTGAATTGGCGGTCCGGATTAAGCAGGACTACAACTATTCTGAACGTTACCTCATCCCCTACTACCACGAATTACCGGCCGTATCCCTGCGTACTCCCCCGATCAATCTGGGTTTTCTCGGTTATTATCAGGGAAGTACGGATTATCTGCGTTTGGTTGAAATCAAAGGGGAAGCGGAAAAAGTAGGGACTCGCACCCAATTCTTACTCGAACGGCACCCCTTAGGCCCGAAACTTTGGGAGCAAGGAGGTTTCTCCCTTAGTCTGGCCAATAGTAACCGTTATCAGTTATATCAGGTTGAAGGGGCCGAATACCGGCGGAGTGCGGTTTCCCTTGGTTTGACCGGTACACAGCGTTTCACGCCCCGACTAACCGCGACCGCTACGGCTAGTTGGGTGGAAGCGGAGGGTGAAGCCCCGGTTTCCCAGTTCCCACAGTTGGTCACCGCTTCCCATTTATTTAGCTCCGGGGGTCACTTGGACAGCACCTGGCGCTATAACACCGAAATTTTCACCGGCGTTCTTACGGGTGGTTATAACTTCAGCCGTGCGCAGAACCCATGGTATCCGGTGCAGGCCACATTGACTTTGAGCCCTTTACCCAGTAACAGCCTGCGATTGCAGGCAACATATAATCCCAATAGCCATGAGTATACCACGCTTTACCTTGCGATCCGGGGAAACCATCGTACGGAAAAAGGAAATAACTATGCGTTGGAAGCAGATTATGACTTTCTGGATCGCCGCTGGGAAACGCTGGAATTAGCTGCCAATTTACGCTTTAACGTAACCACAGCGCTCCGGACGGATGTGGACCTTCGTTATAGTCTGTTTGGTGACGGATGGGAGCAAGCCCGGTTGGGATTGAATTATGATTGGCATTGTCGAGAGTTGTTTTTTGGGTATGATTTTAACCGCCGGGAATATCTGGTGCAATGTCAGTACAAAATTTTCAAAGAAGCCGGATTTGGTTACGGCTCCGGAGAACAAGGCTTTATTTGGACCGGGGCTGACCAGTGGGGAGCGGGAAATGGCAACTGGTAAACGGAGGCTTGGAACTTTTTTGGCCGTGGTGAGCCTTTTGGGGGCGATCATCCTCTTTTATCTTAGCCTCCGACCTATACCCATTCCGGTTTCGGAAGCGGAGCCGACTGAGCGAGGCGTCACTTTTTTGGACGGACGATACGAAGGGTGGGAAGGAAACAAGCGGAGTTGGTTCTTGGAAGCGGCGGAGATTTTTCGCCCCGCCGAAGGACAGAAAGTAACCTTTCGTGCCATCAACCAGCTTTGTTATTTTCAGGAGGACGGACCTGACCTGGTTTTAACGGCCGGTTCAGCGACGCTTGATCTAAAACGGGATCGCTTAACCCTGGTCGGGGTGGACGGCGAAGTTGGTGGCGGTAAACTTAGCACCGAAGAAATCGAATTTGACCTCGAAAAGAAACTGGTTAAATGTTCCCCTCCCCTTTCTTTCACCAAGGAACAGCTGAAAGTAGAAGCCGAACGGATGGAAGGAAACTTGCAAACCGGAGAATATTGTTTCTTTGGTGGTTTGGAAGTGGTGCAGAAAGATCAGCGGATCCGGGGAGAGTCCTTGACCTATTATGTTAATGAGGACCGGTTTGAAATTCGGGGTGCGGTGGAGGTTGAATTGACGCTATGAGAAGGCGACGGTTATTTTTGCATCTGGGCTTAGTAGCCTTAATCGCGGTCTTGGTCGGGAATGGACCACTGCGGGCGGCCGAGAAGGGATATTTTAAAGGAATTGACCGTTTCTACGGGGATACGGATGGACGAAATCTCTATATGGAAGGGGCTGCTTTAGAGTATCTTCAAGATGATCTCCATTTACGGTCTTTGCGGGCGGAGATCAGAGAAAAGGACGATGGTTCCCGGGAGATTATTTTTGCGGGAGAAGTCCTTTTAACGCAGGAAGAGATCACGGTAAGCGGGGACCGGTTCGCGTATCATACCGGGTCGGAAGCGGGAACCTTTACCGGTGAGGTTGTCTTAACACGGGCTGAAACCCGGGATGACCAAGGGCAAGTCATCAAGGAAGGTATAACCTTGGCGTGTGGTAATTTATATTTACAGACGGCGCAGAAAGCTTTTACCGCAACGGAGCAGCCCACCATCGAACACCGGGAGTTTCGGGGCGGCGGGCAAATCATCAGTTATCAGGATGAGGAAGAAAAATTGATCATCAGCGGCGGGTTTCACCTTTGGATGGACGAAGACGAGCTGCTTGGGGATGAAATCTGTTTTGATTTACGGCAAAAAACTTTCGAAGCCCGACGGGGAGAACTTCCCCTGGAACTGCGTTTGGAAATTGAAGAGCAAGAAGCGACGGGACCGGCTGATCAGCCCGTAAGCGAATGACGGTTGGAGAAAGAGGGAAAAAGGGAGGGTAGACGATGGAAGTTAAGGAAATAGTAAAAGAGGGAAGTATTTCCGGGATCTATCTTATTTTAGACAGTCAATGGCGGGTGGCCCGTAATGGTAATCCCTTTGCCGCGTTACGGGTAGGGGATAAGAGCGGGGAGATCCCCCTTAAGGTTTGGGAAATTACGGAAGAAGTCTTTGCCAAGCTCCAAAAGGGAAAAGTAATTCAACTGAAGGCGATGGCCAAGAATTTCAATGGTTCTCTACAATTGGAGGCCAATGGTGGTGAGGAGTTTTTCCGGGTTTGCCAGGAAGGGGAGTATGATCCATCCGCCTTTCTCCCGGGGGTCTATGGCCCGAAACTGGCGGCTTTATGGGAAGTGGTCGACCAAACCAGGAAGGGACTGAAATATAAACCCTACCGTTTATTATTGGCCTATTTTTTTGAAGACGATCAGTTCCGGCAGAGTTTTGGGGTTGCTCCTGGCGCCATGCGGATTCACCATGCTTACCGCGGTGGGTTGTTGGAGCATACCGTCGGGGTAGTGACCATCTGTCAAACGGTGGCTGCCTATTATCCGGAGGTGAACAGGGATTTACTCCTGACCGGCGCCTTATTGCATGATATCGGTAAGCCGCAGTCCTATACGGGGGAAACGAGCATTGAAGGAACGGACCAAGGCCGACTGCTGGGGCATTTAATGTTGGGCGCCCAGATGGTGACGGAGGCGATTAAAGCGATTCGGACGACAAAGGGAGAAGAGAGCTTTCCTTCGGTGTTGGAGATGCCCCTGCTTCACTTGCTCCTTAGCCACCATGGGGAATTGGAGTGGGGGTCTCCGGTTCAACCGGCCCTGCTCGAAGCCTGTTTACTTCATCATGCCGACCACATGGATGCGGAGGCGGCGAAATTCCGGGAAGCCCTCCGTAACCATCCGGATAAGGGTGGAAACTGGACGGCTTATAATCGGGCCCTTAAACGATCGGTTTATTCATTGGATTTGGAAGCCACTAGCGATGAGTGGCGGGGGACCGGGACCGGAGAGGAATAGTCGTCACGGTCGGGTCGGCAACGCCGGAAAAGCTTTTGCGTTGTAACCAATAAAAGGATTCCAAAGACAAAAGCCAGTGTTTTTCTTACATGAGGCGCTCGATATGTTGTATTGAGATTGTTAAAGCTCAGAACAACGCAAAAAGCCCGGGCGGAAAAGGGAAGGGTGGGAAAAGAGGATGACTGGGATCAGTGAGCAAGAGGAGCGAGCAGAGAAAGAAGGGCGACCGCGGCGAAAGATTGCCTTTTATACCCTGGGTTGCAAGGTTAACCAGTTTGATACCGCGGGTTTGATTGCCGATTTCCAAACCCATGGTTATCAGGTGGTGGCCTTTGATGAACCGGCGGAGATTTATATCCTGAACACCTGCACCGTTACGAAGATGGCGGAACGGAAGGCGGGACAAATGATCAGAAGGGTAAAACGGAATCACCCCAACGCTTATTTAGTGGTGACCGGTTGTTATGCCCAGACCAGCGCGGAGGTTTTAAGCACCTTTCCCGAAGTGGATTTGGTGGTTGGGGTAGCCGGTCGGGGTCGTCTCCGGGAGATCCTGGAGGAAAAACTACCGACGCCGGAGAAAAATAAGGTGCTTCCCTGGGCGAAAACTAGTGAGTTCGAAATATTTACCCCCGTTTTTTCCGGACAAACCCGGGCTTTCTTAAAGGTGGAAGACGGTTGTCAATCCTATTGCAGCTATTGCAAGATTCCCTATGCCCGCGGGCCGGTCCGTAGTCTTCCCTGGGAGCTAGTGCTGGAAGAGATCGAACGCCTCCTTGGTCTGCATTATAAAGAACTTGTTTTGGTGGGGATTCATTTAGGCCATTACGGGATCGACCGGAGTGATTCTCTTGCTTCGCTCCTGACCAGGATCGAGGAAAAGTGGGGAGGAGCGGAAAGAACCTGGCGTTTACGGTTGGGTTCCATCGACCCAACCGATTTTACCCCGGAACTGATGGAAAGCTTATTCTCTTCCAAACTGCTCTGTAATCACCTGCATATTCCCCTGCAGAGCGGGAGCGGGAAAATCCTTTCCCTCATGAACAGAGGTTACACCCCCGATGATTATGCCGGTCTAATTTCGATGTTGCGTAAAGGTCGTCCCGGCTTAGCGGTGACTACCGACTTAATGGTGGGGTTTCCCGGAGAGTCGGAAGCGGATTTTGTGGAGACTTTAAATTTTCTGAAGGCAGTGGGCTTTTCCCGGGTCCATATCTTTCCTTATTCGCTCCGGGAGGGAACGAAAGCGGCACAATTAAAGGGACATCTTCCGCGCCGGGTGAAAGAAGAAAGGGTGAAACGGGCAGAAGTGACCGCACGGGAATTAGCCAAAGCTTACCGCAGCCTTTTCCTGAACCAAGTGGTGGAAGTGTTGCTTGAAGAAACCAAGCGGGCGGGTTATGTGGAAGGGTTTTCCCGGGAGTATTTACGGGTTCAGGTTAAGACCAAGCAGGAACCGAATACAATGGTGCGGGCGAAAATCACCGGCGTCACCCGGGAACCTTTGACTGGCGTAATTATCCCTTCTTGTTAGGGCTTTTTCGTTGTTTTTGGTTTGATAACTCCAATTGTGTTGAAATCCTTTTTATTGGTTTCAACGCGAAAAGCTTTGTTAAGACCATACCGAGTTAGAAAAAGGATTTTCTTTTTGGATGTCGAACTTACAGAAGGGGAAGGGAGGTTTAATGGTGAGTGCTTGTGTTTTTTGCCAAATAGTTCGTAGAGAAATTCCGGCACAGATTCTTCTGGAAACGGAAGAGGTTTTGGCCTTTAAGGATATCAAACCCGTAGCGCCCATTCACATCGTGTTGATACCGAAAAAACACATCAGTAGTGTGATGGATCCACAGTTACCAACAGTTCCATCCTTAACGGCTGAATTGTTTGCGGCGATTCAGCAATTAATGGGTAAAGAGGAAGCAAAAGACGGTTTTCGTGTGGTGATTAACCGTGGTGCGCATGCCGGAGAATCTGTCCCCCATCTACATCTTCATTTAATTGGCGGAAGAGAACTTGCGTGGCCTCCCGGATAATTGACGAATTGGGAAAGATATAGTATAATAGCATCTTAGTCTGTTTGTTGTAGTCTATGTGCCTAAGGATTATTGTGGGCAGCGAGGGGAGGGAAGTAGATCATGGCCGAAGTCAAGATCGGGAAAAACGAATCCCTAGATAGTGCCCTGCGCCGGTTTAAGCGACAGTGTCAGCGCTCAGGGATCCTGGCGGAGATTAGGAAACGAGAGCATTATGATAAGCCTAGTGTTCGTAAGAAAAAGAAATCGGAAGCCGCCCGGAAAAAAAGGCGATTTTCCTAATGGTTTCTTAAGGTTCACCCGCGAAGGGTGGACCTTTTTGCTTATCTGGAAAAGAATTAAGCGGAATTTAACTTAAAAACGGCAACTTTTCCTTGATTAGTGCGGTTTATTTTAAGAGGGAGCGTCTTGACCAAAGCTTTTTGCGTTGAAACCGATCAAAGGGCTTCCGGTGCAATATGCCGTGTTTAACATTAATTTAAGATTGCAGCATATTTAGTATTGGAGTGATGAAAACAAAGACAACGGAAAAAGCCTTTACCAACCGAAGGAAAGTGGGGTTTAGGAATGAGACGGAAAAAATTCATGAAAATAAGCCCGTTTACCCTTGTTCTTTTGATAATCGCTTTAGTTGTCACCATCGCTTCCTACCGGGAAGCGGGCCATGGGGAAACTGATCTTTTGTATGTGATCCCGTTAAAAGGGAATATTTCCGGCGGGATTGCCGATTTTATCCAACGGGCGATCGCCGAGGCGGAAGAACGGCAAGCCGAAGCCATTCTGTTGGAATTAAAAACTTTGGGCGGGTATGCCGACTCGATGACGGAGATTGGAGATACCATTAGTAAGGCGAAAATTCCGGTCGATGTCTTTATCGAAGGAAGGGCAATCTCAGCTGGAGCCTATATTGCCCTAAGCGCTAACCGGATTATCATGTCCCCCGAGGCGGTGTTGGGTGCTTCCCAACCCTTAGTAGCCGACGGTACGCCGGCCCCGGAAAAAACAATGGCCGCTTTTCGAAAGATGTTTCGGGCGGTAGCGGAAGCGCGGGCGCAAAAAAGCGGGATTGAGCTTGATCCGAAATTAGCGGAGGCGATGGTTGACCCCACGATCGAAGTGGAAGGGGTGGTGGCTGAAGGAGAACTATTGGCCTTGACGGCTCAAGAAGCCGTTACCCATGGTTATGCCGATCTGATCGCCGATAATTTAAATGAAGCCATTCTCAAACTTGGTTACGAACAGTTGACCCAAGTTACGGTACAACAAACCCCTGTTGAAAGTTTGGTCCGTTTTTTAACTGATCCGGTGATCAGTCCCCTTCTCTTAACAGTTGGCTTTACCGCGCTCATTATTGAGGTTTTCACCGCCGGGTTTGGCGTAGCCGGGATTATCGGTATTCTTTCCTTGTTCCTCTTTTTCGGGGCCAGGTTGTTTTCGGGTTTGGCCGGGATGGAAGTGGTTTTCCTTTTCTTCCTGGGCTTGATTATGCTCGTGTTAGAGGCCTTTTTCATTCCCGGCTTTGGTTTTGCCGGAATAATTGGTTTAATTGCCATGGGGGGTAGTATTATTTTATCCTACGCGACCAGCGGACAAGGGATCGCCTCCTTAGGAATCGCCTTGAGCTGGTCTTTGTTTATCGTTTCTCTAGTCTTCCAGTATTTGAAGGGGAGCTCGTTTCTGGACCGGATTGTACTGAAGATGGCTGCCGAAAAAGAACAGGGGTATTCAGCCGTTCCCACCTATGAACAGTATCTGGGCCAGGTTGGTGTGGTGGTTCATCCCTTACGTCCGTCCGGTGTTATTGAGCTCCCCGACGGTAAACGCTTGGATGTCGTCTCCGAAGGGGCTTATGTTCAGGTGGGAAAAAAAGTAAAAGTCATCGTGGTAGAAGGCAGGAGAATATTAGTGCGGGTCGAAGAGTAAAACTACCAGATGAAAAAGGCGTTCACACTGCTTACCGCTGGCTTGTGCCCAGTGTGATGAAAATAATCCCGGTTACGAGTTCCGCCGGGGCTGGATGGTATTTCCTTTTTCCCGTGAATGTCTTGGCCTATTCTAAAGTTCAGCTCAATAAAAAAGAAAAGAGGTGTTGTTGAATGGACATAATTTCTTTATTTGGATTAGCCCTGTTGATCATCTTTGTCCTGCTCTTTTTCAACTTTATCCCGGTTGGGCTCTGGATCTCCGCCCAGGCGGCTGGTGTTAAAATCCGGATTTGGACCCTTTTCGCCATGCGTTTACGAAGGGTGCCGCCTTCTCGAATTGTCCTGCCAATGATTAAAGCGGAGAAAGCCGGGTTGGAGGTGACCGTTGATAAGCTGGAAGCCCACTACCTGGCCGGGGGAAATGTGGACCGGGTGATTGACGCTTTGATCGCCGCCCAGCGGGCGGAGATTAACTTACACTTTGAACGGGCGGCGGCTATTGATCTAGCCGGCCGAAACGTGTTGGAAGCCGTTCAGATGAGTGTTAATCCGCGCGTGATTGAAACGCCGGAGATCTCGGCGGTCGCCAAGGACGGGATCGAATTAAAGGCTAAGGCGCGGGTTACCGTCCGGGCCAATATCGACCGTTTGGTGGGCGGCGCCGGGGAAGCGACCATTATCGCCCGGATCGGGGAAGGAATTGTCACCACCGTGGGTTCGGCCATTTCGCACAAGGATGTTTTAGAGAATCCAGATCGCATCTCCCAGACTGTTTTGGAGAAGGGCTTGGATGCCGGGACCGCCTTTGAGATTCTCTCCATTGATATCGCCGATGTGGATGTGGGCCGGAATATCGGAGCCAAACTCCAGATCGATCAGGCGGAAGCCGATAAGAACATTGCCCAAGCGAAGGCTTCGGAACGGCGCTTTTCCGCTTTGGCGCGGGAACAGGAGATGAAAGCTCAGGTTCAAGAGATGCGCGCCCGGGTCGTCGAAGCCGAAGCCGAGGTTCCGCGGGCTTTAGCCGAGGCCTTGCGGACCGGGAAAATCGGAGTGATGGACTATCACCAACTCCAGAATATCCAGGCCGATACAGCCATGCGGGAAGCCATCGGCCGTAGCCCAAAAGCCCAGGACGGATCGGATGAAATAAAGAGATAGGAGGAAGCTTATGGATTGGTTATGGCTGATCATCATCCTCTTTTCCGCGCTGGCCAGCTTGTGGGAAAAAATGGACAAACAGCAACAGGGTGACCAGCGGCCGGTGCCGGACCGACCGGAGGAGACAGCTTGGGGGGATTGGACGTCTATGGACACCACTCCCGGCGAGACAAGGGAAGCCTTCCCGCCGCGCAACCCAAAACCGATCCCGGTTCCCGTCGGTGATTTCACCCCCACCCAACTTCCAGATCGCCCCAAACAACATGATGATTTACTAACAGCGGAAGAGAGAGACCATCTTTTTCGTCCGCAAGAGGATTTGGAGGATGAAGATCGGGATATCATCGCCTTTACGAGGGAGGATTTGTCCACTCTGGATCTGGCTGAAGGGAGGAGGGCTGAAGAACGTTCCCCCTTTCTTACCGCTTTTACTTTAGCACAAGTCTTAGCCCGGCCGGATTTTCGTACTGTTCCTTGGCGGCGACGGCTTTAACCGGATGGTGGTTTTATGTGAAAATACGGCTTCTTTTCCGTTGTAACCATTATATATGGATGCCAATTCAATATATCGGATTTTAAAATTCTAAAGCAAAAGTTGGTTGTCTTAGGCAACCAACTTTTGCTTTAGAAAACTATCATTATGGTTAAAAACATATGTATACTTAATACTTGTTAGCGGAGAGGGATTTTTCGGATAAATAATGATATAATCAAAAAAACTTTTTGGCTAAAACCGCGGAGGTGTGATCATGCTTGAATTTAATGAAAAGAGCAATACATTGGAACAATCGGCGTATAAATATAATTTACAGGATGTCGATGAGCCCAATCTTTACCGGCATCTCTATAATTATAACGAAGCGCCGAAAATCCCCTTTAACCACCGGCATGTTCCGATGCGTCCCCCGAAAGAGATCTGGATCACCGATACCACCTTCCGGGACGGGCAGCAGGCGCGGGAACCTTATACCGCCGATCAAATGGTGCATTTGTATAAATTACTGCACCGGCTCGGTGGGCCGCAGGGGATAATTCGTCAGTGTGAATTCTTTCTCTACAGCAAGAAAGATCAAGAAGCGGTGGAACGTTGTTTAGCCTTAGGTTACGAATACCCGCAGATCACCAGTTGGATTCGGGCGGTCAAGGAAGACTTCCAACTTGTTAAAGCAATGGGCATCAAAGAGACCGGGATTCTGGCCAGTGCTTCCGATTACCATATCTTTAATAAATTAAAACTCACCCGGAAACAGGCGATGGAAAAGTATCTGGCCATTGTTAAATCGGTCTTGGAGTACGGGATCATCCCCCGCGTTCATCTGGAAGACATCACCCGGGCTGATTTCTACGGTTTTGTAGTTCCCTTTGCCATTGAGTTAAGCAAGCTTTCTGAAGAGAGTGGGATTCCCATTAAAATTCGGGCTTGCGACACGATGGGCTTTGGCGTTAGTTACCCGGGGGTGGCTTTACCCCGTAGTGTTCCGGGGATTATTTACGGTTTATGGCATCATGCGGGAATCCCCAGTGAAAGGCTAGAATGGCATGGGCATAACGATTTCTACCGGGCGGTGGCTAATGCCGGGACGGCTTGGCTCTACGGCTGCTCCGGGGTAAACTGTACCTTGCTGGGGATCGGCGAACGGACCGGAAATTGTCCCCTGGAAGCGATGGTCTTTGAGTATGCCGGTTTACGGGGGACAATGGATGGGATGGACCCGACGGTGATTACGGAAATCGCTGAGTACTACACCAAAGAATTAAAATATAAGATTCCACCGATGACACCTTTTGTGGGAAGGCATTTCAATTTTACCCGGGCTGGAATTCATGCCGACGGTTTATTGAAGGATGAAGAGATCTATAACATTTTTAATACGGAGAAACTATTAAACCGTCCGGTGGTGGTGGCGATTAACCAGTATTCGGGGGTGGCGGGGCTTGCTTTCTGGATGAATCGCTATTTCAACCTTGAGGGCGAACGGCGAATCGATAAAAAGAATCCTTCCCTTCAAAAACTGAAAGAATGGGTGGACCGGGAGTACGAGACCGGCCGTACCACTTTGATTGGCGATGAAGAATTGGTGGAAGCGATTAGGCAGGAAACCCCCGAACTATGGCAGAAATTAGCCGCTGCTCCTTCACTCTTTAATGCGTAAAGGTCCCATTCTAGTGTTTCACTTCATGACCAACGGCCTTGTTCCGGGTGAACAAATGTTAACCAGTGAAGAGGATATTTATTATTTAAGGTCGTCCTTGCAGCATAGAGGGCGACTTTTTTATTTAGCCCAAAAATGTTACTGAAAGGTAAAATACTTAGAAAAAGCTAGAAAAAAGGAAGGTTAGCCCAGAAAAACGGAAATAAAAGAGAAGAATCACCGAATTAGCGGTTTAGTAGATTGTGATAAATTATGTTATAATGACATCGTTGACAGAGAAGGGAATTTTGGAGGAGGAGGAGGAAAAATGGGCACATCACTAAAGGACAAAGCAGAGAGAAAGGCCTATTGGTTTATTTTACCATCGATTATATGTATGCTGATCGTTCATTTTATCCCGATTATTTGGGGAGTATACATAAGTTTTTTAGATCTTGATATTTATACCCTGGCTCAATGGACATCAGCTCCATTTGTGGGTCTAGGTAATTTTATTCGCATTTTCAGTGGTAAAGTTGCGGTCGGTCAGAAATTCATGCGCTCAGTTTACACCGTAATAGTGTATGGATTGATCACCATTCCTGTTGGTTATGTGATCGGTTTATTAGTAGCGCTTCTGTTAAACCGGAATTTTGTCGGCCGCACCTTCGTCCGGGGTATAATCTTGTTGCCGTATATCACCCCTGATTCGGTCGCCTACAATGTTTGGCGGTTTATTTTCCAAGCGCGGATTGGTTTAGTCAATAAATATCTGTTACAACTGGGGTTGATCAAAGAGCCTTTGATTTGGTTGGTTGGTAAACGGGCTTTAACGGCCGTAATTATTGCCAGCATATGGAAGGGATGGCCTTTTGCCTGTCTCATTCTTTTAGCGGGCTTACAAGGAATTCCTCCCGAATTATATGAGGCGGCCAGGATTGACGGGGCTTCCCCGTGGCAACAGTTTACCCATGTCACCTTCCCCTTGTTACTCCCGGTGACCAAAACTTTGTTGGTGCTCAATGTAATCTGGAATTTCCACGCCTTTAACCAATTCTATATCTTACTCGGAGGTAGTCCGGGTGACGCCCATGTTCCTTCCACCTTTATTATGCAGGAGGCTTTCAGTAACCTCCATTACGGCCTTGGTTCGGCCATGTCCGTGGTCTTGATGGTTATTGTCCTGATTATGACCGTAATTGCTCTACGGATCAAAAGGGGGGCTAGTCATGAATTTTGAGCTAAAGAAGGAAATGATGCAAGCAAAGAAGCGTAGGTCGGGGCGGAAACTTGTAAAGCGTACGCTGTTGTATTTAGCCGTTTTTCTGGTTTTGTTCATAATCTTAGCGCCCTATATGTGGATGGTCTCCGGATCTTTCAAGACTTCGTTGGAGATTCAGGCGGCTGATGTGACCAGACCCCATTTGGAACCCCGGTGGATTCCACGGAAATTTACTTTAGAGAACTATGCCAACGTCAATAAAACTGTACGGATGCTTGATTATTTCCGGAACAGTCTAATTATTAGCCTTGGAACTATGTTTTTCTCGATTGTAATTAGCATTACTGCGGCTTATGCCTTATCCCGGTTCAATTTTAAAGGAAAAGAAACCTTTGCGTTGGGGGTAGCTGCTACCCAGATGTTCCCGGGGATTGCCTTTCTTATTCCTTACTTTATTTTGTTCACCTTTATTAACCGGTACTTAGGGATACAGTTGAGGAACACCTTCCCGGGGATGATCTTGACATATACCACTTTCGCCATCCCGTTCAGTATTTTGATGTTGAGAAATTTCTTAGACACGGTCCCGCGGGAGATCGATGAACAAGCTCAAATCGATGGCTGCTCCCGTTTCGGTGCTCTCTTCCGGGTGATCATCCCGCTTTCGGCCCCGGGGATTGTCGCGGTGGGGATCTATTCCTTCATTATGGCCTGGAACGAAGTCCTCTTTGCTGCGATCCTCACGGGAAGGGAGACGAAGACGGTGGCAATTGGTCTGTTAGAGTATATTACGCAACAGCAGGCCCGGTGGTCCGGGATGATGGCTGCTTGTATTTTAGTCTCCATACCGGTGCTCCTGCTCTTCACTTTCATGCAACGACAGATCGTTGAAGGTCTGGTTAGTGGTGCTACTAAAGGATGAGCCAGGAACCGGTTTCGGAGGGAAAGGGGGGGATTATGGTCCTTACTGGATGACCGCCAGATTATTCAAAAAGGAATTTAGGAGGGTATAATTCGATGACGAAAAGAGTAAAAATTTGTGTTTTAGGGATTATGCTTGGTTTAGTTCTTTTGACATCGTTGGCAGCCAGCGGACAATCGAAAGCGATCAATTTCTGGTTGATGCCAAACGCTGCGGATGAAATACATCTGCCTTGGCTTGAGGATAAAGCCGCAGAATTTCAGGCGAAGACTGGCGTCAAAGTAAATATTGAGATTGTCGGTTGGGATGTGGCTTGGCAGCGGATCTCCACCGCGATTGTCACCGGGGAAGGCGTTGATGTTTTCCAAGTCGGAACCACTTGGAATCCGCAGTTTGCCGCGACCGGCGGACTTGAGGAGATTAACATCAACGAGTTCGGTGGGAAAGACGCCTTTATCAAAGCGAACCTCGAGTCGACAACTTATAAAGGCAAATGCTACGGGGTGCCTTGGTTTGCCGAAACCCGCGCCCTCTTCTACAATGTGGACATGTTTAAAAAGGCCGGGGCACAACCGCCGAAGACCCTTGATGAACTGTGCGAAGCAGCGGAGAAGATCGTGGCGACCTTTGGTGAAGGCAGCGCCATTTCACTGGCTGGAACCAACGCTTGGGATCTCCTGCATAACTGGTCGATTATTCTCTGGGCCAATGGTGGCAGTCTCTTAACGAAAGATAACAAGATGGCGATGTTTAATAATGACGCCGGGGTTAAAGCCATGCAATGGTACGTGGATTTAGTTCGCAAAGGATATGCTTCCAAGGCTTGTGCCGAATATAACCAACCCCAAGCCGACGCGGCTTTCGTCAATGGAAACGTGGCCATGTGCTACATGGGGCCCTTCAATATTACCAATATTGAACAGGAAAATCCTGGTTTGAACTATGATGTGGTCGAACCGCCAGCTGGTCCTAAAGGAAAAGCCTCCTTCTCCGGCGGTAGTAACTTGGTTGTGCTGAAAGCCAGCCGGAATAAGCAAGCCGCTAAAGACTGGATCAAATTCCTGCTCGAGTTCGATAACATGGTCGAGTACACGAAGAACCTGACCCACATGTTACCGTCCCAAGTGGAAGTCTTTGCCGATCCCTATTATGATTCTGGCGTTTGGAAGACCTTCAAGACCACTTTGGAATATTCCACCGCTTATCCGCCGCTGGGAGTCTGGGGAGACATCGAAACCATCACTCAAGACGAGTTTAAGAATGTGTTGGCCGAGTATGTCAATGGCACTTATAATGACAAGACTGTTGAAAAACACCTGAATGCAGCAGCTGACCGGGTCAACGAAGCTCTGAAGAGAGAGAAATAAGGTCGATGGCGGTCCGGGGAAGAGCGGTCACCGCTCTTCCCTTTTTCCTTCAAAAAACGGAAACTATGGAATCCGTTCTTTCTGTGGTTTTTCTTGGATATTCGAATTGGAGCTGTGGTTTGGTTGGATCACATAAAGGCTGGGTCTCAATGCAATTCCGGCAAGAGAAGAGTATTTTCCTTGGTAACCATTGAAAAGGATTCCAATATATTATCTAGTTTTATCTTAAATCTGGTTATCGGTGTATTGGATTGTAACTCAAAGGACAACGCAAAAAGCCCGATAAGGAACGGAGGTCAGAGAGGTTGAAATTTGGATATTTCGATGATCGACATAAAGAATATGTAATTACCACTCCGCAAACTCCCTACCCTTGGATCAATTACCTAGGCAATAAAGAATTTTTCGGCTTAATTTCCAATACCGGCGGTGGATATTGCTTTTATAAGGATGCCAGGTTAAGACGGCTCACCAGGTACCGGTATAATAATATCCCGCTTGATACCGGAGGGCGTTACTTCTATATAAAAGACGGGGACACGATTTGGGCGCCTACTTGGCAGCCGGTACAGACGCCATTGGATCACTATGAATGCCGGCATGGTTTGGGTTATACGCAAATTACCGGAGCAAAGAACGGACTGGAGGCCGAGGTTCTTTATTTCGTACCGCTGGAAGAAAATGGCGAGGTACACCGACTGATCCTCCGTAATACCGGTTCTACCGCGAAAGAGATCCAAATATTTTCTTTTATTGAGTTTTGTCTCTGGAATGCCTATGATGATCAGACCAATTTTCAACGGAATTACAATACCGGTGAAGTCGAAGTGGATGGTAATGTGATCTACCATAAGACCGAATACCGGGAACGCCGTAACCATTATGCCTTTTATGGAGTAAATTATCCGATTGCCGGGTTTGAGACCGACCGGGATTCCTTCCTCGGTCCCTATCACGGTTTACACAATCCAAGGACGGTCATTAACGGGCGGCCCGGGAATAGCATGGCCCGGGGCTGGGCGCCAATCGCCTCCCATTGTCTTGAAGTTCGGCTTTTACCTGGCCAGGAACAGGAATTCATCTTTCTTCTCGGCTATGTCGAAAATGACCCACAAGTCAAGTTTGCAGCGGATGGTAAGCTCAATAAGGAACCAGCCCAACAAATGCTGGCCAGATTAGCAACGGGTCCTACGGTGACAGCTGCTCTTGCCGACTTGAAAACATACTGGTCACAAATTTTAAGCGGCTATCAGATCGAAAGTGACGATCAGAAGTTAAACCGGATGGTAAATATCTGGAATCCCTATCAATGCATGACTACTTTTAACCTGTCCCGGAGCGCTTCTTATTTCGAGTCCGGAATCGGTCGGGGTATCGGTTTCCGCGATTCCAACCAGGACTTGTTGGGTTTTGTCAGCATGGTTCCGGAACGGGCGCGCCAACGGATCCTTGATCTAGCGTCCACCCAATTTAGCGATGGTAGCGCTTATCACCAATACCAACCGTTAACCAAGCAAGGCAACTCGGAAATCGGTAGTGGTTTTAATGATGATCCGCTCTGGCTTCTCTATTCGGTTCTCGCCTACATTAAAGAAACCGGAGATTATCAAATACTGCAGGAAAAGGTTGCTTTTGTCGACGATCCTTCCGACCGGATTACGCTTCATGATCATCTCCGTGCTTCATTGCGTTTTACTTTAAGTAACCTTGGTCCGCATGGTTTGCCTTTGATTGGCCGGGCGGACTGGAATGATTGTCTAAATCTTAATTGTTATTCCGAAAATCCCGACGAGTCTTTTCAGACTTGTGTTAATAAAGACGGTAGAACCGCAGAGTCGATTCTGATTGCGGCGATCTTTCTCTTTATCGCGCCGGAGTATGTCCGCCTTTGTTCCAAGTTAAACCTGGAAGAAGAGGCCCGTCAAATTAGCGCGGGTATTGAACAAATGCGAAAAGCAGTTCTGGAATACGGTTATGATGGCGAGTGGTTTTTACGGGCCTATAATGACCGGGGGAGAAAGATCGGCAGTAAGGAAAATGAAGAAGGCCAAATTTTCATTGAACCGCAAGGATTTTGCGTCATGGCCGGTTTAGGTCTTGAAGACGGCAAGGCCCGCCAAAGTTTAGATGCAGTCAAAAAGTACCTTGCCACCGAGCATGGGATTAAATTACTTTATCCAGCCTATAATTATTACCGGAAGGAACTGGGGGAGATTACTTCTTACCCACCGGGGATGAAGGAAAATGCCGGGGTGTTTTGTCACAACAATCCCTGGGTGATTATTGCCGAGACAAAGTTAGGCCGGGCTGAAGAAGCTTTCGACTATTATCAGAGGATTGCCCCAGCTTACCGGGAGGAAATTAGTGAAATTCACCGGTTAGAACCATATGTTTATGCCCAGATGATTGCCGGTGATGATTCGAGTCGGCACGGGGAAGCGAAGAATTCTTGGCTGACGGGAACGGCGGCTTGGAATTACGTAGCGATCACCCAATATATTCTGGGGATCCGTCCTGACTTTGACGGGTTGGTTATCGACCCCTGTCTACCGCAGGAGATAAAAACGGTGCAGATTACCAGAAGCTTCCGGGGAGTCTGTTTCCAAATCACCATCGACAACCAGAAAACCGGCGATTTCATCCTGACTGCAGACCATGGCGAAGTGCACGGACGGACTGTTAAAGCTTTGCCTGGACAGAAAAATGTTAAAATTCGATGTCGGACCTGATATTTATTTGACACCGATGTCGCCTTCCTGTATATTCAAATAGTTATTATTCTTAAAAAAAGGAAGAAATGCGATGGCAACCTTATATGATGTGGCTAAACTAGCGCGGGTCTCGCCAAAAACGGTTTCACGAGTGTTGAATGAGAGTCATTTAGTAGCAGAGGAGACCCGTCAGCGGGTTCTAGCCGCCATTGAAAAACTAGATTATCATCCCAATGCGATTGCCGCCAGTCTAAAAAGAAACCGCGCGAACAAGATTGGTTTCATTATTCCTTATGGTTCGGATTTTGTTTTTCAAGATCCGAACATGATGGAACAACTGCGGGGGACCCACGATTATGTTTCGATGGTTGGTTTTGAATTAATTATCTCCGCCCCGCTGCACAAGAAAGATGCGTTGCAAGAAGCATTGCGGCTAACAAAAAACCGTAATGTGGATGGTGTAATTCTTTATCCATCCAATGGGATTGACCAAATCATCAAGGAATTCCGGGCGAAGAATTTACGCTACGTAACGTTGGGGATTTGTTATGACCAACAGAAGAATAACTTTGTGGAGGTCGATCAGACTCCCGGGTGTTATTTAGCAACCAAATATCTACTCTCCCTTGGGCACCGTAGAATCGGTTTACTGAATAAGCCCTATAGCTTCTTTATGTTCAGTCGGGATGATTTACTAAATGGCTATGTTCGGGCTTTGCATGAAGCCGGGATTGAATATTTACCCAGTTTAGTGCGGGAAGGAAACTTTACCTTTGAAGATGGTTACGAGAAATTCAGGAGTTTAAAGGAAGAACACCCGGATCTGACGGCGGTGATTTGTGCCAGTGATCCGATGACTTACGGCACGATCCGGGCGATCGCGGACATGGGATTAAAAACCGACGAGATTCAAGTGGTAGCGGGAGATAACCTTCCCTTGACCCAAAAACTGTTTCCACAGCTTTCTTCCATTACAAACCCTTCCTATGAACAGGGGAAACAAGCCGGAAAGATGATTGTAAATATTATTAACGAGGGAACGGAAATACCGGGAGTCACTTTGAATACGGAATTTGTCGTCCGGAATATGCAAGCGATAAACCACAGGGAAAATATAATCGTATAGCTATGGAAAATTAGCTTTTTCTCCTATTTAAGCCTAAGCTGTTTGGTCTAAGGCTTTTTTTCTTTTCAATAATTGTTGCTCCAGGAAAGGTTGATAAGTATCCTACGCTGGGAACATGTATTTCTTCCGTCGGGAAAAGGGAGTAGAAATTACTTTCCCGAAAAACTTGAGGAGGGTTTTCAGGGCTTGGAAAAGGACCCAACTCAGCAGCAACCCGCAGATGGCATAGATGACCCCTTCCAGGGTAGTGGGAATACCCGGTGTAAAATCCAACCAAGTTTCCTGCGCAATACTATAGTTAAACTTCCGGGCAAAGACCCACCATCGGGTGTAAATAGAGGCCTCTTTTAAGGCAGTTAGGGATTCTTCCAGGAAAGTGATGCGCTCCATCAACTCGGTAATCAGCTGTCCGGAGGAGACAAAAACCTCATGACCGGAATTAAGATGGGTTGCAATATATTCCTCCAGGGTCATGCCAAAGTATTCAGCGGTCATTTCGTACCGGACCAAAATAAATTGGGCTTCGGCCAGGTGCCCACCGAGGCGTTGGATATATTGGCTGAAAAATTGGGGGAATTGGGCCAAACCGACGGCGCCGAAGACGGCGATGATCCGATCGAGCAAGCCGCCGAGAAAACGGAAGAAATTCTTCAATAAAGTACGGATAATCCTCTTCACCCCCTCCAGTACAGGAATTAGTAACGATAAACAGAATTATAAATAGTTTAGCTCTCACTGTGGCGCGATTCCCGATTTACCATAAAGTTCTCCGGCTGGTGCAAAAATCCTTTAATAAAAACAAAACGCCGCTTTTAGCTTCTTACTAAAACCGTCGTTTACTTACAGTCTATACGGCGCTTTACAGCGTCTTTTTTTGCCGTCAACCTGTGGACAACTGGCTTTGAATTTCCATCACTCGGCTCAAGCGGGCGGTAGCCGGCGAGAGCGACTACCTAGACCCGATTTACCGCTGAAGAATGCTGTTCTTTGAGAAGCCCATCTAAAGTAGCGGCCATCTGTTTTAAAGTTTTACTTTGTTCAACAATATGATTTACGTTTTGGGTCTGATTTTGGGTGGTGGCTGAGATTTCTTCCGTACCGGCCGAGGTTTCTTCGGCGATCGCCGCTAAATTAACCGCTCCGGTCATAATGGCATTGTTCATTTGGGCTAAATCTTCCATCGCTCCATAGATTTGTTTGATCTGTGCTGAATTTTGCTGAATCTTCCGCATTAAACTGTTAATTTCTGTTGAGACCGTATTTGTTGTCTCCGAATTACTCTCCACAATCGATAAACTAAGGCTGATCGCGTCAAAAACCTCATCCAAATCCAGCAGAGTAGCGGCGATTATCTGTTTAATCTCTTCTGTCCCCCCTACCGATTGTTCCGCTAATTTACTAATCTCCGTTGCGACTACCGCAAAGCCACGACCTAAATCTCCAGCCCGGGCCGCCTCAATATTGGCATTTAAAGAAAGAAGAGTAGTTTTTTCAGCAATCTCATTCATAAAAGTCAGGATATCTTCGATTTTTAAGGAACTTTCTTTCAACCGCGCGGTTGCTTTAGCTACTTCACTGATTTGGGCGCTTACTTTTTTCATGCCATCGATGGAGGTATACATAAGGGTTGATCCCCGTTGAAACAACTCTTCCGTATCTCCGAAGTCAGCCGTTAAATGTTGGGACATTTTCTTGATCTGTTCGGTGATTACATTAATTTCCCGCACATGTTCGGATACCTTGGTCACTTCCCCGGTTTCCACATCGACCATTTTCGCTATTTGTTTCATACCGGAAGCGGTGTCATGGAAAGCGGTCATTAACTCCTTTGCTTCCCTGGCCAGTTCATCACTGGTGTTACGGAGGTGAGTCGCCGTCACTGCAATCTGGTATTGGGATTGATTTAGCTTCCGGTTTAATTGGCGTTCTGTTAATTCCTGTTGCTTTTTAAGTTTATCCAATAATTCCCGCGCTTTGAGGGCAACGGTATAAACAGCGATGGAATAAAGAAGGTAAATGAAGCCAGCGTAGATATACATCGCCGGTTGATGGAGGGCAAAAATCTGTGCGGGAAAAAAACAAATCATAATGGCATGACAGAGAATGGTGCCGGTAGCCGTGACTAATATTAGTTTTGGCGTGAGATAAATTAAAGTGAAGACAAGGATGGAAAAGAAATAAAAAGGTACGGAGCGGTTTCCTTCTCCCATTGTGAGAGTCATTAGAAAACCAAAGGAAATTAGGACGAAGGTAGTCAGATATTTAGTGTATTTACTAGTCCGCTCGTTCTTCGCGAGGAAAAGCAGAAAGCAGCACTGAAGGATACTACCGATCGATAAGATAATCCGCCATCGCCAAGGAACGTTTTGGAGGACAAAAAAAACCGGGATGGCACTGATTCCAAAAAAACTAAGGATTCTAGTGCAGACTCGATTAGCCCACGCTTCGTGGTCTTTTAATAAATCCGACGGTTTCAAGATATTACCTCCACAACTATAACTGTCTTCAAATTTATCGGCGTACATTAATAAGAACTTTAGCGAAAAGATTAGGATCGTTAGTAAAAGGGCGAAAACAAAAAAGGGATAAAAAATTTTGACATGCACATAATATACTGAAATTACCAATTTAAACTCGGTTTAAACGCGGTTGATGAACGGAGAAAAGAAGGAGGCGATCCGAAAATGGCCTCCCTTTCTTTTATTCCTCTGTTTCTTCTACCACTGCATTCCCATCTTCATAAGTCAGATCAAACTGCTTGGCAATGACATCCAAACAATCGGCAATTACCGCACAGATACATTCGCAATCGACAAAGATGAATTTGCGGTCCACAGTAGCGACGAGCACATCATCAATGACGGCGACTACCTTGACCTTTTCCCGGTCACCGGAATCGAGGAGGAGAAGGACCTGTTCCCCTTTTAGTCTTTTTAATATATCACAGAGATTTTCAAAACGAGGCCGATCCATAATAATTACCCCCCTTTCGGTCTTTGTAAATATTCTATGATGGCTGGGAGGAGCAGTGTAGATTCAAAGAGAACAAAAAAAAAGCCTTTGAAACTAATCTAAAGAGGGGGGGATCTACTAGTTATGAAGGTCTCGCTTAAACCGTCTGACTGTAATTATTTGGTTTTACTAACTAATTGATAATATAAGTCAATAATCTCCGGCGACGGGGAGAGGCCTAACTCTTCCCGGAACATGGTGGTCATCGTCTGAAACTGTTTACGGACGGCTTTCAGGTCACCAAGACCAGCATAGGCCGTCATTAAGAGGGCATGGATCTCTTCGGAAAAATCGGAGATATCTAGTAAAGGGCGGAGGTGGAAAATAGCCTGCGGGTAATTGTTTTTTTCCAGGTAATAGCGGCCCAGTTTAATCTGGGCGGCGGTATAAAGGTGCCGCAACCGTTCTTGGAAAGGAAGAAGCCAATTATAATCCAGATCCGCTAAGTAATCACCTCTATATAAGGCGGTGGCTTGTTCAAGAAGGGGAACAGCTTCCTCCGGGGGGAGGCCTGGATGGGAAGCAGTTTGGATCAATTTTTCGAATTCCCTTTGGTCGCTTTGGTAACTACCCGGCTCAAGCTGATAAAGACCGCCCTTGTAAAGGACGCTTTGGGGAAAGTTAAGAACTTGCCGTAAGCGATAGAGTGTAGTATGGAAAAGGGCATCATGCTTCTTCCCATGGGTATCCGGCCATAAATCATTGATAATCTTTTCTTTGCTGACGGCCTCTCCATAATGGGCTAAATAAGCCAGGAGGTGTTTGGCCTTTCTCGTGCGCCATTGCGGATCAGGGACCTCTGTTCCCTTAAGGAAAATCTGAAGAGAGCCCAAGGTTTTAAGCTGCAAAGGGCTATCCCTTCGTACAGCGTAATACCGGTCGGAGGGAGGGGGAGCTTTTCTTAAAAAGAGGGCAGCAATCTTTTGCACCTCACGATCACGATCTTGGGAGAGGAGGAGTAATCCTTCTTCCCCTTTTTTATCCCGGAGTTCGGCTAAAGGAGCACAGATTCGTTTTCTCACTTCTGGATTGGTGTGACTCAGTAAGGGAGTGAGAATGGAGTGGGCGCGGGCTCCTAAACGGATGATAATCCGTTGGACAAAGGATAATTCGATATTATGTTCGATGCCGGCTTGGAGGATGGGCGTAAAGACTTCATAAAAGGTAAGGAAGTTTTGAAGGTAATTAATTTGGGCCGAGAGGGTTAAGGCTTTTTTGGCATAGTATAGAAATTTATGCTCGTTGCCCTCGGCAAAGTAAAGCGCGGCCAAAGACTGACAGGCATAGGCCAGAGCTTTGGTAAAACCCTGTTTCTCTAAGGAGCGGAAGGCTTCCAACAGGACCTGTTTGCCTTTTTTGGTTTCACCGGCTTGGTAGAGAATTAAGCCGCCGACCGTCTGGCAAGAACTGTAGCAAAGCGAATCCTTAATCTCAACGATGGCCAAAGCCTGTTCAATATTGGCTTTCGCCTCAACCATCTTCCCCTGTAGCCACAGGCAACGTCCGTAAAAGGCATAGCTCAGGGCCAGATAGGTAAATTCTCCGTTGAATTCTTTCAAAAGCGAGATTGCTGTTTGGTAATTCTTTTCCGCTTCTGCAAATTGGCCAAGATCCGATTGAATTGTTGCTAAATGAGTGTAAGCGGAGGGCAGGGTTTCGACCATGCCCAGTTCTTTCTTTCTGGCCAGGTTCCGTTGGGCCAGCTCAAGCGCTTGTTGTAGTTCACCCCAATCGGCGTAGATCAGGGACAGATGATCTTGCGTATGGTAGCCGGGTAAAAACCCTTCCGGGGCGGATTCCATCCCTTTTTTGAAAAAATAAATGGCTTTTGTATAATTACCTTGAAGATAATAAATGTTTCCTAAGCCTTCTAAGATATAGGGCAAAAGATAAGGGTTGTTTTGCCTATTGACTTTATCCAGGGCTGACATTAATAAGTTTTCCGCTTCGGAAAATCTTCCGATTAAGTAAAGACTAACCGCTTTTTCCATGAGGAGATCCAACCGTTGCCCCGGTTCATGGGGAGGGAGGAGGGCTTCGACCTCTTTTAACAGTTCCAAACTTTGATAAAACATCCCCCGGCAGCGAAATACCCTCGCTTGGAGGATTTTGGTTTCGGTTAATCCGTTATGATCGGCGTCAGCCGTAAATAAACTGGCAGCTTTGCGGGCCCATTTTTGCGCCTCCTCGACACATCCACGGAAGACCTCAATCTCTGCCATGTACAAAAGAAGCCAAGGCACTTTTTCCCGCAACGGAAGAGGGATGGTTTGCAACCAGTTAAGAACCGTTTGCCAACGGCCGTTATTAAGGGCATTCCGTCCGACTTTGACGACCATCTCTGCTGTTTCATTTACCGCACCGGCAGAGATAAAATAACGAAGGGCTTGTTCCCATTCTCCTTGCGCCCGTAAAATAAGACCAGCTTCATAGGTGAGGCGGGAACAAGCGTCGCCTAGTTGAAGCTGGAGAAACTCCCGGAATAATTGATGATAACGGTAGATGTTTTGTGTGGCCGATAACTGCGTAATAAATAATTGCTTTTTAATTAGTTCGGAAAGGATCAGTTGTGGATCGGTCCGGCCGGTCAGCTTGGCGCATAATTCCGGAGTAAGAACTTCCAAGACCGAGGTGACCAGGAGAAAATCCCTGATTTCGTCCGGGAGTTGAGCCAATACTTCGGTGGCTAAATAATCAAAGAGCACCATCTTCTCCGTGTGCCCGGAACGAACTGGGGATTGGGTTTCGATGGCTAGCCTTAAGGCCACCGGCCAACCTTCTGTTATTTTATATAAATGCTCAATCTGGCCGGGGCCGTTGGTGGACTTACCGAACTGTCTGAGGTAAGCTTCGGTTTCTTGACGGTCAAAACGTAAATCATCAGCATCAAAAAGGACTGCTTCCTTACTGGCCAAAAGCTTAGCGCTTGTAAAGGGGAGAGGAGCCCGGCTGGCGATGAGCAGATGAAGGTTTGGTGGCAGATATTGCAATAATTCTTGCACAAAATTGATAATAACCGGGTTGGAAATGGCGTGAAAGTCATCAAAAGCCATCGTTAATCCGCCAGGGGCTTTTAAAGCCAAATTGTTAATGAGCATGGCCGTAAGGAAGCGGATCTTGGCTTTTTGCTCGCGCACTTCTTTGAAGGAGAAGGCTTCCGCCTCTAAAGCGGGGATTTTCTGCTGTAAGGCGGTTTTCAAATATTGGAAAAAAACGATGGGGTCATCATCTTCCGGTTCTAAATGATACCAAACGATTGGTTTCCCGATCTTTGCGGCCAACTGAGACATAGAAACCGTTTTTCCGTACCCGGCTGGCGCAATGAAGAACACGGCTTTTTTATAGTTAAATTCGGTTGCAAGTTCATGCAGACGAATCCGTTCAATTAGTCCCGGTTGCGCCCTTGGGGGCAATACTTTGGTGATGAATTCCTCTGCCATTCTCCCCACCCACCTCGTAAGCTAATTACTGTTGCTTATATCATTTTTATTCGCTAATTACCGTTTATTAACCTTCAATTAGCGCTAAGGGAATCCGTAATGTGTTTATTTAAAATTTTGAAATAATGCATGGCTTCTACTTAGTTCATCTCTATGTAGTTTATTTATGATCAGATGACTTCTGGATTAAGGTGAGAAGTTTAATTAAGGCAGGAAGTTATGGGGGAATAACGAACAAAGAATAAATGGACCAGAAAAGAAAGAATGAGGTGGATAGGGGATTAATCACCCATGGGATTACAGTTTTATCAGCCGACCAATGGTGAGATACTAATTTATGGCCAACGTCCATGGCTTCGTCCTCCAATTGCCCACCGTCTTTTCACGGTACAACACACCGATAAAATTGCCGTCCTGGCCAAGGGAAAGCTTGTCGAAAAGGGAATCTACCAAGAACTGTTGCAGAGAAAAGGTCTGTAGATCAAAAATGTATTACACCAGAACAATAGTCATCGGAAATGGGGGTTAGGATGATGCGAGATCATGAAAGAGGAGAAGCGGAACGGGGACGGGTTCTTTTGATCAGTAACGGGCATGGCGAAGATCAGATTTCTGCGGTTTTAGGAAAAAGTCTGGCGGAAGTTGCTCCGGAGCTTGCGCTTAGCGCTTTGCCTTTAGTCGGTTCAGGCCAGGCCTACCTTGAGCAAGGCATCCCCCTCTTAATGCAGGGGGAAAATCTACCCAGTGGTGGCTTCTCCCGAAACAGCTTGAAGAATTTATGGATGGACATCAAGGCGGGGTTACTGGGGGATATTTCCGATCAGATCCATTTGCTGAAAAGGGTCAGGGAAAAGGTGGATTTGGCAGTTTGTGTCGGCGATGTTTATTTAATAATCTTAGCCGGGAATTTTCTCCGGAAACCGATCTATTTTTTACCGACGGCCAAGTCGGACTATATCGCTTCCCACTGGCGTATTGAAGTGAGTTTGATGCGTCGCTTCTGTCAAAGGATTTTTCCACGGGATGCTAAAACCGCTGCTTCTTTAGCTAAAAAGGGTCTGCCTGCTGCTTTTATGGGTAATTTAATGATGGATTGCCTATATTTTAAAGACCCGGCCTATTTTGGCCAGGAAAACGGATGGGTGATTGCCCTCCTTCCGGGCAGCCGCGGTGAAGCTTACGATAATATGGTTGATTTAGCGGAGGTATTATTAGCTTTTGAAAGGATGCTCCAACCGAGGAAGGATTTCCCGCCTTGCCGCTATCTGTTGGCTTTAGCCGGGGGCCTAGACCCGCACCAGATGGCAGAAAAAATAACGCCCTTTGGTTGGCGCCTGCTTCCCGCCAAAACTGATGAGACCGCAAACGGCATACTAGGACATCTACAAGCGCCTGCTCAAAATGGGGAGATTCAAATTTCGATCGTGAAAGGGCGCTTTGCCGACGTCCTGGCCGCCAGCGATTTGGTGCTTGGTTTGGCTGGAACCGGCAATGAACAGGCTGTGGGGTTGGGGAAACCGGTCATCACTTTTCCCGGGCGCGGGCCCCAATTTTCGCAAAAGTTTGCCCGGATCCAGAAACGGTTACTAGGAGATGCCGTCAGTCTTGTGGACCGGGAGCCGGTGATAATAGCCCGCGAGCTGTTGAAGATTATTACCGACGCTTCCCGCCGCGAACAAATGGGCCGGATTGGGCAGGAACGGATGGGCCCACCGGGGGGCGCCCACAAGATTGCGCTTCAGATCAAGGATTATTTCCAGTCCGATTAGACGCAGGAGCAAAGACTAATTATTGTTTTGGGGCCAGAATGTTTAGGATGAAAACCATTTGGCCCCGGCTGAGTAAATACAGGCAAAAGCAATCAGGTCCACGCGCGTTCAGCGCCAAGGACCAACTGGAGAGAGGTTCTATTAAGATGTTTACACTAAGGGGGAAAATGGTGGTAAACAGCAGGTGAAATCTGCTTGGGGGCGAATATATAAGTCTTGGATTAAGATACGGGCTTGTATAGGACTTTTTGCGTTGTCCCTGGATTCAACAATTCCAAGACAATTTTATTGGTTACAACGCCAAAAGCCCATATCGGGCTGGGCGCTAAAACAAGACAGGGAAAAGGGGGCGTTTAATGATGCGTTACGGTTATTTTGATGATCAAAATCGGGAGTATATTATTTTAAATCCGGTGACACCGATGTCATGGGTTAATTACCTGGGTTCGGCGGAGTATTGTGGAATTATCTCCAATAATGCGGCTGGTTATGCCTTCTACCGGTCGGCGAAGACCGGGCGCCTACTTCGTTTTCGCTTTAACAGTATTCCGATGGATCGCCCGGGGCGGTACGTTTACCTCAGAGATAACGCCGATGGGGATTATTGGTCGGCTTCCTGGCAACCGGTGGGTAAACCTTTATCCACGTATAAAAGCGTCTGCCGTCATGGTTTGGGTTACACCGTATTTAACAGTGAGTATAAAGGAATAACCACAAATTTTCGCGTCTTTGTGCCGGTCGATCGCCCGATCGAGCTTTGGGAAGTGGAAGTGGTTAATAATAGTCAGGAAGAACGGGATCTTTCCCTCTTTACCTATGCCGAATGGTGTTTCTGGCTGATGGACCAGGATTTATCCAATTTCCAATACATCCTTTACACCTGTCGGATGGGGTACCGGCAAGAAGGGATTATCGATTACTCGATCCGCCTATGGCCGAACCGTCGCCCCCAGGGTTTTATGGCTTCGGTTTTACCCGTGGAAAGTTATGATACGGACCGGGAGGCTTTTATCGGCCTTTACCGGCATGAAAGTAACCCGGAAGCGGTGGAAAAGGGATATTGTGGTAATACTTTGGCCCAAGGGGGTAATCCCTGTGCGGCCCTGCAGAACCGCTTGACCTTAAAACCGGGCGAAACGAAATATGCCCTCTTTATCCTCGGGATAGGTGATGCGGGCACCTACGGGGTGGAATGCCAACGGCGCTATGCCCGGCGGGAACAGGTTGAAGCAGAATTCGCCAAACTACAGGCTTACTGGGAACAACGTTTAGGGCAGTTTACCTGTGTAACGCCTTCTCAAGAGCTTAATTCGATGTTCAATATGTGGAACCAGTACCAATGCCATACCACTTTTAACTGGTCCCGCTCGGCATCGTTTAATGAGGCCGGTGGCCGGGACGGCGTTGGTTACCGGGATACCAACCAGGATACTTTAGGTGTGGTTCATGCGATCCCTGATTTGGTGCGCGCTAAATTGATCGATCTGCTCAAAGGGCAACTCTCCTCCGGAGCGGCGATGCATAGTGTCCAACCGTTAACCTGGGAACAAGGAGCGGATAATCTTCCGCCGGAAGACCGGATCTTCTCCGATGATCATCTTTGGCTTCTCCTTTCCGTCCCGGCCTATCTGAAGGAAACGGGGGATTTTCCCTTCCTGGACCTGATGGTTCCTTACGCCGATCAAGGGACGGCCAGTGTTTATACCCATCTGAAGCAGGCTTTAGAATTTTCCTGGGGGAAAAGAGGGCCCCATGGTCTGTTACTCGGTTTGGCCGCGGACTGGAATGACTGTTTGAACCTGAAGGGGAAAGGAGAAAGTATCTGGAGTACCTTCTTGTATTGTGTAGCCTTGGATGAATTTATCGCCCTCGCAACCCACCTAGGAAAGACGGCCGATGCCGACCATTTCCGGACCTACCGGCAAGCGATCCAGGAAAAAATTGATCAATACGCTTGGGATGGCCGGTGGTTTCTCCGCGGTTACCTCGACAGCGGCAAAAAGCTGGGGGGGCAGGAAAGCGAGCAGACTAAGCTCTTTTTAAATAGCCAGACCTGGGCGGTGATTGCCCGGGTGGCGGAGGAAGACCGGTTGCGGCAAGCGATGGATAGTGTGTATGAGCTCATGGCGACAGAACATGGGATTGTGAAAAACTATCCGGCTTACCGGGAGCATATCTTGGAAGTCGGGGCGATTACCGATTTTCCGCCCGGGTTAAAGGAGAACGCGGCGATCTTTTGCCATACCAACACTTGGGCGGTGATTGCCGAAGCGCTGCTCGGCCGGGGCGACCGGGCTTTTGCCTACTACCGCTCTTTCTTGCCGGCGGCCAAAAATGACCAGGCCGAGGTTTATACGATGGAACCCTATGTTTATTGTCAGTTTATTACCGGGAAAGAGCATCCGGACCATTTTGGGCGCGCCCGTAACTCTTGGCTGACCGGGACTGCGGCTTGGAGTTTTGTGGCGGTTAGCCAGTACATTTTAGGGATCCAACCGACCTATGACGCTTTACGGATTGATCCGGTCATTCCCCGGGACTGGACGGGATTTGAAGTGAAACGCAGCTTCCGTGGGAATAACTTTACGATTAAAGTCGTCAATCCGGACCAGGTTAGCCATGGGGTGACGGAAATGAAAGTCAATGGGGAAGTCCTGCCCGGCAACCGGATTCCCCTTGAGCGAATGCAGAAGGAAAACCTGGTCGAGGTGGTGCTAGGGGAAGGAAAGAATAGCTAGGCGTTCAAAAAGACCGGCCGTCAAGCCGGCCGGTCAATTAGCAACCTTTCTCCCTTATCCGTGATGGTCATGGTTTTTACGGGGGGTTGTTGGGCGCAACGGCGACGAAGAGGACATCCGGCGCATTTTTGGCCGCAATGGCCAGGGGGACTGTTTCCGTCATCGACTTTGAGATAGCCTAAACTGAGCAACTGAGTGACGGCTCCTTCGATGAGGCCGGTAGTAGTCTGCAGGGCGGCGGCAATTTTGGTTTTGGAAAGATAACCGGTTTTTTTGATCTCCCTGAGCACAGCTTCTAACAAGGGCGATGCTCCTTTCTGAATCATTAAAGACCAAATAAACGGCCTCCTTGATAGATGAGGACGGCGCTAAGCCAACCAAGGGCAAAAGTATATCCGGCGGTGAAGAGCGCCCATTTCAGAGAATGGGTCTCCTTACGGATGGCGCCGAGCACTGCGGCGCAAGGCGTATACAAGAGGGTCATGACCAGAAAGGAAACAGCGGTCAAAGGAGTGAAGGCCTGTTGCACAGCGGTCACCAAGGCCATCCCTTCTTCTGCGCCGGCATAGACCATTCCTAAAGTGGCAACAACCCCTTCTTTGGCGGCGATCCCGGCAAACAACCCGACGGCGGCCTGCCAGAACCCAAACCCGGCCGGTTTAAAAACCGGCGCGAGGAAAAGACCGATCCGGCCGAGGATACTTTGGGCGCTATAAGGTTCAACCCCATAAGGAAGTACAGCCAGCACCCAAAGGAGGGTGACGACCAGAAAGACGGTTGTTCCGGCCCTTTGCAGAAATCCGGAGAGATTATCCCACATATTCCGCAGCACATTGCGGACGGTCGGCCAGCGGTAGGGTGGAAGCTCCAGCACGAATTGGCCGGTTTCACCGGTGAAAAGTGTTTTACTGAAGACCTTGGCCATAATTAAGGCGACCAGGAAGCCCAAGGCGTAAAGGGAAAACAGCACGCTTCCGCCGTGTTTCGGGAAGAAAGCGGCGATAAACACAAGGTAAATGGGAAGCCGGGCGCCACAGGACATAAAAGGATTAATCAGCATGGCGATCATCCTTTCCTTTTCCTGCTCCAAGGATCTTGTCGCCATGATCCCGGGAACATTACAACCAAAGCCGACAAACATGGAGATAAAGGTTTTGCCCTGAAGCCCGATGGCGCGCATGAGATCATCCATTAGATAAGCGACCCGGGCCATATAGCCGCTATCTTCGAGCAACCCCATTAACAAGTAAAGAACAACGATTAACGGAATAAATTCGACGACGGCGCCCACCCCGCCAAAAATTCCTTCAGTAACAAAGGAAATGAGCCAGACAGGGAAATTCGCCTTTTCGAAAAGGGTTTCCATCATTTGCCCTAGCGTATCGATGCCACTGGCCATTAATCCTCCAAGCAGATCTCCCCCCACCTTGAAAGTCAACTGGAAAACCAGAAACATAATCAGGGCTAAAATCGGTAACCCCCACCATTTATGGATCAATATTTGGTCAAGGCGGTCGCTAAGGGTAACGGGTGCTTTTGGGGGCCGGATGATACTGCCTTTTGTCAGTCTCGTAATTAACTCATATCTTTTATTGACGATGGCAAGCGTTAATTTTTCCTGCTCAGCCTGGAGTTCCTGCAAAGCATTGGCCAACGGTTGCGCAGCAGGTAAATCAAGTAAAGTCTTCTGGACGAGCTTGAGAAGATCGGGGTCGCCTTCCACCAGTTTAAGGGCCAACCACCGGGGAGGGTAATCCCAATGATCGGCGGCGAGCAACTTTTCCAAGGTGTTAATTTTTGAATCAATTTCTTCACCATAACTTAGGCGAAGAAAGGGTTTGTTCTTCCGGGCGCTGAGGTCAATTGTGGTCTGGACGAGTTCGGACAGGCCTTTTCCGCCCACAGCCACAGTGGGAACAATGGGAATCCCTAATTTTTGGGCCAGGGTATTCAAGTCAAAACCGATCTTTTGCTTTTCGGCTTCATCAAACATATTGAGCGCTACTACTACCTTAATCCCCATTTCCAATAGTTGGGTGGTTAAGTATAAATTCCGTTCAAAATTTGTGGCGCTGACGACATTGATGACAACATCGGGTTGGTTTTTAAGGAGATAATCCCTGGCAATCAGCTCATCTTCGGAATAAGCCCCTAAGCTATAAGTGCCAGGAAGGTCAATAATTCGAAATCTTCTTTGGTTATAGGTGCAGTAACCTTCTTTCTTTTCCACCGTAACACCAGGCCAGTTACTAACCCGTTGGTTGGCACCGGTCAAGGCGTTAAAAATGGTGGTTTTACCACTATTGGGGTTACCGACAAGGGCAATCGTGTTAATGGGAAACACCTCCAACAATTCTGCTTGGCTTGATCAAGATTGGAGAGGAGAGGTTCAGATTTGAACAAAAATTTTTTGCGCCAGACCACGGCCTAAAGCCATCTTGTTTCCGGAGAAAGCAAGGACCACCGGGCCAAGATCATTCTTGACAACGGTGATCTTCGCCCCCGGATAAATGCCCATTTCATAGAGGCGCTTTGTCGCGCAACCCCCGGCAAGGTAATGGTGGACGATGCCCTGGGTACCGGGTCTTAAGAGATGTAAAGGCTTGTAATGCATGGTCGGTCTCCTTTCTGCGGACGGGAACCCCTAACTGTAAATGATAATCATTCTCAATAATAATTTTACTCAATTTTTCCGGTATTAGCAAGGGTTTTTAAGAAAATTTTACTTGTCATGCCGGTAGTTGCTGACGCTGGTTACCGTCTGCTTGAGTCAAGTGATGAAAATTCAAAGCCAGGGGAGTCGACAAACCCCGGCGGCCACAATCGGGATTGGCTACCGTTTGTTTTAGGAGGGGAAGTAAGAGGTAAAAAGTGAGCGCTTAGCGAAGTTAAAATTATGCTTGGGGCTGCAATTACCAAGGTTCACGCGACGAAAGGTATTTTTCTGCGTTCTGTAACAAAATCTGGGAAATCACGTCTAAACTATAAGAAAGGACAATGATCCTTGGCGGTCGGGGAGGCGAGAAGATGAATTGGTTAATCCTTTTGATGAGTACCATGATTTTGGCGATGTTGATCTTTGCGTTGGTCATGCGTTACTTTATCCATCTGGAAAGAATGGCCCTGATCAAACAGGGTATTATTCCTCCGGCGTTGGTTAATCCCCTGCTCAAACGGGGCTCCTTCGGGTTATTACTGTCCGGTTTAATTACCTCTTTTAGTGGTGTTGGTTTACTGGCCGGGCTTTACTACGGTTTGGGAAATGGTTTTTGGTTAATCGGGGGCTTTGTTCCCATTGGTGTGGGTGTGGCCCTGATCTGTGGGTATTTACTCAGCGGGGGTCAAATCAATGAAGATAAAAGCCAGCCTCTACCGGCAGAGGCTGACACCGATTCTACCCAGAAGCCGGAATTAATTCCTTTCCAACCTGACCAAAAAAAATAGAGCCGTTTTCTAGAAAACGGCTCCGCATGATAGGTTTGCCTTTCTGACCTCTTATTTTTGGATCGCCTGATCGCCGGCGGCAATGTCAAAACCACTGCCTAATTTTTGCACAATGGAGCAAGTAGCGGTTCGTTCCTTTACTTCTGTTACTTTAAGTTCGGCTACCTTCTCGGTGATCGCGTCGATGACTTCTCCGGTGACCGGATCCTTGATTTCTTGGATTAATTTGTTAACGACAAAGATCATTCCTTCCTGAACCCCATTCATCGCTCCAATGTTGAGAATGACCCGGTTGGCATCGGCATAGGCGACTAATCCGGTTAAGCCCTGAATGGGAGCGGGTTCGTAAGTAGCCACTTTCTTCGCTAAAGCCGCTACTACTTTGTCAACTGCTTCCCGGAGCGCTTTCCCCAGATTGGTGGCGCGAAACTCCTCGCTGCTGAAATCCAGGGTGTTCCAATCATATTGGAGGGAGATGTTGGGTTGTTTCTTTTCCCCTTCACCCTTGGCGGCAACGATGATCTCCGCTGTTGTGGTATCGACTAAGCGGGCATCAATTACCACCCGGGAAGTGGTGGTTTGCAGTCCGAGACCTTTGCCGCCCAGGGAGAGCGAACCTCCGGCTGTCTTGTTGGAAAATTCCGTGACGCGCCCCATCAACAGAAATTGCACACCAAGGATTTTTCCGATCTGAGCGGCGCTGCTGGCATCAACCATCCCGGAAGCGCCAAATTGCTGTTCATCTAGGACCATTTGGATTTGTTCCCGTTCCATAACACGGAATTGCCGGGGTTTCAAATCTAATAAGGCCGTCACAAATTCATCGGCCACCCCCGTTCCGATATCATAATCCCCCCACCAGTTTTCATCAATCGAGCCATCATCAAAAGGTAAAACTGCAATGGAGTACAGATCCTGGGCCCAGACCGGGCTGCCTAGCATAACGAGAAGAAAAACCGAGATTAACAGAAAGCTAACTTTCTTCAAAGAAAATTCCTCCTCTCCAAGATTGGGCTTTATGCGTTGTCTTTTTACCCCGAAAATCCCAATCTACTATATAATTGTGGGGATTTTTTCAAGGGCCACAACGCAAAAGCTTTATTCATTTCTTTATTCATCGTTACTTGCTGTTTCCCTTTTTAAAGTAAGGATCAAGGATGTTTCTTCATTTTCCGAAGGACTAATGGTAACGGAACAGGAGCGGCCATCCTTTTTCTCCCCGAGGATAATCGTTAATTCTCCGAAATTGCTGGTCTCAAGTTTCCAGCCGTGGGCGGATAATTCCCGTTGGTAGAAGGCGATGACAGTCTCCGGTTGCTCCTTGGTGGAAAAAGTGGTTGTTGAATTTTCTCCATTTCCGACCCCCAGATAACTTTGGATTTCCGCTTTAGAATAGATGGGCACATCCCGGGGATATCCTTTCGGTAACTGGTTTCCCACCGTCATCTCGCCGAACTTGAAAGAAGAACCATCCGTGTCCACTTCTACTTTTCCGCCGGTGATCGAACTAAGTATCTTACCGGCCACTCTATCGCTAAGCTGGGTCTGGTTACGCTTAAATACCGAGCGGCCCAAGAAGGGAAGATGGTAGCCACTGGTCAGCCGGAAGATCAGTCCAATGAGAAAAAGTCCGGACAAGACAGCAAGGCCGATCCGTTTTTCCTTCCGGCCCAGGTTTAGGTTTAGGCTTATGCTTTTCGTTTCACGGGCAGAAAATTCCTGGTAAACCAGGGCGATACCCAACAGGGTAATTGGCGCCGTGAAAATAACCGGTAAAAGAAAAAGCCAGGCGCCGAGGCTTCCTAAAAGCCCGATCACCAGACTATAAAGGTAAATGGTTTTTGGTGCGGTTAAGCAAACCTCTACACTCCGTTTGATCGCCGCCAGAGTCGGTAATTGGTGGTCGAGCGTAAAAGCTAGAGCCAGACCGGTAATTAGGTAAAGCGCCGGGGTAATGGTAAAATTAAAAAGCCAGCCGATGAGGGGAATACCACTGATGATCCAGATTAAAACAAAGGCGCAACTAGCCAGGATAAAAAGGAGAAAGGTGGGTATAAAGCGATCAAAATGCTGAAAAATTTCTTTATAGGTAGTCTGTTTTCCCTGACTGAGCTTTAAACAGAGGATGATTAACCCTCCGTTCAGTGGTCCGGCCAGAAGTCCAAGGCTGAGGCCAGAAAGAAGAAATGTCAGAAAGGTAGCGCCGAGTATGACGAGAAAATTCTTCCGGTAGAGATCAAAAATACGACCCAGGTTAGCCTGGATGTCCATAAAAAACACCTCCATGACGGTTTATGATCAGGGCTCTTTATGTTGTCTTTCACTTGCCTACTGCCATAACGTTTGGCAGTTCACCCAACTAATTTTAACAAAGAATTCTCAACAAATTCTAAACAAAGCTTTTTGCGTTGTCAAACAATTCAAGTCAGCGGAGAGCGGCGCTGGCCCCGGTTGGGTAAATGCGGGTCAATTGCACCCGAGTGGACGAGCGGCGAAAGGTATTTTCTGGGGAGTACTGGAATTGGGGAAGAAAAGACAAGAAGGCTTCAGGTGAAGCCTTCTTGTCTTCTGTCTTCTTTCGTTAGGCGCTTACCTACATGCTGAGCTTGGTGGGATACAGAGAACCTGACCGGGATTGATTTGGTTCGGGTTCGGGATCTGTGGGTTAAAACGGATCAGGCAATCTAAAGGAATACCGAACCGGTTGGCGATGTTGAACATGGTGTCACCAGCCCGAACCGTATAGAGGATTCCCCCCGGCGGACATTGGGGTTGTGGTGTTGTCACACAGGCGGAGGCCGGTGGGATACAGAGAACCTGACCGGGATTGATTTGGTTTGGGTTCGGGATCTGTGGGTTAAACCGGATCAGGCAATCTAAGGGAATCCCGAAGCGGTTGGCGATGTTGAACATGGTGTCACCGGCCCGAACCGTATAGAGGAATCCTCCCGGCGGACATTGGGGTTGTGGTGTCGTGACACAGGCGGAGGCCGGTGGAATGCAGAGTACTTGACCCGGGAAGATCAGATTCGGGTTCGGGATCTGTGGGTTAAACCGGATTAGGCAATCTAAAGGAATGCCGAAGCGGTTGGCGATGTTGAACATGGTATCACCGGCCCGGACCGTATAAAGGATTCCACCTGGTGGGCAAGGTACCGGGGTCGGCACACAAGCGCTGGCCGGCGGGATACACAGGACCTGACCGGGGAAGATTTGGTCCCCGACGACCTGCGGATTAAAGCGACGCAAGCAATCTAAAGGAATTCCGAAGCGGTTGGCGATGCTGAACAACGTATCACCGGGCTGGACCGTATAAAGGATTCCACCTGGTGGGCAAGTCGGCGTTGGCACACAAGCGCTGGCCGGCGGGATACACAGGACCTGACCGGGGAAGATTTGGTCCCCGACGACCTGTGGGTTAAAGCGGCGTAGGCATTCTACGGAAATACCAAAACGGTTAGCAATTGAAAATAGCGTATCCCCGGAACGTACCGTATAAAGAATACCCCCAGGCGGGCAGGTAGGTTGTGTCAAGTTAGGGGCTTGGGTGGTTTCAACTTTGCTTTCACCCTTTTCGGACATTTAGGCACCTCCTCATGGACTGAGTAACTTACAAATCCTGATATTAAGGTATTCATCGTGCTGACTGGAGGCACCAAGATTTCAGCATAAAACTATATTCCTTATGAATAATGAGCATCGACCAAACGGATCATACAAAAAACTGCCTCCTTCAGGCAGTTTCTCGTTTTATGCGCAGAGCGGACTTTTCCGTTGCCTTTAAGCATCCCAATACAATATACCTGTATCGGAACCTTATTCAATGGGACAACGGAAAAAGCTAAACCTGTAAAAGCTAATCATCGATGTGGAAGGGAAGTGTCAAAGGCAAAGCTCGCTACGGGTCAAAATAACCGGAAATTCAGACCGATTTTCGCCCACGCGTTTGTTTCGGTGTCGGAAGGCAACAAAAATTTATTATACTCGAAACTAACTGTACTGTCGCCACGGGGATGCCACTGGTAGCCGAGGGTTAATGGGATGTTGTTTTTGCCATCGGATTCATCCCTTAATTTGGCGTCCATTGGGCTTAAAAGGTTAAGGGCCAGCCAAAAACCGCCCTTGCGAATCATCCCCCCTAGATCGGCAGTGATCCGGTCTGAAGCAAACTTAATCCCTAGTTTAAGCTCGAAGGAATAGTTGTGCTCCTCACCAAAGGGGTAGGTAGGATAGGTCCCTACGTAATAACTATAAGTTTGTTGATGATTGATCAGATCATTGACCAGAAGCGCATCGAGCCGGTATGTATCTTCCTTCAGGGTTATTTGCCATGGTGTGATCTTATGGGTGGAAATATTACTGTTGACATGGTCGCACCAGTTATAGATAAACCCCAGTTTACAATCGTCGTTAAAATAATAGCTGAGATCAACTTGATGGTATCTTTTAAAAGTTTCGGTGTTAAAGATGTTTATACCCCGGTTGAAGAAATCGAGTTCAAAATGGACAAAAAGGGGATTGGCCATCACCGCCTGTCCGCTCCAGAGGAAGAGCAGAAACAAAAGAAACAACGACAAGACTGGTTTTCTCATAATAATCCTCCTTGATGAAAGAAAATAATGGCTCAGGCCATTCCTACCTGAAAAGAGCTCTAGTTGTTCACCCGACTTCGCATAAATTACTGATGTGGCGGCTGCTTAAATTACAGGTGGAAGGGAAAGATATACAAATATCTATAAGTTAGTAACAAAACAAGTATACCGTAATTCGGGATTTCAAGTCAAGAGAAGGGGGAATTGGTGTCTTGTCCAAATCTATGCTTTAGGGGGTGTTCTTCTTGAGTCGGATCAAAGCAGTTATTTTTGATTACGGTGGTGTGCTCTCTACGGAGCAGGTTCCCGAAGAAGTTGACGCCATGCTGCGTCTGGTAAATTCGGAACAAGAACGGTTTCATCATTGGTATTACTATTACCGTCCCTTTTACGACCGGGGTAGCACCGGAGAGGAATATTGGCAAAAGGTCTTGGCTGCCTGTGGAAGGGATTATAACCGGGAATTAATTATTAAGTTAATCGAGCACGATATCAGGAGCTGGACACGGCTAAATCCGGCCATGCTTGAATGGGCGGTTGAGTTAAAAGCCGGTGGTTACCGGCTGGGGATTATCTCCAATATGCCAAAGGAAATCCTCTCTTATCTGCGGGCAAACTTTGCGTGGCTGCAAGAAGACCTCTTTGCCAGTCAGGTTTTTTCCAGCGCTTGGCGGGTAGTAAAGCCCGAACCCAGGATTTATCAGATTAGCCTTGGGGAAATCGGGTTTTCGGCGGAGGAGTGTCTGTTTATCGATGATACGGAAATAAATATTAAAGCTGCTCAGAAGTTAGGGTTTGCCGTCTTTCATTATCGGGGCCCGGCGGATTTAGCAGTGCTAAAGAATAGTTTCAAGCCAACGGCAAAGTAGTCGCTCGCGCCTGCCGTTTCGCTAAGAATTCTTTGCCAAGAAATTCAAGTCATGCGGTTAATACCATTCGACTTCGGCAGGGAAAGACGGGAAAAAGTAATCATTCAGACAAGCGGCCGGGATCGAGCGGCATTTTCTTGCTCAAATGAAAAAGACCGGGTGTAAACCCGGCCTATGATCTTTGGGGGCTTCGCTCCCGTTAGTGTTCGCCTTAGGTTAGGGAAGAGTCGGAATACAGACCTGTTGTCCGACCTGTAACTGATTAGGGTTAATACCTGGATTGGCGGCGGTAATGGCGGCGACCGTTGTTCCGAAACGTTGAGCAAGGCTAAAGAGGGTATCTCCCGATTGAATAATGTAAATAAAGCCGGAACAGGTTCCAGGACTCGGTGTCGGCGCCGGGGCCGGTAAACAAATCTGTTGTCCAACTTGGAGGTTATTCGGATTGACTCCGGGATTAGCAGAAGTTAAGGCTTGTAAGGTTACGCCAAAACGAGAAGCTAAGCTGAAGAAGGTGTCTCCCGCCCGGATGGTGTAAAGGAAACCGCCGGGACAAGGTCCAGGACCCGGGGCTGGAGCCGGAACACATATTTGTTGTCCAATCTGGAGACGGTTAGGATCGACACCGGGGTTTGCTGCTTGGAGGGCGGCCACCGTGGTGCCAAACCGGCGCGCAATGCTGAAAAAGGTATCACCAGCGCGGACGGCATAAGTGAAACCACCGGGGCAGGGGCCTGGGCCCGGAGCGACGGGAATGCAGATCATCCGCCCAACCTGCAAAGAATTGGGATCTAGTCCGGGATTGGCGTTGAGGATTGCTTGCACAGTGGTATTAAACCGTCTGGCCAGGGCAAAAAGGGTGTCACCGGAGACGATGGTATAAATGGTGCCGCCAGGACAAGAAATCTGACTGATGACCATATTTTGTTCGTTCATGCCCATCTTTGATTCCTCCATTAGTAATATAATACAAATTATGCGGGAGCCTGATAAAAAGTAAGAGGTTAAAGTAATGAGTTATTAGGCTGAAGGTGTAAATCACTAAACTCCTTACAGTCGCAGTTCTTTGTCTAGCACCTTTTTTCTGCTTAGGTTTGGTTCGCGCTAATGTTTTTCGGAAAATGGATATAATGAAAGAGTAGCCCTTGTTGACGAGGGTAGGAGCGGAGAGGAAGGACGAGAGACCATCCACGCTGATCCCTTTGACGAACAGTATTTATATGCAGGTGATGATTTAGGCGCGGTTTATACGCCGCAACAGACCATTTTTACGGTATGGGCGCCAACCGCTCAGGAAGTCAAGTTACACACTTACCGGAAAGGCAGAGGCGGCGAGGAAACAGTCTATCCGATGACCCGGGAAGCGGGGGGGATTTGGCGGGGAGCGGTGGCCGGCGATTGTCATGGTTTATACTATACCTATGGCGTCACCCATGATGATCAAAGGTTTGAAGTGGTAGATCCCTATGCCCGGGCGGCCGGGGTCAATGGTGACCGCGGGATGGTGGTTGACCTTGCCCGGACAAACCCGGAGGGTTGGGCCGAGGTAGAGCGGCCGGTTCTGGCCGCGCCTGTTGATGCCGTCATCTATGAAATGCATGTTCGTGACTTTTCCACCCATCCCCAATCGGGAATAAAGCATAAGGGTAAGTTCTTGGCCTTTACTGAACAGGACACCCAGGGTCCGCAAGGGGTAAAAACTGGCCTTGGGCATTTGCTGGATTTGGGAGTGACCCACCTCCATCTCCTCCCGGTCTTTGATTTTGCTTCCGTCGATGAGGGAGAGGTAGACTCTCCTCAGTTTAATTGGGGTTATGACCCAAAGAATTATAATGTGCCGGAAGGCTCTTACGCGACCGATCCATTCCGGGGCGAAGTGCGCATCCGTGAGTTGAAAGCGGCGATTAAAGCCCTGCATGAAAAGGGGATCGGCGTCATTATGGATGTGGTCTATAACCATACCTATAACTCATGGGATTCAAATCTGAACCGTCTGGTCCCCGGTTACTATTACCGGATGAATCCGGACCGCAGTTTTGCCAATGGATCGGGCTGTGGAAATGAGCTTGCTTCTGAACGGCCCATGGTGCGGAAATTAATCATTGATTCGGTAATCTACTGGGCGACCGAGTACCGGGTGGATGGCTTCCGTTTTGACCTGATGGGGCTCTTGGATCTGGAAACGGTGCGGCAGATCCGGGAGGCGCTTGGCCGGATTGCTCCCGGGCTTTTGCTTTACGGGGAAGGCTGGACCGGCGGCCCGTCTCCGCTTCCGGGGGACCAAGCGGCCTTAAAGGGTAATGCTCCTTCTTTACCGGGGATCGCTTTTTTTAATGATTCGGCGCGGGACGGCATCAAAGGGCATGTTTTCAACCAGCTGGAAGCAGGGTTTGTCAACGGCCAAGCCGGACTGGAGGAAAGCGTTAAATTCGGGATCGTTGCCGCTACCCACCACCCGCAGCTTTGTTATGAGCGGGTGAACTATGATCATGCGCCTTGGGCTCTGGAACCTGGTCAAAGCGTAATCTATTGTGAAGCCCATGATAACTTGACGCTCTGGGATAAACTGATGATTACCAATGGGAATGAAAGCGAAGAACAGCGCATCAATAGACATAAATTAGCGGGCGCGCTTGTCTTAACCAGTCAAGGGATTCCTTTCCTCCACGCCGGTCAGGATTTTCTCCGGACGAAAGGCGGCAACAGTAACAGTTATTTAGCTCCTGATGCCGTCAATCAATTGGACTGGGCCCGGAAAGCCCGCTACTTTGAGGTTTATGCCTATTACCGGGGTTTAATCACCCTGCGGAAAGCCCACCCGGCTTTTCGGCTGTGTACCACCGAACAGATCCAAGCCCACCTTCGTTTTATGGATTTACCCACGCAGTTGATCGGGTATACCTTGGGCGAGCATGCCAACGGCGATCCTTGGCGGCTGATCGTTGCTCTTTTTAACGCCCGGACCACGCCGGTCTCAGTGGCGTTGCCCGCCGGCGAATGGGTGGTGGTGGTCGACCAGCGGCAGGCTGGCGTAAAAGCTTTGGGTTATGTCACCGGGCCGGAGGTAGAGGTGGAACCCCTGAGTGCTTTGGTCTTGGTGGACCGGGCCAGTTTTCGCTAGTCTCTTTTTTACGGGCGAAAGCCGTGTGGCCACCGTTTAGTTGGGGAGGGACAGGCGTTCGACGGTACAACCTTTGGCTTGGAGAAGGGCGATGATTCCTTGCTCCCCAAGAAAATGGCCGCAGGGGAGGAGGAGAAAATAACTCCCACCGGTGGCGAGGAGTTCTTCGATCTTTTCTACCATCCGGCGGTTTCGGCGGAAGTAAACCTGATCATAGTAGTTGAAATAAGCCGGATCATTTTGATGGGCGAAGATTAGCGCTTCCAGCTTTTCCAGATCCCCTGTCCACCAAGCGGTGACCAAGTCTTCCGTTTCCTTGGCTAAATCGGAGTTCAAAGTTTCAAGCAGTAACATTTTTTCGATGGCCGGCGGGAATTGGGCCAGGAGAGTTGCTTGTTCCAGGGGGCTTTCCAACCCGATGATTCTTTTTCCGTCGGTTTTATTCAAGAAATAGATCTCCAGACTTTGGTCGGGAAAGTAGCCCATGGTTTGTTGATGTATGGCTTCGATGGTTACCAGCAAAAACCAAGGGCGAAATTGGACCAGTTGCTCGAAGACCAAGCCATACCCAGTTAAAACCTGTGTAAGGCGTTGGATCTCCGCCGGTGAAAGGTGGTCGGCAATGGTTTGTCCTTCCGGATATAGCGCGGCCTCTAGGATCGAGGTGTTAAGATTTTCCGGTTCAATCTTGGTTAAATCGACCGACACCACCAGGTTGTCACTGGCGGCATATAAGGCTTCAATCTTGGGATTGAGCGGATAGAAATCGTCATTTCCCACATTGAGGCCAGTAAGGAAGTAGGCTGCACCCTGCCCGCCGGTGACTTGCCAGATGGCCGGGGCTGGAGCGGCCGGTAACTTACCCAAGGCTGTGGTTGCTTTAAAAATAAGGAGTAGAAGTAAACTAAAAATAACCAACGGTTTAAGCCGGAGTTTTCCGGTGTAAAAGACCATAGATACGGACCCCCCTCGATCGTTATAACCACTTATTCCACCGCGGGGAGGTATTTCCTGCCAAAAACTCCTAAATCCCAAAGGCCTGAGCAAAGTGGACTTGAATAATCGGCCTTCGTAAAGCAGATCGCGGCAGCCGGAAAAAGAAAGCCGGTGCTTTATTCGGATGGGGGTTCGGCTTTGATCAGAGGAAAGGGTTCGCCGAAGATCAATTCCCAAAGGTTAGTAGGGGGATGACAGACTTCGCAGGTGGCGGTGGGGTGGTTACCCCAGACAAAGGTCTTTTCCACCACCTTTCGGCAGTAAGCGTTGGGTAAGAGTCCAGTCTTTTGACAGACTTGCAAAGTAATCTTCCGGTGACGGGCGCAAAAAACCGTCGGTTCATGGCCGAAAAGGAAATATTCGTTAGAACTGGGGCAGTCAGGCGCCGCCAGGAGCCCGGTTTCCCGGCAGATACGACGAATAACTACTCCTTCGGGGGTTGGGAAAGAGCTGATCGGGACATCGGCGAGGGCTTTCTTCATAAATCCGGCCCATAAAGGCGCGGCCAAGGTTCCTCCCCCTGCCGGCAGCGGTTTGTTATGGTCGTCACCGATATACACAACGGCGGCCAATTCAGGAGTGAACCCTACGAACCAGGCATCACGGTTCTCTTGGGAGGTCCCGGTCTTGCCTGCCGCCGGCCTTTGGAGTGTAGCCCGGAGGCCAGCGGCCGTTCCCCCCGGTCCCAGCGTGTCCTGGAGGACGGAAGTGAGCAAAAAAGCGATTCGGGGATCGAGGACCTGCCGGGGACGGGGTTTCCGTTCCCAAATCAACTTGCCTTCCGCATTAAAAATGCGCCGGACGGCATGGAGGGAGGCGGCCTGTCCGCCATTGGCAATTGGGAGGTAAGCCTGGAGCAGTTCAAAAGGGGTCACTTCCGACGTGCCTAAGGCCAGCGAGAGGTTGGGGGCTAATGGCGAAGAGATTCCCAGCCGGCGGGCAGTATGAATCGTCGGGTTAAGTCCTAACCGTTGATGGAGGGTGACCGCCACGATATTACAGGAGCAGGATAAAGCTTCGCGTAAGGTTAGTTCCCGACCGTGATATGGTTGGTTTCCATAATCCCGGGGCTGATAGACCCCGGTGTCGGTCGGAAAGGAAACCGCCTGGCAGGGAAGGGTTGAGGCTAAGGTATAGCCGGCTTCCAAGGCGGCTAGATAGACAAAGGGTTTAAAGGCGGAGCCGGGTTGACGAAAGGCATTGAGCCCCCGGTTGAAAGGGGTCTGATAATAATCGGTCCCGCCCACGAAGGCTTTGATCTCCCCGGTCGCCGGATCGGCAGCAATCAACGCGCCCTGGGGCTGCAGATCCTTCTGGAGGGGGGCCAGCCCGTTTTGTAGAGCTTCCTCTGCCGCTTTCTGGACCGGGAGGACAAGGGTGGTTTCAATGGTCAGCCCCAGGTTTTGGATCTGCTCTTTGGAGAGCTTTAAAATACTACTGGCCTCTTCCAGAGCAAAGTCGAGAAAATAGAGGGCTTGGCGGGGAGTTTTCTGCAGACCGGGGAGGCGGATCGGTTCGGCTAAAATCTCTTCTTTTTCGGCCAGGGAGATATAACCAACCTTTTCCATCCGTTCCAGGACGGTTTTCGTGCGGTGGTCGGCGCCTTCCCGGTTCAAATACGGGGAATAGAGGGCTGGTCCATTGGGAATGCCAGCAAGTAAGGCCATTTCCCGACGGTTCAATGCGGAGAGGGGTCTTCCAAAATAGGTAAGGGCGGCGGTTTTAATACCAAAAGCACCATGCCCAAAGTAGATTTGGTTCAAATATAACTCCAGAATCTGGCCTTTTGTGTAGTGGAGTTCCAGTCTTAAAGCCAGAAACAGTTCTTTCAATTTGCGGATGATTGTTTTTTCCGCTGATAAGTAACCATTTTTGGCTACTTGTTGGGTGATCGTGCTGAAGCCCTGCAATCCTTCACGGACAAAAAGATTATGGTAGACGGCACGGCCAAAACTGACCGGGCTGAAGCCGTTATGTTGGTAGAAACGGTGGTCTTCTACGGCCAGAACCGCCTGTTGTAAAAAGAGCGGGACTTCGGCCAGAGTCGCCAGTTCCCGGTTTTCCCGATATAAAAGACCCACCACTTCCCCGTCGGCGCTTAAGATGCGGGTGGTCACGGGCTGTTCGGGAGGGGCAATCGGTAAACAGAGAATAAATAATAGGGAGCCGGCTGCCACAAGGAAGGCTCTCTGGACGAGGCGACGCCAGTTCAGCTTCAAGATAGCCCAACCCTCTTTTCCTATCGCTGGTTTTCTGATCCGATCCATCTCTATTTTTATTCCCACCTAAATTTGGAAATGCCTAATTCTTCACTTTTGGCGACTGTTACGTTGCCCTAAAGAAAACGCCCTATTGGCGGCGGGCTTTTTGCGCGCGCGTTCGGGCGTATTTTGCAGATTGATCCGGGATAAACGGTGATAATTTAAAGCCTTTTTCCCCCAGAGGAGGCGATTAATGGTCGCCAGGCGCTTCAGGAAATCCTTAATCATATTCCTTCTCCTACAAGGCGAAAGCCAGGTTTTCCACTTTTCGTTTGATCCGGTCCGCAGAGGAATAGATCCGATAATCCAGGTCGGGAAAGATATTATCTTTCGCTTCCAACTCTTGGAGCCAGTTTTGATTGATCCGGTTCTCCTTGATCTGCGCGTACAGGCCGAGAAAGCGTCCGATGTGGCTTTGGGTCCGTCGCACTGCATAAGGAACAACGGTACCGGTCTTCATAATGAAAGCCCAATCACTACTCTGCGCCAGGAGTAATTCCCGGGCGGCCTGGTTTAACGCTCTTCGGAAAATCCCGGTCGCCTCCGGATAAGTGTCGGCCAGTTCGACCATGCGCTGGGCGGCATAGTGGAGGTGCCGGTAGATCCAATCGTTGCTCCCTTCCAGCCAAACCTCGTTATAACCTTTATAACCCCAACTGGAGAGGGAAGGAGTGCTGACTTGGTTCCGTGGATACATGGTCAGATAATCGCTAGGTGTGACCAACTTGATGGTTTGCTGATCGTAATAGAGCTTCCGGATTAAGAAATCAAGCCATTGGGGGCCTTCAAACCACCAGTGGCCGAAGAGTTCGGCATCATAGGGGGAGACAATGACCGGTTTCCGATCCAAAAAGGAAGCTAAGTATTCAATCTGTTTTTCCCGGTTGAACATGAAGTTTCCCGCATGATTGGCGGCCTTCTCCCGGGCCCAGTCCGGGTTATAGGGTTGTTTGTCATGAGTCCGGCCGGTAATCCGGTAATACTTGATCCCGGTGTTAATCCGGAGTCCACTAGGGTCAATATAAGGCCGGATATAATCAAATTCCAGATCATAACCGATATCCCGGTAAAATTCCCGATAGTCATAATCTCCGGGATAACCTTCATTAGCGCTCCAGACCTGTTTCGACGATTCCAGATCCCGGCCGAAAGCGGCTACTCCCGATGGGCAATAGACGGGGGCAAAATTCCCGTATTTGGGGCGGGGGGAAGCATGCAGGATCCCGTGGGCATCGGTAAAAAAGTAGCGCAGTCCGTACTCCCGGAGGATCTGATCATCTCCCGGCTGATAACCGCATTCCGGCAACCAGATGCCCCGGGGCGGTTGTCCGCAACAACGGGTATGATACTCGACGGCATAATGAATCTGGGCGCGGACGGCTTCCCGCTGGAGCATGAGGGGGAGGTAACCATGGGTGGCGCCACAGGTGATCAACTCCAAATATCCTTCGTCTTGAAGACGGCGGAAAGGTGTGATCAGATTTTTACCGCATTTCTCCGCAAAGTACCAACGGGCGAAGGAAAATTGATCCCGGTAGTAATTGGCCATCCGGTTGAACTCCGGTTGCCAGCGGGTGCGTTCGATTTCTTTTTCGGCTAGCTCAATCAGCTTTTCAATATGCCGGAGATATCGGTCTTGAAGCAGTCCGTCATTGAACATGGACAGCAAAGGCGGGGTCAAGCTCATGGTCAGACGGAATTTTATCCCGTCGTCCGCTAGTTTCTCAAAGACTCTGAGCAAGGGAATGTAGGTTTCGGTGATTGCTTCGAACAACCATTTTTCTTCCAAGAAATGCTCATATTCGGGATGGCGGATATAGGGTAAATGAGCATGGAGAACCAGGCAGAGATAGCCTTTTTCCAATGAAAACAACCTCCTCTGTTGCTTGCTTGGAGGATGGCCTTAATAAGTTTCTTTGGTCACGACCGGAGTTATGGTGATCTCATCCTTTCCGTCGCGGGAACGGGCTGTGACCGGGATTCTTCTCACCCCGTCCGGTAAGGCCAGACGAACGGTGAAGGAACCATCCGCCCGTAAGGCAACCGGTTGACCATCTAAGCATAATTTAGCATCGGGTTCGGTGGCGCCGTAGACGATTAATTCGGTATTCAGGACCAACCAAAAACGGCGTTCCGCCGGCGGTTGCCCGAAGGGGCTGCTGATGCTACTGACCGCGCCCGACCCCATTTCCTGTTCGAGCCGTTTCAACAGGGACTCGGCCAGTTCCACCGAACCCGACTGGGGGTCACCGGCCAGCCGGTACAAACGGCGGAAATCCTCCTCAATGATCATCCACTCTTCGTCAATCACCTCTGACACCGTAGCCCGGGGGGTGGTCACCGTATTGGACCGGGCTAAACAAATAAACTTGCCCATCGGGGAAAAATAGCCTAGCTCAGCAGTATAACGTCGGTTTGGGTGAACATTAAGATACCAATTATTAGTAGAAGAATGAACAGAAGCATCAAAAAATACCGGTTCACTGCCGCCGGTTTCCTGCTCTACCCAGACGCGAAGAGTGAGGGGCGCCCGTTCCCAAGCGCCGTAGTCCTTTTTCATCTGTTCTTTTGTCTCCCGGCTTAGATCCCAATAAGCGTAGAGCCAGTATGGGTCACGGATCAGTAAGGCGATCTTGGTTTCATTATAAGAAGAAGGAAGGGGAAACCTTACTTCCTCTAACGGTTCTGTCCTGTAGGTTTCCTGTGTGGACAGGCCGACGGAATAAATGGGTTCAGGTGGTTGTTTTAAGGTGATCTTCTTGGCTTCGACTTCAGCCTGGATAGAAGTTTCATTTTTGGCCTTAACTTTGGTTTGAACCGTGTTTAAACTTTCAATTAATTGTTCTTTTGTCATTTTCGACCGGTTTTTGATCTTTAATTCTCTGGCTAAAGAAAGGAGCTCATTTTTGGTCTTCTTTGCCAGTTCTTCTAAGGTCATGCCAATCCCCCTTCTGTAGAATACTAAACCATCGCTCTTCAAAAATTACTTCTAATAATATGACTCAACGGTTTATGGAATATGCAAATCTTATATAAAGATAAATTATTTGGCAGGAAAATGCATGGTAATCAAGAATTAGATGATGACAATCGGACAGGAGGAACGAGATGCGGTATCTGTTCAAATTTGCCATCACGATTTTGTTGTTTTTCACCATGATTCCCTTCGTTTGGTCCGCCCCTCCTTCTTATCTCTTTACCGCCAATGATTATCTGTACGAGGCTTGGTTTAAAGTAGAGACCATCAACTTATCAGGCGCCGGAACAGCCCAGTGCGCCGTTTTGGGGCGCGATTATACCGACGGTCGCCTCTCTGTGCAACTGCTCTCTTGGGAAAAGGCCAAGCTTACTAGTTGGTGGGAAAGCCCCAATCTCCTCGCGGAAGGACCGGTGATGATGACGACCGGCCGTCCCTTTTCCACCGGGGAACCGATGCTGATCATCCTCTCTCAGGACCACCTTTACCTCTATAGACACGAAAATGAGAACATTATCCTTTCTTCCCAATTTAAGCATACCCTTTTTCCCCATGAATTATCAGCGGCTGATCTTGACGGTGACGGCCGGGATGAACTGATTATTGTCCGGATTGGCCAACGGATGCCCTCTTATGATGATAAAGTGGTGGAGGTTTACCGCTTGACTGGGGAAGGTCTGGAGAAAATGGGGAGTAGCCCTTATTTAGGTAACATCCGGTGCCTAACAGCCGGCGATTTAGACGGGGATGGTTTAGCCGAAGTGGTGACCGAGGCTGGTTTAAGCACCCGGCCTGGGGTGTTTACCCTTTTACGTTGGGATCCGGATCGCCAAGAACTGGTTTCTCGTATTCAGACCGAAAAACTCCTTTCTACCTTACCCTTTGGGATGACGGTTGCGCCTGGCGCGGAGGGGAGTCCCTTGCTCTATACGGCCGACGGTTGGGGACGGTTAAACCGCTTTGTTCTGGAGGAAGGCAAATTAAGCCCCGTCACTGAGCATTTTTCTTTCCCCAATGGACTGGTGGGGGTTACCACCGGCGATCTTAACGGTGATGGCCATAATGAGGTGATCGTGGTTGGTCATCCGAACAACCTTTATATTGTTAGTTTAATCTAGTTTTAATAATCATAGAAAGGGAATCGATAATAGATTGGTTAATAATAACAACAAGGGTGTATCTTACGTGGAGGTTTAAACGATGAAGAAACTGATCGTTGGTGTAATGGGAGGCGGAGAAGGAGCTTCTCCGGAAGTCTGTGAAATGGCTTATAAGCTAGGCGGTCTTATTGCCGACCAGGGCTGGGTCTTGTTAAACGGCGGCTGGGGGGTAGGCGTGATGGATGCTTCCGCCCGGGGCGCGAAAGAACGCAACGGTTTAACGGTGGGGATTCTTCCCGATCGTAATACGGAGTTTGCTTCTCCCTACATTGACATCCCAATTTTAACCGGGATGGGTGATGGGCGGAATTTCATCAACATTCTCAGCAGTGATATTGTCGTAGCTTTACCGGGACGTTCCGGGACGATCTCCGAGATCGCCCTCGCCCTAAAAAACGGAAAAAACGTTATTTTGCTCAATTTCCCCCTGGGGGATCTCTTTGTGGAGTATCAGAAAGCAGGAATTATGGTTTCGGTCAACAAACCCGAGGAAGTGATTACGACTATTAAAAGATTGTGCCATCTCGATCAGGAGCAGGAAGAAGATACCCTGGTTTAAGGAAGAAAAAAAGCGGAACGCCCGCCTTAATCAAGGCCGGGCGTTCTTTTTTAGTACGTCCCGTATGGGCGCAATCCAATCGGCGAAAGTCCATAGTCCGCCCCTTTTGTTGCTGTTTGTCGATGGATATGGAAAGATAATAATGAACCGGATTGCCGAGCATAAATGTTCCCATGGGTACCGCCACAGGGATATATTTTAGCTTTGCTTGACAATTTGCTTGTAATAATTTACAATATGAATGTAGCTTCATGTGAACATGAATTCATATTCGCCTATTTAACAAAATTGTGGCTGGTAACCAGTAGAAACAACAATTTGCCGGTGGTCATCGGCGTTATGGATTGCCGGCGAAAGGGGGGAATCCGGTGCCGAAGGATACATTTTTAAACTTACCCAAAGAGAAACAGGAAAGAATCATCGATGCGGCGATTGACGAGTTTGCCACCCACTCGTTTCACCAAGCGCGGGTGACGGCCATCGCGGAGCAGGCGGAGATTGCCGTCGGCAGTTTTTACCAGTATTTTGAGGATAAGATGGATCTCTTTAAATACTTAATGGAAGCGGTGGTCCAGAAGAAAATCTCCTACATCAACCGGGATACGATGGAGAACAAAGGGAAATATCCCTTTTTCCAGCTGCTCCGGGAGGCTTTTAGCAGCGGGATCCGTTTTGCCAAAGAAAACCCCCGCCTGTTGCCCATCGGTTTAATGCTCATGAAAGATAAAGCATTATACCGGGAAATCTTTGGCGAACATGTCGATAAAGGCATTGATTTTTTCCGGCAAATGCTTGAAGAGGCCAAAGCGCAAGGGGAAATCGACCCGGCCATTGATCCGCGACTGGCCGCGCACATGATCGCCGGCATGACCTTTTCTTTAAGCGATTTCGTCTACGCCGACGGGAAAGTGGATCAGGATGACATGGCCATTATCGACCAGATGCTTTATATCGTCGAGAATGGGTTGAAAAAGAAGTGACTGGCTCGTCGCCCGGTACCCGTCGCTCGACGGTTGCGCTTGTTTTAAAAGAAGAAAGTCTTGCCGGGCGGTAACCGGGAGCACAGTATCGTTAAATGGTGCGTCAAGATACAGGACGTTGAACGCAAAAGCACAAAGGAGGGAACAGGATGCTCTTCTTAACCAGGCTGGCCTTTAAGAACTTGGCCCGGCACCGGAACCGGACGGTAATCACCTCAATCATCATTGCCTTTGCTGTCCTCTCTTATATCCTCTACGATTCTTTGATCGGCGGGATGATTGAGATGTCCTATGCCACGATTATCGATTATGAAACCGGGCACCTGCAGGTAATGACAAGGGAGTATTGGGAGAAAGAAACGGAAGAAAAGGAACTCCCCCTGGAGCATCTCTTCACACTTGATGAGGAACTGGAGAGGGAAATCCAGGAGGTCGAGGGGTTTCTGGCTGCTGCGCCGGAACTGAATTTCCAGGCCCGGCTGGGCAACGGCGTGGATGAACTCCCGGTGATTGGCAAGGGAATTGATCCGGAAGCTTTCGGCCGGGTTTTTGCCCTGGAAGACCGGTTTGTCGAGGGTTCGATGTTTGCGCCAGGAGAAAACCGGGCGGTCCTGGGGAAAAGACTTGCCGACCTTATGGACCTGGCCGTGGGTGATTACATCACCCTCCTGGTCAAGGATAAGGACGGGAGTTATAACACGATTGACGCGGAGATTGCCGGTCTAGTTCATACGAGTAACCCCAATGTCAATCAAAACATCGTCTATCTCCCCCTGGACATAGTTGAGCAGGGGCTTAACACCCCCGGGGAAGTAAGCAAAGTCATTATCCGGCTGGAGAATAAGGATTTAGCTTCCAAGCTCGCTGGTGAACTGGGAGGACAATTACAGGGGAGCGCCGGTAACCTGGCGGTTTACCCGTGGGATGAAATGGAGGCGGTTACCTTTATTGGCGCCGCCGAAATCGAGAAACAACTTATTTTCGCCATCATTCTCTTGATTGGCGCGATTGCTGTTATTAATACGGTAATCCTGGCCGCCCTGGAGCGGATGGGCGAGATCGGCATGATGAAGGCCCTGGGCTTGCAGAATAAAGAGGTAGTTTATGCGTTTGTCCTGGAATCGACCGGGATCGGGATGATCGGCGGGATCCTTGGCGTCCTCATGGGGGTTGGCGGCGTCTGGCCGATGGTGAAATACGGCGTGGACTTTGCCGGTTTGGTTAGTATGGACCTGGCCTCCTTTGGCCTACCGATCCTGGGAAGACTGTACGGGGTCTGGAATCCCGCCGGTTTTGCTTGGGTCTTTCTTTTCGTGGTGATTGTTTCTTCTCTCTCCAGCATCCTGCCGGCCTACTGGGCGGCGAACAAAGACCCGGTGAAGACGATTTATCATCGTTAAGGGGGTGTGGTGGTGAGATACCTCGCGAAGATTGCCTTTAAGAATTTATTCCGAAGTAAACTGCGGACCATCGTTTCCATTGCCGCTATTGCTTTCGGTGTTATGATCGTTGTTTTTAGCAGGGGAATAATCGTTGGCATGGTTGAGCAAGTCTTTGCCGACCATGTGCATTACAATTCCGGACATATCAAGATTATTGATGAAGGGTACCAAAAGCGGGAACGCCTCTTGACCCTCAATTACCCCGTGGACGGCCTGGCCGGAGGTGGGCTGGAGCAGATGATGGCCGCACTTGGGGAGATTGACCATGTGGAGATGGTTATCCCCAGACTGAAATTTGGCGCCATGGTCAGTACCGGCGATAAGTTAATCAGTATGAGCGGCTGGGGGGTAAACCCCGAAGCTGAACTGGCCTTTACCGATATTGAGGACTATCTGGCGGAGGGGAGAATGGTTACGCCCGGCCGGCAAGAGGTGGTGATGGGCACGGCCTTGTTGGAGGAGATCAACTGTCAAGTCGGGGAGAAGGTAACGGTTGTCTTTAATACGGCCTATGGTTCGATGCGCGGTGTTACCTTTGAGATCGTCGGGCGGATCGACAGCGGCTTAAAACTCCTGAACGAAATGGTCTTTTATCTGCCGCTGGACCAGGCGCAACGGCTTTTGGAGATGGAAGGGCAGGTTACCGAGTTATTGCTGGTGACCGCCGATCCGGAACTGGTTCCCCAGGTCCTGCCGGAGGTCAAGGCCTTGCTGGTCCGGGCCGGGGAGGACAGCCGTTACCTGGCTTTGAGTTACCGGGAGACCAGTGATTTAATTCCCTTAATGGATCTGTCGGAGCTTATCTTCAACTATGTCTATTTCTTCCTGGTCCTGCTCTCCTGTATTGTTGTGATTAATACCATGATCATGATTATCCGGGAACGGACGCGGGAGATCGGCATGATGACCGCTCTGGGCCTGGAAGCGAAGAACATCTTACAACTCTTTGTAATTGAGGGTGCTTTCATGGGCATCGCCGGGAGCCTGGTGGGTTCGGTCCTGGGCCACCTGCTCACCGCCTATTTAGGCAAGACCGGTTTTGATTATGGCCAGGCCTTGTCCGGGATGGATACGGAGGTGCTCTTTGATACCATGTTCTATCCGGTGGCTTCAACCGCCAACGCCATCTTCGCCTTTGTCCTGGGCGTGGTGGTGGTCACCCTTGCCTGCCTCTTCCCGGCCCGGCGCGCCGCCCGGCTCCAGCCGACCGCGGCCATGCGGGAAGGAGGACAATAGGCAAGGCGGGAGAAACGTTGGCGCGTGACGCGCAGCAAATAATAAGCAACAAGTGATAAGTGACAAACCATAAGCGACGACTGACAAGCGATAAGTGACGAGTGACGAACAACCAGCGACCATCACTCGGACAATAGAAAAAAAGGAGGTATTGGCATGGCATTACTGGAGATGCGCGGGCTTACAAAAATATATGACCAGGGAAAAATTGAGGTCCCGGCTTTGCGGGGGATCGATCTCACAGTGGAAAAGGGGGAATTCACCACCATTTTTGGGCCTTCCGGCTCCGGGAAGACGACGCTCCTCAACCTCATCGGGTGCCTTGACCGGCCGACCGCGGGAACGATCATCTTTGACGGTCAGGAACTGGGCGGGCTGGACAAAAAGGACCTGGCCATAATTAGAAGGCACCATGTAGGCTTTGTCTTCCAAAGTTACAACCTGATCCCGGTCTTAACGGCCTACGAAAATGTGGAGTTTGCCATTAGGTTGGTCAATAAATATGAAAAAAAAGAGATCAGAGACCGGGTCATGCGGATTTTGGCGGCGGTGGGCCTGGCCGGGCTGGAAAACCGGAAACCCAATGAACTCTCCGGTGGGCAAAAACAACGGGTGGCGATTGCCCGGGCGTTGGTGAAAGAACCCAAACTGGTCTTGGCCGACGAACCCTCTGCCAACCTGGACTCCAAAACCAGCGAAGAGGTGCTCCAGGTGATGGCCAAGATGAACCGGGAACTGGGGACGACTTTCATCTTCTCCACCCATGACCCATTGGTGATGGAATATGCCCGGCGCTTGATCGAGATCAGGGACGGGCAGGTGGCCAAAGACCAAAGGAGGGAATAGGGGATGTTCCTGACCAAGCTGGCCTTGAAAAACCTGGCCCGGCACCGGAACCGGACCCTGATTACCGCCAGTATCATTGCTTTTGCCGTCTTTTTCTACCTGCTTTTGGACTCCCTGATTGGCGGGATGACGGAGATGTCCTACGAGATGATTATTAATTACGAAGCAGGCCATCTCCAGGTGGTTACCGAAGAATACTGGGCGGAAGAAGAGAAACTCCCCTTGAAGAATCTGATCACCCCCGAACCGGAGCTGATGACCGCGGTCAAAAATGTCCCCGGTTACCTGGGGTCCTCCGCAGAACTGAATTTTCAGGCCATGGTGAGCAACGGGGTCAACGAGTTGCCGGTGATCGGCCGGGGGATCAACCCGCCGGATTTTGCCGGCGTAATCAACCTCACAGACTATTTTGTGGAGGGCGAGATGTTTCGCGTCGGCGAGCGCCGGGCCTTTGGCGTCTCTCCGGCGGTGATCGGGAAGAGGCTGGCGGATCTTTTAAAAGTGCAGCCCGGCGATTACCTTACATTGCTGGTGAAGGATAGGCACGAAACCTTTAATACGATTGAAGCGGAGATCACAGGGGTGATCCACACCGGGAACCCCTTGGTCAACGAGGGCCTCGTCTACGTCCCGCTGGACGTGGCGCAGGAGGCCTTGGCCGTGGGGGACCGGGTGAGTAAGGTCCTGATGAAGCTGGAAAACAAGAACCGGGCGCCCGGAGTAGCCAAGGAACTGGCAGAACAGTTGCAAACCATCAACCCCCGACTGGCAGTCTATTCCTGGGACCAATTGGAGGCCGTCACCGTGGCCGGCGCGAAACAGATGGGGAACCGGCTGATTATGGTGATTATTTTGCTGATTGCCGCCATTGCCATTATTAACACGGTAATCCTGGCGGCCCTGGAGCGGATGGAAGAGATCGGGATGATGAAAGCCATGGGCTTCCAGACAAAAGAGGTCATCTACACCTTCGTCCTGGAATCAACCGGTATCGGGGTTTTAGGCGGGATCCTCGGCGTTTTGCTGGGCCTGGCCGGGGTGGGGGTTTTTACCGTTGTTGGTTTGGATTTCTCCGGAATCATTGATATGGCACCCTACGGGATCCCGGTCGTCGGAAAGATCTACGGGGTTTGGAATCCATTGTCCTTTGTTACCGTCTTTGCCTTTGGGGTTATTGTCTCGCTTTTCTCCAGTATCCTCCCGGCCTACTGGGCGGCGGACAAAGACCCGATTAAGGCTATTTATCCCAAATAAGGGGGTGTCAGGATGGGATTTCTGACGCGACTGGCTTTTAAAAACCTCTTCCGGCACAAATTGCGGACCTTTGTCTCCATTATCGCCATTGCCTTTTCCGTGATGATCGTCGTTTTTGCCAGGGGTTATGTTGTCGGCTTAATTGATAATCTCACCCTTGAGCATATTCAATACGATTCCGGCCATATTAAACTGATTACCCATGAGTACCGGGACGAACAACGGCTATTGCCTTTGAATTATCCGGTGGACGGTTTGAATGGCGGGGGGTTGGCTGAAATGATCGCGGCCCTTGAAAAAGTAGAGGGTGTGGCGATGGTTGTCCCCAGGTTGAAGTTTGGCGCGATGGTCAGCACCGGGGACGAACTGGTCACCATGGGTGGATGGGGAGTCGACCCGGAACTGGAAACGGCCTTTACCGGAATTGAAGACTATCTGGTTGAAGGAAGGATGCCCCAGCCCGGCCGGTTGGAGGTGTTGATGGGCACGGCCCTCTTGGCGAAGATCAACCGGCGGGTGGGCGAGAAGGTAACCATCGTCTTTAATACGGCCTTCAATTCGCTAAGAGGAGTGACCTTTAATATCGTAGGGCGGACGAAAAGCGGTATAAAACTTTTAGACGAGGTTGTCTTTTATCTCCCGTTGGACCAGGCGCAACGCCTCCTGGAAATGGATGGGCAGGTCACCGAGTTGTTGCTGGCGACGCCCGATCGGAAGCTGGTGTCCCAAGTTTTACCGCGGGTCCAAGCCCTCTTGGCCGAATACGGAGCAGACGGCCGGTATCTGGCTTTGGGTTATAAAGAGACCAGCGATTTGATATTCTTCATGGACATAGCCAAGGTAATCTATAACCAGATCTATATCTTCCTTGTGCTGCTAGCCTGTATCGTGGTGATCAATACGATGCTGATGATCGTCAAGGAACGGACACGAGAGATCGGGATGATGTCAGCGCTGGGTTTGGAAAGTAAAGATATTATGCGTTTATTTCTCACGGAAGGCGCCATCATGGGCGTGACCGGCAGCTTGATCGGGGCTGTTTGCGGTTCCCTGCTCAACGGGTATTTTGCCAAAAACGGGATTGACTTTTCTGCGGCGACCAGCGGTTTCAGTGCGGAGATTGTTTTTAACTCCATGGTTTACCCCCTGTCTTCACCGGGGAATACGGTTTTCGCCTTTTTCCTGGGTGTGGTGATTGTCACCATCGCCTGCGTAATCCCGGCCCGGCGGGCGGCGCGATTTGAACCCACAGAAGCCATGCGGGCGTAAAGGCCGGCTACGGGGCGAAGAATCGGGATGGCGGGGGATAGCTGCAGCAATCGTAAATAGTTGTGGATAGCTAGGTGAGCGGGTTTGCCTTTGGAGCCTTGATGAGAGAAAAATAGAGAGGGAAGGCAGAAAAACGGAAAGGAGTTATATCCTATGAAAAAGAAAACGGTTGGCCTGACTGCTTCGATCATTCTCATCCTAATCCTCATCGCCGGCATTTTTTCGGTGGCCTACGGCGCGTTGACGGCGGAAGAGATCATCAGACGGCGGGATGACAATGAATACTATGACTCGGCAAGGGCTGAGGCGGAGTTGGTTATTATCAACCGGAACCGGCGAATCGTCAAAACCATGACCTCTTATGGCCAGGGTGATAATGGTTTGGTTGTTTTCACCAACCCCCGGGACCGGGGGACGAAGTTCCTTAAACGCGGTGATGATCTCTGGATGTTCTTCCCCGACGCTGAGGATCTGGTGAAAATCTCCGGGCACATGCTGAACCAGGGGATCATGGGGAGTGATTTCTCCTACCAGGATATGATGGAAGCAGATAAGCTGATCGATTTGTACCAATTTGAGTTGGTCGGGGAGGAAGAACTCGACGGCCGCCCCTGTTATGTTCTGGAGGGAACGGCGTTTGAAGGGAAGGAAGTCTCCTATTACCGGCGGAAGTCCTGGATCGACAAAGAAAGATTTGTCGGGCTCAAGGAAGAGTTGTATGCGCGGAGCGGACGGCTGCTGAAGGTGATGACCGTGACCAAGGTGCAGGAGATTGAGGGCCGTTGGTACCCGCTGGCGTCGGTGATGGAGGATAAGCTGCGGAAAGATACCCGGACTGAGTTTATTATCAAGAACATAGAGTTCAATCCGGAGATCCCGGAGGGGACTTTCACCCTGGAGAATTTGCGGTAGGGGACGAGCCGGGCAATGGGTAACGAGTTGCGAGGGGGAGAAAGGCTGATGGTATTTTGCCGGATTGCCGGCTGACGCGGCGTGATCACCGGCGCATGACGTCGTTGCTCGGTCCGGGCGGTGCTCGATATACCCAAGTATTATCTGCGCTCCGTCCTCCCTCGCGCCTAGTCCTGCTTGGTGCTGACGCCGCTAGCTGGACTTGAAGGTTGGCCAGTCGGTAATCGGGCAAGGGCAGCCCCCCGGCGCACTGGGGTTGAGCGCCGGGCTTGGGTCTATTTTGGGTGCTTTACTCCAACGGGATGCTTGTACACGAGCACATCAGCTTCCAACGGCATGTTGAGCACGGGCACGAGCGACGGGTGACGAGCAACGAGTCCCGAGCACCGAATGACAAGAAGGAGGTTTTCCCGGTGCGCAAGGTATTAATAGTTTTATTCCTTATAATGGGCGGGCTTTTGGCGGCGACCCAGGTATTGGCGGTTGAGGCCGGAGGCAAGGCTGAGCTTTTTTACAGAGGAACCTGGTTTGAAAGCGGGGCCTTTACCGATGAATTAAAAGACCACTTGGAACTGGAACTTGACCTGCCTTCACTGGGGAAGACGGAGTTTAGTTACGCCTTCCGGATTGATCATCCCTTGCAGGGGTTGACTGCAGGTAAAGAGGCAAGCTATTTCACGAAAAAGCTTTACGTGAAACACCGTTTTCCCCGCTTTCATTTGACCGTTGGCCGGCAACCGGTCTCCTGGTCCTTTGGGTCCTTATTGAACCCGGTGGATTACACCATTGGCGCAGAGGCCTTGGAGAAAGAGAATGACAGTAAATTTACGGATGCGGTGGAAGCCTATATCCCGTTGAACTGGAACTCCAGTCTGGCGCTGGTAGCTTCTTTTCCCACGGGATTTGATTTCAAAGCGGAGAAAATGAAATGGGGGGTCAGAGGCAGGTTTGGCGTAAAGGGCTACGACCTGACCCTCAACTATATGCAGGAACCGGCGGCAGGGCCGGGCGGGCAAGGACAAGGGCAAGGGATCCCAAGGTTACCCGGTGTTGCTCCCCTTCCCCGGCGGCGGGCCGGCTTTACCTTCAAGGGCGATCTGGGGGATTTGGGGGTTTACGGCGCCTTCGGCCACTATTTTGGCGGGGCGGGCGAGAGCGGTAACAGCTACTTAATCGGGGCGGATTACAGTTATAATGTTGGTTATTACAGCAAGCTGACAATGCAAATGGAGTATCTGCTCCTTGACGGCAGTAATCTCTCCCAGTTGCTCGGCCAGTTTATAACACTGGGCTGCGACGGGGAAAGAACCAACCTTTTAACCTGCACCCTGGCTTACCCGATCGATGATTTTTCCGCAGTGTCCTTGACGACCATCACCAATCCGGGCGGGGGTAAGTATTTGGTCATCCCCAGGTATCAAAATACTCTCCCCGGTAATATCGATCTGGAGCTCAATCTTTTGTTATCTTTGAGTGATGACCCGCCAAAGACCACTTCCATCGCCATGCGTTTAAGTTACCCCTTTTGAGGGAATCTCCCCCCAGGACGAGGTTGCCATGGGCGAGGCTTTAAAAGCAGGGATGGAATAGATAAATTGTCCTATTCTATCAATACTTTGAAGAGAAGATTTGAAAACCGAGGCTGTCCCAAAAGACAGCCTCGGTTCTTTACGTGGTACGTCCCGCTTGGGCGCAATCCAATCGGTGAAAGTCCGTAGTCCGCCCTAAGCGCGGGAAGGACATCTGACACCAAGGATGTCCACCGGGAGGTGGGAGCGGAAGGAAGGTGTAGGTATGGTACTGTGGGCGGTCGCTACTCAAGTAAGGGGTAGTCTCCTAGCCGATTGATCTTTTCGACAAGGTCAAGAGCTTTCCGGAGGGTCTCTTCCAGCTCCACCAATAAGGCCGCCTCGTCGGAAAGGGACGGGCTCTCACCGGCCGGGATTTCGGCCGGGGCTGGTTCGGCAGCCGGTTCCGCAGCGGGCTCCTTCGTTTCAGCGGGGGCAATTTCCGTTTCACCCTTTAGTTTACGGAGGGCGTCTTCAATCGTGTCGCCGATGGCGATCCGATCTTGCCAGACCAGAACGATCTTCTTAAACTCGGGGATCTGGCCCTGGTTCGACTGGATATAGAAAGGTTCGGCGTAAAGCATGTTGTTTTGGACGGGAATGACCAGGAGGTTACCGCGGATTAACTGGGATTGATTCTGGCCCCATAAGGTGATTAACTCAGTAATCTCCGGGTGTTGGCCAATGCGGGCTTCGATCTGCATTGGTCCGTAGGTATTGGTCCCTTTCGGGAGTTGGTACAGGATTAACTCTCCGTAGTGGGGTGGATCGCACCGGGCGACCATCCAAGCGATCATATTCTGTTTACCCTGGGGTGTAAAAGGCCGCATCAGGAGAAATTCTTCCTTTTCCATCCCGGGTAAAACCAAAGTCACATAGTAGGGCTCCATGCGTTCTTCGTTGCGGGCGTAAATTTGGGTTGGTAGATTCCAGAAATCCTCCTTTTCATAAAAGGCTTTGGCCTCGGTTAGGTGGTAACTGAGGAGCATATCCTGTTGGACCATGAAAAGGGCTTCCGGATACCGGATGTGTTGTTGCAAGGCGGTCGGCAGCTGGCTAAAGGGTTTAAACTTTTCCGGAAAGATCTTCAGCCAGGTTTGGGCGATCGGGTCCGTCGGGTCCACCACATAAAAGTTAACGGTTCCGTGGTAGGCATCGACCACCACCTTGACGGAGTTGCGAATATAATTATAGCCGTTTTGATGCTTACGGGCGTAGGGGAAGTACCGGGAAGCAGTGTAGGCATCAACCATCCAGAAGAGCCGGTTCTCCGCTGCCACCAGATAGGGATCATCATCCAAGATCAAAAAGGGCGCTAAGCGAGTAATCCGTTCTTTAATGTTACGATATAAAAGGATTTTACTCTCCGGTTGGATATAACCGGAAAGAATTAAGTTCCGGTCGCGAAGCTCTAAAGCCATTAGGATCCGGGTCAGCCAGCGCCGGAGGGAGATCCCGTCCCGCCCCTCATAAACGGTGGTTACATTCTCGCCGGCCGAGGCGGGATAATCAAACTCTTTTTCCCTTGTCCGTACAATAATGTAGGAATCGGGGGCTTCCCCAAAGTAAATCTGGGGGTGGGTTAACTCTACCCCCTGCAGGGACGGGTCGAGGACCGGGGGGAGATCTTTGACGATGAAAAGGGGCTGGCCGACGTTGTTGGCCTGATTGACCGCGTTCATCGCCAGTCCGTATCCGTGAGTATAATTCAAATGGCGATTTAACCAGTTTTGGTCGATTTTTTCCGGATCCAGTTCCCGGGCAGCAATCATGACTTGTTTTTGTCCCTGAGGAGTTTCATAACGGTCCAGATCAATATCGTAGAAAGTATAGTAGGAACGGAAGGACTGCAGTTGATTATAGGCCGGGAGGAGCGGACGCCAATCCCAGATCCGTAAATTAGCCAGGGACGGGTGGTCGGGATGAAGGTCGGCCAGATCGGCTGCGGCATCCAAATTATAAGGCTGGGTTTTGATCCGGTCCAACCCAAAACCCAACCGGGTGTACTTGATATGGTGTTCAAGATAGGGTTCTTCCATAATAAACTGGTTCGGTTTGACGACGACCGATTCAACCAGCGGGGGAAGGACCACTGTAAATAAGAGTAAAGAACCGAACCATAAACCTAGACCGACTAAGATCAACCGGCGGGGTTTTTTATTAAAAAAGGTACTCAGTAACAAGAGGGCGGTGATGAGTGCAATCACGGCCATCACATTGTAGCCCAGAATACGTACATGATGGGTGGTAAAATCTACACCGGTCAATAAAGGTTTCTCGGCAAACAGTAAGCCCGTTCGGCTCAGATAATAATCCCCCGCTTTTAACAGGAAAAACAGAACCGCTAAAATTATCAGATGGATCCGGGCTCTGGCCCAGAGCTGGAATTTTTTATCTTGGTACCAGTAAGCCTGAGCGATGACGTAATAAAGAGTCACACTGAGGAGGGCGAGAATGATTAAACCCAGGAAAGTGGCGATTAGTTTCTGGTACAAAGGATAGGCAAAAAGATAAAAACTGAGGTCCAGATGGAAAATGGGGTCTTTTACCCCGAAGGCGGTCCGGTTTAGGTACTGCAGGATCATGGTCCAGTCCGGCGCCGCGCCGGGCAACAAAAAGATGGTTAGCACAAAGGCGGTGATTAAACTTAGGAAGAGATGTTGCCGGGGGGTGATTTTCACCTCCGTATCCAATTCAAAGAAGGCCTTTTTGGTTTGGCGTAGATTAAGGAAAAGAAAGCCAAAACAGAAAACCCCCAAACCTAAGCGAATCCCCAGTTTCGTAAGGAGGGGAAGCCAAAACAGTTTTAAGGCATTGAGGCTCCGGTACCACAACCAAGAAACAAGTTGGTGGGAGAAGAAAAAGACGAGCGCCAATCCGACTACACCCAGGAGGAGAAGAAGGAGGCCTATTTTTTTCTTCAAGCTGCTCACCTCCAGTTAAAGGATTATAGCAAACAATTCTCTTTAAGCTTCGGGTAATCCTGCCCCCACCCAGATTTAACCGCAATTTTAGAAGGTATTTACCAGGAGAATGTCAAAGTCATTGCACAAAGCCCGCACCGAAGATCCGGTGGCGAAATATTCAAAATCTCCCAACATCCGTAGCGTTCACCAAAAAACAACGGAAGGTAAACTCCAGCTAATTATCGAAATAGGCAGTTTATATATACTTTTTCTGTTTACTTGAAGGGAACAGGATTAATTTGGAGGTGGGTAGCCATGGCGGCTGCTACATTTAATTGGAGAAAACCCAATCATGAAGAGGATCAACTTGAACTTCCGCTCCTCCCCCTACGCGGGGTTATTGTCTTTCCCTACGTCATTATCCATTTAGATGTGGGGCGGGAGAAATCAGTCAGTGCGTTAGAAGAAGCGATGGTGAATAACCGGATGATTGTCCTCGCTGCCCAGCACCAGGCCAAGACCGATGAACCGGAACCACAGGATATCTATAGATTAGGGACTTTGGCCGAAGTCAAACAGCTTTTGAAACTCCCCGACGGTACGCTCCGGGTGTTGGTGGAGGGGTTGAGTCGGGTGAAAGTGAAATCCTTTCTCCAACGGGATCCCCACTACCGGGTCGTCGTCGAAAAAGTGGAAGAGTCAACGCACAAAACCCCGGAATTACAAGCTTTAATGCGTTCGACCTGCTTCCAGTTTGAACAGTACATCAAGAATAGTAAACGCATACAGCCCGATGTGTTGGCTTCCGTTTCCAGTATTGAGGAACCGGGCCGGTTGGCCGATGTCATCGCCTCGCACCTCAACTTGAAAGTGGAAGATAAGCAAGCCTTGTTGGAAGCGATCACACCCGGTCAACGTCTGGAAAAACTCTATGCCATTTTGGTGAATGAGTTAGAAATTATCGAGATGGAAAGAAAAATTCACCTACGGGTCAGGAAACAGATGGAGAAGACCCAGAAGGAATACTATCTCCGCGAACAGATGAAGGCCATCCAGAAAGAATTAGGGGAAAAGGATGAGCGGTTGGCGGAGACCGATGAGCTTAGGGCCAGAGTGGAAGAGCAGGAACTTCCGGAAGAAGTGCGTCAAAAAGCGCTGAAGGAGATTGATCGTTTAGAAAAAATGCCGCCGATGGTGGCGGAAGCCGCGGTAATCCGGAATTATCTGGATTGGTTATTGGCTTTACCTTGGAATATCTATACCGAAGACCATCTTGACCTGGAAAAAGCCGAAGCCATCCTGAATGAGGACCATTATGGCTTGGATAAAGTAAAAGAACGGATCTTGGAATTTCTAGCCGTCCGGAAGTTGACCAAGAACTTAAAAGGGCCCATTCTTTGTCTGGTCGGACCGCCAGGAGTTGGCAAAACCTCGTTAGCCCGTTCGATTGCGCGAGCGATGGACCGGAAATTTGTCCGCTTTTCCCTGGGCGGGGTCAGGGATGAAGCCGAGATCCGCGGGCACCGCCGGACCTATGTCGGCGCATTACCTGGGAAGATTATACAGTTGATGCGTCAGGTCGGATCGAAAAACCCCGTCTTTCTCCTGGACGAGATCGATAAAATGACCATGGATTTCCGGGGCGACCCATCGGCCGCCCTGCTCGAGGTGCTCGATCCGGAACAGAACAACGCCTTTGGCGACCATTACTTGGAGGTCAATTTCGATCTATCGCAGGTCTTTTTCGTCACTACGGCTAATACCACGTATAACATCCCCCGGCCGTTACTGGACCGGATGGAGATTATTCAGATTGCCGGTTATACCGAAGAGGAGAAGGTGGAGATTGCCAAGAAACACCTGCTCCCCAAACAACGGAAAGAACATGGTTTAGAAGATGAACAGCTTGTCTTGACCGATACGGTTTTGGCAGAGGTGATCCGGTCCTATACCCGGGAGTCAGGGGTGCGGAACCTTGAACGGGAACTGGCCGCTATTTGCCGGAAAACCGCCCGTCAGTTGGTGAGTAACCAAGTGACGGCAGTTCGGGTCAGCAAACAAAACCTCCACAAATATTTAGGTATTCCCAAATTCCGTTATGAAGTCAAAGAGGAAGATGACCGGGTTGGGGTCGCGACCGGGTTGGCTTGGACGGAAGTCGGTGGGGAGATCTTAACGATTGAGGTCTCCGCAGTGAAAGGCAAAGGCCAATTGCTGCTCACCGGGAAGCTAGGTGAAGTGATGCGCGAGTCCGCCCAAGCCGCGGTGAGTTATATCCGGTCCCGAGCGGCCGCTTTTGGGATCCCCGAGGATTTTCATGAAAATACCGATCTCCATATTCACGTGCCGGAAGGAGCGATTCCGAAAGACGGTCCTTCCGCCGGGATTACCATGGCGACCGCGGTGGTCTCCGCCCTTTCCGGGACACCGGTCCGGAGCGAGGTGGCGATGACCGGTGAGATTACCTTACGCGGTCACGTCTTACCCATCGGCGGGTTGAAGGAAAAAGTGCTCGCGGCGCACCGGGCCGGGATCAAAACGGTTATTATTCCGAAAGAAAACCAGAAAGAGATGGAAGAAATACCGGCGCAGGTGGCCCGGAAACTCCGTTTTGTCCTTGTGGATACGATGGATGAGGTGCTGAAGGAAGCCCTGGCGGTTCCAGCGACCCAGGAAGAAGTGGGGTAAGTAAAAGCGGCTCGCGACCTCCCTGTCGCGTGGCCCGCTTTCAACCTCCACTTCGCGAAGGTTACTATGCCAAGAAATTCACGTCATGCAGAGAACACCATTTGGCCACGGCTGGGTAAATGCTGATTAAATTAATCATTAGCAATCAAAGGATCAAGGAGGCGATCCTGTGAACGAGAAGACCTTTCGGGTCTTGGAATTTGATAAAATCTTGTCCCGGTTATCCACTTACGCCAGTAGCCAATTGGGTAAAGAACTAGCCCTCACACTTCGGCCGGCGTTGACCTCCCCAGCGATTAAAGAAGCACAGGCGGAGACGACCGAAGCCTGTCGCTTAACCCAAAGCGGGGAACGGATTCCCCTTGGTGGCATCCACGACCTCCGGGCGGCGTTGAAAAAGGCCGGCCTTGGCGGGGTCTTATCCCCGGAAGAACTGGCGGCGGTAGGGGAAACCTGCCGCGCCGCCCGTTTATTCCGGGAGTTTTTTCGTGCTGAGCAAGGAGAAACTGCGCCCACCCTGGCGGCTTTAGCCGCCGGACTGACGGTTTTTCCAACGCTGGAAGCGGAGATCGAGCGGGCGATCGAGCCGGAGGGGCGGGTGAAGGATAATGCTACTCCTCAGTTGTACCGGCTACGGTCCCAGATTCGTACTTTTCAGAACCGGGTCCGCGATAAACTGGAGGCGATTGTCCACGGGAGTGAAACCCGGAAATACCTTCAGGAATCCTTGGTTACCCTTCGCAACGGCCGTTATGTGATTCCGGTGAAACAGGAATATCGGCAAGTCCTCCCGGGGATTGTGCATGACCAGTCGGCTAGCGGGGCGACTTTGTTTATTGAACCGATGGCGATTGTGGAAATTAATAACCAGTTACGTCAGGTGGAGGCGGAAGAAGAAAAGGAAGTGGCGCGGATTCTGGCCGCCTTAAGCGTGCTGGTGGGTGCAGAGGCCGCTCCGGCCTTGGTTAATCTAGAGATTCTGGCCCGTTTGGACCTGGCCTTTGCCAAAGCCCGTTACAGTCTGGCCTTGGGTGGGACCGAACCGGTCATTAATGACCAGGCTTATCTCCGGCTGTTGGCCGCCCGCCATCCCTTGCTCGAAGGTGACGTGGTCCCCATCGATCTGGAGTTGGGGCGGAGTTTTCAGACCCTTGTCATCACTGGTCCCAACACCGGGGGGAAAACCGTCAGCCTGAAAACGGCCGGTTTATTGACGTTGATGGCCCAGTCCGGTCTCCATATTCCGGCCGCATCCGGTTCGGAAGTGGGCGTCTTTACCGGGATCTATTGCGATATTGGTGACGAACAAAGTATCGAGCAGAGTCTGAGTACTTTCTCTTCCCATATGACGAATATTATTTCCATCTTAAAGGAAGTTCAAAGTGGCGCCAGCCTGGTTCTTCTGGACGAATTGGGAGCCGGAACCGACCCGGCGGAAGGCGCGACCCTGGCCATTGCCTTGCTGGAGGAGTTCCACCGGCGGGGGGTCAGGACCATTGCCACCACCCACTACGGGGATTTAAAGGTTTTTGCTTATAATACCCAAGGGGTGCAGAATGCGTCGGTTGAATTTGACCCCCAGACCCTGGCCCCCACTTACCGTTTATTGATCGGCTTGCCCGGACGGAGCAATGCCTTTGCCGTGGCTTCCCGCTTAGGTCTGGATCCGGCCATTATTGAACGGGCCCGAGCGCTACTTTCACCCGGGGAGCGCCGGGTGGAAGACTTGATTGGCGAGATCATGAAAGAACGGCAGATGCTGGAAGAGGAACGGCGGGATGCTTCCGTTCTCCGGCTCAGAGTGCAGCGGGAAGAACAGGAACTAAAGGCTGAACTGGCGCAACTGAAAGCAAAAAGGAATGAACTGTTAAAGGAAGCGCGGGAGGAAGCCCGTGCCTTAGTGCGCGAGACCCGGCGGGAGATGGAAAATCTGCTCCGGAGTTTACAGGAGGCTGCTGATGGGTCGGCCCGCATTAAGTTGGCCAATCAAGCCCGGGCCGCGATGGAGGAACAATTGGAGGCCTTAACCGAGCCTTTACTCCCCGGGGCTGGGGAATACCAGGGAGAACTGGAAGTAGGGATGAAAGTAAAACTGGCCGGTTTCGGACAGGAAGGGGTTATTCTCGACCTTAATCCGGAGAATGCTTTGGTCCAGGCCGGCGCGGTCCGACTCTGGGTGGAACGGGGGAAACTAACGCCCTTGGTGGAGGAGAAGAAACAACCGGCGGCGCCGGGAACAATCAAGATGGGCGCCTTGGCGCAGCAGAAGGCCAAGACCATCAGCCCTGAGCTTGATCTCCGGGGGATGACCGTGGAAGAAGCTTTACAAGTGACCGATAAATATCTGGATGAAGCAATCCTTGCCGGTTTACCTTGGGTCCGCCTGATTCATGGTAAGGGCACCGGCGCCCTTCGGGCGGCGATCAAAGACTACGTCAAAAAGCATCCCCGGGTCCGTAAGTACCGCTGGGGCGAGACCAACGAAGGCGGGATGGGTGTGACCGTGGTGGAGCTGGAGCGGTAGTGAGTGGTTTGGAGGTCCATGAGAAGCATAACTTACAACTTAACACAGCAAATTGAAAGAGGTTGCCCAAAGGGGAGCCTCTTTCCTATCGAGTGTTCCTTTCCCCTCCGGTGTTGAGAGCACCTCTCCCCATCACTCCCGCCAGTTGGGGGGGATGGTCATAAATTCCAGAAATAAAATTTATTACTAAATCCAAGTGTGGCGGAGAATATTTTTGTCGGACTCACGTCTGCTTTCGCCAGCTTGTGTCCAGTGATGAAAAATTAAAGCCGGGCGAATAACTAGAGCTATTTTCTGAGTAAAGGAAAAGTCAGGAAGATGGAGAATAGGCAAAAGAGGACTTGTAAAGGTTAAAGGAGTGTTCTCATGGAAAAGCATCATCAAGCCGCCATCGATCAGTTTATTGCTCGCTATAAAGAGGATCCGGCTCTTATAGCTATCCTGCTCGGCGGTTCGCTTGCCCATGGTTTTGCCGGCCCCAATGCCGATATTGATCTGCTTCTAGTTGTGGAAGAGGCTGAATACCAAAAACGCCAAAGCGAGCAGCAATTAGCCTTCAGCCTACGGGATCTTTGTGCTTACCCGGGCGGGTATATTGATTGTAAAGTGGTCAGTATTGAGGTCTTGCGGTTGGTCGCGGCCCGGGGGAGCGATCCGGCTCGTTATGCTTACCAGGATAATAAGATTCTCTTCTCTCGCTATGCTGACTTGGACAAGCTCTTGGCGGAGATAACCCGCTTCCCGATCGCGGAGCAAAAGAGCAGAAGGCAAAGGTTTGCCGCTCAACTGCTGGCTTGGAAATGGTATTTTAATCAGGCGGTGGAAAAAGAAAACCGGTACTTATTGCATTTGTCCATCCAAAAAATAGTGCTCTTTTCCTGTCGATTGGTTTTGAATGAGAACCGGATGTTATACCCCTACCATAAATGGCTTTTACGGGTGGTGGCGCAAGCAACGTTGAAACCGCGGAACTTTGAAGAAACTCTGGACCGGCTGCTGAATGCACCCAACCAGGAACTGGTGGAACTTTTATGTGGTGCGGTTCTCTCTTTCGTTGGTTTGGAGGAGAAAGCAATCGACTGGCCTAATCAGTTTTTAGTCGATAGCGAGTGGAACTGGGTCGAACATGAACCACCGGTGGATGATCTATAATCTATGGGGAAGAAATAGAAAGCGGCAATAAAAAACGGGACGAGATCGTCCCGTTTTTTATTGCACCTGCCTTCGCAGGAGCAACCGCCAATCTTCTTTTTTATTGCCAAGTTCCACTTGATCGGTCAGGTTTGATGTGGCCTGGTGTTTTCCCCCCCAGGACCAGCCGGTCATCGACTAATCATTGGCGGCGAAAAACCTGGCATAAACCCGGGACTGTTCGGTAAAACCATAAAAACTGCCTCCGGCTGCTTGTTTTACGGAAGATTACAGTTTCGTTTGCTATAGGTTAACCTTTGGTTTTAAAAATATTAAAGGATAATAAAAATATCTTGATTCTAAAGAAGCCGCCCTTTTTTTATAATACATGTGAATTATAGATTGATAGGGGGTAAAAAGGATGGAACGCCGGATGATTGTCGTTGTTACCATCGGGAAATCTAATCTTTGATCATGTTTCAAGGGACCCTTAACGCATGGTGGACCCGGATCGCCATTGGTTTTCTCGTCGGTGTCTCCTGCTTCTTGCCAAGAATTTTCACAGCGGGTCAAGCGCGGTAAACTGAAGTCCGTAGGCAAGGACTTAAGGGAGAACCGGCAGCTTTGTAACACCATGAGCCCATCCTTCTTTCCCTCTTTTTACTGGGGAGGGAAGGATCAGACCATAATTTGGCGAATACTTGTTTGAGGGGTTTACATTGGGGTTAAACAGTTGTAAACGGAGGGTTAAAAGGAGTGAAGGCATGTTAATAAAAGGCATGAAATGGAGAAAGATTAGAGAAAACATTGGTAATACTTCGATTCGCGATCGTTTAATCTATTCTTTTATCTTCGTTTCACTGGTCCCCGTATTTATTGTGGGCTTGCTGTCCTATACCAGTTCAAGATCGGCGATGACCAGGAAAATCACCCAGTCAACCCTGGATGAGCTGAACCAAACGGCCTCCCATGTCAGGCTTAAACTTAACGAATTTGAGACCGTTTCGGCTCGATTAGTTATCGATCAACAGTTCCATCAGGCGATCTGGAATTACAACAACCTGTCTCCGACCGTCGCCCTAAGCCAACGACATTATGTGAACAGATTCTTTAATGATTATCTCATTAGTAATCCGGATATATTCGGCTTTATTTTTATCAGTGAAGCTGCTGACCGTGAACCCTTAGTCTTTGCTAAAGAATATGGTCCGGAATTGAGACAATTAAGTATGGAACTTCGGGAGACGGAGACTTATCGCCAGATTCTTCAGGCGGGGGATAGTATAAGCTGGGCTTCGCTTAAGGTTGAAAGCAGACCCCTTCTGTATCTAGCGCGGTGTAAGACTGAGTCGGTCACCGAAAGTCCCTTAGGGGTTTTAATGATCTTGGTGGAAGAAGAAAAGATTGACCGGATTATTAACTCCCATCTTTATACTGGCGGGGAGATCTCCACTGCCGATCTGACCAAATATTCGGTAATTATCGATGACGAAGGTTCTATTATTTCTTCTCCGATAAAGGATAATATTGGTGGGCAGATATCGACCCTTTTAGCAAATATCGAACCCTTACAACCAATTATGGATGGGGCCGGATCCGGCCGCGATTACGCCAGCGACCAAAACCAAGGCAGCTACATTGGTAAGGTGGAGGGCAAAGAGAATTTAATCACTTTTAAGACCATCAGTAGTGAAACGGGAGTTGGTAGTGAAAGCGACTGGCATCTCTTGCGTTTCACCCAAACTTCCTATCTTTATGCCGAATCGAGAACTGTTGGTCTCACCACTTTAATCGTGGCGGGCTTCTTCGCACTGTTAGCCGTTGGGATCTCATTTAAAGTCGCCTTTGGGATCTCAAATCCTTTAAAGGAAGTAATGGAAGCGATGGCGAAGGCGGAGAAGGGTAATTTATCAGTACGGGTTCGGATCAACACCGAGGACGAATTGGGTGTGTTAGGAACGAGTTTTAACCGGATGGTTGAGCGCATTGGCGTATTGATCGACGAAACCCAGGTTGCCGTTAAAAGTGTTTTGGAACATGGTTTCGTCTTGGAAAATAATTCGCTGGAGTCGGTACGGACGGCGGAGAGTATTGCCCGTATTATGTCGGAGATTAGTACCGGCACAACGGAACAGACAAAAGAAGCGGAGAATTCCAGCGGCCGGATGCGGAATTTAGCCGTTCAGATTGAAAAAGTTCATGAGAAAGCGGACGAAGTCGGGAAAATATCCAGTTCAACCAAAGAACTGAGCTACAATTCCCAGGAAACAGTCCAATTATTACTGGCCAACACCAAAGAAACGGAAGAAATAACCACGGTCATGCTTGATGTGATCAATGACCTCCGAACCAGCATTGATGAGATTAGCAGGATCACCGAAGTCATTGGTAATCTGGCGGAACAATCCAACTTACTGGCATTGAACGCGTCGATTGAAGCGGCGCGCGCTGGTGAAATGGGGAAAGGCTTTGCTGTTGTGGCCGAGGAGATGAATAAACTGGCGGGTCAGTCACGGGATGGCGCCATTACCATCAATACAATAGTGAAGAGCATCCTTGAGAAGATAATCGTCTCCACGACAACAGTGGAACGGGGATATGCGATCATGGCCAAACAGATGGAGTCGGTTGCTAGGGCGCAGGAATCCTTTAGGCAGATCATCGATGCTATGGACGAAACAACCAGACGGATGGTGGATATGGGAGCGATCATCAATGAGGTTGATCGGGCGAAGGAAGAAACAACCCAATCCATCGAAGTGATCAGTTCAATTTTGGAGGAGACGGCCGCTTCGGCGCAGGAGGTCTCCGCCGCAACGGAAGAACAGACCGCCATTGCCGATCAAGTCAAGAGTCTCGCTGCCGGTTTACGGGGGATGGCGGAGAATCTAGTCCAGATGATTGAACGGTTCCAAGTGGATCCGGGGACGAAAACAAATGGTTCTTAGGGAGGGAATAAAATGCTTAAGCGAAAAGCAGTTTTCTGGTTCTTGGTGGTATTGGCTTTAGCGTTGGTCCTCGGAAGTGCCGTTGGCGCCAGACAAAAAAAGATCGTGGTTGGCTTTGCCCAGGTGGGAGCAGAAAGCGCTTGGCGAATTGCGAATACCGAGTCGATTATCTCCGAAGCAAAGAAACGCGGGATTGAGCTGATCTTTGTCGATGGTCAACAGCAGCAAACCAACCAGATTAAAGCGATTAGGTCTTTTATCGAACGGAAAGTCGATGTGATTGGTTTTTCGCCGGTCGTCACCACCGGTTGGGAAGAAGTTCTGCAGGAGGCGAAGCGGGCGAGAATACCGGTCATCCTGACCGACCGGGGTGTTGACTGTGCGGATAATTCGCTCTGGGTGACTTTGATCGGCTCCGATTTTGTGGAGGAAGGGCGCCGGGCGGCGCGCTGGCTGGTGGAGAAGATGAGCGGCCAGGCGAAGATCGTGGAGTTGCAAGGGACCATTGGCTCGGCGCCGACGATTGACCGGAAAAAGGGGTTTGAAGAAGTGATCGCCGATTACCCCGGGATGAAGATTATTAGGTCGGAGTATGGCGACTTTACTCGGTCCAAGGGAAAGGAAGTAATGGAAGAATTCCTGAAAGCCGAAGGGGATCGAATCGACGCGCTGTTTGCCCATAATGATGATATGGCAATTGGCGCGATCCAAGCGATCGAGGCTTACGGGCTCAGGCCTGGCGTGGATATCATCATTGTTTCCGTTGATGCGATCCGTGCTGCTTTTGAAGGCATGATCGAAGGCAAGCTTAACTGCACAGTAGAGTGTAACCCCCTGTTGGGACGGCATTTCTTTGATGCGGTGGAAGCCATCATCGCCGGTAAAACTATTCCCAAGCGCATTATTGTTGAGGAAGGGGTCTTCCCCCAAGAAGTGGCCAAGGATGTGCTGCCGACCCGTCGGTATTGATGGTGGCACCGTTCAGATTAGCGTTTATCTGCTCCATTTCGCCAATAAGCAATAATCAGGCGGTTTAGAAATACAGGGTTGCTATTCACCGACAAACACTGAAAATGGGACTTCAAGAGTAAAAAGAGGTGGATTTACTTTTCTTCTTGTCCTGGGTTTGTGATCTCCTTATATGGTAGAGATTTGGACAAGAACTCCCATATCTCTATTAATATGGAGATTTTTTACTAATGTTCTTATTCTATTTGCTAGTATTCTTGCTTTTCGGCAAATTATAAGCTTGACTTGTTATAACAAGTTTAGTGGTAAAACGTGGAAGAGATCGGGAGGAACAAAAAATGGCCAATATGGTCTTTGATTTACAAAGTATTAAATCACACTCGGAAGAAGAGAACCAGATCGGGCCAGAAAAAAGAAAGGAAACCAAGGGGTTAATCCGCAACCGGTTAATCTGTTGTTTCTTGGTGGTTTCCTTGATTCCAATCTTGCTCATCGGGTTCTTGGCGTATAATAATTCGCGGTCAGCGATTATGAAGAAAATAACGCAGTATTCCCAAGCCGAGCTGGTACAAACCGTAGCCAATATCCAGTCGAAGTTGGCGGAGTTTGAGAATACTTCCGTCCGCCTTTTTATCAATAAGGGTTTTAACAGTACTTTAGCTCTGTTGGCCAGAGCCCAAGATCAAAATCAGCTCCTCCTGGCCAAAAGGGAAGTGGAGTCATACTTTAAGGAACACATGATCAGTAATCAGGATATTTTTGGCTTTATGTTTATTTGTGATCCTGATCTCGAACGGTCGGTGGTCATTACCAAGGATTACCATGATGATTTTATGCAATTAATTAAAAGCTTTAAAGAACATAACGGTTATCGTAATATCAGCGCCGCCGGCGGAGGGATCGTTTGGTCATCGGCGATCAAAATAAACCGTAGTCATTTTGTGCTTTTAGGTCGACAGATTAAAGATATGACCGACGGGGAGTCCCTAGGGGTATTGGCGATCATTGTTGATGAAGAAAAGATTGACCAACTCATCAACTTAAATATCTATAACCGCCTCTACATTTCGTTGGCCGAGACTGAAAAATATTCGTTGGTCATCAACAATGATGGTGAGATTGTTTCCACGCCGTTTAAAGAGGACATTGGGAAGAACTTTTCGTCGATCATTAAAGAAACAAAACCCCTTGATGAAATCTTCAGTCTTGTTTCCGACCGGGATTATGGCAGTGAAATTAACCAAGGGAGTTTCATTACCGAAGTTCATGACCGCCAAACCCTGGTTACTTTTAAGACGATCGGAAGCAAGGTCGGGATTGGCGGGAAGAGCGGTTGGCATCTTTTGAGCCTGGCCCCTACGGCTTATCTGTATGCGGATGCCCGCAAGTTTGGGATCACTACTCTGTTTTTGGGTTTGATCTGTGCGGTGATTGCCGTGATCGGATCACTCTATGTTAGTTCCATCATCAATAAACATCTCAAGTAAACCGCTGAACTTCCGCGGGGCCATCCTGGACGGGCTTCTTGTGTTGACTATTCGGAGATAATGCAAATCGCTTTGATCACCGTAAATGTCAGGTAAGGGAGTGGTCGAATGAAGCTCTTCAAACAGAAAAAAGGGATCATCCTTCTCTTTTTGCTCTTCGCCATCGGTTTCTCCCCAGTTCATACTTTGGGAGTGGGTTCGTCGGTCCGGACGCGCCCAATTATCATCTCGATCGTCCCGAAATCCCTTGATAACCCGATGCTTGTGGAGGCGAAAGAAGCGGCTGAATTTACGGCGCGGCGGCTAAATGTGCAGGTGGAATGGGTTGGTCCCTTTAAGGTTGATGTGGAGACCCAGATTAAAATTGTTGAAGGGTTGATCCGGCGGAAAGTGGATGGGATTGCGGTCAGTTGCAGCGACCAGGAGAGACTCCGGCCGGTGATCGATAAAGCGGTGGCGGCTGGGATCAAAGTGGCGACCATTGAGGCGGATGCACCCGAGAGCAACCGGTTGTTTTACTGTGGGACCGACAATTACGCTGCCGGGGTAGAATGTGGTAAAGCGATGATCCGGATCGTAACCGCCAAAGGTTGGGCGGACCGGGAGTTGAATACGGTTATCCTGACCGGTGGCGCCAAGTCCCATGATCTGAACGAACGGATCCGTGGTTTTAAAGATACGACCGCCGGCCGGATTAAACTCAACTATCAAACGCTGCTGATCTGTGATGAAGATACGACCACGGCGGCGAAGGAAGTGGAAGCTTATCTAAAGAAGCACCCGGAGACGGATGCTTTCTTCTTCACTGGGGGGTGGGCTTTCCTTGGGCCGCCGGAAGCAATGCCCGTTTATGATCAATGGTGCCGAAACGGGGGGATTACTGTGGCGATGGATACCTCTTACCCGGTGTTGCAGGCGGCACTCGAGGGCTTTGCCCAGGCTTTAGTGGGGCAAGATTATCAGAAAATGGGCGAGTTTACCGTCAGCTACCTGGTCTGTGCCATCAAGGATCTCCCCATTCCTTCTGACTTTATTGATACCGGTTTAGAACTGGCGGATGAGACCAATTTCAGCCAACTACTCCAGACCAAGAAACCGTGGGATATAAAATGAAGAAGTTCATTAAGGCGGGGAGAAGGTTATTCCGGGATGTTTTCCGTCTAAGGTCGTTGCGGACTAAGTTCATCATCTCCTTTACGGGTTTAATCCTGATCCCCCTCATCTTACTGGCTTTTCTTTCTTACTATACTTACCTTGAGATTCTCCAGCAAAATGTCCGTACCTATACGGAGACGGTTATTAACCGGGTAGAACGCAACCTCCAAATCTACCTCAGTGATCTGGAGCGCATCCTCGAACTTAGGAACGACTATTACATCCTTCAGTTCTTGAAACTAAGTATGATCGATGACATTGAAGGTAATCAGAAATATACCTATCGTCTATGGGAGAATTTAAATAACATTAAAAAATACAAAACCGATCTGCGGGAAGTCGCCATCACAACCTTAAAAGGGGTAAAAATCGGTTGTTATGGCGTGACGAATGTGGATCTTTCCCAAAACGAACTGTTCCAAATCTTGGCCAATCGAACTACGCAGGATAACATCATGGCGATCTATGGACCCCATGATGATTGGCTGGGGGGAAAAGTCTTTTCCGTAGGGTGTGGGATCTACGGCGATTACGATAATTTTTTGGGGATCATGAGTATCGATGTGGAAATCGATCTCCTGGCGCGGATCTGCAGTGATATCCGGCTGGGCAAGACCGGTTATGTTACCCTGGTTGACCAGAACGGGCAGATCATCTTCCATCCCCAGGCCGAATTGGTCGGTAAATCCGTCGGGCTCCTTCTGGGCAATCCGGTGGGCGAATCCTGGCGGAGTGGTTATTACACCTACGGTAACCGGGTGATTATGGGGAAAACCCTGACCCTGGCGAATTGGAGTATTATTGGTATTTCCGACCGGGCGGAGTTAGTTGCGGAAATGACAACGGTCGCTCGGATGTCCTTCGCCTTAATTGTGGGCTCGATTATCGTCGTGATCCTGGTGGCCCTTTTGCTCGCCGGTGTATTAACAAAGCCCCTGAAAGAACTGCAGTCCTCCATGCGGGCGGCGGCTGATAATCTAAATACAATTGTTCCCGTTCGTACTTATGATGAAATTGGCCAGCTCGGACGGACCTTTAATCAGATGCTCACCCGGATCCGGCGGTTGATGCGCCAGAGTGTTCAGGAGCAAAAGAAACTGCGCCAAATTGAGATGCGGGCGCTCCAGGAACAGATTAAACCCCATTTTATCTATAATACACTGGAAGTAATTATCGGCCTGTTGGAAACAAACCAAAACGAAGATGTGATCAGGATGGTGGAAGCCTTGGGGGCTTTCTTCCGGATTAGTTTGAGTCAAGGCCGGGAGCTGATCAGGATTAAGGAAGAAGTGGATCATGTCCGTAACTACCTTTATATCCAAAAACTGCGCCATGGCGAAAAGTATGATTATCGGTTTGAGGTTGAGAACGACATTACCCACTTTAAAACATTAAAGCTCCTACTGCAACCTTTGGTTGAGAATGCCATCTACCACGGGGTGCGTTCCTTGGAAAGCAATGATGGATTAATCATCGTCAAAGGTTACCAGGCGGAGGAAATGATCTGCTTTGAAGTGATTGATAACGGTCGGGGCATGCCCGCTAGCCAGGTTACGGCGATCAACCGTTACTTACGGGGAGAACGCCTGGAAGAGCAAGAGAAATACGGGTTTGGGTTGCGTAATGTCCATGAACGGATCGTCCTTGCTTTTGGCCAAGAATATGGGTTGTGGTTAACCTCTACCCTCGATCAGGGAACCAAGGTAGTCCTTCGCCTGCCGCTGATCAAAGAGGACGGATGGGCATAAAGGAGGTAAGATCAGGACAATGGGTGGAATTTTGCTCGTTGAAGACGAAGAAGCGATCAAGCGAAAATTGATGAACAATGTGCCATGGCATGCTTATGGGTTCGATCCGGTCCTTGGGGCCGGTAATGGCCGGGAGGCTTTAACTCTCCTGGAACAACACCCGATCGAGATCGTGGTGACCGACATTCAAATGCCGGTAATGAACGGGATTGAACTGATTAAAGAGATCAAAAAGCGGAATTACCAGATGAAGATCATTGTCATCTCCGGTTTTGCCGAATTTGAATATGCCCGCGAGTCAATTAACCTAGCGGTCTCCGAATACCTTTTAAAACCTTTTGCGACAAAGCGCCTCTTGGAAGTCGCGCTGCGCGTGAAAGAGGAGATCAGTGCGGAACAAGCTAAAGAGCGGGAGATTGCTGCCTTGCGGGCGCAGATTAGTAATAACATGTCAGCTTTAAGAGAAAAGTTGCTCACCGATCTGTTGAATGGAAAAGTGACCAAAGCCGACTATGAGGCGAAGCTAGAGTTTTTGGGTTTGGTCAGGTATGAAAAAAGACCCTTCCAAGTGGTGTTGATGGAACTGCATGGCGGTTCTAACGAACTGGTTTCCGTAGAGGATAAGTATTTATTGGATCTCCAGTTTTACCAGCATCTTGAGTGGTTGCTTACGAATTCCGCGTACCAATTCTTGCTCCTCAATTACTACTATCATCAAATGGTGGCCGTCGTTTTTGAGCCGGATCGCGATTTCCCGTTGCTCCTTGAAGAATGGTTAACTAAACTCCGGGTTCATCTCAATAAAGACATCACCTTCGGGGTCAGTAATTGCTACCAGACGCTATCGGATCTCTCCGTGGCGCACCGGGAAGCCGGGATGGCGCTTCAGAATCGGTTTCTCTACGGTCTTAACCATGTTTATGCCGTCGGTGATCTCAATCTGGCGCACCCGGGCTACCATAAAATCTTTTACCAGCTTTATCAAAACCGGATCTTCGATGATTTAAGGGTTGGGGCCTACGATGAAATACTTGAAGACTTGGCGAAGTTGTTTGCGGAAATTAGAGCGTTAAGCTTAGGGCCAGAATCGATCCGGATTATTGCTGCTAACTTGTTGCTTTTAACCTGCGCTACCCTTAATGAGTTAGGTTATAATTTAGAAGAGATCTTTGAGGACGGTGCTCCTCCGTTAAGTATGATCAGTCGCACGCAATGCCTGGATGAACTTGAGGAAGAATTTAAAGAAATATTTACCCGGATCAACCACTTGATTAGTCAAAACCGGGAATGCCTTAACCAACAGCGGGTAGATGAGATCCGTCGTTATCTTGAAAAGAATTATGCCGAGGAGATCACCCTCTCCGCAATGGCGGAGAAATATAATATCAGCCCCGGATACCTCAGTCTGCTTTTCACCGAGCGTACCGGAAAGAAATTCTCCGATTATCTGACGGAATGCCGGATTCGCAAAGCCAAAGAATTACTGAAGCATACCGAGCTGCGAATCTATGAAATCGCCACTGCCGTCGGTTACAATGATCCATTCTATTTTAGCAGTTGTTTTAAGAAAATTACCAACAAAACCCCCAGTGAGTACCGGGAGGGTTTGGAAGAATAGTTTTACGGGCTTTTATTGCCCAAGAGGAAGAGGAGGCGAAAGAGAAGATCGAGGCTTGGTTTTTCTCTAATAGAATAGAACAGACCTCTTTCGTAAAATGGTTGGGCGGGGGTAGCCAGTGTGGGCGATTACTTTGCTATTAGGATGTTAAACACTGATTTTACCGGAGAAAGAGTTCTGTCATGAAGTGTTCAGTTTAAAGAGGGAGGTTTTAACCTTGCTCGCCCTAATTGCCTTTTTACCGATTGCAGTTACCGTTCTGCTAATGGCCGTATTCAACTGGAGCGCGAAAAGAGTCTTGCCCCTGGCCTGGTGCTTGGTGTGTCTAATCGCCTTGACTATTTGGCGGATGGAACCCGTCCATGTTCTGGGTTATTCTTTGTTTGGGGCGTTAAAAGCGTTGGATGTAATCATCATTATTTTTGGCGCGGTTTTGATTTTAAACACTTTAAGACAGTCCGGCGCGATGCTCAGGATCAGTAATGGTTTCCGGCATATAACAAATGACCGTCGCCTTCAGGCGATTATCATTGGGTGGATGTTTTGCGCCTTTATTGAGGGCGCCGCCGGGTTCGGCGCTCCGCCGGCCTTAGCCGCTCCCCTTCTGGTCGGGCTGGGTTTTCCTCCGTTGGCGGCGGCGATGATTACTCTGATCTTGACTGGAACCTCGGTTTCTTTCGGGGCGGCCGGTACCCCCCTTTTGAGCGCGGTCAATAGTCTCACTACCTATTTGGAGAGTACCGGTAGCGCGCGTTTTACCATGCTCCTCACGGAACAGGTGGCCTTTCTCCAAGCCGTCGTCGGCTTTTTCGTTCCCTTAATTGGACTCTGTTTTTTGGTGGTGCTTTTCGGTGAGGATAAATCCTTGAAACACGCCTTTGCCGCCATGCCTTTTGCCTTCTTTGCCGGTCTGGTCTATGTGGTTCCCTATTACTGCATGGCTCGTTTTTTGGGGCCGGAATTTCCGGCTTTAATCGGCGGCTTGGTGGGACTTCCCATTCTCCTTTGGGCGGCAAAATCCGGTTTTTTAGCGCCGAAAACCCGGTGGGATTTTCCGGAGCCAAGCACCTGGGCGGCAGATTGGCGGTCCAATTTTGAACGGGAAGAGAACCACCTGCGGGAGGCGGAGATGCCTTTATGGATGGCCTGGACGCCTTATATGCTGATCGCCGTCATCTTAGTAGTTACGCGGCTTCCGGTTTTCGGACTCAAGGATCTTTTATCCTCAGTCAAGATCACTGTCCCCCATATTTTGGGGATCACCGGCTTGGATTATGAGCTGACTTGGGCTTATTTACCGGGGATGATCCCTTTTACCCTTGTTGCTTTGCTCACCCATTTCCTGCACGGAATGACACCCGCCCAAACCAAGCGGGCTTGGCAGAACACTTTTCAGCAAATCTCCGGGGCAGTAGTGGCCTTATTCTTTGGGGTGGCCATGGTTCAGTTAATGCTGAATTCCCATGTGAACACCGGCGGGTTCGACAGCATGATGACGATCATGGCCCGGACCATGGCTGTCTTGGCGGGCAACGCCTTTATGCTTTTCGCCCCGTTCATTGGGATGATGGGCACCTTTATGTCCGGGTCAAGCACGGTCTCGAATCTTCTGTTCGCTTCGTTTCAATATGAGACCGCCTTGCTTCTGGAACTACCGCCGGTGCTCATCGTTGGGCTCCAAGTGGTGGGGAGCGCCTTCGGAAGCATGATCTCTTTCAATAATGTGGTGGCCACCTGTGCAACGGTGGGTCTGATGGGGGCTGAAGGAAAACTGATCAAGCGTAATCTTCTTCCGTGTCTGCTTTATGCGCTGATAGTCGTAATTTTCGCCTCGATATAAAAGGCTTTCCGTTTCCTTTTCGCGGATTAAAAACACAAAGGGATGATCGACCCGTACCGACCTGCCAATACCCCTTGTCATGATCACTGCTGTTGAGGCAGCAGCCTCTGAACCTTCTTCATTGACATCCACAAAAGCCTTGTGTATAACCTTGCTTATAAAAAGGTCTTTTTTACCGGTCATTCCAGAAAAATCAGCCACTTGAAAAGTAAAAGCGCTTGGCATGCCCATCGTACTCAGGGTTGTTGAGAGCTCAAATTCAGAGGAGATTTTGAATTTTGGGAGACTTAACAAGATCTCCGACTGATCTGAGCTTGTAGATAGGGTAGGGATTTAGAACCATCTGAAGAAATCTTTAACAAGAAATCCCCATCAGAAGCGAGGTGTTTTGATGCGAAAAACAAAAATAATCTGCACTTTAGGACCGGCCGTAGATGATGAGAAAGTATTAAGGGAGCTTATGGTAAATGGGATGGATGCGGCGCGGATCAATTTTTCCCATGGTTCCCATGAAGAGCACAAACAGAGAGTGGAAAGGTTCAAAAAGGTAAGGGAAAGTCTAAAACTACCGATTCCTCTGCTCCTTGATACGAAGGGGCCGGAGATTCGCACGGGCAAGTTTGAGCACGGCGAAATCGTGCTAAAAAAGGGAGACCGGTTTATTCTTACCAACGAAGAGATGATCGGGGACCATACGAAATGCTCGGTAACGTACAAGGATTTGTATAAGGATGTAAAGGAACACGGCCGGATTTTGATTAATGATGGGTTGATTGAACTGGTGGTTGAAGAGATCAAAGGCAGTGAAATCCATTGTCGGGTCCGTAATGGGGGAATGGTCAGGAACAATCAAGGCATAAATGTCCCTGATGCCAATATCAATCTACCTTCGTTAACGTCGCAGGATATTCAGGATATCATCTTCGGGATTGAAAATGATTTTGATTTCATCGCCGCCTCTTTTGTCAGAAAGCCCTCCGACGTTACCGCGATCAGGGAAGTACTGGAGAAACAGGGCGGAACCGCTCTGAAAATTATTGCGAAAATCGAAAACCGGCAGGGGATCGAGAATTTCGACGCGATCTTAAAAGAAGCCGATGGGATCATGGTGGCCCGCGGGGACTTAGGAGTGGAAATTCCCGTCGAAGAAGTGCCGATTGTTCAGAAGGCATTGATCGAAAAATGTTATCGCTGTGGTAAACCGGTGATTACGGCTACCCAGATGTTAGATTCGATGATCAGAAATCCCAGACCCACCAGAGCCGAAGCCAGTGATATCGCCAATGCCATCTATGACCGAACCAGCGCCATTATGCTCTCGGGAGAAACGGCCGCCGGGGAATATCCCCTCGAAAGCTTGATTACCATGGGCAAAATTGCGGAGAAAGCGGAGAAGGCGTTGGATTATTGGGCTGCTTTTTCCAGTACAAAGTATGATTTAATGGGAAGCATAACAAATGCGATTAGTCATGCCACGTGCACAACAGCAATGGATTTAAAGGTGGCGGCCATTGTTGCCTTTACCCAGTCGGGTCATACGGCCAAGATGATTTCGCGCTTTCGCCCCGCTTGTCCAATTATCGCCATTACGCCTGTGGAGAAGGTCCGACGCCAACTGGCTTTGTCATGGGGCGTGAACCCCATCCTTGTGGATGATGTGATTACGGCTGACGACTTATTCGAGATCGGTGAGCGGAAAGCTTTCGAATCAGGGCATGTACAAGCGGGAGACTTGATCGTGATTACGGCAGGCGTACCGATTGGGGTCAGTGGGACCACTAATACGATGAAAATAAATATGGTCGGGAATAATTTGGAGCCAAATCCGTGTCCGCTGAGAGTATAAAAACGAGAAATTACCCTTGACACCTTGCCATAACCTGTGGTAATATTATTTTTGCAAGAGCAATGAGCGGAAGTAGCTCAGTGGTAGAGCATCGCCTTGCCAAGGCGAGGGTCGCGGGTTCAAATCCCGTTTTCCGCTCCAATTTTATTTTGGCGGCATAGCCAAGTGGTAAGGCAGAGGTCTGCAAAACCTTTATCCCCAGTTCGAATCTGGGTGCCGCCTCCACTTAAATAAAACTGGGGAGAGTGGCGGAACCGGCAGACGCAACGGACTTAAAATCCGTTGATCTTACATGATCGTGGGGGTTCAAGTCCCCCCTCTCCCACCAGCTAATGACAAGGTTTAAGCCCCGGAGTAACTTCCGGGGCTTTTTATGATTACTTCTTTGTATCCCCCTTTGGCGCCTTGGTTACCTTCTGCTTTGTTTGGTCAATGCTGGGCTGTGCAAATAAGAAGCTTCTTTTCGGCTGGCGGTCCAGTTCCTTAAAGTCATATCCATTTTTCTTAAGAAAACCTTCTAGTTTACTTTTTTCCGCTAAAGCTTCATGTACTTCGATCATCAGACGAGTTTTTTTGGCTGCGAGCAGCTTTTTCATTCCTTTCAAGACTTGTAATTCAAAGCCTTCCACGTCGATTTTGACCAAATCAGGCGGGGAAATTTTCTTCTTTTTAATATAAGAATCAAGATCCCAGACGCTCACCGGGATGGTCAGGTTGCTCACCGTTTTTTGGAACGAATGTTGGCCGAGCCCGGCGCATTGCCCTTGGAGTGAAAGGTAGCGGATCTCCCGTTTGGCGCCGATGGCTACCAGGTGGGGAGTGACATTGGTTAGTTTATTCAACTCAATATTGCGGAGTAACTTCCAGAAGTTTACGGTTTCAGGCTCAAAAGCATGGATTTGACACCGGGGATTTTCCCGTCCCAGGATTAGGCTATAGATCCCAATATTGGCGCCGATGTCGTAGACGACCATCTTGGGTTTGATGATTGATTGTAAAAAGGCGAGAATCTTTTTTTCCTGGACGTTATTAGCCCGTTTCTGTTCGGCCTTACTGTCGGCATAGATGAATAATTTTCCTTTACCGTACTGAACTGGCGCGAGCTGGGGTTCAACCGTCAGCAACTGCTGAAGAATAGCCTGCTGTTGGGATAAATAACCGGGCAGGTATTCTGGGTCGAGGAGAGTGCTGATTTTTTTCTGGGGGAATTTGGCGGTTAGTTCTTTTTTAAGTTCGGTCGCCAAGGGTTCGGTGGCTACCCCGATCATAATCCCGTCGATTTGGTTTATAACCGATTCCGGGAGAAGTTCCATGTTTTGACAGATGGAAAATCCTTGCTGGAAGGCCAGTTCTATTAAGCGTCCGGAACAATCGATTATGCTTACGATTCTATGATTCTTCCCCAAGAGGAGGTTCAAAGCAACAATCCCGGCCAGGTCCTCGCTATAAAGCAGATAATTACCCATTCTTTGCTTCCGCCCTTTCTTTTCCCCGGCCAATACTTTCGTAGACGAAACCATGGGCCCGGATCTTTTCCGGGGTAAAAAGGTTCCGTAAATCGATGAAAATGGCTTGGGCCATTTTGGTTTTTAATAAAGAAAAATCCAGTTTACGGTATTGCTCCCACTCGGTGACGAGCACTAGGGCTTCGGCCCCCTCGGCCGCGGCGTATTCATCTTCATAGTACTTGAGTTTACTCCCGAAGATCGCTTCGGCGGCGGTTAAGGCCTTGGGGTCGTGGACCCGGAGCCGGACACCGGCCGCCAGTAAACCCTCAATGAGGGGGAGAGCGGGTGATTCCCTCAGATCATCGGTGTTGGCTTTGAAAGCCAGACCGAGCAGGGCAATGGTTTTTCCGGCCGGTGGACCGATGGTTTGGATGATCTTTTCCAACATCCGCTTTTTGGTCCGCATGTTGACCCGATCGGTAGCTTCCACAATGGTTACTTCTTTACCGTGCGCCCGGGCGATCTGAATTAAGGCTTTGGTGTCTTTGGGGAAACAGGAACCGCCATACCCGGGGCCGGCGGCTAGAAACTCGGGACCGATACGGTGGTCAAGGCCCATTCCCCGGGCGACCGTGGGTAGATCGGCGCCAACTGCTTCACAGAGCTCCGCCATTTCATTAATGAAAGAAATTTTCGTGGCGAGAAAAGCATTGGAAGCATATTTGATCAGCTCGGCCGTTTCCGGATTGGTCCGGATTAAGGGCGTCTTTTTTTTCAGGAACGGCCGGTAGAGTTCTTCCATGATCTGAAGGGCCTTTGGCGTATCGGCGCCGATCACAATCCGGTCCGGGTTCATGAAATCATAGAGGGCATTTCCTTCCCGGAGAAATTCCGGGTTACTGACGACATCAAAGGGAACCGGCCGATGGACGTAGCGGCCAATGGTTGTTTGAATCTTCCGGGTAGTGCCCACCGGGACGGTTGACTTCATAACGATTACCGTATAACCACGAAGTTCTTGCCCAATTTCCGCGGCGACCGCCTGCACCTGGCTGAGATCGACTGAACCGTCGGCGGCGGGTGGGGTGCCGACGGCGATGAAAATGACCTGGGCGGAAGCCATCCCCAAGCTGGGACTGGTGGTGAAAGAAAGCCGGCCGCTTTGTAAATGGCGGCGAATTAAGGGGGCCAGACCTTTTTCATAGAAGGGAACTTCCTGGTGGCGCAGTTTATTTATTTTAGTCCGGTCGCGGTCGATCCCGGTTACCAAATGGCCGGCTTCGGCCAGCCCGGTAGCGGTCACCAGACCGACATAACCGCAACCGATAACTGTTATTTTCATCATCATCTCCTCCGTTGGAATCGCCTTTTTCTGGGTAGTCTCTTTTGCTAGTTCATCCTATTTTTTTTCCTGGATAAAGGGGATGGGCTATAAAAACAATTCCAGCGGGGATTATTTTTTCTTCGGGAAATATCCCGTTTGACAAGAAAACAACCGCCTTGTACCCAACGGACTTTTGCCTCTTGATCAAAAAGGCCCGGCCGGTTCGGTTTTCCTTTTCCTCTAACCTTACCAATGGCTCCGCAGTTTTTAAGACTTTATAATACTGGTCGCAGTCAGCGTGGGCGATGATCCGTCACGGGAGGACTTTGGCGGAGTCCACGGCTGGAGCCGTTTATTCGGAAGGACTGTGTACATCATGGTTTTCCCGAAGTCAATAGCAACTTTTTTGTAACGTTTAGCAATCGCGGGCGCGAGGATCACGGCGTTAACCCCGGCGGAGATTAATGCTAAATCAAAATCGTATTTACCCACCTTTTTCAGCACGGTGGGAATTTGGTCGTAATGCTGAAAATTGATCGTGCCAATAATCTGCGGCGGCAAGCAGCTATATTTACCCTTGATCTTCTGGGCATACCGGTCGGCCCATTTGGAGATGAGTAAAGTCCGGTACTGGTGCAGGAGCTTCCAAAAATAACGGTAAGAGACGATTTTCCGGTTACAGAAAACATAGCAGAGATTGGCGGGCTGTAAATTGTAGTAGTCAAAGATCTTATTGGTCAGTTCCCGCTTGAACCGGGTCGGGGCGGCCACTTCATCATTATGGCGGCGGCAGATGCCAACGATATCGGCCTGTTTAATCCCTTTCAGCATCCGGTCGCGCAGATTAAGGTTGGGGAGATCAACCCCTTTTCTGCCGGTTCGGCGTCCCTGCTGCACCCAATAGGTCTGTTCGATCTTTTGATTAGAAAGGAACTTACCCTGGGCGAGGACGATATTTTCCCCGTCGCCGATGCGGACCAGCGAGAAGGGTTTCTTTTGACGGAGGGCTTTATGGATACGCCGGAGGACTTCTAAATCGGAGAGGAGTTTTCCGTCGGGGAAAGTTTTCAGTGACATTTTAGTCGCCTCCCTCCATGGCTCTGGGCAAATCCATCGTCTTTTGTTCAATGGCCAAGAGGGTCCGGACCTCATCAATTTGCTTTTCGGGATAACCGAAACGTCTCATAATTTCCATCTCTTCCGGACCAAGCTGAAAACTTTTTTTCCAGGTCTGAAAATCGCTTCGTTGGTCCTTCTTTTTCACATAAAAGAGTTTCCAGGCGCCGTAGAGCGGGTCTGATTCTTCAGTCCGGCCTAAACTGGTACAGACATGGGAGGTCAAATAGGCTTTTTTCAGTCCAAGCGCATTCGCCTTCCGTTCGTAATCGCGTTCGCCCACTCCGTAGAGGGGTAGATTAGTTAAGTAGAAGTGTTTTTTCCATAAATTCTTTTTAATCATCATACACCAGAAAAGAATGGTGCTCTGCCGGAATTCCAGGGTATAATCGTCCTTTTTTACGCGGTGGCCTACAGCGCGGATGGGGGAAGGAAGCAAGGCGACATAGGCTAGGGTGGGAAAATCGGATAATGCTTGACCCATCGCGGTGGTCCATTTTTTCCGGGGGACCAGCACATCATCGTCTAATTTGACGATATATTCACCCCGGGCGTGTTTGGCGCCGTATTGGAAACCGGGCATACAACCGATGTTCCGGCCCGGGTCTAGAATGCGGACTCTTGGGTGCTGAAATTCGCGTAAAAAGGTTAAAGCCTCTGGATAGGGGGGATGGTTATTGATCAAAATTAATTCAGTGTCCCGGTCGGTACTTGTCAACGCCGCTTCTAGACACTTTTTAATCAACGGTAAAGTATTATAACAATTGATGATAATCGAGAAACGCAACTTGCTCATCCTTTCCGGTCTTCTTTGTTCTAGTCTACGAACAGTTGGCTGCTCTGGTGATGGGGTCAAGGCACTTTTGGTGGACAAAAGGTCACCCGGAAGCCTTACGCTCTATTGCAACAAGTAAAATGGCGAAAGTAAGGGACCGCGCTTTGAAAAAGAATTTTAGACGATCGATATATTGTATTGGGGTTATTAGCGGAAAAGGCAACGCAAAAAGCCCGTGCCTGTGGGCAACTTGCTCTCATATAATAATGCGATCCTACAATTCAATTCCCGATCAGTCCACTTTAGAATGGACACCAACTGATGGTTGGTTTTTAATATGCCATTGCGGTAGAGGGGGAAAGAAGATGAGGGTGTTGTTTGTTGATTCCGGCGCAATGGGCTTTCACTACCGTTATGCTTACGATATATTTATGACCTTAAAAAAACTTCAGCATAGAGTAAGGCAGATTAGCCCGCGGAATCTTTCTTCCCGGATCATTAAAGAATTCCGTCCCGAAGTATTACTGGTTGTCCACGGGAACCGAACCCCTTTAGAACAGGTCCGTTATGCCCGTTCTCTGGGGGTGAAAACAGTTCTCTGGTTGGTGGAGGACCCCTATGAGATCGATCTGCACCGGGGGCCGATGGTGGAGGCTTTCGATCTGGTTTTCACCAATGAACGGCAGGCAGTTCCCGAGTATAACCAGGCCCATGTTTTCTATTTGCCCTGGTGTTGTAACCCGGATGTGCACCGCCCGTTGAAGGTTCCGGAGCAGTACCGGAGTGATCTTTGTTTCGTGGGGATGGGTTTTCCCAACCGGTTGAAAGTATTGAATGCGCTTGCGCCATTCTTGAAAAGGTTAAATGTAAAACTGATCGGGGTTTGGGACCGGTGGGGAAGGCTCCACCCGGATTTGGAAAAATTTGTCCAGCCGGTTGTGAATGACTTTCACGAAGTACAAAAATATTTCAACGGGGCAAAGATTAACCTGAACATCCACCGGGATCCGGTCAATCCGCCTTCGGGGAACAGCCGGGGGGTGGGGGCGACCAGTCCTAATGACCGGACTTTTGCTCTGGCCGGCTGTGGGGCTTTTCAGATTGTCGATGCGACCCGTCCGGATCTTTTAAAGTGCTTTACTCCCGATCAAGAAATAGTTTTATTTTCGAACCCTTCCGATCTGGCCGAAAAGATCAAGTACTATCTGGCGAAACCAAAACTCCGCCGCGAAATCGGCAAAGCCGCCCACCTTAGGGCCTACCGGGAACATACCTATCACCACCGCTTACAACAGATCTTCACCGAGGTGATCAAGCTGCCCAAATCCTATTGGGGGCGGGTGAGTCGTACCAAACCGGTGGCCTTCACTTTTAACCATGATTATTTGCAGAAAAACGGAATTTGGTCTTTTAAACAACCGGAAAAACTTGGCCGCCGTTAAGCCTGACCAAAGGGTTTTTCCCCCGGAAAGACCGGTAATTCGTCCTCAAACAACCTTTCCCAGCCATATTTCTCTAATTCGGACCGCCATTTCCGGTTAAAATATTGCCAACTGGCCGTGGCCAGTCGATCGGTGTCCACGGGATCACTGCGGTGAAAAGAAGCGTGGACGGTGTGTTCAATTAAGACATCTTGGGCGATGCGTAACTGGTATCCATTTTTCCGGATCCGGAGCGCAAGGTCAAAATCATCTGCCCCTAAAGGGAAGTTTTCGTCGAAAGCGCCGATGGTGGCGGGTAAACGCCGGTCGAAAAGGACCAGGCAACCAATGAGGAATTTGGCCGGGACCGATTGGCCGGCGTAGAGCGCGGCGAATTTCCGGTCGGCGGTGGCCAGGTGGCGGGAGAAATTGCGGGGGCCCGCCCATTGTTTCCCGCCGATGCCTAAACTTTTCGGTCCGATCATCAGGGTGGAAGCGTGTTGCTTTAAGTGCCAGGCCAGGCGGGCATCCCAGTCGGGAGGCACAATGACATCCGGGTTCATCGTTACGAGTAAGTGGCCGGACGCCAGGGCCAGCCCTTGATTACAAGCCGCGGCGTAGCCCCGGTTCTCCCGGTTCAAGATTACCCGGTGGCGGGGTCGGCGTAAAGCCTGAAGCCAGGAACGGGAATCATCCTGAGAATGATTGTCCACAATGATTATTTCATGGGCATAAGTGGTATTGGCGGCCAGGGCGGCCAGGCACTTTTCCAGAAAAGGACGGGTGTTATAATTCACAATAATGATGCTTAGTTCCATAACAACGCCTCCAGATCTTCCCCTGTCCACCGTTTCAAGGCCGGACGGGGGTTAAGTATGGACCGGTAGTGGGCCAGGGGACAGAGTTCCCCCCGGGGATCCAGCTCAAGGTAACGCCGGTATTTGATTGCGGGCGCCACCGGGTCGGCATACCCCAGGTGCAGCAGGGGGATTCCGCTGTTTAACTTGGGGGTAAGGTATGCTTCTTGCGGGAAACGGCCACAATGCAACCGGCGAGGCGCCCAGTGATAATGCCGGCTTTTTTGGTACCGGTGGAGACAGGCGGTCCGAGCCCGCGCCGGATGCCACCGATGATCGACCCGGTATTGGCGGAAGTTGCCCCAAAAGTGGTAAACAGGGAAGGAGATTAGGTCAAAGCGGGTTTGCGCGCAGAACGTGGGTAAAGCCCGGGCAAAACTGGCCGCTAGGAGCTCATCGGCATCTAAAGCCAAGATCCAGGTGGGGTTCAGCTCCACCGTGAACGCCCATAAGCGCTGCCGGAGTTGGGCTTCATCTTGGGTGAAAAGGGGAGTCGTCAAGCGTTCGAAGCGGATGACTTGGGGATGGGCCCGGCAGAGCTCGGGGGTGCGGTCGGTGGAAGCGTCGTCGAGAACCACAATACCATCGACGGTGGACCCCAGCCGGTCGAGGACGGGTTTTAGATAACGGTCGGCTTCATTCCGCACGACCATCATGGCCAGGACCGCTCGTTTTTTTAGGTAGTTCATGGAGTTCTCCTCTCTTTATCTCCGGATTCCGGTTGTATATTTACGAAAGCTTGTTTTGACGCAGTTGATCGGTTTCTTCTCCGGTCCGCCACTTACGGTCGAAATAGGCTTTGCTTTGCTGGAAAAACGCCTGTAGTCGTTTGCGATTACGGCAACTGCCGTTGACTAAATGAAGGACGCGGCTGTCGGGGACATAAAGGACCTCATACCCATGGCGGCGGGCGCGATAACAGTAGTCCGTCTCTTCAAAATAGTGGAAGTAATTTTCGTCGAAGTAACCCAGCTCCGGGAGGAGTTCCCTTTTCAGTCCTAGACAGGCGCCGCAGACGCTGAGACAGACCGTTGGTTCGGCGAAGAGGGCCGGATCATCCGGTTGTCCCCAGCCGCGGATGACCGGATTGGTTTCATCACCGATGACGCCGGCTCCCACCAGAAAACCATCGGGGGTAACCAAACGCGGCCCGACGACGGCGACTTTCGGATCTTGCAAGGCCTTAACCAGTGGCGGGAGCCAACCGGCGGTTGCTAGGGTATCACTGTTGAGGAGAATGATCACAGGGGCCCGACCGGCTTTGATCCCTTGGTTACAAGCGGTGGCGTAGCCCCGGTTCTCCCGGTTGTAAACTCCGGTCACCCAAGGGAGACTGCGGATAAAGGGGACGCTCCCATCGGTGCTGCCATTGTCCACTACCCACAGGCGATAACTGCCCGGTTCTCCGCTGTAGCGGCGGAGACTGGCTAGACAACGGGCCAGCAGAGTTTTGGTGTTGAAATTGACCACGACCAGATCAACCGTTGGTTTCATCAGTTCCTCCTTTTTGTTTTGGGTTTCTGTGTTGTCTTTTGCTTTCACCAGCTCCATTCAATAGATTGAAAGCCTGATTTAAGCTTTTGCCGTTGCGGAGGAGCCTGCCTCCGGCCGTGTTTGGTCAGAAGCGAAGGATGCTGTCGGCGCCGACCAGCAAGGAAAAGGGCTCCTCTTTCCGATGGGCGCTGCTGATCTCGACTCTTTCCCCGAGAATGCTGTTGATGAGGGTTACTCCTTTCAGTTGGGCGTGGGCAAAAACCACCGAGCGGCTTAAGGAACAGTTGGTGATCTCTACCCCGTCCCCCACGGAAAGGTATGGTCCCAACACGGAACCGTTGATGCGGCAACCGGCGCCGATGCAAACCGGTCCTTTGACAAGGCAGTTTTTTAAAGAAGAGCCCTTGCCCAAGGCCAAAACCCCGTTGATCGGTGTTTTTTTTACTGTGCCGTACTGGGCGGGGGTGGCTTTTTTCAACAAATATTGGTTAGTAGCCAAGAGATCGGTGAATGTGCCCGTATCTTTCCACCAGCCGGTAATCCGATGGTAGGCGACGTTTTTTCCTTCCACAATCAATTGTTGAATGGCATCGGTAATCTCCAGTTCGCCGCGGCGGGAAGGTTTAATCTTGCTGACGGCATGGTGGATGGTAGGGGAGAAAAGGTAAATCCCGACTAAAGCCAGATTGCTCCGGGGTTGTTCCGGTTTTTCTTCCACTTGGCGGACGCGGGCCCCGTCAACCTGGGCGACCCCAAAATCCCGGGGGTTTTTCACTTCCCGGAGGAGCAGGAGGGCATCGGGTTGTTCCTGAGTAAAGCGGTCAATTAAAGGGCGGAGTGGTTCGGCCAGGATGTTGTCGCCTAAATACATCAAGAATGAATCGTCACCCAGCGCCGCGCGGGCCAGGAGCACCGTGTGGGCCAAGCCCAAAGGTTCCGGTTGGGAAATGAAGGTAAACTTAAAACCCCAGGGGTTTGTTTGTTGCAGCAAAGCGCGGATCGGTGTTCCGTTCGGCCCGATGATGATCACCACTTCACGGATGGCGGTTTCGGCGAGCGCATCGAGGATATAAAAGAGGATTGGTTGGTAGCCTATGGGCAGAAGGGCTTTCGGCTGCGTATGGGTGAAGGGACGGAGCCGGGTGCCTTCCCCCCCGCAAAGAAGAAGCGCTTTCAAGATCCACCCTGCTTTCTTCGGTATTAGTAGTAATCCCTTCTCATCTTATGCAAGCGGCACGGTCAATGTCCCTACCAAGCGGCCGGGGGACAGAACAGGAAAAACTGGTATTATTTCCGGGGGCAAGGTAAATAATATTGGAGACAAGCAAGGCAATTTCAGGGGGGATATTTTGAACTATCGGATTAAAGCAGGATGGCCCCATCAGCTTTCGTTTTTCCGTCCTCTTGATCGAGGGGAGAAAGCGCCGGAACCCCAATCCGATCCGGATGAAGAAAAAGGACCGGCTAAACCCAACTCACCGCGGCGACAGCGGTTGATGTTACATAGTCTAAAACAGTTAGGCCAAGTAGCGCCGGCACCCGCGCCAGGCTCCGATATTCATACCATGGTCATCATCGGGCAGGTGGAGGGTCATATGATTTTGCCGCCGAAGAATAAGACCACCAAGTATGAACATATTATTCCGCAGTTGGTAGCCATTGAACAAAATGAACGGATTAAAGGCCTCTTGGTCATTCTGAATACGGTCGGCGGCGATGTCGAGGCTGGTCTGGCCATCGCCGAGATGCTGGAGAGTCTCTCGAAACCAACCGTCTCTTTAGTGCTGGGCGGCGGCCATTCCATTGGGGTCCCCATCGCGGTGGCCACCGATTATTCCTTTATTGCCGAAACGGCCACGATGACCATTCATCCGATCCGGCTGACCGGTATGGTGATCGGTGTGCCGCAAACCTATGAATATCTCGAGAAAATGCAGGACCGGGTCATCAAATTTGTCACCAGTCATTCGCGGATCACGGAAGAAAAATTCCGGGAATTAATGTTTAGAACCGGAGATTTGGTGCGAGATGTCGGTTCGGTGCTGGTGGGGAAAGATGCGGTCGGTTACGGGTTAATCGATGAGATTGGTGGGATTGACCAATCCCTCCGGAAATTGAGGGAATTAATCCGGAAGCAAGAAACCGGGACGCAAACGGGGTGAACAGATGCTTTTTTATTCCATTTACCCCCTGGAGGTTATTCTGGCGGAAGAGGGGGAAGAAAAACCGGAACAATGGCGGGAAGTAGAGGTTGAGGGAAAAAAAGTCCTCGTGACCATCAATAGCCGGGGTGAACAGATCATTACCCGTTTACTCAGCACGGACCCGGCCGATTATCTTGATCCCCGGTGGAGCCCGGGCAATGTAATTATTTAGTTAAAAACCGCTTAAAACCTCTTAAAGAGAGGTTTTTTCTTTAGGATCCGTATCTTTATAGGGGAGGAGAATCTACTAGTGAAACCGAAGTAAAGGTAAAAACGATCCGAACTAATATAGGAGGCAAAATGGCAAGCACGATGCAGAATTTTATTTTCGGCTTAGCCGGAGGGCTTGGTCTGTTTTTGTTTGGCTTTTACCTGATGGGTCAAGGCTTCCAAAATATCGCCGGTGACAAAGTCCGTCGTTTTTTGGAACGGACCAGTAATCCTCTAGTGGCGCTAGGGCTCGGCTTTCTGATGACCCTTACCCTCCAGGAGACAGGCGCCGCCACCGTTTTAGTGATTGGTCTCTTGGGTTCCCGCTTGATCCGTCTGGAGCAGGGGATCTGTTTGCTGTTGGGGATTAATCTGGGCGCGACTTTACTGATCCATTTGACCACTTTTTCTTTGGGTAACTATGCTTTGCTCGCCGTGGGGATTGGTTTTTTATTGTATTCTTTTGGCAAGAAACGGAATACCCAATATTTAGGCTCGATCACCCTTGGGTTTGGGTTGGTGTTTATCGGCTTAAAAACATTAACGACGGCAATGCAACCTTTGGCCGAAACCATACTTCGGCAAGGAACATTGACCCGGAACCCGGTTTACCCCTTGGTTGGGTACTTCCTGGGTTTTCTGGCAACGGCGCTCGTGCAGAATAACGTGGCGACGCTTGGGGTCTTACAAGCCATAATCCGCCAAGTGGCCTTGAGCGGACAGGAAAGCCCGTTCTTGCATCTGCCGACGGTTTTACCGTTGCTGTTGGGCGCTGGATTGGGCCTTTCCGTGACGGCGACCATTGCCGCGGTGAAAGGAAACCTTCAGACCAAAAGGGCCGCCTGGGCCCATTGGTTGATTACCGGGACCACCTCCTTGAGCCTGCTGTTTTTGCTCGGACCTTTAGCACGGGTGGTTAATTGGGCCACCCTTCAACTTTGGCGGTTAATCGAGAGTGGTAAAGAGTTTATTCTGTCGGTTCCCGCCGGGTCGGTACCGACCGGGGCCCCGCTTTTGATTAAAGAAATTGCGATCGCCCATACCTTAACCAATCTACTGATGGTCCTGATTTGGTTACCCTTGGCTACTCCGCTTTCCCGTTTTCTAACGGCCCGGATTACCGGGGTTTGGCGACCGCAGGAAGAAGAGAGTGTGGATCGGGAATATTTGAACGAACGGTTTTACTCCACTCCGGGTTTGGCTTTAAGGGTGGCGACCAAGGAAATTATCCGGACCGGTCAGATCGCCATCGATATGTTATACTTTGCCAAAGTGGCCTTTTTTAAAGGGCAATCCTCCGCGATCCGGGATATCGAAAAAAAGGAGGACATCGTGGATGAATTAAGGAATAAGATCACGCAGTATCTTACCACTTTACTCTCCCGCGGTACCCTTACGGTCGCCGAATCCCGGTATCTTGCCGGGTTAATTCATGTGATCAATGATGTGGAACGCATCGCCGACCATGCGGAGCATGTTGGGGAGTTTGCCCAGGCTAAATTGGAGGAAAAATTACCCTTCTCGCAGCTGGCCATGGACGAGTTGGGACTCCTTTACGATAAAGTCTTAGCCATCTGTAAAAAGGCGCTGGTGGCGTTGGAAGAAGATGATCCGGTTCTGGCCAAACAGGTAATGGAGCGGGAAACGGTCATCGATAAAATTCAGAAAGAGATGCGCCAGAACCACATCAACCGGTTAAACCAAGGCCGGTGCTGGCCTGGTTCGGGCATTATCTATTTAGAGTTGATAGCTACTTTGGAACGGGTGGCGGATCATGCGGCCAATATTACGGAAGTAGTTTTGGTGGGGAAGGAGGAGCTGATCTGAGGATGGCAAAAAAACGGGGCACAAAGCAGTTGGGAACGGAAAACCGTCCGGAAAACAGTGAACGGCGCTTGGAACTAAAAACGGAAATCTTAGGCGTAGTCTATCTAGGCTTGGCCGTCCTGCTCTTTTTCTCATTACAGATGAAAGAGACGGGGAGTTTTGGCGAAGCTGTCCGGCGGGTTTTGTATACGGTAACAGGTAAAAAGGGCTCCTTCTTATTACCCGTCCTCTTTGCCGCCTTAGGCTGGCAATTACTGAAAAACCACCGCAAGTTCTCCTTGACCTATCGTTATGTGGGCGTAATCACCGGTTGTCTCTGGGGGATTCTCCTCATTCACTTAGCTGTTTCCGGGGTGCCGGCTGAACTGTTACCCTTTGATTATCAAGAAGGAGGCGGAGCGGTCGCCAGTATTATCCTTTACGGATTGGACCGGATCTTCTCTTTTTTAGGAACGGTTGTGGTTTTATGTTTGTTACTGCTTATTTCGGTGATTTTAGTGTTGGACCGCCCCTTAATCCAGTTTTTGGCCGATTTAAAAGGGAAAATTGGTAGAGGTTTTTTCTTACTCATTGGGAAAAAAAACGCTGCGACTGAACTCCATTATGAACAGGCTTCGGCGACGGCCGAAGGAAGGACGGTAGATCATCCCCAACCGCCCCCGGTTAAAACAAAAGGGAGACGGAAGGAGAGATCGACACGTCAGGAAAAAACCCCGCGGGAGGCTGCGGTGCTGGCCGCGGCGAAAAGCGGTCGTAAGCTTGGCCCTTATCAATTGCCGCCTTTGGATCTTTTACATCTTCCGGCGCGGCCGAAACGTTATCTTAAGCATCCGGACCAATCGGCCCAGCTGGCAGAGACTCTGGCTTCCTTTGGTGTACAAGCCCAGATCATGGAGGTTCATCAGGGACCGGTCATCACCCGTTATGAAATTCATCCGGCGCCGGGGGTGAAGGTCAGCCGGATTGTCAATCTGGCCAATGATCTAGCCTTAGCACTGGCGGCACGGGGTTTGCGGATTGAGGCGCCGATTCCCGGGAAATCAGCGGTGGGGATCGAAGTTCCCAACCAGGAAGCAAGGATGGTTACCCTACGGGAAGTAGTGGAATCCCGTGCTTTCTGGAGCGCCGGTAAACTGGGAATAGCGATGGGCGTGGATATTACCGGGGAACCGAGTGTGACGAATTTGGATAAAATGCCCCATCTGCTAATCGCTGGCGCCACCGGCTCCGGAAAAAGCGTTTGCCTCAACGCGCTCTTAGTCTCCCTTTTGTACCGGGCTTCCCCGGTAGAAGTTAAATTGATCCTGATCGATCCTAAACGGGTGGAACTGTCGGTTTACGAAGGCATCCCCCATTTGGCCGCTCCGGTGGTAACGGAGACGAAAAAGGCCGCTGCTGTGCTTAAAGCCGTGGTGGCGGAGATGGAGGCGCGGTACAAGGCTTTTGCCGCGAAAGGCGTCCGTGATCTGGCCCGCTATAACCGGGTGCTTAAACCGGACGAGCTCCCCATGGCTTATATCGTCGTCGTCATTGATGAATTGGCCGATCTGATGATGGTCGCCCCTGTTGATGTAGAGGATGCTATTTGCCGGTTAGCCCAGATGGCCCGCGCTACGGGGATTCATTTGGTGGTGGCGACCCAGCGCCCGTCGGTCGACGTGATTACCGGTTTGATTAAAGCCAACATCCCCTCCCGGATTGCCTTTGCCGTTTCTTCACAAGTCGATTCCCGTACCATTCTCGACTGCGCCGGGGCTGAACAATTACTGGGCCGGGGGGATATGCTCTTTGCGCCGGTCGGCGCTTTAAAACCCCTTCGTTTACAAGGGGCTTTAGTCCTCGATGAAGAGATTAAAGCCGTGACCGACCATTGGCGGGGTCAAGGCGACCCCGACTTTGTCGAGGCCTTTCTTAATCCGCAAACCGGCCAGAGTCCGGGGGTAATGGCGGCGGAAGAAGATGAGCTGTTTTGGGACGCGGTAAAAGTCGTTGTTGACCAGGGGCAAGCTTCCGCCTCTTCTCTCCAACGGCGTTTTCGGATCGGTTATACGCGGGCGGCCCGCTTGATCGATATCATGGAGGAGAAGGGGTTTGTTGGTCCCCATGAAGGGAGTAAACCCCGGACCGTCCTCATCACCCGGCGTCAGCTTGAAGAGATGGAAAAGAAAGATCCGTAAAGCGTTGACTTTATTTTGCAGGAGGAGAAGGAAGTGAACTTCCCGAATAAATGTAACGAGAAAACCTTGTTTAACTGGCGCTTTGCTTGAGGAGGGACAACGATGAAAGAGATTGGAGCGATTTTAAAAGCGGCGCGCGAAGAAAAAGGGCTCTCGCTTGATGAAATCCAGATGGCCACCAAAATCCGGTATAAGCATTTAGAAGCCATGGAAGCCGGGGAATTTGACCAGCTTCCGGGGGAAGTTTACGTCAAAGGGTTTCTCGGGAATTATGCGAAAATGGTCGGTTTGGAAGCGGAGGAGATCCTCCGGAAATACCTTGCTTTAAAAAATCAGCCTTCCCCAACCGAACAGGAAGGGCAAGCGCTGGATCAAGAGAAGATCTGGCCGGCAACGGTCACTCCGCAAAAGGTTCCTCAACAACGCTCAATCCCGCAGAAAAAAACACTTGGGCTGGCACTGGCCGGTATTGGCTTGTTGGTGATGATTACGATGATCATCTGGGCTTTTCAGGGCTGGCCGTCAACGGTTTCCCCAGCGGAGCCGGTGGCCGAGGCAGGGGCGGGGTTAGCGCCGGAACAGAGCGCGCCGACGGAACCGGTGGCGCCGGAAACAGGCGCCCAAACGGCGCCAGATTTAACCGCTGAGGAAACACCTGCCGCGGAAGAAGGAAGGGATTGGGTTGCCCCCCAACCGGTGCTGGCGGTGGAGGCTGATGAAGTGGTTTGGATGGGCCTTTACCGGCGGGTCTCCGGCGCCTTAATCTTTGAAGGGACCCTTTACCCCGGAGAGCGGCGGGAATGGACTTTGACGGAGGAGGTGATCCTCCGGATTGGTAATGCGGGGGGGCTAAGCGTAACCTACCGCGGGGAAGAACTGGGAAAACTGGGCTCCTCCGGGCAGGTGATTAACAAAGTAATTACCGTTGAATGAGGAACTTATCCTTTTCTAAAGAGGAAATCGGCGGAGCGGAACGAATTAGCCATTAGGTGAGGAATTTGGACCGGCTAACAGAAGAAAAGATCATTAACGACGTTAAAGCGAATAATGAGATTGTCGCGGTGATCGCCGAATACGTCAACCTTAAACAGCGGGGAAAGACCTTTATCGGGTTATGTCCTTTTCATAGTGAAAAAACCCCTTCGTTTACGGTAAGCCGGGAGAAGCAGCTTTTTTACTGTTTTGGTTGCGGCGCCGGGGGAGATGTGCTTACCTTTATCATGCGCATGGAGAACCTCACCTTTGGACCGGCCCTCCAGCTCCTGGCGGAGCGGGCGAATATTAGTTTGCCGGAGTTTCAATTATCGCCGGATCGGCAAAAAAAGAAGGAAGAAAGGGAACGACTCTACCGGATCAATGCTTTTGCCACTGCCTATTACCGGAAGATTCTCTGGGAGACGAAGACCGGCGAAAAGGCCGTTGCTTATCTGGAAGCCCGGGGGATCTCCCGCGCTATTGCAGAGAAATTTTCCCTTGGTTATGCGCCGCCCCAGTGGACCGGTTTGGTTGGACTATTTCGCAAAAAAGGGATCTCCCTGAATGAGGCGGAAAAGGCCGGTTTAGTCTGTGGGGGCGGGGATGGTTTCTATGATCGTTTTCGGGACCGGCTGCTTTTTCCGATTACCAATCCCCGGGGTCAGATCCTTGGTTTCGGCGGGCGGCTTTTGGGTGATGGACAACCGAAGTATCTAAACTCGCCGGAAACCGTCCTTTTCCAAAAAGGCCAATCCCTATACGGGCTGCGGGAAGCTCGGGAGGGAATCCGCCGTCAAGGGCGGGTCGTCGTGGTGGAAGGTTACATGGATGTGATCCAAGCGCACCAGCAGGGGGTAGAAGAGGTTGTTGCTTCCCTGGGGACGGCTTTAACCACCGACCAAGTTAAAACCTTGAAACGCCAAAGTGAGCAAGTGATCATCGCTTATGATGCCGACGCCGCCGGAGCGGCGGCAACCATCCGGGGACTGGATCTATTGGCCGATGCCCAGGTGGGAGTGAGGGTTGTCCGTCTGCCGGCCGGCGAGGATCCCGATTCGATCCTGAAAAAGGAAGGCGCGACTGTTTTCCGTCGCTACCTGGATGAAAGTGTAGACCTTTTTACTTTCAAGTTAGCATATATTTTAGAGAAAGCGGAGATCACGACCGCGGAGGGTAAAGCCCGAGCCGTGCAGCGGATCTTCCCCATTCTGGCCCAGGTTAAAAACGGCGTTATCCGGGAAGCCTATCTCAAACAAACGGCGGCGGCGGTTGGGATCTCGGATTCGACAATTTATGACCAGTGGCGCATATACTGGTATAATTCAAGGAAAAATAAACAACGTTTGGATATAAAAAACAGCCAGCGGCATACTAATGATATTGCTGACCAGGATCAAGCAGGTCTTACCGGTGCGGAGCACAATCTTTTCCAGTTGGAAAGACAACTTTTACGTGGCTGTTTGCAGGAGAAAGAATTTTTTGCGCGAATAAAAAGAACGTTAAAAGAGATTAAATTCTCCGCTGCGCTTCATACTAAAATATTACAGCAACTAGTCGAATGGGATGATTGCGGAGAATGGCCGCCCCCGGCTACGACCTTCCCTCCGGAAACACGCACGTTATATATGGAACTGCTTACGGAGAATGAAATGAATCCGCTACCCGTTGATGTAGAGGGGTGTTGGCAACGGGTGCGCCAATACCAATTAACCGAGGAGATCCGCCGTCTACAGCAGGAAGTAGCTGCTGGAATGGAAGAGGAAGCAAAAACTGCCACCCCGTCACCGGATCTCCAAAACAAGCTTGCTTTATTGAATATCCTCCATAAGAAACTGCGGGAAGAATTTCCAACGTTTTCCGGTTTAACATAGATGTCGCCTTATAGCTTAGTTTTAATTATTTTTCCGGTTTGCTCTGGGAAGGATGATTGCAAAAGTGAGTAAAGAAAAAGAGGTTAAAAAGGCCACTCCAGTCTTTGCTGAGCGGGTCAATGGAAAGGATAATCTTGAGACGCTCAAAGCGGCTGCGATCAAAGAGATCCTGGCGTTAGGCAAAAAGAAAGGTGTTGTTACCTACAAGGATATCATGGACACCTTTGAGCAGATTGAGCTTGCGCCGGAGGAGATCGACGGGATCTATGAACTGTTGACCAGTAAGGGCGTGGATTTTGTTGCGGAAGACGAAGAACCTCAGGCCAACGACACCCAAGACAATGAAACCGAGAATGAAGTTGATCTCTCTCTTCCGGAAGGCATTTCTTTGGATGACCCGGTACGGATGTATCTAAAAGAGATCGGTCGGGTTCCTCTTTTGTCGCCCGAAGACGAACTGGAACTGGCGCAGCGGGCTAAGAATGGTGATGAAAACGCCAAACGCCGTTTGGCTGAGGCCAATCTGCGTTTAGTGGTGAGTATTGCCAAAAGATACGTGGGCCGGGGTATGCTTTTCCTGGATTTGATTCAGGAAGGAAACCTGGGTTTGATCAAAGCCGTGGAGAAATTTGACTACCATAAAGGATTTAAATTCAGTACCTATGCCACTTGGTGGATTCGTCAAGCCATCACCCGGGCAATTGCCGATCAAGCAAGGACTATTCGCATTCCTGTGCATATGGTTGAGACGATTAATAAACTAATCCGGGTTTCTCGGCAGCTCTTACAGACCCTTGGCCGGGAACCGTCGGCGGAAGAGATCGCCGCGGAGATGGGGATGAGTGTGGAGCGGGTTCGGGAGATCATTAAGATTGCCCAAGAACCGGTCTCTTTAGAGACCCCCATCGGTGAAGAGGAAGATAGCCATTTAGGGGATTTTATCGAAGATCAGGATGCGCCGGCGCCGGCCGATGCCGCTTCTTTCCGTCTCCTCAAAGAACAACTGGAAGAAGTCCTGGATACGCTAACCTCCCGGGAAGAAAAAGTCCTCCGTCTTAGGTTTGGTCTGGAAGACGGACGCGCCCGGACTTTGGAAGAAGTAGGCCAGGTCTTTGGGGTGACGCGGGAAAGAATCCGGCAGATTGAAGCGAAAGCCTTACGTAAGCTTCGCCATCCCAGCCGGAGTAAGAAATTGAAGGATTTCCTGGAGTAACCCCCTAGGGACTTGACGGAAGCAACTAAAGGAGGTATAATTATCTTTGCGAAAGAAACTCCTCGATAGCTCAACGGTAGAGCACCCGGCTGTTAACCGGGCGGTTGTTGGTTCGAATCCAACTCGGGGAGCCAAATATTTTGGGCCCATAGCTCAGCGGTGGAGCAGTCGGCTCATAACCGATCGGTCCCTGGTTCGAATCCAGGTGGGCCCACCATAAATAATGTGTTAACCAAAAAGTGGGATCTGGCCACTTTTTTCTTTTTTATCTGTGCCCTTCTTTACCTTTGAAGTTCTGACCCGTTTATGGGGCAAGCTTCGGAAAGAATAGTCGCAGTGGCGGCCGGTCCCTGATGGTAAATTATGGTAATTGCGGGGAAAGATCGCCCGCAAAGCAGGAAATAAGGAGCGAACCGCGAAAATAATTAAATATTAGTTATTATGTACAGTCCTAAGTTTATATTATTATTATAAATAAATAGAAAGCGACCAAGGCAGTCGCCCACGCTGGCTACCGCCCCCGCACATGAAGGGATAAAAATTCAAAGCCAGGTGGGCGACAAGCTCCGGCGGCCTTAGATTGGTTGTTCATGCCGACTACCGACAGTATAGATCAGTAATCTAATTGAAGTCGGGGTGAACAACGAGCGCTATTTTCTAAGTGGAAGTGAAGGTGATTAAAAAGGTGCCGACCGTGCAGGAGATCATATCCCTCTTAGAAGAATTAGCCCCCTTGACGTTAGCTGAAACTTGGGATAACGTTGGTTTACAGGTTGGCCGTTTTGATCGGGATGTTTCCGGCCTTTTACTGGCCTTGGATTTTTCCAAAGCGGTTTTGGATGAGGCCCGGCAGAAACAGGCTAATTTAATTGTGACCCATCACCCCTTGATTTTTAAGCCTCTCCGTAATCTCCGGTTTGATCGCCCGGGGGGAGCAATCTGGGAGGAGCTTATAACGGGGGGTTTTATTCTATACGCGATGCACACCAATCTGGACCGGGCGGCCGATGGTTTAAATCAGCACTTGGCTGAGGTAATCCAACTAACCCAAATTGAGCCGGTGGAAGCGGGGGCCGAGGACTATCTGAAACTGGTGGTCTTTGTGCCCAACGATTATGTGGATGCCGTCTTTACTGCCTTAACGAAAGCGGGGGCCGGCTGGATCGGCAATTACAGCCATTGTACTTTTCAAACGGCGGGAGTTGGTACCTTTCTCCCCCAGGCCGGAACCAACCCCTTTGTTGGCGCCACCGGTGAAGTAAACTCCGTTGCCGAGGTGCGATTGGAGACAATTATTCCAGCCCGGAAGCAAGAACCCATCATCAAAGCCATGCTGGCTGCCCACCCCTATGAAGAGGTGGCCTATGACCTTTATCCAGTCGTCCAAAAGGCGGGTCGGGCCGGGTTGGGCCGGGTTGGTCTTTTGACCGCGCCAAAGCGCTTTCCCGAATTATTAGCGGAGCTGAAAACCGTATTTGGCGGTGAAACCCTTCGCTTCGGGGGGTATAGCCGTGATTACGTCCAAAAAATTGCGGTGATCGGCGGGAGCGGGGGCAAATATTTGGCCCAAGCAAAACGTAAAGGCGCCGAAGTATTGATCACCTCGGACCTAGGGTACCATGATTTTCTTTACGCCGAACAAATCGGCCTAACCATAGTGGAAGTGGGACACCACAGGATTGAGGCGGAAGGCCTCAAACGGGTTAAAACCTATTTAGAGCAGAGTCCCTTGTTGACGCCGGAGTTTAAAACCAGGATCTTTCTTAGTGAAAACAAGCTTAAACCCTACACTTTGTTTTAGGTTGATTCCATAACGACACTGACTTAGTGGCCTGTTGGTCTACTACCCAGGACTACTGAAGGAGGGTTTCGCAAATGGTTAAAAAGTGCGAGCTTTGTGGGAAAGTAATTTCGGCGGAGCGCTTGGAAGCTTTACCGGAAACCAAACGGTGTGTTAAATGCGCGAAGGAGAAAGGCTCCGATATTGTCGCCCGTAGATCCGATATTGGGATGGATATCGATACCTATAAGGATCTCCTGGGCGCGATCCGTAGTTAAAATAATGGGTAAAAATCAGGAATTATGCTTATTGTATCAATATCAGGATGCCCGACAGCGTTTAGCCGCTTGCGAAGGGGCGATTGCCGACCCGAAAAGGGAGAGGGCGCTAACCGATTTGAAAGACCGGGTTCAGGCGGGGCTGGCGGCGGTAAAAGGACTGGAGCAAGCATGTCTTCGGTTGAAAAGAAACAATCGGCAGTTGGAGGAGGAATGCCGGGTTTACGAAGAGCAAATTCGTGAACTCGAGACCACACTCTATAGCGGAAAAATCTCCGTTCCGAAAGAATTAGCCCAACTGCAGAGAAGGATCGCCGAATATCAGAAGGCCAAGGCGGACCGGGAGGAGCAGATCATCGACCAACTTTACCAACTGGAGTCCAAAGAAGGGGATTTGGCACAAGCGCAAGAAGAAGGGATTAAGCTACAAAGACAGTTGGAAGGCGCCTTGGCGACGGAGACGCAGCGGGTAGAGTCCTTACGTGGCCGTCTTCAACAGATTAAAGCAGAAATAAGCGACTTGGAGCAAGCTTTATCAGGTGAATTAAAAGAATACTACCGGCGTTCCGCCAAAGCATTAAAGGGAATCGTGGTTGCGCCGGTGGAGAATGGCCTTTGTGGTTTCTGTCACGTGATTCTCCCCCCTGCGGTCTTGGAGAAGGTTAAAAGAGGGGGCACAGGAATAACTGTTTGCGAAAATTGTGGACGGGGGTTGTTTTTTCAAAAATGAACCGATATTTTGGGAACTTGCGGCGTTTTTTAAACCGTGAATATATTCCGGTGACCAAAGGAATTGTCGTTGGTAGTGTCGTCCTTTTTATCGCCCATTATTTTTTGGCTGTAATTAGGCTTGATCTTTTTTCTTTCTTTCAATTCTCTACTTTCCGTTGGTTTTTCCGCCCTTGGACCATCCTGACCTATCCTTTGGTGAACCCGGATCTGCTTTCCATGCTCTTTGGTCTTCTTTGGTTATGGTACGTGGGCGGGAGTTTGGAACGGAGTTGGGGTGGACAGACTTATGGTTTTTTTCTCGGGCTGGCCACCGTCCTCACCGGACTAGCTTTTGCCTTGGTTTCCTGGTTTTTCCGCTCGCGGATCGTAATTGCCGGTTTATGGTTGCCGTTGACCGGGTTGACTTGGGCTTGGGCTAAGCTCTATCCCGACCGGGAATTACTGTTTTGGGGGATATTCCCGATTAAAGCCCAATGGTTATCTTGGCTCCAGGCCGGGATCGTCTTTTTTTTCAATTATTTCCGCTATCACCTGGGCTATGCTTTGGCCGCGGTCAGCAGTGTCGCCGTGGTCTACCTCTTCTCCGGCCGGGGACCCTTTGCCCACGGCTTACGTTATTGGGCCTGGTCCCGTAATTTATCCGGCGGGGGCTGGCGGGAAAAGCTCCGGGATCGGTGGCGAAAAAGACGTTTTAAAGTTATGAAATAACACTGAGGGAAAAAGAAATAAAGGGAGAAGAAAGTTCAAATCGACTATGCAACTTTAAACAAAAAAAGGACCCTCTGCCAAGAAAGCGGAGGGTCTTTTTTCTGTGCCAAGCTCCGGTCAGCCCAACTGATCGGAACCAGAGACTAGAAGTGAAGTGCGAACATACCGGCGGCATTGACGCCGTTAAATTGGTCAACCCAGCCCACCTGGAAGCGAAGCCAGAAACAGAGCAGCTTCAGTTCGAGTAAGGCTTGGTAATTAAGGTGCCGGTCATGATAGGCTAGATCACCGGCCAGACGGATCAGATGGCGGGGGCGCCACTCAATACCCGTTTGCAGACAGGGTGAACCGGAAATCCCCCAACCGTCGGCCAGGCCGGTCTCCATACCCACGTGCCAATAGAGGTTTTTCAGAAAACGGTAGGAACCCTGCAGTTGAAGAACGATCGGCACGGTCATGGTATAGTTGGTGAGGGTCGTCTCTTCACTGACCACATCTTTCCCGTCGAATTCGGGACCATTGGGTCCGGTTTTTACTTCTCCGCCTCCCTCATAAGTTCCTTGCTGGACGGTTTGCCACTTAAGGGCGCCGATGTTTTTTAAGACCAAACCCGCCCGGTAAGGATCCTGGTTGTAGACTACGCCTAAGTCCATCAGGAATCCTCGGCCCGGAGGATTACTAAACAACTGGCCAGGGGAAAAGTCTTCATCGTCCGAACCGGGAAGTTCGGCGTAGAGATAGCGGCTTTTCGTGTTAAAAGTAAAATCGCCCAGTCCATTCACGACCAGGGTCCCCTGGCTCACTTCAGAATGGAACATGGCGAGACCCTGAACATAGCGGAAGTTAACACCGACCCCCAACTCCGAAGCGGGGGAAAGGCTGATCGGATGTCCGTATTTAAAGTCAAGCGAGAGGGCAGCCAAGCCGTTAAGTTTGGTCCCGGTCAGATTGTAGGATTTGGTGGCGTTGATGTCGTTACCAGCGGGGCCATACCCGTAGAAGATTAGCTCCGGAACGCCTGGCGCCAACCGGAAGGAACCGGTCGCCCAGGGTCGGAGATGAACGGAGAAACGGCCAATGGTTAAACCGGCTTTCAACTGGGAATAAAAATCGCTTTTGAAGTACCCTTTCGACATTTGGCCTAGAAAATCGGCTTTGGCCCCTGGCTGGGTAAGATCGATATTGATATTTTCTAGGTTAAACAGGTTGTTTTTCGCCCCGAAAGCCACATCGGGAAGGAGCAATTCAAATTTGGTCGTCGAAAAAGCCTCCTCGCCCGGATTATCATAGTAAAAGCCGTAAACAGGCCCGGCCGAATAACCTAAGAGCAACGATAAGGTTAAGAACAGAGTAAAGCCAAAAATGATCCTTTTGCCCATCCGTTTAACCTCCTTTCTTAACGTTTATTAATGATGCAGGTTGCATCCGCCCAAGCGGTAATGGCCAGGTAGTCATCGGCTTCAATCGCTTCGTCCGTCTCGGTTTTGTTGATAATTGTAATCCGGTGATAAATCGTTTGCGCCTCTATTAAGTCGGTGAATTTGTCCGGATCGAAGGAGATGACGAACCGGTCTTTTCCCTTCATTTCTTCATCCCAGGGCTTGATGGTTAATGCAATTTTGATCACTTTCGGATCCGTTTCTTTTGGTTGATCTTTAATGGGGTTCGGCGACAACCAAAATTCAACGTCCAGCCCGAACGGGCTATTGTTTTCCACGTCAAAATTGAGGTTGACCTCGTTAATCTCCAAGGGAACGTCCTCCAGATCAATGCTGCCGTCGGGTCCTTCAAAGGACGCGCCATAAGTCAACGATTCCAATTCGAGAGTGAGGTCATGCTCTAAACGGATCTCCCCCGGGTAGGTGATGGTCACGGCATCCTTGGCGGTGGAGGGCGTAATCTCTTCCAGACGGATATTGAGCGAATGGCTCCCGTCTTTAAGAATGCCATTAAGCGCTTCTTTGAAACCGGGAAAGTCATTGGATTCTCCATTTTTTAAGGTTATAGGCCAACTTGTTGTGCCCTCGATTTTGTTGCCCGCGTGATCCAGGGCTTCAATGACAAAGGCGGTATTAAGGATTAGGCCTTCAGGAAGAACCGGGGTAAAACTAAAGTCCGCCGTCTTTAACTTAATTTCAAAAAGGTCGGCGTCGTCCTCCCGAAGCTGCACCGATTCAATCTCCAGCGCCTCGAGGTTTAAATCTTCCAAGATTGCCTCATTGAACTCTTTAACCGTGAACTTCTCGATCTCCAGTTCGCCGAGGTCAAATTCGATAGCCGGATTAGCTCCTTCTTTCCCATAGCTCCCGGCAACTGTGATCGTGAACATATTATTATCTGGCGAAATCGTAAGCCCGGAAAGGTCAAGTCGGGCGCTGTATTCGCCGGGAGGGATGGTGACCTTCTGGATGGTGCGACTTTCCGGATCCCCCTCTTCTGGTTTTCCGGAGTAGAAATGGATCATTAATCCTTGTCCGGGTGAGGACGCTTGCGCTTCTTTTAGGGTTAGCTCAATATAGTTGTAGCGTGTAGCTTCGGAACTAAGTGTTACTTCGGCGTAGTTTTCTAACACGCCAAAAGAAAAGCTTGTGCTTACTGAATCGGCCGGGCTTTCACCCTCAATAGGAAGTAGAGGTAAATCGGGAATAATGGTGCCTGGATCGACCGTCACCCGTTCCTCGAAAAGATCAAAGGTGAGCGGCTCAGCCCTCTCTTTGGAGGAAGAACGGTACTTAATACTGACCTTTTCCGAATCCAATCCACCCCCGTCTTCCGCTCCTAAACTAATCTTTTTCGCTCTGATTATAGGGATCCGGTATTGACTCTCCCAGGTTGGCCCAAGAATTTCCTTCGGCCTTGAGGGCAAACATCCGCCTAAGACGGTGATCAAGATCGTCAATAGAGCCAGTAAGGGTAGTTTCCTTCGCAACAGCATACGCCTCCTTTGTTTTTATGCTATATAGAGGTTTCCTGATTAAGTTAGGTTTTTGTATTTAATCAAGGTCGGGCGAACACACTTAAACTATTTTCTAAGGAGCATTGGCGCAGGATGCCAGCAAAAAAAGAAAAATGGCAATCCCTTTTAATAAATATCGTCAAAGGAACAGGAAAAAGTTAGGATTAATTTTAAATCAAACTTAAATCTTCTGATAACTGATTATCCGATCAATTCCCGGGGAAGTTCTTGGCGGAGCTGGAGAAGGGGGGCAAAGAGGTCGCCGGCGGAAGTTAAGCGGTCGAAGGCGGTCGTTATGGTGAAACTGGCCGGTTGGACGGTGGGGAGCTCATCCCAGGTTACCGGCATCGAGACCGGAGCGCCGGGGAAGGGGCGGAGACTGTAAACGGAGGCGATGGTCTTCCCTTTGCGGTTTTGGAGATGGTCGATGTAGACTTTACCGCCGCGGGCCAAGACCTTTCGTTCATTGGTAGCCAGTTCCGGGAGGACCCGGATCACCGCATCGCCGAGACGTTGCACAAAAGTCCCTGTTTCTTCGTAGGTGTAGATGGGCTTGAGCGGGAGATAAAGGTGGAGACCGGTGGCTCCGGAGATTTTGGGGAAGAGGGTTAAATTCAGGTGGTCGGTGAGGGTTTTGAGGGCTAAGGCCACTTGGACTGCATCTTGAAAGGTAGCCGGCGGCATCGGATCAAGATCAAAAATAACATAGGTGGGATGGGCCAGATCTTTACGGGTGGAGAGCCACGGATGAATTTCTATACAGCCCAAATTTACCGCCCAGACCAAGGTCTCCAGGTTATTGGCCATCACATAATGGATGACCCGTTTCCCCGAAGGGATCGGGATTCTTTCTACCCACGACGGGGCTTCCGGGAAGTTTTTCTGGTAAAAAAATTGGCCGTTGATCCCCTCCGGGTAACGCACCAGGGAAAGCGGGCGGTCTTTAAGGTGGGGGGCAAGATAAGGCCAAACCTGGATATAATAGGCCATCACTTCGCCCTTGGTGTAACCATCTTCCGGCCAGAAAGGTTTATCCAGGTTTTTGACGGGGACCGGGTGTCCGTTGATGATCAGTTCCTGGCTGAGGGTGGTCGGCAAAGCAATTACTCCTTATTTTGGATTATTTCTAGTCTTTACGGGAAGGAGATTTTCTAGTCAAGGAGGAAGTGTATAAAAAGAAGTCAGCAAGGATTGATCGCAATAAAAATAGGAAACAGAGGGAATTGGTGAGAGGGGGTCTGTGCGGATGGGGAAGAAAGAATACCGTTGGGTCATAACCCTTTTTGCTTTGCTCTTTTTCTGGTCGGCGCTCCCGGCCGCGGCTCAGGATAAGTATGACTCCTGGCAATTCGAGTACGATTTACGGATTTGGGGGATTGACTTAACCTGGAACCGGACCGGACCGATGTTGGCGCGTGGGGTAGAGACGGAGTACTTTTGTAGTTTCGGTGGTGGGCTTGAAACCTTTGGCTTTTACCGTGAGCCAAACGGGCAACCGTACGTTCCTCCGGCGACCGGCTTGAACCGGGCTTTATACAAGGATGCCAACCTGACCTGGTGGGTCGGTCTGGAACAGGGATTGATTTACGATTTAAGACGGCTGCGGAATCTTTGGGAGATGATCCTTTGCTACCATGGGCGTTATGATCATTACCTGGTGGAACAGACCCCGGAGGCCCTGCTTTTTGCTTCTGCTTTACCAGACCGGGGGGGTGGAGTCCAAAATGCGCTCCTGACCGGTCTCCGCTATAACGGTGTGGATTTTAACCCGGATGCTTTGACTAAGCATGGTCTGAACGCCGAGGTTTCCTGGGAGTGGGCGCCGTTGACTTTGGGGAATAAAGGGACCGGCGCCGACTATCATCGTTTTAACCTGACGGTTCTGGGCTTTTATACGCTGGCGGAAAGGCGCGGGCTCAGTATCTACCTGGCCGACCGTTTGATCTACGACCACTTGGCCGGGGCTTATATTCCGGTCCGTGCCCGTACGACCGTGGGCGGTTTCAGTAAATACCCCGGTTTTGCCCGCGGGTTAGGCGGCGCGGTGCGGGGGATCGCGGCCGGCCGCTTCGACGGTTACCGGAAAGCCATTAACAATATAGAGCTGCGGCTCATTTATCCCGAGTGGCGTTCGTACGGGGTGGTGCCGGAATTGATCGGCTATTTTGACGTGGGAGTCACCGATCAGCTTACCTTCAGTTTAGATTGGGATCAAGTTTTCTCCGCCGTCGGGATCGGGATCGGCCTCTCCGATTTGATTCTTTACGGAAACTACTTTTTAAATGAAGAAGAATTCACTCTGAATTTAGCGTTGGGGATTCATTTTTAAAAGTATATAAGCAGAAAGGAGAGGCAACTGGAGATGCGAATGAAGGAATTTGGCAAGCATGGGTTCAAGACCTCCTTATTTGGCCTGGGTTGTATGCGTTTTCCCCAGCGGAGAACGGCGACGGGCCCTCAGGTGGAGGCCGGGGAAGCGATCAAAATGATCCGGTATGCCATCGACCATGGTGTCAATTATCTTGATACCGGTTACGAATATCACCAAGGGGAGAGTGAAGTTATTGTCGGCCGGGCGCTCCGGGACGGGTACCGGGAAAAAACCAAACTGGCCACCAAACTTCCGCTGTGGCGGGTCAAGACCATCGATGATTGCCGGCGGATTCTTGAAGAACAACTCCGCCGTTTACAAGTGGAGTCCATCGACTTTTATCTGCTTCATGCCGTCAATGCGGAACGGTGGCGGCTGGTCCAGGACCTGGAAATCCTTGCTTTTCTCGAAGCGATGGTGCGGGCGGGCAAGATTAAACACCTGGGTTTTTCCTTCCATGATGAGCTTTCCGTCTTTAAAGAGGTTATTGACGCCTATCCGTGGGCGATGGCCCAAATCCAACTTAATATTGTCGACGCCCATCATCAAGCCGGGGTGGAGGGTTTACACTACGCCGGAGCGAAAGGCATCCCGGTGGTGATCATGGAGCCGCTCAAAGGCGGAAGGCTAGCCCAGACCATTCCCCAAGATGTGCTGGACCTTTGGGCGCAGGCCCCGGTTAAACGTTCCCCGGTGGAATGGGCTTTCCGCTGGCTTTGTCATTTCCCGGAGGTGACCGTGATCTTAAGCGGGGTCAGTTCCATGGCGCAATTGAAGGATAATATCGGGATCTTCACGCGGATGGAAACCGGAGGGATGACTGGGGACGAACTGGCGTTGGTGGAAAAAGTGAGGGACCTTTATTTAAGTAAGACGAAGGTTCCTTGCACCGGCTGTGAGTACTGCCTGCCTTGCGCGCGGGAAGTGGCGATCCCCTGGATTTTTGCCCTTTACAACGACATTTTTATCTTTGATGACCGGGACGGGGCCGTAAACCGGTACCGGGAATTAACGGCGCAAGGGAAAGACGCCTCCCGGTGTATAGAATGCGGCGCCTGTGTAGCCGCCTGTCCGCAGAAAATACCGGTGATTGAGAGTTTAAAAGCGGCCGATCGCGAGTTAACCGGACGGGGTGTTTGACGATTAATTGATGCCCGTGAATTTCTTCCGGGAGGTGGGGTTATGGCCCGGGGCAAGCTCATCTCGCTTCTTCTGCTCTTCTTTGCCATGCTGGTCTTCATGGCGGGTTCGGCGTCACAAAAAGGGGAAAAAACGGAGATTGTTTTTTACACGCCGGCGGAAGATTCCTCCGGCGCCATCCGGCAGTTGGTCAATAAGTTTAACGCTGAAAACCGGGAGATCCGGGTGGAACACCGTACCCTCTCTTGGGGTTCCGATGATTGCCGTAATTTTTACGTGTCGGCTTTTTCCGCCCGGGATAATAGTTTTGATGTTTTTTCCGGGGACATTATTTGGGTTTCCGAGTTTGCCTCTGCCGGGTGGATTGAACCCCTTGATTCCTATTTTCCAGAGGTTGAGTGGACGGATTTTCTCCCGGGGCCGATTGAGGGTTGCTCTTTCGCGGACCGGATCTGGGCGGTTCCTTGGTTTACCGATTCCGGCGTTCTTTTCTACCGCAGTGATTTAGTGGAGAAACCGCCCCGTTCCTGGGAAGAACTGATCACCGTCGCCCGGGAAAAGATGGCCAGCGGCGCGATTAAATACGGTTATGTCTTCCATGGCAATCAATATGAAGGCCTTGTTTGCCACGTTTTGGAACTGATCTGGGGAAATGGGGGGCAGATCCTGGCGGGAGACCGGGTCGCCATTAATTCCCCAGAGGCCATTACCGCCCTTCAGACTTTAGTTGATCTGGTTGACTTGGGGATTGCTCCCGAGGAAGTCCTTTGGTACCAGGAAGAGGATGCCCGCCTCTTCTATCAGGACGGAAATGCTTTGTTCCTTAGAAACTGGCCTTACGCCTGGTCCCTGATGAATCAGGAAGGTTCAAAGATCCGGAACAATTTTAAACTGGCTCCTCTGCCCTGCGGTCCGCAAGGCTCGCAGGGCAGCGGGTGTCTGGGCGGTTGGAACTTGATGATTAACAGCCAATCAAAACATAAGGAAGCAGCCTGGCAGTTTATCCAGTTTTTAGCCGGTTTTGACGCTCAAAAGTTTCATGCGATGGTCGGGGGTCGTCTGCCAACCCGGATCGCAGTCTACCATGATGAAGAGGTGCTGGCGGTCAACCCCTATTATCAAGAGTTGTTACCGAATTTTTTAGCGGCCAGACCCCGGCCGGTCTCCCCCTATTATCCAGCGCTTTCCGAAGTAATGCAGATTAATTTCCATCAAGCCCTCTCCGGAATAATTACCGCTGCGGAAGGGATTACCAATATCGAACAGGAGATGAAGCAGTATTACGAGGATGAGTAAAGCCGGGACCGTAGGGGGTGGGTGATCATTAACCTGGCGAAAGGAAGATCGGTCTTTGACCGGTTAACATTTCAACGGCAATTATCGATCTTTTTTTTAATCACGGCGGTGTTGATGATGGTCTTTGTTTCAGTAATCGCATACATCCAGGCGATTACCGAGTTAAAGGCCAACTTTAAGGTTTATACGGCCTCGCTCCTCAAACGCACCAAAGATGAGATCGAAACCAAGTTTAATCTGGTGGAAAAGACGTTAAATTTTATCGCCGCCGATTACAGGCTGCAAATGTTGGGTAAACAGGATTTAAAAGTCTCCCAGCGCAGTCTGGCCAAGCTGTTGGTGGATTCGATCAACCTTAATAACTACCAAGTCAGCACCGGTAACCGGCGGCTGACGAAGAACCTGATTGATGATTTGATCATCTATGGCGCCGATCAGCAAAAGCCCACCGTGATCATTGGGCGGCGGGATCATTTTACTGTTTATGGGATCGAGCATTACTTATCCCCCGATCTCCTCGCTTCGATCCGCTCAGCTCAAGGAAAAGTAGTCTGGTCTGATATTTTCTATAACCAAGTAGGCGCCCGCCTAATGGTGAATTTGCCCCAAGAGATCCTCCAGGAAGAACTCAACCAATTGGTGGTAGGGAAATGGCTCATTGATCCTCAGACCAAAACGGGCCTCGGATATCTGGTGGCCAGTATTAATCTGGCCCGGCTTTCCGATCTGATCGAAGATATCGTCCTCGGGAAGACCGGGCGGCTGTATATTATCGACCGGAAGCTGCAGGTTCTGGCCGCCGGGGAGAAAAATTTAATTCTCCGCCCGATCCCCCTGGACGACGCTTCCCTCCGGCAATTGGAAACCACTCCGGAAGGAAGCATGGAAGGAAAGTTTAACGGGCGGAACAGTTTTATTCATTATCAGGAGATCACCCCCAACCGCTGGAAGTTAGTGGGGGTCATTGCCAGTCAAGAATTTCAGGCTTCCGCCCGGAAGGTGCGCAATCGCATTCTGACCGGAGGCATTTTGGTGTTGGTCGCTTTTACCGCCATGACAGTGCTGGCTGCCGGGAAGATTACCCGGCCAATCAAGAACATCTGTGCTTTTATGCAAAAAGTGGAGACCGGAGACTTGAGTCTACGGGTCCATGAAACAGGAAGTATCGAAATCGAGCAGCTTTCTCAACAGTTAAACCGGATGATTGAGCATCTGGCCCGCTTATTGGAAGAAATTTACCAGGAACAGATCTTTAAGCGGAAAATTGCTTTGAAGATGCTTCATGCCCAAATCAATCCGCATTTTCTCTATAACACCCTGGATTCTATCTCTTGGATGGTGACGACCGGTCGGCGGGAGATCGCGATGGAACTGTTGGAGTCCTTATCCACGATCTTCCGGGTGACTCTTTCGGGGGGACGCGATATAATCCAGATCGGCGAAGAGCTGGACCATGCCGAAAATTACCTGCGTGTGCAGAGAATCCGCTATCAAGACAAGTTAGATTATGTGATCAATGTTGATGAAGAGATCAAAAAGCACCTGATTGTCAAGATTACCTTGCAGCCCCTGATTGAAAATGCCATTTACCATGGGATCAAACCGAAGTTGAACGGACGGGGCGCCATTGTTATCTTGGGGCGCCGGACCGGTCCTGACCAGGTTAAGCTGTCGGTGATCGACGACGGAGTAGGGATGAGTCCGGAAAAACTGGCTGCGCTCCAGGTTTTGTTGGCGGAACCCCAATTGAATCCGGAGACGGAAGGTAAAGGGTATAGTGTGGTCAATATTAATTCCAGGATTAAATTATACTTCGGATCGGCCTACGGGTTGACTTACAGTAGTAAGGAGGGGACCGGCACCCGGGTTGATATATTGCTGCCCGTCAAAGCGCCGGAAGAGGGGAAAATGCTTTAGGCAAAGGGATTGGACCGGATTTGGTCCCGGTAGTCGCTGGGGGCCAGTCCGGTTATTTTTTTGAAGACAATCCCGAAATAGTGACTATCACGGAACCCTACCGCTTCGGCGATTTCGTAAATTTTCGCCCCCGTGGTGAGGAGGAGTTTTTCTGCAGCGCTCACTCGCCGCCGGTTCAGATACTCGGTGAAGGAATAGGCGGTGACTTCTTTGAACAAACGGCTTAAGTAACAGGAACTGACATAAACCTGATCGGCGACTTTCTCCAGGTTCAGGTCGGGATCATGGAAGTTCTCCTCAATATATTCCCGGGCTTTCTCCACAAAGTTCCGGCCGACCTTTTGTTTATGGTCGTTGATAAACGCCACCGCTTGCCAGGCCATTTTTTCCAGCCAGGTCTGGAGTTGGTCCAAGGTTTCGAAGTTGTTGATCTCCCGGACCGGATCAAAAGCCGGACCGTAAATTTCTTCTAAAGAGCCGTTGAATTCCAGGAGGGAACGGATGATCTGATTAACCAGATCCAAAACGGTCAACAGCAGATAACTTTTCGGCATGTGCAGGTAATTTGCGGTTTTGAGGGTGGTGAAGATCTGCTGTATAAAGCCAAGGATCTTCTCCCGGTTGCCTCCCCGGAGGAGAGAGGAGAAGGTTTCCTGTTCCCGGTGGTGGAGCAACCGGCCGGATTTGGAATTTTCAATATCTCTGTAGGGAATGAGGGCGTTGGCGCCGGTCCAGACCTTGAATTCCAACGCCAGCAGGGCTTCCTGGTAAGAACGTTCCAGAGCAACTAGCTCAGGATAGAGGCCGCCGAAACCGGCGGAGAAGGAAACGCCATCGGCCTTCAGGATCTCGTCCTGGACAAAGAGGGTAGTTTCATATAACTTCTTTTCTTCGCCGGGTTCAGTCAAACCATAAAGCAGGACAATTTCGGCGGGTCTATGGATCAAGGAATATAAAAAGGAGGGGGCGGTATACCGTTTCTTAATTAACTCCAGGAGATGGAACTGGTAGAATTGGAGTTCGGCTTCTTTCTTTTTCTGCGCCAGTTGGGGATAGTTGTCAAGGTGAAAGAGGATTGTTCCCCACCATTCCCCCTGAAGTTTAATCTCCAAAAAGGCCAGTTGTTCCTTTAAGTCTTCCGGACCCAGTTGGCCGTTGATTAGTTTAACGAAGAATTTCTCCCGTAACCCCGGGAGATTTTTTTTGATCAAGTTCTGCAGACGGATTTTTTCTTCCGTCGCCTGTCGGCGTTCAGTCAAACGGCTTTTGGCTTCCGCCAGGATTTTACTGAGTTCGCCGGCGCGGATTGGTTTGAGGAGGTAACGAAAGACGCCCGCTTCGATCGCTTTTTGGGCATAGGCAAATTCATTATACCCGCTGATCAAGATGACCAAGCTCTCAGGGAGGAGGATTTTAATCTCTTCCGCCAGTTCCAGCCCGTCCATGAGCGGCATGTAAATATCGGAGAAGATAATCTGCGGCTTCAGATCGCGGCAGAGGTTCATGGCTTCGGCGCCGTTGTCGGCCACCGCCACGATCCGGCAATTTTCTTTCTCCCAATCGATTACATTCTGTAATTTTTCCAAAATAATCGGTTCATCATCGATCAACATTACTCGATACATGGGCGCCATCCTTTATGAGGTGGTTTCCTTTTTAGTTTACAAGATTCACTCCTGGGCGGCAACCGGTTCCGGATAATCGCAAAAATTTGCTACTGATTAAAAGAAATTTACCCTTTCCGCCACCCGGGAACCGGGCTTGTTATTTTGTCCCGGTGAATTCGTCAAGAATGCAACAGAAGTTAAAAGATATTCACTCCATTTTAACCTTTTTGTTTGATACCATTTACTTGCCAGCCCCCATCGGGTTGGTGGAAGCAAGACCAATTAAGGTGGTGAAATAGGTGTCAACTTTAAGAAACCTTTTTAAACATCATAAACTGGAGATGGTGATGGTCTTACCACTCCTCCTTTTTATCCTCGGTTTTACCCTTTATCCGGTCTTACAGTGTATCTTCTATAGTTTTCAGGATCCGGTTAGCGGTGCCTTTCCAACCCTGGAAAACTACCGGGTGATTGTGGGTAACCGTAAGTTTGGTGATGCTTTGAAGAATACCATTCTGGTCACGTTCATCGGTTTGACGTTGGAAATGGGCACCGGGATGCTTGTTGCTTTGCTTCTAACCACCAAAAGCAGGTTCCGCGGATTCTTCCGGGCGATCACCATGATTCCGATGGGGGTCCCGACGATTGTCTCCGGGGTAATTATGTTATACATTTTTAGTTCGAACGGATACTTAAATGAATTTCTCTACCGGCTAGGTTTGATTAAGTTACCTATCGATTGGGCGCAGGGAGGCCTCCGGACCCTATTAATGATTGCCGTTGCCGATATGTGGAAAGTTACGCCGCTGGTGATCATTCTGCTCCTTTCCGGCTTGGAAAGTATTCCGGCCGATGTTTACGAAGCTTCGGCGATTGACGGCGCTTCCCCAGCGCAAAATTTTTTCCGGATAACTTTGCCTCTGATCAAGCCCTTCTTTACCATTGCCCTGATCTTACGGGCGATTGACGCCTTCCGCATCTTTGAATTACCGATGGTGCTTGCCGGGCGGAACACGATGTTTCTTGGAACCTATGCCTATAGTGAATATTTTGATTACAATAATATCCATGCCTCCGGCGCGGCTTCCACCATTTTGTTAATCGTGATCGCCCTGTTTGTCTTCGGTTATATTTTAACAGTGGGTTCAAGGGAGGTTGACCAATGAAAACGGTGAGACAGACGGACCTTGCCTTGGTGAAGAGAACCAGAAATCGAAAAGAGCTCTACCGGGCCTTTAGCCGAAGCATACGGGTCCTCTTTATCGCGCTGACCATCTTCTTTATCCTGGCCCCGATTCTGCTCCTGATCAAGATCTCCGTCAGCGCGCCCCAGGATATTCTCACGCAACACCCGCCCTTTTTAATTAAGAATTTTACTTGGAGCCATTGGCGTAAGGTTTTGGCCGCCGGCCACATCTGGGTCCCCCTCTGGAAAAGTATAGTGGTGGCGACTTTTGTCGCTCTTTTCGGTATAATTGTCGCAGCTCCGGGGGCTTATGTCATCTCCCGCTTGCCACGGAAGATAAAATATGGGGTATTGCTTGCGATCTTTTCCACCCGGATGTTTCCTGAGGTCGGAATCGCCCTGCCGATCTCGGTTATCTTTGTCCGCTGGGGATTGGTGGACACCAATTTAGGCTTGATCCTGGCCCATCTGATCAAGGTTTTACCCTTGATGGCCTGGATCTTAACGGGCACTTTTGATTCAATTCCCAAGGATCTGGAGCAATCAGCCCTGGTGGACGGGTGTGATAAGGTGCAAGCCTTGGCTAAGGTAGTTTTACCGCTCTCCCTGACCGGGATGGCGGCGGCCAGTATCTTATGCTGGCTCGAGTCTTGGAATGAATTCACCTATGCGGTTTACCTTTGTCTGGCTGAGTCGACCCTTCCGATCAAAACCTATTATTACGTGCGCCGGGGGAACTGGTTTGAATCGGCTGCCTATGCAGTTTTCTTAACGATTCCGGTCATGGTGGTTACTTTTCTCCTGCAAAAATACATGCGAAATGATTATCTTTCTGGCGCGATAAAGTATTGAGGAGGTGAGCACGGAAAGAAAGTTTATACAGGTATGGGTAAGTAAGATCTAAAAATAATGAAGGAGGATCCGATTGATGAAAAGAACACTTCGCTTCCTGTTCGGTTTGGCCCTGCTCAGTTTGGTCTTTTCCCTTGTGACCGCAGCGGCGCCCAAAAGTATTAAGGTGATTATGGGACTAGCGGAAGAAGAATGGAAGGTTATGCGGGAGTTGGTCTTCCCCGCCTTTGAAAAAGAGCATAACGTTAAAATCGAAGCCTACCAAGCAGAAGCGCAGGACACCGAAAAAATCCTGGAAGCCCGGGTCCGGGCCAACCGGATGGATATTGACCTGATTGCCCAGGATAATATGCGTTTGGCTACTTTGGTGGAGAAAGATTTAGTGGAAGAGCTCAGCGCCTATCGTTCCCTGATCCCGGCCACCGTTTATCCTTCTCTGGTGGAAGTGGGTGAATTTGACGGGAAATTATACTTTATGCCTTACCGTCCCAATGTGGAGATTGCTTTCTATAATTCGGCCAAGTTTGCCCAGTATGGTTTGGAGCTTCCGACCAATTGGGATCAACTCTTCGAAGTGGCGAAGTTTTTCTATGAAAAAGAAGGTGTCGGCCGGGTGGCGATCAAAGCCGACCTTTCGTCTTGCACCGCAGCCCATCTCTTCGATTTCTGTCGCAGCGCCGGCGGGGATCCGGTGGTGTTGAATGATAAAGGCTGTTTTGAAGCTTTCATGTTCCTCCAAAAACTCTGGCCTTATCTCTCCCCCGACTCGAAGACAGCCAATTGGAACTTTATGAACCAACATATTGCCACCGAATCGGTTTATCTGGGCCAAAACTGGCCTTTTGGGATGAATGTCATCGTTAAGGATGGCGGCAAGAAAGAAGTTTTGGCCTACCAAGGTTGGCGCGGTCCGGTGAAAGAATCGCACGTCCTTGGCGGGGAAGTAATCGGCATTCCGAAAGGCGCGCCCAACAAAATGCTCGCGATTGAGCTGGCTAAATACTTGATCTCCAAAGAAGTTCAGGAGATCTTGACGACGCATAATGGTTGGCCGGCGGTGCGGAGCGATGCCTACGGAAAAGTAGCCGCCTGGCAACAACCCTACTTTGACGCGATCAATGAAGCCCTGGCCAACGCCGAGGCCCGGCCTAATCTGGTCTACTACGGCGCGGTGGAAAAGGCTATGAACGAAGCTTTCCGGGAATGTGTGATCGAAGGTGAGCCCGTCAAACCGACTTTGGAAAAATGGGCGAAATATATCGAAGATAACAAGCGATAAATCCCAAGGGAAGAAACGGGTCCGGGTGTTCAATCCGGACCCGTCCCCCAAGATACCTAACCCGAACGGGTAACCATCAATCAGCATGGCAAAGGAGAAGCATCTTGAAAAAGCGACCGGAAGAAGTGACGCCGGTTTATCCTGTGTCCCCGTGGGAAGTTAGCGAAGAGCAATTTTCACCGGCGCATAATTTACGGAATGAGACCATTTTTTCTTTGGGCAATGGTTATCTGGGGCTACGCGGTAATTTTGAGGAAGGCTATAACGGGCCGGCTGGAACCAGCGTGGAAGGGACTTATATTAATGGCTTTTATGAGACGGGAGTTCTGAAATATCCGGAGGCCGCCTTCGGTTATCCGGAAAAAAGCCAGACCATGCTGAACATTACCAACGGGAAATTGATCAAACTTTATCTGGAAGAGGAGGAGTTTCAGCTCTTCACCGGTGAGCTGCTGGCTTACCGGAGAACACTGGATCTTAGAAATGGGGTTTTACGTCGTGCTCTGGTCTGGCGGTCGCCGGCCGGGCGCGAGGTGAGGCTGGCGATCACCCGGTTAGTCTCATTAACCAGAAAACCAGTGGCCGCCATCGCTTATGAAGTAACCCCCCTCAATTTTGGTGGAAAGATCCGCCTCTTTTCCGCCCTTGATGGCGATGTGCGGAATCTGGAAATGAAAAAGGATCCCCGGGTCGGCTCAGCTTTGAAAGGAAGAAGTTTGGAAGTGGAAAAGCGCAAGATCGATTCCACAGGGGGAATCCTCGGGCAAAGGACGAAGAAATCCGGTCTTTATTTGGCTTGTGCGATGCGCAACCAAACCGACGGCCCCTTGGGCAAGGTGGAGACGATTACCCGGCCGTTAATGATCGGGGCCAGCTATGAATTTACCGCGGAAGCGGGGAAACCGGTACGGCTTTATAAATATTTAGCCTATTTAACTGTCCGCCCGGGGGAGGCCAGAACTGATCCGATGGCTGCGGCCGAAACTTGGGCCAAAGCAGCGGAAAGGGACGGCTTTGCGCATTTGTGTCAAGAACAAAAAGCTTTTCTCGACGCCTTTTGGGAGCAGGCCGACATTGAAGTGGAAGGGGACGATTATGTACAACAAGGCCTGCGGTTTAACGCCTTTCACTTGCTGCAGGCGGCTGGAACCGACGGCTTCACCAGCATCGGCGCCAAAGGGTTGACCGGCGAAGGCTATGAAGGGCACTATTTCTGGGACACGGAGATCTACATCATGCCTTTCTTTCTTAATTACAATCCAGCCGTGGCTAAAGCCTTATTACTTTACCGCTACCGTACATTGGCCCAAGCCCGCAGGCGGGCTTGGGAGATTGGTCTTTCCCGGGGGGCCCTTTACCCATGGCGCACGATTGGAGGCGGGGAGTGTTCCACCTTCTTTCCGGCGGGAACCGCCCAGTATCATATCAATGCCGATATTGCCTATGCCATCCAAAAATATGTGGAGATCACGGGAGACTGGGATTTTTTAACGGACTATGGCGCGGAGATTCTCTTTGAGACCGCCCGGTTCTGGATGGCGGTGGGTTTTTTTAATCCCCGTAAAGATGGACGGTTCTGTATCAACGTTGTCACCGGACCTGATGAATACACGGCTTTGGTGGATAATAACTGTTACACCAATCTGATGGTCAGAGAACATCTGTCCTTTGCCGCCCGTATCGCCATCTGGCTAAAGGAGAATGCTCCCGCCGTTTACCGGAGGTTAGCGACTAAAATCGGTCTGACGGCGGAAGAGGTTGGCCTCTGGATGAAAGCAGGGGAAGAAATGTATCTTCCCTATGATCCGAGCCGGGGGATCTTGGCCCAGGATGATACCTTTTTAGATAAACCCGTTTGGGATCTGGAAGCGACTCCACCGGAGAAGTTTCCTTTACTCCTTCATTACCATCCTTTACTCCTTTACCGGGCCCAAGTCTGCAAACAAGCCGATGTGGTACTGGCCTTGTTTTTGCTTGGCCATTATTTCTCCACCGACCAGAAGAAACGAAACTACGACTATTATGAACCCCTGACCACCCATGACTCCTCCCTTTCGCCCGCGATCTTCAGTATTGTCGCTTCTGAAATCGGCACTGTCAGCCGCCTTCCTGCTTATCATGGGAAGGCTTATGATTACTTTAGGGCGACGGTTCGTTTGGATCTGGATGACTATAATGGCAATACGAAAGATGGAATTCACACGGCGAGTATGGGGGGGGCTTGGATGGGTGTGGTCTATGGTTTTGCCGGGATGCGGGTTTGCGGTGACCGCTTAAGTTTTGCCCCCTATTTACCTGCCCATTGGCAAGGATACAGGTTTCAGGTAAGTTACCGGGGGAGGAAAATCAGGGTAACTGTGGACCGGAACGGGGCCGCTTACCAGTTGCTACAGGGCGATCCTCTCGTTATCTATCACTTTACCGAGGAAAAAATGCTCGGTGCGGAACCTTGGCATGTGCCATCAGATCAAGGTGGACCGGAGGAGGATTGACAATGAAGACGGAAGCGGTTATTTTTGATCTGGATGGGGTTATTGTGGCGACGGATGATTGCCATTACCGGGCCTGGAAAAAATTGACCGGGGAGGAAGGCATCTATTTCGATGCGGAGATCAACCGGCGGTTACGGGGCGTCGGCCGGATGGATTCTTTGGCGATTATCCTGGAAAAGGCGGAACGGACCTATTATCCGGAGGAAATCAAAGCGCTGGCCAATCGGAAAAACGCTTATTATCGTCAGCTGATTCAGGAGTTGACACCCGATTGCATTTTGCCCGGGGTTATGGTAATCTTGACAAAGCTAAGAAAAAAGGGGATCAAGATTGCAGTTGGTTCTTCCAGTAAGAATACACCGTTAATTCTGGAACGGATTGGTTTAAAAGACTACTTTGATGTGGTTGTTGATGGGAATGACCTTACGAAAAGCAAACCTGACCCCGAAGTTTTTTTGCTGGCAGCGGAGAGGCTACGGGTTGCCCCCGCCCATTGTGTGGTTGTTGAAGATGCCGATGCCGGGGTGGAAGCAGCCTTGGCTGCCGGGATGCGGGTCGTCGGGGTAGGGACCGCTGCCGATAACCCCCGTGTTACCTGGAGAGCAGCGACACTTGCTGTTTTTTGCCCGGAAGAATTTTGTCACCTTTTGGGGTGCTAATGTTTGTAAAGGCAAGTTAGAGCACTGGTGGGCGTTTTAGGATGCGCCAATCACTGTGGAAAGAGGGATGGGGATGGCAATCAATCTTGCTCCGGAAGAAAAGAAACTCCTGGTTCGGGAGGTGCAAACCTTTTTTGATCAGGAAAGGGAAGAAGCCATCGGGGTAATCGCCGCGGAAAACATATTAGACTTTTTTCTTAATAACCTCGGCACGTTAATCTATAACAAAGCTTTAGATGACGCGCGAGTTTGGTTCAGCAAGAAAATGGAGAATTTGGAGACCGATTATGATCTCTTATACCGGTATGGGAAGAAATAAAAGGCAGTGCCTGAAATAACACTGCCTTAATTTTATCGATGAACCCCCCTTGTTAATGAGGAACGGGTGCTTTGGACGGCGAATAAAGGTTATGCCTGAAGGTCCGGTAAAGTTTACCGTCAAGCGGCTTTATTAATCGGTCTTAACCAACGGGAAAAGAACCGCGGCCACATCCAACTCGGCTTCAGTTAGGGTCAGGGTTTTAACGTCATGACCGGAAACGGTCAGACCGGCCGGGAGACTATCCGGGTCTAGAGTAAGGGTGTGGGCGCCCAGGGAGACCCCTTCGATGTAGAAGGTGCCGTCCGTGTCGGTAAAGACTTTTTGCTGGCCTTCATCAAGGATCACTTCAACCCAGGATAAGGTTTTTTCACCGGCGTCGAATTGTCCGTTGGCATTAGTATCAAGGAAGACCAGACCGCTGATGGAACCATTAACCGTGACCGCAAAATCAATAAAGAAGTTTTCCTGCGCCCGGAGCCGGATTAACTGGGGCCCGGTGACCGGGGTGTAATTCGCCGGTAACGAGGGAAGATGGAAATCCACGCGGTAAATACCGGGGGTTAAATTCGCGAACATGTATTCCCCCTTCTCATTGGAGATGGCGAGTCGTCCGTCGGCGAGAATCTTAATTCCGGCGAGGGCTTTATCCCCTTCATCAAACCGGCCGTTGGCGTTGATATCCAAGTATACTACCCCGCCAACCCGCGCGGACAGATCATCTTCCGTATAGCGGTAGGGTTTGACCTTGCCGTCGGCAAAGCTAAGGGCGCGGCTGAGCGAGATACGGATAATCTGCTCCGGGTTTTGGTCCCAGATCCCGTCAAAGAGGCGCTCCAGGCCGAGTTCCAGTAAAAAGGCGGAAGGCAGGTATTTCTCCCAGGTTAAGCGGTAGGACCATTGGGGGGAGACCCGGCTCCCCACCGGTGAGCGGTAACCGATTTGGCTCCTGATTATTCCGGTCCGGTCCGTGGTATACCAATTTACTCCCAACCGGACGGTGGTATAGCGGTAATCATCACCACCAACTCGATACGACTCGCGTGCACGGTTGGCTTCGGCGTAGATATTTAGTTCCGGGGTGAAAAAATGCTGCAGGCCGAGGCCAGTTTTGAATTGTTTAAGGTGGAAGGAAGGCTCCCTTTGTGGGTCTTTGCTGCTTTCTAGGGTAATATTTCCGAACAAAAGGGTGTCATCAGTTAAGCTCCATTTGGCGTCGGTTTCTCCTAAGAGGTATAGGCCTCTGTAGGTTTCTTCTTGCCAAGTATTGATCGTATCCAAAGCCAGACCAAAGAGGAAGTTATTGGTCAAGGCCAAAGTGAAATCGGTGTTGACGTTCAGATTAAGCCGATGATAAGGGCCGTCGTTATTCGAAAAATACTTGGTCTTCACCAATTCCCCTTCCGTACTGGCGCCAACAGACCGTTCCCGAATGATATGTTTAACGGCGCCGCTCGTTTGATCCGCTTTGTAGTGGTCGGTTGCCACCTCTTGGGTCAGCCACTTTTTCCCCACCCGCCCGGCCAGACTGTTTTGGTTATAAGCACCGTATTTTTTGGTCAGGGTCAGGTTAACGCCATCTAAGGACCAGGGACTGGATTCCGGTGTGGATTTGGATAAATACCCCTCGGTGTTGAGGAGCAGATTATTTTGGAGTTCATGCTCGGAACGGACCAAAGTTCCTTGGCCGGATCGGCTTTTGACCCCTTTCGTCACCGGCGCCGGTATATAGTAGATCACACCTTCGTAGAAACCCTTTTCTAAACAGTACAAAAGGGAGGATTCAATTCCGGTGTGGACATCTTTCGTGATTTCCCCCCCGACCAACCAGTCGAGGGTAAAAACAAGGTTTTTGTTGAGGCGAAAAGCCACTCCCGTGTCGGCGCCGATAAAACTATATTCGGGGAATTTGACGTAAGGAGCGGAGACGGCTGTTTCTTGGCCGAAGGTGATGTTTTCAGTTAGGGCCATCTGTTGTCGGTAGCCGACCATGGCGCCTTCCCATTCGGGAATGGCGGTTTTACGGTAAAGACCGGAAGCGACCATCAGTTCATTTCGGTCTTGCGGTAAAATCCGGGGGGTAGCTGCGATCTCGCGGACAGTTGCCAAAGACTCTCCATTCTCCTTTTGGATCACGACCCGGATGCGGTTTACCCGGTTAATCTGTAAAGGCACATCATAGAAAAGGTATGTGCCGTTGGTATTATATTGTTGGGTCTCCCAGAGCTGCTCATTGAGATAAAGAAGGACTTGGTCGCCAGCTTCCACTGGACCGGACACGTTGGTATAGGCAAATAATTCGCTACGAAACTGGAAGACAGGGGTCATATATAAAGCGCCCCAGATCTCCTTTTTGCCGAAGGTCTTCTCCAACTCGGCCTCGGCATTGCCGATGATGATTAACTCATTATCTTTGTGGTATTCTGCCCGTAAGAGGGATAGTTCGGGCGTTAGAACCTGGTTGAAAAAGTTGTGTTTAACCCCACCGGCGGCGGAAAGGGCCCACTCTCCGGAATAGCCATCCAACCGTAATTTGAAGAGTCCGTCCAAGCTTTCGGCGGCAGGCTCCTCCTTCCGGTGCTCCAGCCCAAATTTGTACCGGACTGAGCTTAAGGCAAAGGGCGGCCCTTCTTGGGGCGGCGGTTCATTTTTCACGCTCTCGTCCATAAATTCGGGCCTCGTGGTCGAGGGGGTTGTTTTGAGTAAACCCTCTTTTACGTTCAGGGTGAGGGCTTGATAACGAAAATCCCAGTCCAATTCGGCCTCAAGGAAGGAGGCCAAAAAGGGAAGGCTGACAAAGACGTTACCTCTGAAGAAAACCGGTGGTTCTTTGCTTAAGAACAGCCGATTGTCGATCCGGTAAAGTTCCTCTTCCCAAAGAACTTCGGCATTCTTTTGGTTAAGCTTATTGGTAAGCACCAGCTTTTTTTCGTTCCGGTAATAAGACAGATCCAGGTTAAGGCTGGTCGTCAGCCGGTTCACCGGGACCAAAAGATGCGTGCCCAGATCCAGAAGTTCAAAGAAGGGATCCTGGACGTAGATGGTATCTCCTGCCTTAATTACCAATAGGGCAATGCTGGTCTCCAAGGCCACGGCTTCTTGGCCGAAAGCTTGCGCCCCGGTACTTAACGAAAGGAAGAAGCAGATCATAACGGCGCTTAGCAATTTAAGGTAATAAGAATAATTGCTTCTTTTTAACAATTTGATTCCCCCTATCTCCGGTCAGCGAAGAAGACGAACTCAGGGTATGGAAAACGGGACGACGCGCGAGAGAATTTGGTTTGTTCCACTAAAACTAATCTTGACTTCAATCTGGTAATCACCCGTCGGCAGGGTGTTGGTAAAGGGAAAGCTAACTAGGCGCCGGCTGACTGGTAGGATCAGCTGCTCCCCGCAGGCATTTTCCTCCAAAAGACCGCCGTTTTCCCCGGTGATCCTGTAGGTAACCTGATAGCGAATATGGGCTTGCCCTTCATTGGCCAGATCAAGGAGGAGGGCGGGCGGACCTTCCGCTCCGGTTTGGATTTTCAGGCCATAGGCGCGAAAAGAATTGACTGTCTCCGTAAAGCTTAGATAAACAGTAGCCCCGACTTGGATGACGACGGTCGAGCCAACCGCATTCACCTCCGGCGGACGGCTTTCCTCAAAAAAGATGATTCCCCTTCTTTCCAGCCAGTCGCCGTCTTTGGGGGCGGTTAGGGTAAAACGGACATACTGGCTTTGGCCTGGTTCCAGTTTAAAGCGGCGGGGGTTAAATTTAATCAGACCGGCGAGGGTATCTGCCCGTTTGCCGGCGGGTGAGGTTACCAGGCGCCCTTCGTCATCCAGGGTCCAATCATAAATGACGGCTGTATATTCTGCCGCCGTCGCTTGGGTATTGGTCACTTTAATCGCATCGGTGATGCGTTCGCCCGGTTCCAAAGTAAAAAGGAATTTGCTGGGTTCGACCCGGGCGACTCCGTGAACGTTTGACGCCAAAAGCGTTAGGGCCAAGGCCACTGTAACCAGGCGGCATAAAAACTTAGGTTGGGATCGTTTATCCATCGTCCGTTCCTCCCTCACAGATAGTAAAGATCGGCTGGTGCGGCGCGAACACCAGCCGGATTACACAAGAATCGAAATGGTAGTGGTTTAGAGCGTATAGGCGCGGAAGATTACTTCCCCGTCATAGCGGCCGTGGGCAATATTGCGGGAATAGGGGACGCGGAATTGATGGTAAACGGTTAATTCTTCACAGGCGTCCATGACAGCAATCTCCTTAATTTCGCCCGGCTGATCAAAGGTGCGGGTTTGGCCATATAATCCGTACTCACCAAACTTATATCTCATCTGGAGATTAAGTTGGTCAACGGCTTCCCACGCTTCGGTATTGGCATCATAGGGGGTGAGGGGGCCGGCTTGAACTTCGTACTTATAATCGTCATTGGCGTAAACTTCAACCTTGAAGACGTCGCAACCTTGAATATACACATTGCTCCAGCCTTCCGTAAAGTTGACTTCGGCATTACGTCCATGCCCCAGCGAATTCCAGAACTCATCGACAAAACCGCCGATTTCATTATCAAAGGCTAAGAGATAACCGTTGGGATTCTCTACGGGAGTCGCCAAAGGCCCAAAGCTTTGTAATATGGTCTGACCTTCATTCCCGGTGACTTTCATCTCGAGATAGCAGGGGATATAAGCCCGGGTTTGAAGAGCCATCTCCACGGATTGAGCCCGGGCCGGATTGTTCTCATCAAGGAGGGCGTTATCCCGGTCAATCCAGGGAATATTGACGTATTTTTCATCCACCTTTGTCCAACTGACTTCTCCATCATCCCACCGGTGATTATCATAATCCTTCCATTGGGGATCCCACCATGGAGGAGGCGGATTGCCGCCGAATTGGGCGAATGCAGCGGTGGAGAGCATCAGGAGAGCCAGGGTCAGTAAAAGAGCAATTGATTTCCTCATCGTATCGACCTCGCATTCATTTATTTATTACAAACCGGTTAATGCGCGCCACCTACCGGAGTGTAACCAATTTGGTTTATCCCTTAGGGGTTAATGGTTTCACCGGAAAAAATGAAAGTTAACGGATAATTTCCGGTGGGGTATTGGCGCCAATCGGCAAGGAAAGCGGAAAGATAAAGCTCTGTCCAATAATTGGCCGGCGCCAAACCATCACCAACTACCGTGGGCGGGCCTGTAGCGACCAGTTGGGAGGGGCCATTAACAAGGAGCGTTTTTTGTTCTTCCCCTCCTTGACCGGTGTGCCCAATCTTAATATGGAGAAGGAGACTGCGGTCCTGATCGGGGATGGCCATCCCGGCTCTCAGGTACAGGCGCCAGGGCGCGTTGGAAGCAAGGAAAACTTTGACCGGTTCATTAATCTCTAAACTATGCTCGGTAAGGGAAAGAACCGGATCGGGCCTTGCGAAAGGTTGGACCGAAGCTGTTTCCACCTTAATCCAGGGTAAAACCCGGGCTTTCACCCAAAGGGGGATCCGTTCCGCCTGTTCTGTTGAATCATGAAGAACCGCCTCGATGATACCCCCGTATTCACCTGGGGGATCGGAAGGGAGAAAAGTAATCTGCAGCCCAAATTCCCGGGCGCTGTCTGGTTCTGGTTTTCCCGTTGGCTTCGTATTCAGGGTGAGCACTTGGTTGGGGCCAACCTTTTTCTGGCCGTAAGAGAAAGTAAGACGGTCCCCGTTAATCCGGTTGCCGGTTACCGGTTCCACTAGGCCGGCACAATGAAAACTAACGGCTGATGCGGTGGCTCCCGGTAGAGTAAAGGTTAAGGTGCGACCGGTTTCGGTGACCGCCGCTACGGCCGGAAAGGTTAAGATTTGCGGTTCCTGTGCCGCCGCCGGCGCGATCAAACAAGACGTTACTGTGAAGATCAGGCAGACCCATAGATGAACACGGTTTTTCATGGAAATCCCCCGTTAACTGTTTTTCTGGCGGAAGCCGGAGTCAGCGACTACCGGCAAGTTACTAAATAATATGCGTCCGGGAGAAAAAAGATGCAAAAGAAGATTGAATTTTCCGCACTGGTTTGTTTTTGGTCAATTTTTTGTCAGAATTAGCTAAAAAATGTGGTAAAGCCCAGTTTCAAAGCGATTAGCCTACTTATTATATGGAGTTTATTCCCAAAAAATGCAGGAGGTAATTGCTTGCGGGAAAATAATTATTTCAAAAAAATAAAACAGGGGAAAACAACAGGGGCGCGCTGATCATTCCGGAAGGAAGAAGAAGGAGGGCATTGGATTGGCTAAAGAAAAGATAACCACCCGGGCGACTGCTTACCATTTTTCCGATCTGCCGATGGCGACTTTCGTGTACGTGATCGAAACTGCCCGGCGGGTCTGGGTGATCGATACTTTCTGCGGTAGCCTGAGCATGGAACCGGTTCTACAGGATATGCCGGAAGGGCGGGAGGTGATGGTGGTTAATACCCATTTCCACTGGGATCATGTCTGGGGAAACTGTGCTTTTACAGGGGAAGTGGTTAGCCACCGGCGCTGCCGGGAGTTGTTGGCGGCAAGGTGGGAGCAGGAGTTGGCGAGATACGGAAATTACCGCCGGGGGAGGGTAGAGCGGCGACTACCAACCATCACCTTTGAGCAGCGGCTTTTCTTTCCGGAGGATGGGATCGAACTCTTTTACAGCCCCGGTCATACCGCCGACAGTATTTCCCTTTTTGACCATGAGGACCGTCTCCTCTATGTGGGTGATAATCTGGAACGGCCCCTGGTTTATGTGGAAGATCCGGAGCTTGACGCTTACCTCCGGACTTTGGAGGAGTATAAAAAATACCGGCCACAGCAGCTGATGGCCGGTCATGCTAAAAACTTAACTCTTGAAGAGGTGGAGGGGACCATTGATTATCTCCGCCACTTAAAGGCAGGAACGGAAGTTGTCTTCGTCACCGAAGAGGAACGCCTGATCCATGCGGCGAACCAAAAGGTGCTTAAAGGAGAATGCGGCTAGGTAATGGGAGCGCCGCCCGTAAATCATTAATCAATATGGTGGATTTAGGGAGTTTAGTGTGATGAAGGCAATTAAGAACATTAAATTAGTCACCGCAGATGGGATTAAAGAACACCAAGGAATAGTATTTGACCAAAGAATCAGGGAAATTAGCGGTGAAAACCGGCTTGGCCCCGGCTTGGAAGTGGTGGACGGGGGCGGCGCCTATCTGTCCGCCGGATTTATTGACCTTCACATCCATGGTTGCGCCGGTTATGATGTGATGGATGAGGACAAGCGGGCTTTGCGAGAAATGGCCCGTCATTTGGTAGCGACCGGGGTCACGGCTTTTCTGCCCACTACGATCACGATGGAAAGAACCAGGATCGAACAGGCCTTGCGCCGGATTAAGGCGGCCATGGCCGGGGGCTGCGGCCCCGGCGCGCAAATCTTAGGGTGTAATCTGGAAGGTCCTTTTATCAATGCAAAGTATAAAGGGGCCCATGATGAACGTTATATTATCCCGCCGGAGTGGGCTTGGCTCCAGCCCTATCTGGAGGTGATCCGGCTGATTACGGTCGCCCCGGAGATCGAAGGGGCTTTAGCGTTCATCAAAAAAATGGTTGCCTCCGGGGTTGTGGTCTCGCTTGGTCATACCAATGCCACTTACGAAGAGATGGTCCAAGGGATGAATGCCGGTGCTACCCATGTCACCCACCTGTTTAACGCAATGCCCCCTCTCCACCATCGTCGCCCGGGCGCCGTCGGGGCGGCTCTTTTACAACCGGTAGATTGTGAATTGATCGCCGATGATATTCATGTGGCGCCGGCCGTCCAAGAACTGGTTCTAAAAATGAAAGGCCAGCAGAGACTGGTTTTGATTACTGATGCGATGCGGGCTTGTCTTTTGGCGGACGGCACATATGAGCTGGGCGGTCTGGCGGTGCAGGTTAAAGCCGGTCAAGCCCGTCTGCCGGATGGTACCTTAGCCGGGAGTACGTTAGTGCTGAACCGGGCGCTCGCCAATTTCCGGCGGAATACAGGACTCCCTTTTGAGGAAGTTATCAAGTTGGCTACCGTCAATCCGGCCCGCATCCTCCGGCTGGAAAACCGGAAAGGGAACATCGCCCCGGGCATGGATGCGGATCTGGTCTTGTGGGATGAAGATTTTCATGTATTAATGACCTATGTGGCCGGGGAACAAGTCTTTTCCCTGCGGTGAGCGGAGCGGAAAAATCTACAAGTAGTAAATACTCCATCTTTACCCGGGGAAAGTAACTCCCCATTCGACGGTGATGAAGGTAAAGCTTTGAAAGCTTCACCAATATTAGGGAGATCCGATCGGAGCGAAAAACAGGTCAACCGCCCTCAGGGCGGATTTTTTATTGGCGGGATGAAAAGCTAACGAGGGAAAGAGAGAAGAAAGCAGAATTACCATACTGTTGATAAGAATTATAAATGAGGTGATCGCATGAAGTCGTACCGAAAAGAACTGGTCATCAACACAAAAGAGCGGGTCGAGCTAATTAACATCACCGACCAGGTGGAAACAGCCTTGGCGGAAAGTGGGATCAAGGAAGGTTTATGCCTGGTCAATGCGATGCATATCACGGCTAGTGTCTTTATCAATGACCATGAAAGGGGTTTATGGCAGGATTACCGGAACTGGTTGGAAAAGTTGGCTCCCCATGAACCCACTTCCCAGTATTACCACAACCTTACCGGAGAAGATAACGGGGATGCCCACCTGAAAAGGCAGATCATGGGGAGGGAAGTAGTGGTCGCTGTCACCGGGGGCAAATTAGATTTCGGCCCTTGGGAACAGATCTTTTACGGGGAATTTGACGGGCGGCGGCGGAAAAGGGTCCTGATAAAGATTATCGGCGAATGAACGTGGTTAAGAAGTCGGTTTGGCGCCACGGACAAGATAAATGGCGGGCATCGACAAACACGCCACCAATAATTTGAGAAAAACATTCGTGGCAAAAATAGAGAGCATGACTTGAGAGGGAAGCACACCAAAAAAGGCAACCAGCACAAATAAGAAGGAATCCACTGGCACGCTGATCAGATTTGAAGCTAAGACTCGCCCCCATTGCCAGCGGTCTTTAAACTTTTTTACCCAGATTTCGTAGACTTGTCCATCAATTAATTCCGCAATCACTTCCGCAATAATGGAAGCAAGCGTAATACGGAAAACCGGGGATAAAACCAGCCCAAATTCGGTTTGCCAACCAACGGACAGATCCGGGGGCAAAATGGAGACCAGCCAAAACAACCCGGCCATGAAGAGGTTGATCCCGGCGGCAAGAAAAATCAGCAGACGCGCTACTCTTAGGCCAGCCACTTTATGGACGAGATCGCGCAAGGTAAAGGTAATTGGATAAATTAAGGTTCCTGCATCCATGCTCCAGCCAAACAATGAGATGATCTTTAAACTAGTAATGTCCGATAACATCTGCGTGGCAACGTACATAACCGAGAGGATGATCACGGCCTGAAGATAGTCTTTTTTCCCCAAGACCAACAGCTCCTTTGTTTTTTAATCGGGTTGGTCTCTGCGACCACCACTTCTAATGAACCAAGAAGGTTTATTCCGGTTCACCATTGTTTTCATTATTTCTCCCAACTTTCCTCTTTTATCAGCCCGATTCGTATTAAGAATCGGTTTATTTTTTCGCCGACCTTCCTCGACCAGTATTTACCGAGCCGGGGCCAGCGGTGCGCTCGGTGTGAGCCGCTGGTGTCCTTCTTAACTCATCATCCCCTGCTTTACCATTCTTTAATTTTTGCCGGTCGGATCAATCATGATGCGAATAAAATAGTTTATCCTCCAAAAAACTTTTTCGTTGCGCCTAGGAAAAGGGGTTTAACCCAATATTGTTTTGGGATTATTGATCCAAAGAATGACACCAAAATCCAACAGGAAGCGTTCGAAGCATAGAGGATAATTAGGAGGACTGGCGAAGGGTTTCCCAGGAAATGCATAGAGGAAAAAGTAGCCTGATCAAGTATTTCATGAAAAGGGGATCGTACGCTTATTTCCGCTGCTTTTTTCAAAGACAAGGTAGTGGCTTACGCTGGCTACCGCCCGCTTGAGCCGGATGATGAATTTGAAAGCCAGGAGAGTCCGCAGGCCCCGAAGGCGCTTGAAGTGGTTGTTCATACCGACTACCGACCGTATCCAGCAGTAATTTAAGCAAAGTCGGGTGAACAACTTAAGCTCTTTTCTAAGGAGATTATCGAGGGAGGAAGAGAAATGAATTCTGGCACTAAAGTAGGCTTGATCATTGGGGTTTCATTAATCATTTCGGCGGTCATCTTTGGTTCCTTTTTTTACCGGGCGCAAAGCCCGGGACAGACGATTAGTGTGGTCGGGGCGGCCTCCAAAAACTTTGCAGCGGACAAGGTAAAATGGACACTCAACATTGAAGAGGATGTTTTGGGGAATAACTTATCCGAAGGTTATGAAAAGTTGAAGGCGATCCGGGAAAATCTTTTCGCTTTACTTGAAACAAAAGGGATCGGTCGCGATTGTATTACCCTGAAACCAGCCCAAGTTTATAAAGAGTACGATTATACAGCGGAAGCGCGGATTTTTCGAGGATATCATTTCCAACAAACGATTTATGTCATAACCGATCAGGTGGATACGGTGGAAAAGATGGCGCTTGATCCGGTCGAACTGCTGGACGGGGGAACAATCAACTCCAATCTGGAATATTTTTATTCCGGCATCGATGAACTCAAAAAGGAACTGGTGGGGGAAGCGACCAAAAATGCCCGGGAACGGGCGGAAAAAATGGTGGAACAGACCGATGTGAAGATTGGTAAGATCGTCTCGGTCCGCTCGGGGGTGTTCCAGATTACCGAACCCTATTCCACCCGGGTTGAAGCCGCTGGGATCCATGACACATCTACCCGAAATGAACAGATCCGGGTCACGGCGCATGTGACCTTTACTTTGAAATAGGTTATTCAAGCTGATTAAGGCTTTTTCCGTTATAACCATGACAAAGGATTCCAAACAAGATTCGTGTTTAACTTGGATTAGCTGATCAATATATTGTTTTGAGTTAAATAAAGTATAAAAGGCTAACCCCAAAAGCCCTATTTGGGATGCTATTCTTGCCAGCCTACAGCCTAATATATACAGCAACCGGCTCGATTCCGGTTGCTGTTTTTTTGTCTGTGCCCGCCATGGGCCGCTTTCTTCCCGAACGCAAATCACGAAAAGAGCCGCCAAGATGATCTTCGATTGATCATCCGTCGATCACAGGGAAAACCGAAAAAAGGGATTTTTGACGGGCCGCAGAAGGTTTTAGTAATGGATCCCGGAACACTGGTGTAAGGGGGGGATTTTATTTTGTCGCAGCTGAATATCGTCAAAATGATGGAAAAAGTGAATCAGACCTTTGTCTCCGTCACTGGACATTCCATCTCGTTTATGGATAGTGAAGGGCGATCGGTGCTTCCGTTTAACTTGAGCATTTTTTCGGAATTTTGCAAGTATGTGATTAATAGTGAAAAAGGCGGCCCCAAGTGTATGGAATGTAATAATTTGGCCGGAGTTGCGGAGGAAGAGTTAATGCCAAGAATATCCCAATGTTATTTGGGCTTAACGATGGTTACGATCCCGATCGTGGTCAATGGCAAATGTAATTATAGTGTCACCTGCGGGCAGATGTTAATGGCGGACGAAAAAAACAAGTTTTTAGCGGCTTTACCGTTAAAAGCAAAAGAACTGGAGTTAGATGCGGAAAAACTCATTGCCTACGGGAAAAAGGTTAAAGTAGTAAACGAACAGGATGTTGCGACCACGATGATGTTCCTGTCCTTGCTGGCTGAATATATCTCGATCACCGAAACCCAGCTGGAAATGGGTGAGCTGCAGGCCAAGCAATTGACGGACAAGATTAAGCTGGAGAAGAATTTACGGGAAACTCAGTTCCGGTTTTTGCAAGCGCAAATTAGTCCCCATTTCCTTTTTAATACTCTTAACTTGGTGGCGCGGGTAGCCTTAAAGGAAAAGGCAGAACAGACCGCCGACCTTATTTATAATTTATCCGATCTTTTACGGCGAAGCTATACTACCTCTAATTCCAGTTGTACCCTTGGGGAAGAGTTTCATCACCTGGAAAGTTACTTGAAGATTCAAAGGATGCGGTATATCGGGCAGTTGGAAACCGAAATCTGGCTGGAAAAAGCGGTGGAAGATACGGTGATCCCCGTCTTTTCCTTACAACCCTTGGTCGAAAATGCGGTAATCCATGGACTAGAGCCGCTGCCCAGAAAAGGTTACATCAACGTCTCGGCGGTGCGGGACGGTGACGAAGTAGTAGTAAAAATAATCGATAATGGTGCTGGCATGAATCAGGCGAAGGTGGATCAGATTTTAAACGGGCAAGTAGAACCTTCCCGGGTCCAAACCAGCGGGATGGGGATTAAAAACGTCAAAGCACGGTTGGATCTATTTTTCGGGAACCGCTATCGTTTCGGGATCAAAAGTCGACCCCAGCAGGGTACGGAAGTGACCCTGTGTTTACCCATAAATTTAGGCCGAGGTGGGCAGAATGGCTAAAATTTTGATTATTGAAGATGAACCTTATGAAAGAATCGGATTGAAGGAGGAAGTTTCCGCAGTCTACGGCAGAGAAAGGGTTAAAGTGGCCGAAACCGTGGAAGAGGCGCTTGATGTTATTAGTTTTTGGAAGCCTGACCTGATTCTGTTGGATATTAGATTAAAGGGCAAATCTGGGCTTGAAGTAGCTAGGTATGTCCGGAAAAAACGGTTGCGGACGGAGATTATTATTGTCACCGCTTATAACGAATTTGAATACGCCCGGGAAGCAATGTCTTTCGGAATCAACCATTACCTCTCCAAACCGGTCCGACCGCAGCAGCTCTTAGCTACGATGCGGGAAGCCTTGCATAAATATAACACTGGGGTTGGGGCTGGCGCCCACCCGGTTTGGCCGTTGTTGGAGACGGACCGGGCGCGTAAAGCCCAAGACTACCTAGGCTTTAGTGCATCGACGATCATGGTCGCCGGTTTTGCCGAGACTGGTGACAAGTTAGAGGAATATGTGACTTTTTTGGCTGCGGGGTTGCCACCGGGGAGTAAATTGGAAGTAATGGAAGAGCGGATCATTGCTTACTTAAAAGATGACTTAGCGGAGGTGAAGAAGGAATTAACTAGCCTGGCCGAGGGCTTCATCCGCCGTTTTGACCAGGAGCTGGTCCTTGGGCTTGCCGGTTCAGGATTGGCTTTATCCGAACTGTACCAACAGGCGATGATGGCATGTAACCATAAAATTTTTTACCCGGAGGCGCGGATCCTCGAATATGCTCAGACGGTCAGAGAAAGAAGAACGAATCAGTATGATTACCCCGGAACCATGGAGCGACAGCTCATCAATTTAGTGCGCAGGGGTGAAACTGACCAAATTGATGAGTTGTTGCATAAATTAGCGTCCTTACTGGTTACTTGGAGTGATCATAGTTATCCGGTGCTGAGGACATGGGTGGAGACTTTAGTTAACGCCCTGAAGCGGGTGGGAATTAGTGAAGGCCAGTGGCTAAATGGGGTTTCTGTCCTCAAGCCCGCTTCCTTTTGGTTTTCCGTTACTCACCTGGAGCGGGACTTACAACGCCTGGTCAGTAAGATTCATGCTCAAATCAACATCGGAATTCCCAGCCGTCAACCATTGGTGGCTAAAGCAGTTAATTATTTACTAGAACACTATGCCGAAGATATCTCTCTCGTTACGGTAGCACGGGAACTTAACATCAGTCCCGGCTATTTTAGTCGTCTCTTCAAAGAAGAAGTGGGGATTCCCTTTAAAAACTATTTGATTGCCATCCGGATGGATAAAGCCAAGCAATTATTGGGCCAAAGCGGGCTTACTGTTTCCCAGGTTGCCGCGGCGGTGGGGTATACGGATCCGAACTATTTTAGTCAAGCGTTTCGTAAGTATGAAGGGATAAGTCCAAGCGAATATAAAGAATTAGACTAATAAACCACTTAACCCCGGCGGAGAGTGGAAATGAGATCGATTTTATCCCTTGTTGTGCTGGCGGCAGTCAGCGTGCGCGATTACCCTGAGCTTTCAGGGTTTTTTTTATTGCTGTTTACTTAGAAAATAGCCTAAGTTGTTCACCCGACTTTGTTTAAATTACTTATTTTTATATGGCGATAGTCGGTATGAACCACCAATTCAAGCGTGGCTTGGGCATGTGGATTCACCGAGTGTTGAATTTTCAGCATTTGGCTCAAGCGGGCGGTAGCCAGCGTGGGTGACTGCTTGGAGAGGGGATTGGGTTAGGTAATAAAAGGTAAGAATTTAGTTAAAAAAACCAAGATTATTTATGTCTACATAACAGCAAAAGTATTATTCTTCCGGGCAATGTGAATCGAACTCCAGAGGAAAGCCTTAACCGATCGTTAATCTATTTATTAAATAATTGAAGCAAACAGGGAAGTTGGGTTGTACTGCTTCATTGATAAAGGAGATGGAGGAATGGACAAAGCGCTGCTGATTCAAGTCCTGAAGAAGGAGATCGAAAAGTCGACCGGTTGCACTGACCCGGGGGCAGTCACACTAGCCGTCGCGAAAGCTACTTCCATATTAGGAGAAAAGCCAGACCAGATTAAAGTAGCGGTTAGTCCCAATGTTTATAAGAACGGAATCAGTGTGGGGGTGCCAGGAACCAACCAGCGGGGATTACTGCAGGCGGCGGCTTTAGGTATTTACTTAGCCGAGTGGACCGGCGAGGGTCTCGGTTTACTTGACTATGTCGATGACCAAATTGTGCAGGCCGCTCAGGAGCTGTTAAAAAACAACCGGGTCGAAGTCTCATACTTAAAAAATGCTCCCGATCCCTTGTATATTAAGGCGGAGGTCTCCAACGTCCAAAGCCGGGCGTGGACAGTAATCCAGGGGGATTACTCCAAAATAACCGAAACGGGTAGGAACAACCAAATTCTCTTCCAAAAACCGATTGCCACAACGGAAGGGAGTGTCGATGAACTTATTCATTACAAAATTGGCGATCTGATTGAAACGATCAAAGGAATCGACCTTGAAGAACTCCGCTTTTTGCTTGAAGACGCCAAAATAAACAAAGCAGCGGCTGAAGAAGGGATCCGTAATGAAAACGCCGTCATGGGCGCCGCCCTTTCCGGGATGGTCAAAGAGATAGAATTCCCCTATGCGGGCATGATGCTAGGTAAGTTGTATACGGCGGCCGCGGCGGAAGCCCGGATGATCGGTTTAAAAGTCCCAATTATGGCCATCGCGGGCAGTGGCAACCATGGGATAACCAATTTCTTAGGGGTTTTGGCGGCGGCGGAAACTTTAAAGGTCGACGATACTAAATTGGCCAGGGCGCTGGCGATCAGTTCAGCGATTACTGTTTATATTAAGGGTCACATCAAAAGAATGACCGCTTTTTGCGGCTGCTCGGTGGCAGCGGCGACCGGTGTGGCGGCGGCAACTGTGTATCTGTTGGATGGAAGCTATACGGATATGGTCAACGCAATGCATTCGGTCTTGGGCGCCCTGGCCGGTATCGTCTGCGACGGAGCAAAGGAATCCTGCGCTTACAAGCTAAGCACGGCGACGGCGACGGCGATTGAATATGCGTACCTTGCGACAAAGAAAAAAGTCTTTATCCCTCCGGCGAACGGAATTGTCTCCCATAACATTGAACACACCTTTGCAAAGCTGGGGCAGTTAAACAACCCGGGGATGGTGGAAACCGACAAGTGTCTCTTGGAAATAATCGAAGAAATTCAAGCTCAAAAATAACGATGGGCTAAGTGATAAAGAATAGAAAGAAAGGGGGGATGTAGGTGCGGGAAGTCATCACCACCGATCAGGCGCCGGAAGCAGTAGGGCCTTATTCGCAAGCTGTTCGTTTTGGCAATTTTCTCTTTCTCTCTGGACAAGTTGCCATTAACCCGATAAATGGATTGTTAGAACAAGGAACAGTTGCGGAGCAGACCAGGAGGGTGCTGCTCAATATTAAAGCGGTGTTGGAAGCAGCCGGTAGCGACCTGGAGCACGTTCTTAAATGTAATGTTTATCTAGCGGACAGCAAAGACTTTGATGAAATGAACCAAGTTTATCGGGAATTTTTCGGGACCGACTATCCGGCCCGGCTATGTGTTTCCGGCGTTCAGATCTTTGGTGGTTTGCGCGTTGAGATCGAGGTTATCGCGGGAATCTAAATTTGCCAAAGGAGGATATAAGGATGATCAACAAAACGACAGAAGTTCCCACGACGGTTAAGAGGGAATCCTGGGCTTCGAAGATTGGATTTATCTTTGCCGCGGCCAGTTGGAGTATTGGCTTAGGTAATATATGGAGGTTTCCTTATATTACCGGTCAATACGGCGGAGCGGCTTTTCTTTTAGTCTACCTGGCGGTGGCCGTGGTAATGGGGATCCCCCTCATGATTGTGGAATATAACTTAGGCCGGGAGTCGCAAAGTTCGCCGATTACCGGGAATATCAAGCTAACCAAGAATAAATTTTGGCAGTTAGGTGGGATCTTTGGTTTCATCGGCGGTCTTATGATCTTCTCCTACTACGTGATGATTATCGGGTGGGTCTTAAAGTATACCGTCGCTTTCCTGACCGGTACATTCAAAGGCATGGACCTGCAAGCAATTTCAATCTGGTTTGACTCCCTTTATGCCAACACCGGCGTCACCCTAATTTATGAAATTATTATTCTCATTGTGCTTGGCGTCATCGTGGTCCGGGGTTTGGTCAAAGGGGTGGAAGCAGTGGCGAAAGTAGCCATGCCCCTGATGGTTCTTTTATTTGCCGGTCTGGCCATCTATTCAATGACCTTACCCGGGGCGGGAGAAGGCCTAAAATTTTACCTGAAACCGGATTTTTCCAAGCTTAGTTTCAGCGCGATTGTTGCTGCCATCGGACAGGTCTTTTTATCCATCGGCGTTGGACAAGGCGCCAGTTGGGTCTATGGAAGTTATTTGAAGAAGGACGCCGATATTCCCACCGATATCACTAAAGTTGTCTTCATGGACACCGGTTTTGCTTTCCTGGCCGGCTTGGTGATTTTCCCCGCCGCTTTTGCCGTTGGTGTCCAGCCGGATGCCGGTTTTGGCCTGCTCTTCAAAACCATGCCCAGCGTTTTTGCGACGATGCCCGGCGGCGTAATTATTGGTATTCTATTCTTTGTAGGAGTCCTGATTGCCGCAATTACTTCTGCCATCGCCTTTACTGAGTTTCTTTCCAGTTCCATTATGGACTTGTTTAAAATGGACCGGAGTAAAGACCGGGGGAAAGCTACATGGCTTAGCATCGCTGTTACTTTCGGACTGAGCCTCTTCTCCGTGCTGGCTTGCGGCCCGCTGGCCCACATCAAATGGTTCGGGATGGATATGTTCAGCTTCTTTGATGTTGTTTCCGCCAATATCTTTTTGATCCTCTCCGGCCTGATTATGTGTCTCTTCACTGTTTGGGGAATTGGTTTCAAGAAATTCAAAGAACAGGTTAACATCGGTGCGGAGAAGCTTAAGGTCCAAGACTGGTGGGAACCGTTAATCAAGTACGTGGTTCCAGCGATCATTATTATCAACCTGATTGCTGCTAATTTCTTTTAGGTAGCAGCGCACACTGGCTTTCGTAAGTCCGCTGGGCAACTGCGGACAAAGGCAATTTTTCGCACGGGCGACAGGTGACCAGATGGATTCGCCAGGTAAATAAGGGCGCAAAAAAACCTGCTTTAAAGCAGGTTTTTTCTTTGTCTTTAAGGACCGGCTTACAGAAAGAAATCTGTGCGGGGTGGCGAAATCTATTTTGATTTATTTTTGGAGTAGACATCAAAGGCGACCGCCATTAAAAGAACAAAGCCTTTAATTGTCATCTGCCAATCGATCCCAATCCCCATAATGGACATGCCGTTATTAAGAACCCCCATCACCAAGGCGCCGATGATGGTCCCGATTACAGTTCCGATCCCGCCGGTGGCGGAGGCTCCACCAATAAAACAGGCCGCGATGGCATCCATTTCAAAACCATTACCCATCAAAGGAAAAGCCGAATTGGTACGGGCGGCAAAGGCAATTCCGGCGATGGCGGATAGCACCGACATGTTCAAGTACACAAAGAAAAGTACTTTTTTGGTGTCAATCCCGGAAAGGACGGCGGCTTTCTCATTACCACCCAACGCATAGATATAGCGGCCGGGTACGGTCTTGGTGGTAAAGAAATGGTAGATAAAGATTAAGACGCCAAGAATCACCAGAATGATCGGGAGCCCTTTATGGGCAGCTAACGCCAGAGCAAACAGGTTGATGGCCAGGATCATAATGACCAGCTGCGTGACGAAGAGCGAACGGGGCATGATCTCCATACCATTTTCAAACTTTTTCTTACGGTTTCTGATTTGGACATAAAGGAGAAGCAGCGAGAGCAAGACCGCAACAACGATGGGCGTCAGGTTTAAGTTGGAAACATTAGGGAAAAAATCCGGGATATATCCGGAACTAATCATCTGAAACGATCTGGGGAAAGGCGATAAGGTCAGCCCCTTTAAAATGGTATTGGTCAGCCCGCGGAACAAAAGCATCCCCGCCAGGGTAGCGATGAAGGGGGGAATCCGCACATAAGCAATCCAGAAACCTTGCCAGGCTCCGATCGCGACACCAATGAGTAATCCGATGCAGATGGCCAGAGTGACATCGACTTTATGGTTGATAATTAGTGTCCCGATGATGGCAGCGGTGAAAGCAGCCACCGAACCGACAGAAAGATCGATATTACCACCGGTTAAAATACAGAGGGTCATTCCAATGGCCAAGATTAATACGTAACTGTTTTGCAGAATAAGATTAGTCACATTCATTGGCCAAAGCAGAACACCGTTTGTCGCAATTTGGAAAAAGATCATAATGACAATCAAGGCAAAAAGCATCGCATATTGGCGCATATTGGCCCTTAATGTGTAGCCAATCGTGGTAACTTGAGCCGGTTTCATTTTTCCAATTTCCATTAGTAACGCCCCCTATTACTCTGCATAATGCATTTCATTATATTTTCCTGCGACGCCTCTTCTTTCATGAGCTCGCCGACGATTCTTCCTTCGTTCATTACATAAATCCGATCACAAATTCCCAGTATTTCGGGAAGTTCCGAGGAGATAAAGATGATTGCTTTGCCCTCCTCGGCCAGTTGATTGATGATCGTATAGATTTCATATTTTGCGCCGACGTCGATTCCCCGTGTAGGTTCGTCGAGGATTAAAATATCCGGAGCGGCAAAAATCCATTTTGCCAGCACCACTTTTTGTTGATTCCCTCCGGAGAGGTTTTGTACTTTTTGATAAATACTTGATGATTTGATATCAAGTTTTTCGCGGTAGGACATGGCGGCTTTATTTTCCAGATTGTCATCGATGACCAATCTTTTACTGATTTTATTCAGGCTAGACAAGGAAATATTGTGTTTGATGTCTTCAATGGCAATTAAACCGGCGGTTTTCCGGTCTTCGGTCACATAGGCTAAACCATTGTTAATTGCTTGCTGGACGTTGTTGAGTTGGATTTCTTGTCCGTCCTTGAAAATTTGTCCGCTAATATTTTTACCATAAGCTTTCCCGAAGACACTCATGGCAAATTCGGTTCTTCCCGAACCCATGAGACCCGAGATTCCTACAATCTCTCCTTTATGCACCTTGATGTTGACATCTTTGATTACTCTACGCCCTTCAATGAGGGGATCATCCACATTCCAGTTTTTAACCTCAAAATAGACATCACCGATTCTTGGGGCCCGTTTGGGGAACCGGTCCAGTAGCTCCCGACCGACCATTCCTTTAATGATCCGGTCTTCGCAGATGGTATCGTGGTTGACTTTGAGTGTTTCGATGGTGGCCCCATCCCGGAGAATGGTGATGGAATCAGCGACTTTAATCACTTCGTGCAGTTTATGAGAGATGAGGATGGAAGTAATTCCAGATTTTTTCAATTCCAATAAAAGCTTTAACAAGTTATCGGCATCTTCTTCATTCAGCGCGGCTGTAGGCTCGTCCAAGATCAAAAGTTGCACGTCTTTGGCCAAGGCCTTAGCGATCTCCACCAGTTGCTGTTTCCCAACCCCCAGGTCTTTAACGAGCATGTGGGGGTTATCACGCAGCCCGACCTTTTCTAGGATCTGGGTCGCTTCTAAATAGGTTCTTTCCCAATCGATCACTCCGGATTTAGCCCGTTCGTTACCGAGAAAAATGTTTTCACCGATGGAAAGGTAAGGAATGAGCGCCAGTTCCTGGTGGATGATGACAATGCCATTTTTCTCACTGTCTCTGATACTTCTGAAGATACAATGATTACCCTTATAGAAAATGTCTCCGCTATAAGTCCCGTAGGGAAGCACGCCGCTTAAGACATTCATGAGCGTAGATTTCCCAGCGCCGTTTTCTCCGACCAGAGCATGGATCTCGCCAGCAGTAACTTGGAAATTGACATTGCTGAGTGCTTTAACACCACCAAAACTCTTGGTGATGTTTTTCATCTCAAGAATTGTTTGCATTTAATCCCGCCCTTTGCTCATGTTCCCATGGTTTAGAGGTTCTGGGCAGATTCCTGTGTTGAATCTGCCCAGAATCCGTGGTCTTTTCAATGTTCAGGAATTGTTTAACCGGGCGTCCGGTTCCCAATCCCCTCATGATTAAAACAGTTTCCTTGCGAAAGTTTGAGACTGATTGTTCTGGATTATTGCTGTAGATCCGCTTCCGTGTAGTATCCGCTGTCGATCAAGAGTTCCTTATAGTTATTTACATCAGCATAAACCGGCTCGCAGAGGAAGGACGGAACGTACTTGACACCGTTATTATAGGTTTTGGTATCATTGACCGGTGCTTCTTCCCCTTTCATGATGGCTTCCACCATATCCACCACTTGAGCCGCCAAGGTTCTGGTATCTTTGAAGATGGACATGGACTGTTCGCCGTTGATCATGGCGATGACGTTGGCTTTGTCGCAGTCCTGACCGGTAATAACCGGGAACGGTTTATCAGCGGTACCATAACCCGCATTTTTGAGGGAAGTGACGATCCCAATGGCTAAGCTATCGTTGGGAGAAAGGACCGCATCAAGCTTACGGCCACCAGCATAATGGGCAGTGATCAAGTTATCCATCCGGGCTTGGGCGTCAGCCGAATCCCAGCCGTGAATGGCGATGGTGGTAAACTCCGTTTGTTTACTGGGGACGATGAGTTTACCTTCGTCGATATACGGTTGGAGAATACTCATGGCGCCACCATTGAAGAAGTAAGCATTATTGTCGTCGGGGGAGCCGGCAAATAATTCAATATTGAAAGGACCGGCATTCGTTTTCAAGCCCAATTTTTCTTCGATGTATTTACCTTGGATCACACCAACTTGGAAATTGTCAAAGGTGGCATAGTAGTCCACATGTTCGGAGTTCATAATCAAACGGTCGTAAGCGATAACTTTAATGTTGTTCTCTGCCGCTTTTCTTAAGACTTCGGTCAACGCCGAGCCGTCGATGGAGGCGATAACCAGTACTTTACACTTTTTCGTAATCATATTTTCCAACTGTTGAATCTGGGTGTTAACGTCATTATTCGCGTACTGGAGGTCAACTTTGTAACCCTTTTCTTCCAGTTTAGCCTTCATGTTGGCTCCGTCTTGATTCCACCGTTGCAGTGATTGGGTGGGCATGGCCACACCGATCAGGTTCTCATCCTTTTTCTGGAACCAACCAAAGCACCCGGTTAAGCTAAGGGCTAGAAGAACTACCATTAATAAGATAAGGCATTTTTTCATTGATCTGTTACCCCTTCCTTTTCAATTTTTTTTGGGAAACATCTAAGATTGAAATAAATTATGAACTATTCTTTTCCCGCTACCACCCCATTTCTCTTCTACTAAACTTGGATTTGGCAAGCTTATCAAGGTGGCGATTAGTGCGAAGGACTAAGATCAGGAAAATTACTGCGGATTAAGAGATATTATCCCAAACGTTTGCCAAAAAGAACATATGACAACTATGTTTCTAAAATTATAATTAAACATGAAATACTTTTTTCCTGCCTAATTCAAATGAAAAAGGAAATAATGCGTTAGTTCGGTTATTCAACAGTTAAAAGCGGCTGCTTTGCAAAGGGACCGTAAATCTTTACGGAATGGTTTAAGAAGAAAACTGGCCGACGGCGGTGGTTACCCCTGCACCTTTCACTCTAGTGTAAAACCCTGCCCTAGTGATGATTTTAAAAATAAACCCTCATTTAACTGGGAAAACAGCAATATTTACGAACTGTTAAGCCTGTTTGCGTGGCGATGGGAAGGAGAGGCAGCTTAAAAGCAGAAAACAAAACAATTGTTGGGCTAAGAAATAATTCTCAATTCATTATGGAAATGGAAATACTAAACAGAAAAGCTTAAAAATTAAAGTCGGGTGAACAACTAGAGCTGTTTTTTAGGCACCGATGCTCAAGGAGGCGTATAAATGGCACAGCGTATGCTCCATCCCTTGGCCGGCCAGCAAGCCCGGCCCGAGGATCTCTATTCCAAAGCACAGATTAGCGAATGGTACAACAACCCCCGGGAAGAATTGAAGCCGGTTAAAAACGGAACCTCCGGTCACCGGGGCCCCATTGGCGCCGGTTTTTCCGAAAAGCATGTGGCCGCGATGACTCAAGCTTTGGCGGAATTACGGAAAGAACATGGTACTTTCGGGCCGGTTCTCCCCGCCCCTTTACGCGCAAAACCCCTTGGTCCGGTGGTAATGGGGAAAGATGTCCGTTTTGCTTCCGATTTGGCCCAAGAAACGGCGGCAGAAGTCTTTGCTGGTAACGGAATCCAGGTCTTAATCCATCAGGGTGGGCGGAGCACACCGACTCCGGTCATCTCCCACGCTATTCTGAACCGGGTCGCCCGGGGCGAAAGGGTGGAAGGGGTGATCATCACTGCTTCCCATAATCCGCCGGAAGATGCCGGATATAAGAGTAACGGTTTAGATGGGGGACCGAATACCAACACCAAACCGATTGATGAAAAAAGTAACTATTACCTGATGCATCCGGCGGCGATTAAACGACTGCCCTATCAGACCGCCGTGGAAAAGGGGATGGTTGCCGAGATCGACCTCCTCACCCCTTATGTCCGGGAATTAGGCGCCGTGGTCGATATGGAACTGGTCAAACGGGAACGCTTTGCCGTTACCCCCTTAGGCGGTTCAGCCCATGGCTATTATGAGGCGGTAAACGAAATGTATGGGACCCGGATCGAAGTGGTCCTTCCCCAACCGGATCCCACTTCCTCCCACCGAACCTACGACTGGGATGGTAAGCTCCGGGGGGATCCCTCTTCCCGTTACGTGATGATGGCGGTGGCGGGAATGCGTGACCGCTTGCAGGTGCCCTTTATTGGGGCAAATGATAATGATGCCGATCGTTTTGGGGGGGAAGACGCCACCGGGATTTTAAACCCCAACCATGTTTTGTGTGTGCTCTTTAATTATCTGGCTGCCCACCGCGCTTTCCCGGCGGCGATGGGCGTAGGGCGCACCATCGGCACTACCCACCTGCTGGACCGGATCGCTGCCCGCTACGGCCGTCCCGCCTACGAGGTGAATGTCGGCTTCAAGCATTACGTAGCTGGCTTGATCAAGGGGCAATATGTCTTGGCCGGAGAAGAGAGTGCCGGGGTTTCTTTTCCGCGGCGGGACGGTAGTTTATGGGTGACAGAAAAGGACGGGATCGCCGCCGTGCTCTTGATGATGGAGATTATGGCCGCTACCGGTAAGGATCTGGGCACGCTCTATCGGGAATTGGAGGAGGAGTACGGTCCCTACCAGTATGAACGGGAGGACCGTCCGGCCCGTCCGGAGCAAAAAGCCCGCCTCGCCCAGTTGGCAGCCGATCCGGGGCAGGTCCGGTCCTTACTGGCCGGGAAGAAGATTGCCGGGCGGACGATTGAACGGCTGGTGATCGGCGACGGGATCAAGGTGGTTTTGTCCGGCGGCGTTTGGGTCCTGAAACGGGCTTCCGGAACCGAAAACATCATCAAGGATTACCGGGAGGAACAGGGGGAATCCCTCGATACAGCGCGCAAAGCCTCGCAGGAGATCAGCGCCTATTTGGGGTTGGAGTAGAGATCATTATTCCTGCAGAGTTTGAGCATAGGGGCACGGGGAGGGAGCAGCCGGTGTCAGAGATAAAAGGAAAAGACAGGATCGAGATTATCCAGGGCGATATAACCAAAATCCGGGCGGACGCCATCGTCAATGCCGCCAACAGCAGCCTCTTGGGGGGCGGCGGAGTCGACGGCGCGATCCACCGGGCCGGTGGACCGGAGATCTTGGCGGCGTGTCAAAGGATCCGGAGCCGGCAGGGGGGCTGTCCGACCGGGGAAGCGGTGATCACGACCGCCGGCAAGTTACCGGCCAAATACGTCATCCATACCGTGGGTCCGGTCTGGCGGGGCGGAGCGCAGGATGAACCCCGGATGCTCGCCAATTGTTACCGGAACAGCCTGGCCCTGGCCGTTGCCCACGGGGTAGAGACCATTGCCTTTCCCAACATTAGTACCGGAGTCTATCATTTCCCGAAAGCGCTAGCGGCGGAGATCGCCCTCCAGACCGTGACGGATTTTTTAGTCAAGGATCACCGGATCAAAAAGGTTATTTTTGTCTGCTTCGACCGGGAAAATTATGAGTTGTACCTGCAGAAAAGTGCAGAGCTCTCCAAGGAATAACCTTGTAAGCTTTTACCCAATAATAAGAAACCCGCTGCCAAAGCGGGTTTCTCTTTTGCGCTGCCTTCTCCTTTGCTTAAAGCTTGAGTTTGAGCGTAACCTCGCCCTTCTCCTCCAGTTGGAAGGGGATCCGCCGGCCGGCGTAGCGTAACTCATAATCCCCTAAGAAGCCCCGGAATTTAACCTTTCCTTCCTGATCGGTCCGGAATCCGGTTGGCGCGAGCCACCATTCACCCTTCACTAATTTATGGAGTTCCTCGTAAGCCGGTTTGGGTGTGCCGTCCCGCCGCAGAAGGCCGCAGGGGGCGTTGAGCCATTGGCCGTCGATCATATCCCACCAGGTGATCCCGGTGACCAACGGATGGGCCAAGAGCGTTTTATAGTGGAGCAATGTTTCCCGGGCCTGGCGTTCCTCACCTTCCGGGGTACTGGGCCAGTCTTCCACTTGGTAGTCATTGAGATCCACAATTTCCGGCGGCATCAGCTGACCGGAGATCAATGTTGTTTCGGTAAAATGGATCGGCAAGTTGAACCGGGCAAAACGTTCCAAAATCCGTTCGGTTTTTTCCACGCCCCAATAACCTTGATGCATATGGGATTGAATCCCGATGGTGTCAATCTTGATACCTGCTTCTAAACAACCTTCAACTAGAATATCATAGGCCGGTGAAACATCGAAGTCATTTAAGAGCAAAACAGCTTTAGGGTTCGCCCGCCGAGCCGCTTCAAACATGATCTTAATCGTCTTAATCCGTCCTAATTCTTTACAGATCCGGGTAATCCCGTTATCGTATTTATTGAAGATCGGCATAATGACTGCTTCGTTCACCACATCCCAGATCTCGATGAGACCGGCGAAGGCTGTAACGTCCCGCTCGATCCGGCTGATCTGGGCTTGCAGGATCTCCTCATTTGTCATCTCCAGAAGCCAATCGGCTGTTTGCGTATGCCAGCAGAGGGGATGGCCTTTTACCGGTAGCTTATGTTCCACACACCATTTGGCTGTTTTTATTAACCTTTCCGTATCGGGATCTCCCTTTTTTGGTTCAAACCGTCCCCAGTAAAAAGGGAGGGTTACATAATTCATCAGATCGAGGAAATTTTCGGCAATGCGCTCAGTCCGGTCTTGTTCCGCACCGCTCAGTTCGTTGTTGACCAGGGGTAAAAGAAAAAAACCATTACTACCGAAGAGAAACCTGTGGTTCTTCTGGGCGATTGTGATCTCCTGCTCGACCAGGGGACGGCCATCCTCCGTGGTTACCAGCAGCGTAGCTTCAGCCGTCCGTTGTGATTTAATCCGGGTCTCCAGATTTTCCATAGGCTGATTCCTCCCTTTCTATTAAGAAAATAATAATATATTGATTGTTTCCACACCGTTTCGGAAAATCCTATTTATTTAGTGATTTATCCAATTCTATTGGGCAGATCAATACTTCAGGTAATGATGGAATTCCCTTGATTAAGGAGAGGAAAAAATTTTCTTGCTTATGCCGGATCGATCTGCTAATATATTATGACACAAAGTTATTATATTCCAGGAGATGAAACTTCTTGTCTACGCAATCGGGAATCAAGAAGCAAGTGCCTTACCTTTTTAGCGTCTTAAAAGCAACCGCCTTTTCAACCTACAAAGAATGGGCCGCTTACCGCAGCCAAATGGCTGTGACCATCTTTGTCGGCCCGGTCTTTTTTTTGACGCAAATGTTTATTTGGCGCGCCGTATACGCCACGCGGACCACCTTAAACGGGTTAACCTTGGAACAGATGTTAACCTACTACGGGATTATATCGGTGATTGGTTATCTTACCTATGACTCCGCCGACTGGGATCTACAGTGGTTAATTCGAACCGGGAGTTTTTTAACCTTTATGCTCCGGCCGGTCTCCCATTGTTATTATGCTTTTGCCCAAAAAATCGGCCACCGGCTGCTTGCCCTATGGGTGGAATTGCTCCCGATTTACCTGATCTTCTTTTTTGTGTTCAAGATCCCGTTAGTCCCGGCTGAGCCCGGTTGGGCTTTGCTCTCCCTGACTTTCAGTTTCGTGCTGGTTTTTCTGACCAACTACTGTATTGGACTCAGTGCCTTTTGGCTGACCAAAACGGAGGGCATCCGCCGGGCGCTTCTGGTTCTGCTGGATCTCTGCGCTGGTATGCTGATCCCTTTGACCTTTTTTCCCACCGGGATGCAGAAGGTCCTCTTCTATCTTCCCTTTCAGTTTATCAGCTACGTGCCGACCAGAGTCTTCATCGGCCATTATGAACTGGCGGGCATCACCCTTTCCATCCCTCAGGTGGTTGGGCTCCAGTTGGTCGCCATCTTAGTAATGTTTGCCCTCTACCGACTCCTATGGCATTTGGGGATTAAGCGGTTTACGGGGGTGGGCGCGTGAAGACCAACCTCCGGATTTACCTGGCGGGCGTTAAGACAGCGTTGGCTAGTCGTATGGCTTACCGGGGCGACTTCTTGATGAGTATGCTAATCATGCTCTTGGTGGAGATGGCAGCGCCACTGATTACCTTCTTAATCTATGAAAACGGGGCGACCTTCCCCGGCTGGAACATGTATGAAGCCTTGCTGATTCAGGGCGTCTTCCTTTTAGGCAAGGGGATTGCCTATCCTTTCTTTTTTGGGATCGTTTGGAACACGATTGAGCGGGTCCGCGAGGGCACCTTTGATTTATTATTGATTAAGCCCAAATCCGTGCTCTTCATGGCAATTGTCACTGCTTTTGATTCCGAGGATTTGGGGAAACTGATTGGCGGGGTGACGCTCTTTACCTTATCATTAAAGCGCCTCCCGGCCCCGGGGTGGGGGGAATGGCTCCAATTCTTCCTCCTCTTCGCCGTTACGCTCATGGTATTGTTTGGTTACGGCTTAATCATGGCGGGGTTAGGGATCGTTTGGATCGGTAATTTCCGGGTTTACGATATCTTTAGTTCCATTACCAACTTTGGTCTATACCCGACTGCGATCTTCTCCAAACCGTTGCAAACGATTATTACCCTTATTATTCCCATCGCGATCCTCGGTTCCGTACCGGCCACGGTTCTACTGGGCCGGCCTTCCGCCGGAACCCTGGGCGCCGTTGGGGTTGGACTGCTTTTTCTTCTGTTTAGTTTGGTTTTTTGGCAGTGGATGCTGAAAAAATATACCAGTGTGGGTGGATGAGATGTTAATTACCGTCGAAAATCTAGCGAAAGAGTATAAGTCATACCAACGGGGGAATAGCTTCGGAGAAGCGGTGAAGAGTCTCTTTGTCCGGAAACCCCTTTATATCCAAGCGCTGAAGGGAATCTCCTTCAAGATTGCGGAAGGGGAATTGGTGGGCTTTCTGGGACCGAACGGCGCCGGTAAATCCACCACGCTGAAGATTTTAACCGGTATTCTTTATCCATCCTCCGGAAAGGTTGACATTATGGGTTACACCCCCTGGCGGGACCGGAAAAGTTACGTCGCTAAAATCGGCGCGGTCTTTGGCCAGAAATCCCAGTTGCTCTGGGATATTCCGCCGATTGACGCTTTTTATCTAAATAAGGCCATCTATGCCATTCCGGAACGGGAGTTTAAACGGACCATGGATCAAATGGTGGAACTGCTGGGACTGGGGGATCTGATCCGGAAACCCACCCGCCAACTTTCGCTCGGGGAACGGATGAAATGTGAGTTTATCATGGCGATGCTCCATAAACCGGAGATTGTCTTTTTGGATGAACCCACCATCGGCCTTGATGTAATTGCCAAAGATCGAATTCGCGAGTTTATTCTGGAGATGAATAAAACCGGGGTGACCTTTATCTTAACCACCCATGACTTGAGCGACATCGAACATCTGGCCCAAAGGGTTATTGTCGTCAACCACGGGGAGATCGTTTTTGATAATTCCATTACCACCTTACGGCGGCATTTAGGGGAGAAAAAAATCATCGCCGTTTCTACCGTCCACCCCCTTCCGGACTTAGCCTTGCCGGGGATTAACATCACCAACCGGATCTCCCCTTTCCAAGCCGAACTGGAGCTGGATCTTACTGTGTTTGAACTGAATAAATTCATTGCGTTAGTGAACAAGACCAGCACGATCCGGGATTTGTCCGTCCGGGAACCGCAGATTGAGGATGTGATTAAAGTATTATATCAGCTGCGCTAAGGAGTGGCTCACGCTGGCTACCGCCCGCTTTGGCGAAGGAATAAAATTCAAAGCCAGGCGCGTCGGCAAGTCCTAGTAGCACTTGAAGTGGTGTTCATACCGAAGTATACATCAGTAATGTAATCAAAGTCGGGTGAACAACTTCAGCTAGTAGAAAAAGCCCAATTAAAGAAAGAGCACAAAATAGCATTTCAAGAGAGATGCTATTTTTTTTTGCGGAATTTGCCTAATTTTAGAACATTTACTAATCCGTGGAAAATACTAGACCAAAAGATTCAAGTCAGCGGAGAGCCTTCTGACCAAGGCGGGGAAATAATGGTCAAGGTGATTTTCCATCCGAGGACGAGCGACGAAGATTTAGCCTCGGAATGGTTCTGGAACAATTCGGCAAATAAGCGATGGGAGGTGAGTTTGGAGGCAATAATTGGCGGTTTGTTAAAAAGAAAAGATAAAAAGGAGGTTAATGCGATGAATTTCAAGCGCGGTTTACTTATTGTTCTGTTTCTCTTCGTCCTTTCCACAGCGGCCTTGGCCGCGGAAAAGGGTCCTTTTGTGGACCGGGTCTATTTTGATGTCCGGATGCAAGAGGATATTGGCATCCAGGATGTGGCCGCCGGGAAAAGCGACGTCTTCTATCACGGGGTGGACGGTCCTTACATTCAGGGGCTGGACCGGGCGACTCTGGATAAATTGGAGATCTACGCCATTCCTTCGGGGAGTTGGAGCTTGCTCCTGAACCCCATTCCCAACGAAGCCCCTTATACGGTGACGGTTGATGGGAAAGAGTATTTTAACCCCTTTGCCATCGGGGAAGTCCGGTTTGCCCTTAACCATTTGATTAATCGCCAGTATATTGTGGATGAGATTCTCGGCGGCGCCGGCGGGCCGATGATGACGATGGCCACTCCCGGCCAACCTGGTACATACCGTTATAACTTGGTCGCTTCCAAGCTGGGGTTAACCGCCGAGGGCGACGAAGAACAAGCTCTCCAGGAGATTAAAGCAGCCTTGACGGCGGCGGCGAACCTCCCCGCCCTCAAAGGAAAACTCAAAGAGGGGAAAGACTGGTGGACTTTTAACGGGGAACCGGTCACCGTTAAATTTGCCATCCGGGTCGATGACCCCCAGGGCCGGGCGAAAGAAGGCGAATATGTGGCCCAACAGATCGAAAAGGCCAAGATTAAAGTGGAACGGTTAATGTGGGACCGGGCGAAAAGCAACAACGAAGTTTACGGGGGAAACCCGGCCAACTACGAATGGCATATTTATACCGAAGGCTGGGGCGCCGGCGCCACGCGGGCCTGGTGGGAGCATATTGTCGCCCAGATGTATGCGCCCTGGTACGGCTATATGCCCGGGGGCGCCAACCCTGCCAACTGGAACTATACCAACGCCGAGATCGACCGGTTGACCGAAAAGGCGTACAGCGGTAGCTGCTTAACCGAAGAAGAATATTGGGAGACCGCTCTGGAAGCCTTAAGGCTGGGTCTGGAGGATGCGGTCCGGCTCTATGTCTGCTACCAGAACCAATACTTTGTGGCCAATCGAGCAGCCTTTAACAACAGAATGGCCTACGGCTTGGGTGACGGTCTGTGCAATTGGTCTTTGATTACCGCGAATACGAAAAATAAAGAGCTGCGGGCGACGCAATATTCCGCCCAGGGCGCCCTTTTCATGTCGGCCTGGGATCCGGTGGGCGCTGACGGCTTTTCAGATACTTACAGTAACTATATTGCCGAACCCCTTTACGACCGGGGATCCTTTGAGAGTCCGGTGACGGCCATTCAGACCCCGAACCGGGCGGTGGCGCAGATGGATACTCTCCGCTATGACGCGGCACTGGATGCCGAAGGTAACCCGGTGGGGAAAGTGCCCATTGCCCCGGAAGCGCTCCGTTACGACCCGGCGCAAAAAGCTTGGGTTAAGGTGGGCGCGGGCGAGACGTCACTGGTCACCGTCCGCTACAAAATGGTCTTCTCCAACTACCACCACGGGATGCCCATGGAGATGGCCGATTACATGTATGCCCAAGCTTTCCTCCAAGAGTGGGTCAGCCAGGACGGGGAGAATGATCCGTACTATGACGAGGAATACGCCAGTAAAATGGGGCCGGATGCCAAAATTTTCCGGGGCTGGATCTATGACCCCAAGACCAACGAGATCGTCTCCTTCTTTGATTATTACTTCCCGGCTTCCGAGGAACGGATGGTTGGCACTTTTGCTCCGACCTTCTCGGTTACCGCTTCCGGTCACCCCGTCGGCGTCTGCTGGGAGATCGTGGAGGCTTTAGCACGGATGGTCGCCAGTAAGGCCAGCGTCTCCGGGACGGTTTACAGTTTCTCCCAGATCAAGGAAGGGACGACCCAGGTTGATGTCTTAAGGCCGTCCTGTGTGGCCGATATCAAGGCGGAACTCCAGAAGATGATCGCCGAACAGCATGTGCCGGTTTCGATCAAAGGTTACATCACCCCGGCCAATGCGGTGAAGCGCTACCAAGCGGCCATTAAGTTCATTGATACCTACCAACACGCCTATATTAGCAATGGCCCCTTCTTCCTGGCCAAATTCGATACGTCCGCCAACTATGCGGAGTTGCGGGCGTTCCGCGATCCGTCCTATCCCTTCACTGCCGAATACTGGGTGAACAAATTTAAGACACCGGTCCTCTCCGTTGACCAGATGGATATTCCGGTCTTCAATGAAAAGGGTAAGGAGATCAAAATCACTTTGACGGTGAGCGAGACCGTTTACCCGGAGGACGACCGGATACCGGTGGAGAAAGGTGAGGTTTACCTGACCCTCATTACCGACGACGGCGAGCTCAGGTTCGACGCCAAACAGGTAAAAGCCGGCGTTTACGAAGTGGTGATTCCCGGCAGCGCGACCAAGAACCTGGAAGCCGGTTCTTATACGATCCTGGGGAATGCCACCGGCGAAGGGGCGGTTCCTTCCGTGAAACCCGAAAGCCTGGTCATCTTTTAGCCCTTGCCGCTAAAGAAACCGGGGCGCTCCCGGAGGGGAGCGCCCTTTCTTAATGGACTGCTTGGTTTTCCTCAAGAACTACTCAAAAAGCAAGCTGACCATGGCCCGTTGTGGTTTCCCTCCGGAGGACAGATCTGGTTGAAGAGAGTAAATACCCGATCTTTTGGAGAACGCTTGAAGCGGGAAAACAACGGAAAGCAATGTTGTTACGGATGAGGTGATCGACCGAATGTACTGGAAATATGTAATCCGTCGTATCGTCTCCGTCGTCTTTACGTACATCGTTATTATCTTTATTTACTCCGCCTTATTTAATACGGTGATGGAGAAGACGATCCGGGCCCAAATCGATGAGCAGGTCAAACAGGAGATGTTAGTGCAAACCCATGTCATGAGTGTGGCGGATTTAAAACGGTATCAAGAAGAACGACTGGCTTTTCACTATAAAAGATACCATTTGGATGAGCCGTTCCTTGCGCGAATCTTCTGGCGGGCGGTCAGTACTTTAAAATTTGACTTTGGTAATTCGACCATCATTCGCTCGGCCGCCGGTGAGCGGAAGGTTTTAACCATCGTTGGTGAGAAGATCCCCCGGACCATCCTCCTCTTTACACTGGCCACGGCCATTGACATTATCATCGGCGTGCTCTTGGGGATGAAAAAGGCCCAAAGGCCGGGTAAATTCCTGGACCAGTCCACCTCAATTATGACGATGGTTGTTTATGGGATGCCCACCTGGTGGGTGGCGATGATCATGATCATGCTTTTTGTCTATAAGATTGCCCTCTTCCCTTCGGGGGGCCTTCATTCCGTGCCCCCACCCCAGGGCTTCGCTTATCTCCTTGATCTCCTCTATCATCTGGCGCTTCCCCTTTTAACCTTGGTGCTCATCGGTTTCTGGGGCCGGGCCTATCTCACCAGGAATATTGTGCTCAGTACTTTGCAGGAAGATTATATTATGGCGGCGCGGGCGAGGGGCCTTTCCGAGCGCCAAGTCCTTTATGGCCATACCTTGCGTTCGGCCGCTCCCCCCATCGCTACCATGTCCCTTTTATCCCTGCTGTTTTCGGTGGGCGGCGGCCTGATCTTTGAGGGGATCTTTAGTTGGCCGGGGATGGGCAATCTTTACTGGGTGGCGATCCAACAGAATGATATTCCGGTCCTCATGGGCAATCTGGCGGTGACTACCCTTTTTTACCTTTCCGGACTCGTCCTCCTGGATCTGATCTACGGTGTGCTTGATCCCAGGATTAAGGTAGGTGGCAAAGGATGAAGTTGCAAGAACTCAGGGAGACGCTGCGCGATTTCTGGGGCGAGTTCCGTAAAGTCAAGTACGGAATGGTTGGCCTGGTCATGTTCTTCCTCTTTCTTTTGGTAGTGATCTTCGAACCGGTGCTCATTCCTTTCCCCGAGACCGGACAGCGGTGGCGGGATATTACCTACTGGGAAGATAACCCGAAAAACGCCGCGCCGGTCTGGGTTAATTGGTTTAAGCGGAAAGATTACACGCCCCAAGCGGTTTTGGATAAACCCGATTTCAATGAGAGAAAAGCAGCCAACACTCAGGTGGCGGAGGCGGTTTTCACCTATGATTACAAGTATGATCTGCCCCCCATCGATTTACTGTTGCGGGCGACGGGGAAAGGCCTGCTTAACCTGGCTGTTCACTTGGAAAGACCCGATGGACTCAGCATTGAATTGACCAAAAAGTCGTTCCGCCTAAGCGGCGAAGCCCCGGTCCGCCTTTCCTTGGATAAGGAAGCCGTCGGCGCGGTCGGTGATTTCCTCAAAACTTACGAGGACCCGGATGTTCTCCGTGGCGTTTCCCTGTTTACAGTCAAACCGGTGGAGGTCTTCTTTGCCCGGGCGGCGCCGGGGATCCTGCGGAACCCGGCACCACTGAAGGGTGAATACCGGATCAAGCTAACCTGTGTGGCGGTGGGGAGCGGCGCTTTTCTGAAAGAACCAGCCCTTACAGTCGCCGGGCGGGTTTTTGGCTTGATGGGCACCGATGGTTCCAAGCGGGATATCTGGAGCGGGGTGATTGTCGGCACGAAATGGGCCCTGCTCATCGGTTTACTCACCTCGGCGGTGGCGGTGATTATCGGTGTTTTTTACGGCGTAACCAGCGCCTATTTTGGCGGGGCAGTTGATCTGGTGCTGATGCGGATCTACGAAGTTTTCCAAAGTATACCCCTCCTCCCGGTGATGATCGTGGTCAGCGCCGTCTTCAAGCCTAGTATCTGGATGATGATCCTGATGATGTGCGCCTTTTTCTGGGTTGGTTCCGTCCGGACCGTCCGCAGTATGGGCCTGCAGATTAAAGAGGAGACTTACGTGGAAGCGGCCCACGCCCTGGGCGCGTCGCAAGGACGGATCATCTTCAAACATATGCTGCCCCAGGTTATCCCCTACGCCTTTGCTTCAATGGCGTTGCAGGTTCCGGTCTCCATTGTCTATGAAGCTTCGGTCAGTCTTCTTGGGTTGGGCGATGCCACCATTGTCACCTGGGGGCAGATTCTCCATGATGCGATGCAAGGAGGGGCGGTTCTCCAGGGGATCTGGTGGTGGATTATTCCGCCGGGTCTCTTTATTGCGCTGATGGGCATGACCTTTGCCTTTATCGGCTTTGCCATGGATACAATCTTAAATCCAAAATTGAGAACAAGGTAGGTGCTCCATGGAAAAGTTAGAGGTCAAAAAGATCAAGTTGTATTATTTTACGAGTAAAGGAGTGATCCACGCCCTAGATGGGGTCTCCTTTGAATTGCGCGCCGGAGAGACCCTGGGTGTGGTCGGGGAGTCGGGTTGCGGGAAAACGACTTTGGGGACGGCTCTCTTAAACATGCCGACCCCACCCGGGCGGATCGTGGCAGGAGAGATTCGCCTTGATGGGGTGGATATTCTAAAGCTCAATGAGAACGAGTTGCGTAAACAGATCCGGTGGGAGAAGATGGCCATGGTCTTCCAAGGCGCGATGAATTGCCTGACTCCCGTTTATACCATCCGGAAACAGATGATGGAAACCATCCTTTCCCACCGGAAGATGGCGAAGGAGGAAGCAGAGGCGCGCATCATAAAATACTTAAATCTAGTGGGTCTATCCGCCGATGTCCTCCGCCGGTACCCCCATGAGCTGTCCGGCGGGATGAAACAGCGGATCGTCATCGCCACCGCCCTTTTCCTCGAACCACAGATTGTCATCTGCGATGAACCGACTACTGCTTTAGACGTGGTGGTGCAAGCCCAGATTATCAATCTGCTTAAAAAGTTGAAACAGCAGTTGAAGCTCTCTTTCATCTTTATCACCCATGATCTGGCCACCGAAGCGGAAGTCGCCGACCGCATCCTGGTTATGTATGCGGGGAAAGTGGCTGAAATCGGGACCAATGAGCAGATCTACGGTCCCCGAGGGGCGGCCCATCCTTATACCCAGCTGTTAATGGCGGCGACACCCCGCTTACGGCAGAAAGTTGATCAGCTGGCCTTTATTCCGGGGACCCCGCCGGATCTGTTGGCGCCTCCCGCCGGTTGCCGTTTTCATCTCCGCTGCCCGCAGGTGATGGCCCGATGCCGACAGGAAGAACCGCCGCTTATCGAGATTGAACCGGCGCATACTGTGGCCTGCTGGAGGTGGAAGCAATGAGTGAGGTTATTTTGGAAGTCAAAGATCTAAAAAAATGGTTTCCGCTAAAACGTTCCCTTGGTCAGTGGTTACGGGGGCAAAGAACCTGGATGCGCGCAGTGGACGGCGTCTCTTTCCAAATCAAAAAGGGGGAAATTTTCGGTCTGATCGGGGAGTCGGGATGTGGCAAAACCACCACCGGAAAACTGATTATGAAGCTGATCGAACCCACTGGGGGACAGATCTTCTTTCGCGGGGAGGATGTGACCCACCTTTCTCCGGAAGCCCTCAAGGCCTATAAAAGGGAGGTACAGATGATCTTCCAAGATCCCTACGCCTCCATGAATCCACGTTTTCGCCTCCACCAGGTGCTGGCGGAACCGCTCACCATCCACCGGATCGGCGCTAACGAACAGGAGAAGAGGGCCTTGGCCGCCGAAGCCCTCACTAAAGTAAAGCTGACGCCAGCTTCGGATTTTCTGGACCGTTTTTCCCATATGCTCAGTGGCGGACAGCGTCAAAGGGCGGCCACCGCACGGACCCTGATTCTTTCGCCCAGTTTTATTGTGGCCGACGAACCCGTTTCCATGGTCGACCTTTCCACCAGGGCGGAACTTTTGCAAATGATGAAAGATATCCAGGAGGAACTGGGGTTAACCTATCTTTACATTACCCATGATCTATCCACCGCCCGTTATTTTGCCGACCGGATTGCTGTAATGTACCTTGGCCGGATTGTGGAGATGGGAACGGCCGACGAGCTTATCGACCATCCGCTCCATCCTTACACCAAAGCGTTGATCGCGGCGGTTCCGGAACCGGTGCCCGGAAGAGTCAATCTGATCAAAGAGATCCCGATCAAGGGGGAGATCCCGTCGGCGGCTCAGATTCCGTCTGGTTGCCGTTTCCACCCCCGCTGTCCTTTTGCGGTTGACGATTGCCGGCACTTGACGGCAGCCAAACTGATCCTGGCGGGACCGGGGCACGCGGTGGCCTGTTGGCGGTATAAAGAACTGGATTAGGCAGGTATTTATGATTTTGGGTCGAATTTTGAACATGGTTTGTGCGTTTAATACTTTCTAGCTCCGCCGGAGCCGAATGGCACTTCCTTCTTTCTGGATTCATCGCAGGAATTAAAGCTGGGAGTAATCTCACCTTGCGCAGACCAAAGCCACTAAGAAAAAAGCGAAAGCCTGCTTAAGCCTTTTTTCTTGGTATAGAATTGACTGCGTTTGAATGCGAAATGTTGAGACGCAAAAGAATCGTCATTAGTTATTTTTTTAGTGAAAGGAGCGAAAGATGATGGAATACCGGAATATAGGCAACAGCGGACTGAAAGTAAGCGTTATCGCCCTGGGAAGCTGGTTGACCTATGGTGTGGCCGTCGAAAAGGAGCTTTCCCTGGCCTGTATCAAAAAAGCCTATGATCTGGGCGTCAATTTCTTTGATACAGCCAACGCCTATGGTCGGGGCGCGGCCGAAAAAGTAGTGGGGGAAGCTTTGCAATCCTATCCCCGGGAAAGCTATGTACTGGCCACCAAGGTCTTCTTTCCGATGGGGGACGGCCCGAACGACCGTGGGCTCAGCCGGAAACATATTATGGAGCAATGCCATGCCAGCCTCCGTCGGCTGCGGACCGACTACATCGATCTTTACCAGTGCCACCGTTACGATCCGTCGGTTCCGTTGGAGGAGACCTTGCGGGCCTTGGATGATCTGGTTACCCAGGGGAAAATTCTCTACGCGGGGGTCAGCCAGTGGTCGGCAGCGCAGATTACCGACGCTGTGCGCACCGGAGAGCGGTTGGGTTTGCACCCGATAATCTCCAATCAGCCCCACTATAACATGTTGGAGCGGGAGATCGAAGCAGAAATCCTTCCCGTCTGTGCGCGGGAAGGCATCGGACAGGTTGTTTTCTCGCCATTAGCCCAAGGGGTATTAACCGGCAAGTACCGTCTGAACCAGCCGGTGCCAGAAGGGAGCAGAGCCACCACCAACGAAGGGAAAAAGTTTATCCAGCGGTTACTGACAACAGAAACCCTCCAAAAGGTGGAGCAACTTAAACAGATTGCCGATGCAGCCGGAATTCCCCTCGCCCGCCTGGCTTTGGCCTGGGTGCTGCGGCTGCCGGGGATTAGCGCGGCAATTATTGGCGCCAGCCGTCCGGAACAGGTGGAGGAGAATGTTAAAGCTGCCGGTTTAAAACTGGCGCCGGAGCTTCTCCAGAAGATTGAGGAAGTATTGGCGCAGTAGAAAACCGGGTGGTACACCACCCGGTTTTCCTTTATCTCCCGTTAAAACTGGAGAAGACCATTTCCGCGATCTTCACCGCTTCCCGGGCATCTTTCCCGTAGTAATCGGCGCCGATCTTTTGGGCGTAGTCGGCATTGAGCACGGCGCCGCCGACCATAATTTTCACCTGGGGACAAAAACGGCGTAAATCCTGGATCGTAGCGGCCATATTTTTAACGGTTGTCGTCATCAAGGCGCTTAGACCGACCAAAGGCGCCTGTTCTTGCCGGACCTTTTCAATAATTACCGCACTGGCCACGTCTTTCCCCAAATCGAAAACATGGAACCCGTAATTTTCCAAGAGAATTTTGACAATATTCTTCCCGATATCATGGACATCCCCTTTGACCGTAGCAATAACCACCTTTCCTTTGTGGATCGCTTCGGCCTGGACGTTATCTTTACATAGCTCTTCCTTGATCACCGCAAAGGCTCTTTTTACCGTCTCCGCCGCCTGGATCAGCTGGGGCAGGAACAACTCCCCTTTTTCGTAGCGTTCACCAACCAGATCAAGGGCAGGGATGAGATAATGATCAACGATCTCCATGCCACTGACCTCTTTCAGCAGTGCCCGCACTGCCGTGGCGGCATCTTCCTTCAGGCCGGCAAGGATGATCTTTTTCAGATCCTGGCGCTGGGTGAGGGGAGAGGACGGCGGTTGCTTTTCCCGCACTGAGTAGGTGTTAATATAGGTCTTGCTGTTGGGGTCATAATTCCAAAGGACATTGAAAGCCTGCACCGTATCACGCATCTCCGCATCCAACGGGTTCAAGATCGGCGCATCCAAACCGGCGGCCAAGGCCGCCGCTAAAAAGGTGCGGTTTATAAGGTGACGGGCCGGCAACCCAAAGGAGACATTGCTCACCCCCAACGTAGTCTTCACGCCCAGCTTCTCTTTGACAAGGCGGACCGCTTTTACCGTTTCCTGAACTTCCCGTTGTTGCGCGGAAGCGGTTAGGACCAAGCAGTCGACGATGATATCTTCCTTGGGAATACCGTAAGTGGCAGCCTTGTTGATGATGCGTTCCGCAATGCTTACTCTTTCCGCGGCTGTTTGCGGGATGCCCTTTTCGTCTAAGGTCAGCGCCACGACCAGACAACCGTATTTTTTGGCGATGGGCAGGATCGCGGCCATGGTTTTTTCTTCACCGTTTACCGAATTGATAATCGGCCGGCCGTTACAGATCCGGACCGCCGCTTCAATCACCTCCGGGTGGACACTGTCGATCTGGAGGGGAAGGTTTACGATCCCCTGGATTTCTTTAACGGCTTGGATCATGACCGATGTTTCATCGATCTCCGGAAGGCCTACGTTAACATCAAGGATATCAGCGCCGTGTTCCTTTTGACTGACCGCTTCCCGTAGGAGGTAGTCCAGAGCCCCTTGGCGCAAGGCTTCCTGCAATCTTCTTTTGCCGCTGGGATTGATCCGTTCGCCGATGATCTTGATCCCATCTCCTAAAGTCACGGTGGTCGTGGCGGAACTGGCGGCAGTAATCCGTGGGACTTTGGTCGTTACCGGTTTTAAACCGTCCAATGCTTCCTTGAGGGCCTTAAGATGTTCGGGGGTGGTGCCACAGCAACCGCCCAGAATCCGAACGCCCATGGTGGCCATCTTCCGGCCATCGGCGGCAAAGTCGGCCGGTGTGATCCGATAAACGGTTTCATCCGCAATCAGCTGGGGCAAGCCAGCATTGGGTTGCACGATGACCGGTATTTGCGCCACTTTGAGAACTTGGCCGACCAAAGGGATCATCTCTTTCGGGCCGAGGGAACAATTGATCCCCAAAGCGGTTACCCCCAAATTTTGCAGGACGTTGACCATGGTTAAAGGGTCAGCCCCGGTTAGGGTCCGGCCATCCTCTTGAAAGGTCATCGTGCAAAAGATAGGCAACTTGGAATTCTCCTTCGCGGCCAGGACGGCGGCTTTTGCTTCGTAGAGATCGGACATGGTTTCAATTAAGATCAAATCGGCACCGGCTTCTTGTCCGTAGCGAATCTGCTCGGCAAAAGCATCGTAAGCGGTGTCAAAACTTAAGCTACCATAGGGTTCCATCAATTGACCCAAAGGCCCGATATCTAAGGCCACCAGTTGCTCCCCGGCAGCTTTTCTGGCAATCGTCACCGCGGCGCGGATCACAGCGTCTAAACTCAACCCTGTATTAGCCAGTTTAAAACGGTTGGCGCTCAAAGTGTTGGTGGTGATCACTGCCGCGCCCGCCGCAAGGTAAGCGCGGTGAATCTTGGCGATGACTTCGGGTTTTTCCAGATTGTAGCTTTCGGCAAGCTCCCCGCCCTTCATTCCGTAGGCTTGCAACAGCGTGCCCATGGCGCCGTCAAAAAGGAGAAATTGATCAAAATTCAGCTTTTTATCCATTACTATCCCCACCTTTTCTGTACCGACAAGTTTGATCCGGACAACGGCGGCAGTGGTTATCTTCTTCGCCCCCTGCTTTCGGCGATGGCCTTTCCTGACCCGGTCCGCATTCATTCTCTTTCTTCAGGCCAATGAAAGCCGTTACCGATTTGCGAGGGAGCAGGATGTGGTCTTCATTAACGGTCAGACCGATGCGGGGGTAAGCCCGGAGCACCTCAAGGATAGCCCTCTGGAGCGTAATGGAGAGATCGCCATACCCGGGGCTAAACCGACTGGTGAGGCCGTACCCTTCCTTTGCCACCTTGGCCTTAAGTTGAGCTTGCACCTCATCACAGAAGGCTTCGATTGCCGCAGTGGCGCAAGCATCCATGATGAGGGCTCTGGTCAGGTCGAGTTTGGTGTAAGCGGCGATCCTTTGATCGGGCGCTAGCCCTAAGGTGGCGGCCAGCAGAAAGCATTGGTCCGCCTGCCGCAGATGTTGGCTGAGGTCTTTACTGTGAATGGTTAAGTTGGCGCCCTGCAGCCGGATCCGGTCCCCTTGCTTTTCCAGGGGGTAGCGCTGAAAGACCACACCTTCCCGCATCACCGTCTTAAGTTCGGTCAGGCATTCCGCGAGGAGTTGGGCGGTCATGGGGTCTGGCTGCTGCCTCCGGTAACCTAAATATCTTAGTATTTCCTTCTGTGCAATCTCCACCAGTATCACCTCAGTTTTAAATATAGTACACATTTCTTGCTTGAAAAGCAATATTTACCTGATGGAGCTTTTTGCGTTGCCCTTTGCCTTAATCATTCCAATACAATTTGTTGGTGGTCTAATCAACACCAAACACCATATATTGTACTAAAAGTTCTTATATTAGTTCCAAGGCGAAAAGCTTTGATCTTCATATTTTAACTGTCAATAGTCTATGAAAATGTCAGTAAAAAGCATAAGTTTTATTCCGTGAAAATGTCACCTTGATATTTCTATGGGGACGTGTGCCCCGCAAAGTTAGTATTGATAAAACGGGTCGACAAGGGTATGATGTTAGTGGTAGTAACCTATGCCCAGGCCCTTGTAGAATCGAAGAGAGCTTCTAGAATCTCTCTGTCCGATTCATCGTAAAAGGGTCTGGGTCTATTTATTTGTGGCCGTTTCCAAGGATGGTCTGGCGCTGGTCGTG
>DUQR01000032.1 GCA_012837715.1 Bacillota bacterium | reverse complement strand
GCGGGAGTCCATTACGTCGGCGGCCATCCCATGGCCGGCAGCGAGCAATCGGGAATTACCGCCGCCGATCCCTTCCTCTTTCAGAATGCTGTTTATCTTTTAACCCCCGGACCGGAGACCCCTTCATTCGTGTTGGAGGCTTTGACCGCATTTATCCGGATGGTCGGCGGTCTACCCCATCTGTTGACCCCCGAGGAACATGATTTAATGGTGGCGGTGGTCAGCCATCTTCCCCATTTGCTGGCAGCCGCTTTGGTGAACGTGGCTTTGGACTTTAACGAACGCCATCCGGGAACCCTTGCTTTGGCGGCCGGAGGGTTTCGTGATACCACACGGGTAGCGATGGGTTCACCGGCGCTCTGGCGGGAGATTTTTAGCACCAACCGCCATTCTTTACTGGAGACTTTAACTGCCTTTACCCAGGAGCTTACTGCTTTTACCACCGCTTTAGCCGCCGGAGAGATGGAGACTGTGGAAGCAAAGCTCCGGCGGGCGGCGGTGGCACGGACCAAATTACCAGCACAGAAGAAAGGTTTTCTTACCCTCCTTCACGAGCTGGTTGTGGTGATCCAAGACCGTCCGGGCGCTATTGCCGAGGTGATCGAGATTATCAAAACGATTAACCTGAAAGATATTGAAATTCTCCGGGTAAGGGAAGGTGAGGGGGGGACCCTCCGCCTAGCCTTTGAAGACGAAACCGCTTTACAACAGGCTGACCACTTACTCCGGGTCCATGGTTTTTCTACTCAGGTGCGAGGGGGGAGTTCCCGGTGAAGATTTATGTAGGTCCGGCTACTTATTTACAAGGAAAAGTGCGGGTTCCGCCTTCTAAGAATTATACCTCCAGGTATATTTGGGTTTCGGCTTTGACGGAGGGGGAATCGGTACTGGTTAATCCGGCCGACAATGATGACGCCCAAGCCCTATTAGCCTGTTGCCGCCAGTTAGGGGCGGATTTCCGGTGGGAAAAGGAAAAACTTTGGATCAAAGGTTTTGGGCCCAACCCACGCCCGCCCGGCGTTTTGGATCCAGGGAATGGGGGTTTAATACTCCGCTTATTATTACCGGTGGGCTTGCTCTTACCGGAAGTAAAATATGTCACGTCTTACCCGGCTTCATTAGGGAAAAGACCCCAGGGCGATCTTTTAACCGTCTTCCGCCAGATGGGGGCGGAGGTTGAAGATAGGGATGGTCATCTTCCGATCACCATCCGCGGTGGCCACCCCCTGCGCCAACGGGAGGTGGAAGTCTCCGGCCGGGTTAGTTCCCAGTTTGCGACGGCGCTCCTCTTCATCGCTCCGCTCCTGGGTGGACTTTCCTTGCGGATTACCGGCGGTTTGGCCTCCCGGCCTCCTTTGGCGACGACCTTAGCAGTAATGACAGAAGCAGGTATCACGCCGCAGGCTGATTGGGACCAGCTTGCTTTTCGGGTTTCTGCTGGCGCTTATCAAGCCGGGACCTACCGGGTCCCCGGAGATTATCCGGCTGCTTCGGCGTTACTAGCTGCTGCGGCCTTGGTCCCTTCGGCCGTAACCTTATTGCCGCTGGATCCGGCGGACGGGCAAGGGGAGAAGAAGATTATTCCCTATCTCCAGCAGATGGGCGTGGCCGTGGAAAGAAAAGGAGATGAAATTAGGGTTCGGGGCGGGACGTCCCTGACCGCCAGGGATTTCAATGGCGAAGAAGCGATTGATGCCGTCTTGTCCATGGCGGCCGTCGCCGCTCTGGCGGAAGGAACCACCGTCTTTTCGCGGGTGGCGAATTTGCGTTGGAAAGAATCGGACCGGATCGGGGATTTAGCCCGGGGGTTACGCCAAATTGGCGTTACGATCAACGAGACGGCCGATGGGTTTATCATCAAAGGAAAGCCCCAAGGTTATGAGGGCGGGATCGAAGTAGATGCCTGTCAAGATCACCGGTTGGTGATGACTTTTGCTGTTCTTGCTTTACGGACCAAAAAAGGATTAGTGATTAACGGGGCCGAACATGTTAGTAAGTCTTACCCTGGCTTTTTTAAAGATTTGGCCGCCCTCGGCGCTCCAATCGAGAAACAATCATTATAAACAGGCTTTTTGCGTTGTTCGTTGACTTAATTCCAATCCAGTATCAAGTGGACTCAATTTTATGGTGACAATGGAAAAAGCTTAATCAGGAGAAGGCAAAATGGCTTATGATTTGCATACGCATACGGTTTATTCGGACGGACTAGTCACCCCGGAAGAATTGGTAAAGAGAGCAAAGCAGAAGGGGTTGACGGGGCTGGCGTTGACCGATCACGATACGGTGGATGGCTTACCATCCTTTCTTGCCGCCGGAAAGGCCTACGGTCTCCATTGTATTCCTGGCGTCGAGCTCTCTACCGAACTGGATGGTGTTGAATTCCATATCCTTGGCTATCAGCTGGATTTTTGCCATGAAGAGTTGCGGCGCCGTTTAAAGCAAGTGATTAGCGCCCGTCAGGAAAGAGCCCGGGGGATGTTGGCCCTCCTTGCCCAACATGGTTTATCCCTTACCTGGGAGGAAGTTGTTCAGGGACGTGCGGACGCCTTTGTGGGCCGTTTCCAAATTTACCGGGCGCTAAAAGCAAAAAAGCTGATCGGTCCCGATCCGGATCGAGAAGCTTTCCACTATTATCTGGGAGCCCAAGGGGTAGCCTATCTTCCCCACCGGGAATTGTCAACCCTGGAGGCGATTGCCTTAATTCGGGCGGCTGATGGTTGGCCGGTTTTGGCGCATCCGGGCCGTCTTGGTCAAGACCGCTTCATTCCGGTTCTAGCCGACCATGGTCTGGCTGGGTTGGAGGTGTTTTATCCGGAGCACACCCCGGAGATGACCAATAAATACCTGGATCTAGCCAGCGCATTAGGACTCTTTGTCACGGGGGGTTCCGATTATCATGGTGTACCGGAAGAAAGGGAGTTGGGTGCGGGGCAGATCGATGAAAGGCAAGCATATTTGCCGTTTTTTCGGTAATAATTACTTTTGCATAGCTTTATACTAGGAGGATGAGTTTACAAATGCCAAAACGTTGGTGGCAGGTATTGGTTTGGCTTTGGCGCGGGGTGATCACCCTAGAAGAAGGAATATTTCTTTTCGGTCAAGCCTGGAAACGGGTGAACTATAGCTGGCCGAAGAAAGGCTATTCTCTCCGTTAGGGCTTTTGCTCTGTCCTGGCGGCGGAGATCCGTCTGAGCGAAAAAACCCCTTTACATTAGGGCGATTTTAGTTTATAATATCAGTTGGGTTCTTTAGGGCGAATAGCTCAGTTGGGAGAGCACTTGCCTTACAAGCAAGGGGTCACAGGTTCGAGCCCTGTTTCGCCCACCATAGATTGGAGCTGTAGTGTAGTCGGCTAACATGCCAGCCTGTCACGCTGGAGATCGCGGGTTCGAGCCCCGTCAGCTCCGCCAGATGAAAAATCCGCTCTTGCTGAGCGGTTTTTTTATGCCGTGGAAACCCCTCCGTTCCCGGCCCAGCCGGAAGTGGTGAGATCGGGTCCGTAGACGGTACGGACGTATTCATTGTTCCGGACAATCCGGGTGTAATTGGTTTCAACCTTGCGCACATAGGGGCGGCCAATTTCCAATAAACGGTCACGGGTGCGGTTTGGTCCGGCGTTGTACCCGGCCAAGGCGAGAATGGTGTTGCCCTTGAAACGATTCAAAAGGTAGACTAGGTAATTCGCGCCAGCCTCTAAGGTGTCCCGCCAATGGTAAAAGTCGCCTTCTTGCATCATCATTTTAAAAGTGCCATAGCGGACTTGGACTAACCCCCGTTCGCCTACTTTACCTACGGCTTGCGGGTAAAAACTGGATTCGGTTTCCGCAATCGCCAGGAGTAGATAGGGGTTGAGTTTTTTCTGGTGGGCACAGTGGAGGATGGCGTAGGTGACCTCTTGAACCTGTTCACTACTGATTTTACTACGCCGGTCAATATGGTCCTTGATTTTCTGGGCTTCGTCGAAAACTTCGTGGACAAGCTCTAAATCGGCTACCAGTTGGGTCAGGGTGCTTTCGACCGCCGCCAACCGCTTTTCCGTATGGCTCACAAAGAAAACCGAGAAAAAGATGGAAAGCAAAAGCCCGCAGTATAACGGGAGCAGCGCCCGTAGGGAAAGCAAGGTTAGATCATCTATTTTGATGGAACGTGTTTTCATCATGGAATCCTCCTTTTCTTTCGCTTGCGCGAAAGGGGCTAAGCAGAAAGGTAATTAGTATGCAATTAGATTATTGCCCAAAACTTTCCTTTTTATACCAAGACAGCGGAGGGGCTTGACCGAAAAGCAGTTTCCAAAAATATCTTTTGTGGTATAATAGAAATACTTTCGAAGGAATTGAGCTGGTGAGTGTGATGTGGAAAAGATTTTATCCTGCTTTACGCATTAAATATTTGACCGATTTAAAACCGGATGACTTTCACGCCCGGGGCGTAAAAGGAGTTTTGCTTGACTTGGATAATACTTTAGTTGAGTGGGGACAGGTCGAGGTTTCTCCGAAGACCCTTGCCTGGGTGGAAGAGATGAAAAAATCCGGTTTAAAAATGTGTATTGTTTCCAATGCGTTGGAAGAACGGGTCAAGGTGGTCGGGAAGAAATTGGGGATTCCTTGGGTTTCCCAGGGGATTAAGCCACGGAAAACACCTTATCGGAAAGCCCTGGCTTTGCTGGAGACTACCCCCGGGGAGACGGCGACCGTCGGCGATCAACTTTTCACCGATGTATGGGGTGGCAACCGGATGGCTTTGTTTACGGTCTGGATGACGCCCCTAAGCACAAAAGAGTTGTTTTTTACCAGAATAGCACGGCGTCTTGAAAGGTTCGTCGCGAAACAACTGCGCAAAAAGGGGATCATCAGTGAGTAAGAAGAAGTGTTTAGGCTGTGGTGTTTTTTTGCAATCGGTCGCCCCGGAACGACCCGGTTACCTTCCACCGGGGAAGGAAGGGGCCGAATTTTGCCAACGTTGTTATCGCCTGCGGCATTACGGAATATTTAAAGCGGGGCCGGATGACCGCGGAACGATTGAGCAGGCGATTGGCTTGGCCTTAGCCCAAAGCGACCTCATTCTCCTGGTGGCTGATCTGTTCGATCCCGAAGGGTCCCTGCCGGTGACGTGGCTAAATCTGCTTAAATTACCCGTATTACTGGTGGTTAATAAAGCCGACCTTTTACCGGAGCGGACGTCCTGGAACGAGATGACCCTTTGGTTCCAAAAATTATGGAACCGCCGTTTTCCCCAGCTTGATCTTTTGGGGGTGCGGGTGCTTTCCGCCCGGGGAAAAAGCTCCGACGCGGAGAAGAGAATTAACGACTTAAAACAGGAATTAGCCGGTAAGAAAGTGACTGTGTTGGGTGCGGCCAATGTGGGTAAAACTTCACTCTTAACAGCCCTTCTGACTGCGGAGGACGGAAAAAAGGCCGCTTTACCGACGGTCTCCCGTTTTCCCGGGACGACGCTAGGCTATACTTCTTGGATTCTGCGTGCCTACGGGCTTACCCTTTATGATACTCCCGGTTTTCTCCCAGGAGCCCGCATGGGTGATCTCCTCTCGCCGGAAACGGCCGCTCGGCTTTTACCGGTGAAAAAACTTCAAGTTAAACTCTGGAATTTACCCCCAGACGGCGCCGTGCTCGGCGGTGGTTTAGTCGGGTTCTGGAATCGGTCCCCGGCCGACCGGACGCTAGTCTTTTTTACCGGTGAACAAATTACGCTCCACCGGAGCCGTGGACAAAAAGCGGAAGCCTTACATGAAGAGGGGCCGGACTGGTTACGCCTTTATAACCGCAACCAACGCCCGGCTCCTTTTGTTGAGGAGAACTTTACAGTGGAAGCAGGAGAAGATCTTTATGTCTCCGGTTTTGGCTGGGTGGCGGTAAAAAAGGAAACTGCCCGTTTAAGGCTACTCGTTCCGTCCGGGGTGGAGGTGGGAACACGTCCGAGTCTAGTTGGGCGCCGGGATGGTTAGTGCTCATCATCAAGGCCGTTTTCGTCTAAACCGGCCAAAATCTCCTGGAGTTCCGCTTCCCACCAGGTTTGATGATTTTCGAGATCAACCGCATTGACCAAAGAGGTTGTTCGACACCGGGAACAGGCGATGGCGACCCGTTCTTCGCGACGGGCGAGAAGGTAATGGGGGGTTTCCATTTGGCAATGGGGGCAGGTATAGATCTGACTTAAATCGATTTCCAAAGCAGCCACCTCCAAGCCATATTATTACCCTTCCCCCTTGAAAAATAAACTTTATCAGGGGCTTTTTGCGGTGTTCTTTGATTTTATTCCTCATACAATATATTGATAGTCAGATTTAAGCAAAACACTATGTATTGTGTAAAATCCTTTTGCTCTTGCAATGCAAAAAGCTGATCTGGGAGTTTTTTTCCGGAGGGAAACCAAATGCTTACTGATGAGGCTCTGTACTGGCTTGCTCTGCATAAGGCCCCCGGGATCGGGCCAAAACGTTTTTACCGGCTTTTAGCGGCCTTCGGTACGGCCCAAGCAGTCTGGAATAGCGAGTTTGGCGCCCTTGCCGCCGTGGTCGGCTCTAAAGTCGCCGGTGATCTGCTGGTCTATCGCCAGTCCTGCTCCTTACGGGAGGAACAAGAAAAGGTGAAAAAGGCGGGGTGCCGTGTTTTACTGGTAAAGGACCCGGCTTATCCGCCCTTATTGAAAAAGATTATTGATCCGCCGCCGGTTCTTTATTATTATGGGGAGTTCCGGCCGGAGGATCGCTTGGCCGTTGCCCTTATCGGTTCGCGGAAAGCCACACCGCGGGGTTTGACGACCGCGACCGAACTGGCCGCTGGTCTCGCCGCCCAGGGGGTAACGGTGGTTAGCGGATTGGCCCGTGGGATCGACTCGGCGGCCCACCGGGGGGCTTTAACGGTTAAAGGCGGACGCACGGTTGCGGTTTTGGGTTCTGGTCTTGACCGGGTGTACCCGCCGGAAAATGCCACTTTAGCCGCAAAAATCGCCCAACGGGGCGTGGTCTGTTCCGAGTTTCCCCTAGGGACTCCGCCCTATGCCGGGAACTTTCCCGCACGGAACCGCGTGATCAGTGGGTTAAGTTTGGGGGTAACCGTGGTCGAAGCCACTCATGATAGCGGTTCGTTGATTACGGTCGACTTTGCCTTAGAACAGGGACGGGATGTTTTTGCCGTGCCCGGCCCCATTGAACGAGAAGGAAGTAAAGGACCCCATGGTTTAATTAAGCAAGGGGCCTTTTTGGTGGAGGAAGTTAAAGATATTCTGGATGCCCTAAACCTCCCTTTTCTAGCCGTTGATAATGAACCTCTCCCCAGGATGTCGGCGGGGGCGGCGGATTCGGCGTTAACGCCGACGGAACAGAAAATCTGGGATCTTTTAGCCGCCGGTGAAACCCATATTGATCATTTGATCCGGGCCAGTGCTTTACCGCCGGCCACGGTTAACGCCGCCCTGGTCATGTTAGAGATGAAAGGGGCGGTGATTGAGGTCGCAGCGAAAACGTTCCGCCGTGCGACAACTACTAGCGCCACGGAATGATGAGAATTCCAACCCTGAAGCACAGACCTAGAGGAGCTTTGCTTGGTTCTTTATATCGGTTGGCGAGGATAAGCCAGATTGGTCGGCGCGATGAAGAATGAAAGCAATTTTCTAAACAAAAAAGGAAAGAATAGAATACACTTGAAATAAGGAAAGGAATGCCGCCTGCTACGCAAGGGACATTTAGTGGAAAACAAGGAGTAGAAGTTAAAATATGGAGTAAGGAGGTGCCTTAATGTCCGAAAAACTGGTGATTGTTGAATCACCGGCAAAAGCAAAAACGATCAGTAAGATTTTAGGCCGAAGTTATCGGGTAAAGGCCTCCAACGGACATGTGGTGGATCTTCCCCGGAGCCAACTGGCAGTGGATGTTAAGAATGATTTTAAACCGAAGTACATCACCATTCGCGGCCGGGGCAAGATTATTAAAGAACTAAAGGATTCGGTTAAAAAGGTTAAAGAGGTATATCTAGCCACTGACCCGGACCGGGAGGGGGAAGCTATTTCCTGGCATTTAGCCCAGACTCTTGATTTGAATCCCGAGGCGTCCTGTCGGATCGAATTTCATGAGATTACCAAGCGCGCAATCGAAGCGGCGATGAAAACCCCCCGCCCGATCGATCTGAACCGGGTCAATGCTCAACAGGCGCGCCGGATTTTAGACCGACTTTTCGGTTACAAGCTTAGTCCACTGCTTTGGGCGAAAGTACGCCGGGGTTTATCGGCGGGTCGCGTCCAATCGGTGGCTTTACGTTTAATTTGCCAGCGGGAAGCAGAGATTGACGGCTTTAAACAGGAAGAATACTGGAGTATTACCGGAGATTTTTATCCGGTTGCTCAGGAAGGGGACTTGTTTTCTGCTCAGTTAGTTAAGGTCAATGGTAAGAAAGTGAAAATTCCGGATCAGGCGACAGCAAGCGCTTTACAAAAGCGGATTGAAAAGGCCTCCTTCCGGATTATCGATGTGAAAAAGCGGGAGCGGAAGCGCTATCCGGCCGCCCCCTTTACCACCAGTACTTTGCAGCAGGAAGCTTCCCGGAAATTGGGGTTCAGTGCCAGAAAAACCATGTCTTTGGCGCAGCAATTGTACGAAGGATTAGAAATTGGGGGGGAAGGAAGCGTCGGGCTGATTACCTACATCCGAACCGATGCGGTGCGGATTGCCCAGGAAGCCCAGGAAGAGTGCAGAAAAATTATTCTTGCCCGTTTTGGTAAAGAGTATTTACCGGCGAAACCGCCGACCTATAAAACGAAGGCTACCGCCGCCCAGGAAGCCCACGAAGCAATTCGTCCGACGGTAGTTGGCCGTTTGCCGGAAGAGGTTAAACCCTTTTTAAGTCGGGATCAGTTCCGCCTTTATCAGTTGATCTGGAACCGCTTTATCGCCAGTCAGATGCAAGCGGCGGTGCTTGATCTGATGACGGTCGAACTGGAAGGGGAAGCCTTTCTCTTTCGCGCCAATGGTCGAAAAATCAAGGCGCCCGGTTTTTTAATCCTCTATCAGGAAGACCGGGATGATAAGGATGAAGAGGAAACGGGGTATCTTCCCGATTTACAGGTGGGAGCGGATCTCAGCATCAAGGCGATCCGTCCCGAACAACATTTCACCCAACCCCCAGCCCGGTACAGCGAAGCCATGTTGGTCAAGACCTTGGAAGAAAAGGGGATCGGACGCCCTAGCACTTATGCGACGATTATCGACACAATTCGGAAACGTAACTACGTAGTGCTGGAGAATAAAAGGTTTATGCCGACCGAATTAGGCTTAGTGGTGGATCGGCTGTTAAAAGAGAATTTTCCGCGGGTGGTTGATCCCGACTTTACGGCCCGAATGGAAGAAAAATTGGATCAAGTGGAAGAAGGGGCGGTTGATTGGGTTGACACCGTCCGCGATTTCTATGAACCTTTTTCTTCCGAGCTGAAGAAGGCGGAAGAATCGATTGAACGGGTCCAGCTGGCCGATGAAGTCAGTACGGTGAAATGTGAATATTGCGGCCGGATGATGGTCTATAAATACGGGCGTTATGGCCGTTTCTTGGCTTGTCCCGGTTATCCCGACTGTAAGAACGTGAAGTCGATCCAGAAGGAGACGGGAGTTACCTGTCCCGAGTGTAAAAAGGGACAAATTGTTGAACGGCGCTCGAAAAAAGGGCGGAAGTTCTATGGTTGTAATCAATATCCCGCCTGTGAGTTCACCAGTTGGTACCAGCCGGCTAAAGATTCCTGTCCGGAATGTGGCTCTTTCTGTGTGCTCAAATATAGCAAAACCAAAGGGGAATATGTGACTTGTACCCGGCAAGGTTGCTCTTACCAGCAACCGGTGAAAAAGGAGGAAACGGAAGGGGGATCCACCGGTGCCTAAACCAATTTGGGTGGTCGGTGGCGGCTTGGCCGGTTCAGAGGCAGCATGGCAGATCGCCAATGCCGGCCGGGAGGTGATCCTGTATGAGATGCGCCCGCTCCGGAATACCCCGGCGCACACCAGTTCCTTCCTGGCGGAGTTGGTCTGTAGTAATTCCTTAAAGGCGAATAATCTAGAGAACGCCTCCGGATTATTGAAAGAAGAGCTACGACGCTTAGACTCGTTACTGATGGCGGTGGCTGAGGAGACGAAAGTGCCGGCCGGCGGCGCCTTGGCCGTTGACCGGCAACGCTTTGCCCAAGGCGTCACGACCCGGATCAATCAACATCCCCGGATCAAAGTGATCCGGGCCGAAGTTACCTCCATTCCCCCCGACCAACCGGCTGTCATCGCCAGTGGTCCGCTCACTTCTCCCCTTTTCTCCGCCTGGCTCCAAGAACTCTTTGGTGAAGAATATTTTTATTTTTACGATGCGGTTGCTCCGATCGTGACCAGGGAATCCCTGGACAGGGAAGGGATCTTCGCCGCCTCCCGTTATGGCCGGGGTGAAGCCGAGTATTTAAACTGTCCTTTCAATGAAGAAGAATACACCAGGTTTTGGGAGAACTTGGTCACGGCCGAAACCCACCAATCCCATTTAGGCGCCGCCGAAAAACGGTATTTTGAGGGTTGTATGCCGGTGGAGGTACTGGCGGCTAGGGGGAAGGATACTTTACGGTTTGGCCCATTAAAACCGGTGGGCTTAATCGATCCGGCGACAGGGAAGCAGCCCTATGCCGTTGTCCAATTACGCCCGGAAAACAAGGAAAGAACCTTATATAATCTGGTCGGCTTTCAGACCAATCTGCGTTGGGGAGAACAAGCCCGGGTTTTCCGCCTGATCCCGGGTCTGTCCCGGGCGGAGTTTGTCCGTTATGGGGTTATGCACCGGAATTCTTTTATTAACAGTCCCAAGCTGCTTGATCTTTCCCTACAGTGGAAGGGGGGAAGACCGCTCTTTTTTGCCGGCCAACTGATTGGGGTGGAAGGTTATGTAGAGTCAACCGCCGCCGGGTGGGTTGCCGGGAAAAACATCCTGCGGCAACAGGAAGGAAAACCACCGCTAATTTTCCCCCGCGAGACCGCCATTGGGGCGCTGATCAACCATATAATAAACGCAGAAATTCGACATTTTCAACCTATGAATATTAATTTTGGTCTGTTTCCGCCTTTAAAGGAGAAAATCAAAGGAAAATTGAAAAAAAACCGGGCAATAGCCGATCGAGCCTTGATAACGCTGGAGAATTTCATTGTTGAAACGTTGAATTAATGGAAAAATTACAATGGGAGGTTAATAAAAAATACGGGGAATTTGTTTGTAAAATCCCGGTTGTTGTGCTATTATTGTTAATATGGTAGGGAGGTGAGCTCTTCTGTCTCTGGAGAATTATCTGAATAATTTCCTTGCTTTTATTAAAATAAAAAATTACTCGGAACATACAATAGTCAATTACCAGATTGATCTTGATCAGTTTGTCGAATTTATGCAAGGAAGACAAATTAATACCTGGCAACAAGTGGAGATTTCGGAGATCAGAGCTTATCTGGCCTACTTGACAGAGCTTGGTTTAGCCCGCGCTACGATTTTAAGAAAAATTGCTTCTTTAAGATCATTCTTTAAATATCTGACTTTACAAGGGATAGTGGAGAATAATCCCTTTGTCAACTTTCGTGCCCCCAAGCGGCAAAAAAAACTGCCCCAGTTTTTATATGTGCGCGAAATAGAGGAATTACTCAAGTTTGAGGATGTTTCGCCCAAGGGTTTGCGGGACCGGGCTATCCTGGAAGTGCTTTACGGAACAGGAATGCGGGTCAGTGAGTTAAGTGGCCTCAACCTGGAAGATTTAGATTTGGACCGGGGTTATCTCCGGGTTTATGGAAAAGGGGCGAAGGAGAGGATCACTTTTTTAGGGAAGAAAGGAAGCCAGGCCCTAAAGGATTATTTGCTCCGGGGCCGGACTGTTTACTTGAAACCAGGATTAAACCCCACGGAACGGGCTGTTTTTCTCAATAAGAACGGAACCCGGTTGTCCGTGCGGAGTATTCGTCGGCTGCTGGACACTTATGTTCGTGCGGCGGCGCTGGAGAAGAAGATTAGCCCCCATACCTTACGCCATTCCTTTGCCACCCATCTCTTGGAGGGAGGGGCCGATCTCCGTTCGGTGCAGGAACTTTTAGGACACGTCAGCATCTCCACCACCCAGATCTATACCCATCTGGAGCGGGATAAAATAAAAAAAACATATCAACAAGCCCATCCTCGCGCCTGAGGGAAAGGGTAGAGGGATGTATTCCCGGGAAAAAGTCAGACTATTAAGGGAATGATCATTTCTTCGGAATATTTTTGGTCTTGACCGCATAAAATGGACAGGAGAAGAAAAATGTTTGAAGCCACAACGGTTCTTGCCGTGCATGATGGGAAAAATGTGGCCATGGCCAGTGATGGTCAGGTCACCATGGGACAAACGGTTGTTAAACACGGGGCGAAGAAAATTCGGCGTTTATACCACAATCGTATTCTAGCCGGATTTGCGGGCGCAGTGGCTGACGCTTTTACCCTTTTTTCCCTTTTTGAAAACCAGTTGGAAGCTTATGACGGTCAACTGCTGCGGGCGGCCGTGGAAACAGCGAAAGAATGGCGTACCGACCGCCGCTTGCGTCAGTTGGAAGCCTTGCTGTTGGTGGCGGATGGCAAGAATCTCTTGCTGATTAGCGGTTCCGGGGAAGTGATTGAGCCAGATGACGGGATTGCGGCCATCGGTTCCGGGGGTCCCTACGCTTTAGCTGCAGCCCGGGCTTTAAAAGCCCATTCTTCCTTATCGGTGGGGGAGATTGCGGTCGCCGCCTTGAAAATTGCCGCTGAGATCTGTATTTACACCAACGGGCAAATTTGTCTTGAGGAACTGGAGGAATAATAATGGTTGATCTTACTCCTCATCAAATTGTCGCCGAGTTGGACCGTTACATCGTCGGTCAGCAACGGGCCAAAAAGGCGGTGGCGGTTGCCCTTCGTAATCGGCAGCGGCGGCGGAATCTTCCTCCGAAACTACGGGAAGAGATCCGGCCGAAAAATATTTTGATGATTGGTCCCACCGGGGTGGGTAAGACCGAGATTGCCCGCCGTTTAGCCCGTTTGGTCCAAGCTCCCTTTCTTAAAGTGGAAGCGACCAAGTTTACTGAAGTCGGGTATGTGGGGCGGGATGTGGAAGCGATTATCAAAGACTTGACCGAGATTGCCGTGGGGATGGTCAAAGAAGAGGTTACTGCGGCTCTGCGGTCAAAAGCTCAGGTCAATGCGGAGCATCGTCTTTTGCGCCTTCTTTCCGGGGTGGAAAAACCCAAAAAGCCTAGTAGTCCTTTTGACTTGTTCGGTGTTTTGACCGGCGACAAAGGGGAGCAGGCGGATCTGAACAGTGTTGAACAGGGGAGAATTGAAGAGATCCGCGGGAAATACCACCGGGGTGAACTCGAAAACGAGTTGGTCTCAATTGAGGTAGCCGAATCAAATCCGGTCTTGCCGGGGATGGTGGGGGTAAGTGGCCTTGATGAACTGGGTCAAGGGCTTCAGGAGTTCATGACCACGATGATGCCGAAAAAAATGAATATTCGCCGGTTACCAGTGAAGGAGGCCCGCGAGATCCTGATCCAACAGGAGATTGAAAAACTGATCGACCGGGAAGAAGTATACCGGCAAGCCATTACCAAAGTGGAGGAGTCAGGGATCGTTTTTATTGATGAAATCGATAAGATTGTTGGCGGTCATGGGGAAACGGGACCCGATGTCTCCCGGGAAGGAGTACAACGGGATATTCTGCCGATTGTGGAAGGAACAACGGTATGGACCAAATACGGACCGGTGAAAACCGATTATATTCTTTTTATTGCGGCCGGGGCCTTTCATGTCAGTAAACCGTCGGAACTAATCCCCGAGTTTCAGGGGCGTTTTCCGATCCGAGTGGAATTAGAGTCGCTTACTGTTGAAGATTTTGAGCGGATTCTGGTAGAACCGGAAAACGCCCTTCTCCGCCAAGAAAAGGCCCTTTTAGAAAGTGAAGGTTTGGTTTTGGAATTTACTCCGGACGCCATAAGGACCCTAGCCGAGATTGCTTATCAGTTGAATAAGGAAAATGAAAATATCGGCGCCCGGCGTTTATATACTATCTTAGAGCAAGTGCTGGAAGATCTTTCTTTCCGGGCTCAAGAATATAAAGGAGAAACCATTGCCATTGATGCCAAATTTGTCCGCGAAAGGCTGGACCCGATATTGAAGAAAACGGATTTGAGCCGTTTTATTTTGTAAACTAATAATAAGGAGAGTAAAGAAATGAGTAAGTTAGAAGAGATCCGTCGGATGAGAGCCTTGGTCGAGAAGAAAGAGGCGACTGAAGATTTAGGGACGGTAGCCCGAAGTCTAGGAGAGATCCTCCACAGCAACATTTATATGATTGATAATAGTGGAGAGATTGTTGCCTCTTACTGCGGGGAAGGCAAGGATTGCACTAAGGGGAAGGAACCGCAGAAAATCAACCCCCAATTTCAACAGCGGTTGGCCTTTATCTTTCAACCAGCAATCGATCTTCCCTTGGAAATTTGTCTCTTTAGTGAAGAGAACTGTTATCCGCCCAACATTATGATGACGGTTTATCCGCTGCAAGTAGGTGGGGAGCGGGTCGGGAACCTGTTGTTGACGAAAAGAGAGAAGTTCAAAGCAGAGGAGATCTTATTGGCGGAGACTGCCGCGCTGGTGACCGGTGTTTTAATGAAAGGACGGAACCTCGGTAAACAGGATGCGGATTTACAGTTGAAAACCAACGTTAAGATTGCCCTGGATTCGTTGTCCTATTCGGAGCTGGAAGCAATGGTGAATGTCTTTAAAGAGCTTGGCGGGGAAGAAGGCTTTCTGGTGGCGAGTAAGGTTGCCGACCGGATTGGTATTACCCGTTCGGTGATTGTTAATGCCATGCGTAAACTGGAAAGCGCGGGCGTGGTCGAATCCCGTTCGCTGGGGATGAAAGGGACCTACATGAAGGTCAACAACCCTTATTTCCTCGAGGAATTGAGTAAGCGTAGCAAAATGTAAAAAGAGGAGGACCAACCAATAAAAAGCTAAAAACTGTTGACTTTTTCAACAGTTTTTTTTATCTTAAATATAGTCGATTAAAATAAGAAATACGGGGGAAAGGGCAACAAAAAATCTATTTTGCATAAAAATTCCACATAAAAGAGGGAAAACCCTAAACTTTATGGAATTATTTCCGATAAATCATGTGTAGGTTATTTGTTATTCTTGGTCAGGAAGGGTGAGACGGTTGCTTACCAACAAAACGATTGGAAATCTAACTAAGGCTATGGACTGGGCGGCCGAGCGCCAAAAGGTCATTAATCATAATCTAGCCAATGCGGATACACCCCATTACCAAAGGCGGGATTTGGTTTTTGACCAGGAGTTGACGAAGAAACTCAACCGTTTGCCGCTGAAACAGACTCATCCTCGACATCTGGCCGCTACTACGCACACCGGTCTCTGGCAAGCTAGCGATTGGGGTGTGGTCCGGGTGGACCAAAATGGCGTTGATCCGGAAGTGGAAATGGTTACCGCCGTGGAGAATTTTTACTATTATCAAGGGTTAACCCAACAACTGAACAATCAATTGCGCCGGTTACGAATGGCGATCGGAGGGAAGGCGTAAAGATGAAAATGTTTCGGGCAATGGATATTAATGGTTCGGCCTTAGGCGCCCAACGGTTACGTTTAGATTTAATCGCCGCGAATATTGCCAACGCGAACACGACACGAACGCCGGAAGGGGGACCTTATCGGAGGAAAATGCCAGTTTTCGCCGAAGATCTACAACAGGCATCCGCGCAGATGGGGCTAAGTGGCGTGCGGGTGGTGGCGGTAACTGAAGACCAAACTCCCTTCCGTCAAGTGTACGATCCAGCCCATCCTGATGCCGATGCCGACGGGTATGTTTTATACCCGAATGTCAACATCGTCAACGAAATGGTTAATCTGATGGAAGCCGGACGGGCCTATGAAGCCAATGTTACCGCTTTTAACATGTCGAAAGAGATGTTTAAAGCCGCCTTGAGCATCGGCAAAAGCTAAGGATGAATAATGACGGGGGATTAGACTGAGGCCCACGGAGGGAAGGACTAGGTGTATGAAGGACCAAAGGAATGGCGGTTTCATACCCTTTCTTAACCGTGGGTATTTTCACTTTATATAGAGTAACAGACTTCGGGAGGTGAAGAAGATGAAACTTGAGGGAATTCAACCGCTGTCCTTAAAGACGGATGGGCTGAACGGTGAAAAAAAGACCAAATTCTCCGGGGAGTTCCAGGAGATGCTCAGAGGATATATGGATGAGGTAAACAAACTTCAGTTAAAGTCGGAAGAGTTGGACCGGCAGTTGGCCACCGGCGCCTTGGAAAACATCCATGAAGCGACAATTGCTGCAGAAAAGGCGGCCCTTGCGCTTGAGTTTACAATCCAGATTCGGAACAAAGTGGTCGAGGCGTATCAGGAGATTATGCGAATGCCTATTTAATGGATAGGAGAAATGTGAAGGATAATGGGTGAGTTATTTCAACAAATACGCCAGATATGGGAAAACATGGACAAGCGTAAGCGCCTGTTATTTGCCGGCGGTATGCTTTTCTTGTTGATCCTGCTTGTCCTGGTCATTACCTTGAACCAACCGGAGTATGAGTTATTATACGGAAATCTACAGCAAATTGAGCAAGACGAGATCATTGGTCGTCTCCGGGAAATGAATATTCCGTACCGTAAAGAGTACAACTCCTTGTATGTTCCAGATGCCTCTGAAGTCCGGGCCGAACTGATGAAAGCGGGGATCCCGAAGGGCGGTATTATCGGCTGGGAGCTTTTTGACCGTAGCACCTTGGGGGCGACTAATTTTCAGAATACGGTCAACTACCAGAGAGCATTGCAAGATGAGATCCGGCGTACCCTCCGCCAGATTGAAGGTGTGGTTGATGCGGCGGTGATTATTAACCTCCCCGAACAGGAGCCGGTCTTTGAAGATGAAAAAAAAGAACCCACTGCATCGATTACCCTCAATTTGAGTCGGCCAAACATACTGAGCAGGAGTCAGGTCTTGGCGATCGTGAATTTCGTGGCTGGTTGTGTTACCGGGATGTCCCCCGAGCGGGTAACGATTATCGATAATTTTGCCAATGATTTAACCGCGCCGCTCCGTACTAGCCCGGCTTTGGATGGCTCCTTGCTAGAGCAGCAGATGGCGATCAAGAAAGATCTGGAGCAAGAGTATAAACGGAATATTGAAAATGTATTAGGACGGGTCTATGGCCTCCATAATGTGGCCGCCACCGTTAATATCACATTAAACTTTGATTATCAGGAAATTCGGAGGGAAACCTATGGCGACCGGGGGGTGCCCCGGAGTGAACAGGAAATTACCGAATCCTATACCGGGACCGGTGTAATGCCTTTAGGGGTTCCGGGCACCGATTCGAATATTACCCAATACCGGATCGGCGGAACCGACCAGGAAAGCACCTATGAACGGAGCGAACGGATTGTTAATACGGAGATTAATAAGATTCAAGAGCATCTTTTAAAACAAGGTCCGACCATCGAACGGATTTCAGTCAGTGTTGTCATCGGACAGAGCCTCTCGATCACGGAAATAGCGCAGATTGAGGATACGGTGGCTGCTACGGTCGGCGCTATTCCCGCCCGTGGTGACCAGGTCGCTGTTTTCAGCCGGGAATTCTTTACCCAAACACCGGAGGTCACTCCTCCGGAGACGCCACAAGTATTACCTTGGCCGTTCGTGGTGGGGATCGTTCTGGGTTGTTTGCTGCTTAGTGGAGGGGTTTATTATCTCATGCGGAGAAGACGACAGAAAGACTCGTCGACGATTGATGTGGTAGTTGGCGATACGGTTGAACAGACGGCGGTAGCAGAAGAAGAAATGAGTCCGGAAGATAAAAAGCGGCGTGAACGCGAGGCGTTTATCATGGATTTAGCCCAGAACGACCCGGATAATATGGTCGCGCTCTTACGGACATGGATGTCAGAGGATTAGAGGTGTAAAGGTCTTGAGTAAACAGTTAACCGGTCGGCAAAAATGCGCTGTCATCTTAATCTCCCTTGGCGCCGAGTTATCCTCCAGAGTGTTGAAGCGATTTCGCGAGGATGAGATCGAAGATCTAACTTTGGAGATTGCCAGTATCCGCCGGATTGAGCCGGAAATCAAAGAAGAAGTGTTAAACGAGTTTTACGAGCTTTGTTTGGCCCAAAACTATATTTCTTTGGGTGGCATCGACTATGCCAAGGAAATGTTGGAAAAAGCACTCGGACCTACGAGAGCGCAAGATATTTTAAACAAACTGACCAGTTCCCTACAGGTACGGCCTTTTGATTTTGCGCGTAAAACCGACCCCAGTCAGTTGTTGAATTTTATTCAGAACGAACATCCCCAAACAATTGCCTTAGTACTCTCTTATTTAAACCCGGACCAAGCCGGTATGATCCTTTCCGCCTTAGCCCCGGCCCACCAGGTGGAAGTGGCGAAACGGATTGCCACGATGGACCGGGCGACGCCGGAAGTACTAAAGGAAGTCGAGAATGTCCTCGAAAAAAGATTATCTTCCTTTGTGATGCAAGATTTCACCATGGCGGGTGGGATTGATGCGGCGGTCGCCATTTTAAACCGGGTTGACCGGGGAACGGAAAAAACAATTATTGAAGCATTGGAAGAAGACAATCCCGAGTTGGCGGAAGAGATTAAGAAACGCATGTTTGTCTTTGAAGATTTGGTTACCTTGGATGACCGTTCGATCCAGCGGGTACTGAAAGAGGTGGATATGCGGGATCTGGCTTTAGCCTTGAAGACCGCTAGTCAAGAGGTGACCAACCGGATCTTTAAAAATATTTCGAACCGGGCGCGCGATATGATCAAAGAAGATATGAGTTTAATGGGGCCGGTTCGTCTCCGCGATGTGGAAGAAGCCCAACAGAAGATTGTCAATTACATCCGGCAGCTTGATGAGAGCGGTGAGATTGTAATTGCCCGGGGCGGAGAGGATGAAATCATTGTCTAAATCAAGGATTATTAAAGCTCCCACTATTAAAAAGGAAGTCTGTTATTTAGATATTCCTGAACCGGATTTTTCTGCCCATGAGCTTGCGGCTGCCGCCGGGGAACTCAGCGCGGCCTTTGAGGAAACTGGCGCTTCCCGGGAAGAGACGGCGCCCGGTGAAGAGAAAGTAACCCTTCCTCCGGATCCTGAAGCAGTGGCGGCCCAACTGCTGGACCGGGCCCAGCTGCAGGCGGAAGAGATCGTATCCGCTGCCCGCCGGGAAGCGGATTTACTTTTAACCGAAACGCAAGAGCGCTGTCGGCAGATGGAAGAGGAATTGGCGAAGGCGAAAGCGGAAAATGAGGCGGAATGTGAAGAACTAAAAAAAGCGGCCTACGAAGCTGGTTATCAAGAAGGTTGGGCTAACGGTCAGGAAGAAGGGGAAAAGGCGTGGGCGGAACGGATTAACGCCGCCGAAGCCACGTTAGATGAAGCTAAAAAAGAAGCCCTTGCTTTGATTAATCGAGCCGAGCAAGAAAGAACTGCTCGAATTCGGGATTCCGAAATGGAAATCCTCAAGTTAGCCGTAGAGATTGCCGAAAAAATAATTAACCAGGAGTTAAAGGATGATCCGGAGCAATGGTTGGGGATGCTTAGAAATGCCATCGCCAAGGTGGCGGGGGCGACCGAAGTAACCATTCGCATTGCGGCGGAAGATGAAGCTTTTCTCATCCAGCGCTTCAGGGAGATCCGAAGCCTGTTTACCGAGTCGCCTCAGATCCAAATTAAGACGGATCTTACTTTGACCGCTGGGGATTTTGTAATCCAAAGTAATATCGGTCATGTGGATGCCCGGATCCACCAACAATTGACCAAGATTTTTCAGGCGATTAAAGAAGAGAGCGGTTCAGGAGGGAGTAAGCCTTGACCAAAGTGTTCCCTCCCTTTAGCAGTGATCAGTACCGCAAGAAGGTAACCACCGTTGATCCGCTGCGCCGGATGGGACAGGTGGAGAAAGTGGTCGGCTTAACCATTGAAGCCGAAGGCCCTCCTACCTTTGTCGGGGAGACTTGCTTCTTCAAAACCCTCTCCGGTCAGCACGTTCTGGGCGAAGTGGTCGGTTTCCGGGAAGGAAAAGTACTGCTTCTGCCCCTTGGTGAGATGGAAGGGATTGGTCCGGGGACGGAAGTGATCGCCCTTGATCATACTTTAACCACACCGGTGGGCCCCGGTTTGCTCGGCCGGATTTTAGACGGGTTGGGCCGTCCCATTGATGGCCGGGGAAAACCGGCGACGGAGGGGCATTATCCTTTACAGGCCGCCTGCCCTAGCCCAATGGCCCGCGTCCGGATTAGAACCCCTTTATCCCTAGGGGTAAAGGCGATCGATGGGTTATTAACTTGTGGACAAGGCCAGCGCATAGGGATCTTTGCCGGTAGTGGTGTCGGGAAAAGTACTTTGCTGGGGATGATCGCCCGCAACTCTTCAGCGGATATTAATGTCATCGGCTTAATTGGCGAACGGGGCCGGGAAGTAAAGGAATTTATCGAGAAAGACCTAGGAACAGAGGGTTTAGCCCGCTCGGTGGTGGTAGCCGCCACCTCCGATCAGCCCGCTTTGGTCCGGATCAAAGGTGCCTATACGGCAACCGCGATCGCCGAATATTTCCGGGATCAAGGCGCCAATGTTATGCTGATGATGGATTCGGTCACCCGTTTTGCTTTAGCCCAACGGGAAGTCGGCTTGGCCACCGGGGAACCCCCCGCCACCCGGGGTTTTACCCCTTCTGTGTTTGCGCTCATTCCAAAATTACTGGAGCGATCGGGGACTGCCGAGCGGGGAAGTATTACCGCCCTTTACACAGTCTTGGTCGAGGGTGATGATATGAATGAACCGGTAGCCGATACGGTTCGCGGTACTTTGGACGGGCACATCGTCCTTTCCCGAAGTTTAGCCCACGAGGACCATTACCCGGCCATTGATATTCTGGCCAGTGTCAGTCGGCTCATGATTGATCTGGTTTCGGCCGAACATAATAAAGCGGCGGCTATTCTCCGCCAACTTCTAGCCATCTATAAAGCAAATGAGGATTTGATTAATATCGGGGCTTACGTAGCGGGAAGTAACCCCCGGGTGGATTTGGCGATCAAGATGTATCCCGCCATTCGGAATTTTTTACGCCAAGCAATCGAAGAAAAATTTACACTGGAACAAACGGAAGAGATGTTACAATCCTTGGTGGCGGAGGTAGAGGAAGGTGTCCTTTAAGTTTCAGCCGATCTTGAATTTACGGAAACACCATGAGGATCACTGCCGGGCTCGTTTAAAAGAGGAACAGACCAAATTGCAGCGGATTGAGGATGAATTGACGAAGATTCAAGCCACCAAGCGCGCGCAGGAGACGGAGGCGGAAAAACTAGCCGTCGGCGCTGTTAAACCCGAATATCTTCTGTTTGGCAGTGCATATCTGGGATATTTGCGCCGAAAACAAGAAGAGACCAAAGGGCGGCGCGCCCAGCAAAGGGAGAAGGTTGACAAGACGCGGGAAGCTTTGATCCAAGCACGGAAAGAAACAAAAGTTATGGAAAAACTGAAGGAAAAAAAGGCCCGGGAAGAAGCGGAAGAAAGACTGCGCCTGGAACAAAAAACCCTGGATGAAATGGCAATTAACCAGATTTATCATAGTTAGAGGTGAAAATAATGTTTCGTTACATCGCCGGAATTTTAACCGCATTCCTGTTTTTCGGTTCGGTTTTCGGCCTGCTATATATCTTGGACCAATACAATTATGTCGATTTAAAACCATCAGTCTTATTTGCCCTTTCGACTATCCCTGGTTGGGAAGAGGTGGCCGAAGCCTATCAACTGGGGTTGAATCACAAGGATGTTTTGGCCGAACGGGAAAGCGCGTTGGCGACTAAGGCAGAAGAGCTAGACGCTGAGGCAAAGAAGCTGGAAGAGGAGAAGCAGGTTTTGGTCGCACAGGTCGTCGCCTTAGAGGAAAAAGAGGAATACTTGGCGCTGGAAGAGCGAAAATTAGCCGAACAACAGGCGCAAACCAGAATTATCCAACAATCGGATGAAACCGCCCGAGAAAGGTATGCCACTGCCGCTCGGTTGTTGGAAGCGATGAGACCAGAGACGGCTGGGGAAAATTTATTAAAAATGCCTTTTGAGATGGGCGTTGCTGTCCTTTCGCTCCTGGATTCCCGAAAGGCCGGGCGGATTCTGGAAACGATTCCACCGGAACAGAGCTCCAAGTATATGGCGGAACTTTCCGGACATTAATTAATAAAGAAGTTTCCCTAAAGAAGATGGACAGTTTTACCCGATATTATGAGTAAAGCTTTGGAAAGGAGGTGAAACTTTGCCAGTGGCCGCAGGTTTTATGGAAATCATCAACGAGACGACGATGCCCCTCCCGACTAATCAGGTCCACAAAACCGGAAAGGGAGAAGGCGAACGCAGTGTAGAAAAGGACAAAACAGAAGACTTTTCGGCGTTGCTCAAAGATTTGGTAGAGACCTCAGAAGAAGAAGTCAAAGCACCCACGGACATGACAGAAAATTTATGGACCCAACTCCTCTTGCTCTATCCTCAGCTTATAAACGGAGAAACCATTTCTGGAGAAGCTGAAGACCCTCTGTCCGGAGGGGAAAAAGCCCCATCATTAACTGGACTTAGCGCCTTGATGGCACAATCAGTGGAAGGGGTTGAAACGGCGGGAGCAGTCGAGGTAGGAAAAACGGTCGAAAAGATGGAACCGGTTGAAGCAGCTGGAGCGGTGAACACGGTTGAAGTGACAAAAACAGCCGGGGCGGTTAAGACCGGCGAAGCCGTTGACATGAGCGCAGCGCCAATTTCCGGGGAAGCCGTCCTTAACGAACCCCTGGGCTCATTGGCGCAAACGCCGGCGCCAACAGCTCAACCGGATGCTTCCGCCAAAGAGCAGGTTTTATCTGACCGGAGACTTTCGGCAGAGGAGACACCTGGGCAGATTAGGGAAACCACTCGCCGAGCCCAACAGTTAGCTCCTTTCCTTCCTGGGGATGAGCCTGGGACAAGGTCTGAAGTAACGGGTCCCGACGAGAGTGGGCAAGCCCAAACCGGTGAGGAAAGCCCAATCCTTTCAGGAGAAACCATAGTTGGGATTGGGGTTCACGGGGAAAGTGCCGACCGCTACCGCCAAACACACTCCCGGGAAGACGGGGGACAAGAGTCTAAGAATTTTGGTGGTGACGAAAGTGGAAAACCGGCGCCTGCAATGGGCATCGCACCGGATAGGGGGGACAGTAACCGGAGCCTTGAACGCTCCATGGAGACGGGGGATGAACAACCCGCCTTCAAGGCAGGAGCGAAAACATCAACCAACAATGCCCGTCGGTTTGGGAAAACGACGGAGCCCATCTTCAATCCGGTTGAAAGCCTAGCCCCAACCCAACCAGTAAAGGAGAATGTTGCTGTCGCGCCAAAAGTAACCGCGTCCCTGGACGGGGAAGAACTGAAGGCCCAGATGATCAGTCATGTCAAGCTAATGGTGAAAGACGGCGTCTCCAAAATCCAGATTCAGCTGGAACCGGCTGAACTTGGGAAAATGGAACTTTCTCTGGTCGTGGAGCGGGATCTGGTGGCTGCCCGGTTTGTCACCGAAAACCAAGGTGTCCAGTCCTTAATTGAGGCCAATTTACCGGAACTCCGTTCATCGTTAGAAGAAGCCGGATTAAGAGTGGATCTCTTACAGGTAGGGGTAGAAACCGGAGCCAATCCGCAGCAGCAAGAAGAGACCACCGCCGGTAGTCATCAATTTAAACGGAATTCCCCATGGAATTCTTCTGTGGAGATGTTGGTTAGCGAAGAGAATATTTTCGCCGATGAGGCTTGGCATGGCACAGTTAACTTAAGAGTCTAAAGAAAGGAGGGAAAGAGATGATTGCACCTGTCAGCAGCGGAAACCCATCCCCGACCGCGGCGACGACTTCCTCCCAAATGTTGGGGAAAGATGCCTTTCTTCAGTTACTCGTGACCGAACTCCGCTATCAGGATCCGCTTGATCCCTTAAAGGACCGGGATTTTATCGCCCAGATGGCCCAGTTTTCCACCCTTGAACAGATGCAAAACCTCTACCAGGTGGGTCAGTTACAACAGGCAACGACGATGATCGGTCACCCGGTTTTGGCCCAGGATGCCCAGGACGGTGGGGTCGTTGAGTTGGTTTACGGTCGGGTTGTCGGGGTGCGGAATTACGAAGGCCGGACCTACCTTATGCTTGACAGTAAACGGGAGGTCCAAGCCGACCAGGTCCTTTCTGTCATGGACAATCAGGGTTTGGAACAATATTTGGAGTCGGTTTGTGGCCGGAAAGCGTATGTGCGGGTCTTTAACGCTTACGGCGAGTTGGTTGAGGTCAAAGAGATATTTGTCACTGGTTACCGCTTGAAAGATGATGAACCGTATCTGATTTACCAGAACGGAGAAGAAGAAGCAGAGGTGCCCCTCAAGGATATTTGGGGGTTTGCTTAGGGGGTAAACAAAATGACGGACCGAATTTTTACGCCAATACCACCGGTTACGCAGGTTCCAAGAGTAACCCCACAGACCCGAAAACCAGCGGCGAAGACCGGAGCCACCGGCGATTTTCAGAAGATCTTAGCAGCAAAACTTACTCCCGAGCTTAAAATTTCCGCCCATGCCCAGAAAAGAATGGCGGAACGGGGGATTAACCTTTCGCCGCGGGATCTGGCCGGGATCCGGGAAGCAATTGACAAAGCCCAGACCAAGGGGTGTCGCGAATCCTTGGTGGTCTTGGACCAAGTAGCCTTGGTGGTTAGTGTGGAGAACCAAACCGTGATTACCGCGGTGGACGCTGGTAGTCTCAGAGAGAATGTTTTTACCAATATTGATAGTGCGGTTTTTGTCCAAAACAATTAGGCTGGACCTCCTTGAGGAAGCCGTAAGGTCCTCCAAACGACTGCGGAAGACCGGACAAACCCGCTTTCCTGTAGAAAAAGGAAAGATAGGAGGTAGTTTCAAAATGATGCGTTCTATGTTTGCCGGAGTCTCCGGCTTGCGCAACCATCAGACACGGATGGATGTGATCGGTAATAACATTGCCAACGTGAATACCATTGGTTATAAATCCAGTCGGGTTACCTTTGCCGATACCCTCTCCCAAACCATACGGGGGGCAACGGCGCCGCAGAACAACCGGGGTGGGGTTAATCCGCAACAGGTTGGGCTAGGGGTGACCCTTTCCAGCATTGATGTGCTTCATACCCCCGGCAACCCCCAGACCACCGGGGTCAATACCGACCTGGCCATCCAAGGGAACGGTTTTTTTATCCTTAGCGATGGTAACGAAGAATACTACACCCGGGCCGGTAATTTTAGCCGGGATCCTTCCGGCCGTTTAGTTTACAGCAACGGACTGCAGCTCCAGGGGTGGAGGATCATGGATGATGGCAGTGTGAGTGATACGCGGGAGGGGATAACCCTACCGAGCGACAGTAAGATTGCCCCCCGAGCGACCGAAAATGTTTCAATTACCGGAAATATACACCCTTCGGCTGACCCCGCCACTAACCCGACCGAATTTAGCAGCAACATCGAAGTGGTCGATTCCTTGGGCCGGACCCACTTGGTTGAGATCGAATTTAGCCAGAATGGTTATAACAATTGGACTTGGACAGCTGATCTTCCTGGCGGTCCATTTACCGGTACTTTAGAATTTGATGATGGGGGCCGGCTTATCCCAGGTTCTCCCGCCACGATTAACTGGGATCCGGGAGGAGGCGCCGGTATATTAAACATCGACCTTGACTTCAGTCAATTAACCCAATACGCCGCCGTCCAATCCTCCGTGGCCTACAATCAAGACGGTTACGAGATGGGTTATATGGACAGTTTTCGAATCGACACCTCCGGAAAGATCATCGGGATCTATAGCAATGGGTTGACCAAAGAACTTGCCCTGATTGCGATGGCGAACTTCCCGAATCCTGCCGGCTTGGAGAAGATGGGAGAGACTATGTTCCGGAGGACCAGCAATTCCGGTACTCCCCAGTATAGCTCGTCGGGCGTCGATGGCTGCGGGACGATCTCACCCGGTACTTTAGAGATGTCCAACGTTGATTTGTCCCAAGAGTTTACGGATATGATCGTGACCCAACGGGGGTTCCAGGCCAACTCGCGAATCATTACGACCTCCGATGAAATGCTTCAAGAGCTGGTGAACTTGAAACGCTAATGTAAAGAGAGGGTGAGGGGGATCTGTTTATTCCCCTCACCATTACTGTTTAACCGGAAGGTGGGATGGTCATGATTAAAGTTACCAGGTTTAATGGGGAAGAATTCTGGGTTAACCCCCACCTGATTGAGTTTATTGAAGAAACCCCGGATACTGTGATTACACTGGTGACTGGGAAAAAAGTGGTAATTAAAGAGCAGGCGGCCGAGATTGGAGCGAAAATAATAACATACCGTCGTCAGCTGGGAGAAGGCGGCCAGGAATGGGTTCCAACAGAGAATCGAGGTGAGCAGTGATGGATCTGGCAACCGTAATCGGACTAACCGGTGGGGTCATCTTATTGCTGATCGGTTGTTCCGGAGGGAGCCTCAGCGCTTTAGCGGGTTTTTTTAATCTGGAATCGATCTTTATTACCGTTGGGGGCTCATTGGCGGCAATGATGATCAATTTTCCTTTAGAACGGTTTTCTAAAGCATTTAAGAGTCTGCGCTGGGTTTTCTTTACCAGGAGCTATTCGCCGGAGGAAATCATTAATACATTGGTGCGTTACGCGGAAAAGGCGCGACGGGAAGGTTTGTTGGCTTTAGAAGATGAAATTGAATCCTCTTCGGACGAGTTCTTGAAAAAAGGAGTTCAGCTTGTGGTGGACGGGACCGATCCGGAGTTGGTCAAGAATATTTTAGAGATTGAGATCGGTTTTCTTGAAGAAAGACATGGCGAAAACAAAGCTTTTTGGGAATCCTGGGGTGCACTGGCACCGTCTTTTGGTCTGACCGGGACCGTGATCGGGTTAATTAAAATGTTGAGCAGTTTGGGGGGGGATCCGGGGGCCATTGGGCCGGCGATGGCGGTAGCCCTCTTGACTACCTTATACGGGGCAGTCATGGCTTATTTGCTTTTTAATCCGATTGCGGCGAAGTTAGGCGTAAGAACCGATCAGGAGATCATGATCCGCCAGATCATGGTCGAAGGGATTCTTTCGGTGCAAGCCGGTGAGAACCCCCGGATAGTTGAAGAAAAACTAAAATCTTTCCTCCCACCGGCTGAACGGCATAAAGTCCGGCGCGAACGGGCAGAGGGAGTGGGCGCCCATGTTTAAGAAAAAGCCGAAAGGACAACCGCCCGGTTCGCCGGCGTGGATGACGACTTACTCCGATCTGGTTACCCAACTGTTGTGTTTTTTCGTGATGTTGTTTGCTTTTTCTAGTCTGAGCGAGAGTAAATACCAACAGATTGCCGCATCTTTAAGGGCGGCGTTGAGCGGTTCACCCAGTGTGTTGTCGGGCGGGCTCAGTCCGGTCGGCGAACCGTTGCCCTTTGAGATTTTCCCCCAGGTTAGCGCGGAGTTCCAAGAGGTTTATGAAGAGATTGAGGCGATGCTCGCCGAAGAGGGGGTTGGGGCGGCGGTGGAGATCTACTCGGAAGAAAGGGGCATGGTGATTAGTTTTAAAGAAAAGATCTTCTTTAATATCGGTTCGTCCGAGCTGTTACCGGAAGCCCGTAATTTGCTATTACGGGTGGGCAAAATCCTTGCCGTCGATGAACACGATATTCGGGTTGAAGGTCATACCTGTGATTTGCCTATTCAAACTGCTTCCTTCCCTTCCAACTGGGAGCTTTCCACTTCCCGCGCGACCAATGTGACCCGTTTCCTGATCGAAGAGGCAGGGATCGCAGCCGAGCGCTTGGGGGCCACTGGGTATGCCGAGTTCCGGCCGATTGCCCCCAATAATTCGGAGGAAAATAGAGTCCGTAACCGGAGAGTTGATATTCTTCTGCTCTCCCGGAATACTTTTTAGGTGGGATCAGAATGGCAGAAAAAACCGGAAAAGCAAATCAGATTATTATTACGATCACCGTTTGTCTTTTGATCTTTTTTGCGGCAGTCTTCAGTGCGACTATGATTTTTATCTATAAAATCATGCCACAAAAAGAGACAATTGTTAAAGTGACTGCCGGAAATGAAGTCAAATATCTACTGCCGCTTGGCGAAGAGATCCTGGTTAACTTGGCTGATACCAACAAGCAACGGTACATAAAGCTCAATTTCACCATCGTCTTGGACACCGAAGAGACCCAGACGGAGGTCCAAAAGCGTATGGCCCAAGTTCGGGACCTTGTGATCAGTATTTGCCGGACTAAAAATTCTGAAGAATTGCGGGAAAAAGAAGGAAATGATAAGCTTCGTAACGAAATAATTACTGCTATTAACGATATTTTACCAAAGGGAAAAGTGCTTGACATCTTTTTTACCGATTTTATTGTAACATAACGGGGGTGGCGCATTGGCCGAGATTCTTACCCAAAATGAAATCGATGCTCTTTTGCAGGCGCTTTCATCCGGGGCCATTGATGCCGAATCGGTTAAGTCCGAAGATAAAAGCAAACGAGTACGCCCCTACGACTTTCGACGACCCAGTAAATTTGCAAAGGAACAAATCCGGACGATTGTGATGATTCACGAAAACTTTTCCCGGTTGTTAAGTTCCTCTTTATCTGCTTATTTACGGGCGATGGTCCAATCGGAGGTCGCCTCCGTTGACCAGTTAACCTATGAGGAGTTTGTTAAATCCCTCCAAAATCCGACGGTGATTAACGTTTTATCGTTGAAACCCCTCGAAGGAAACATGGTCTTTGAGTTTGCCTCGAATTTAGCGTTCGGTTTTATTGACCGGCTGCTGGGCGGGCAGGGGGCTTACGATGGGATTATTCGTGAATTAACAGAGATCGAGCAGATGGTAACCAGGCGCGTCGTGGTCCGGATGGCCGCCAGTATTAAAGAGGCCTGGAGTAATGTGATCGATTTGGATCCAGAGTATCAGGGAATGGAGACCAATCCGATGTTCACCCAAGTAATTCCCCCTACGGAAATGGTAATTCTAGTTACTTTGGATGTGAAGATTGCCGAAGTTAGCGGTTTAATGAATGTCTGTTATCCCTATGTGCTTCTTGAACCGGTTTTAAGCCGGTTAAGTTCCCAATACTGGTTTGCCAGCTCGAAAAAGAGTTTTTCCACCGAAGCAACGACAACCTTGAAAAATCGTTTGAAGGAAGCTGTCCTGCCGGTGGAGGTGGAATTAGGGAAAACAACGATCAATGTCCGGGAAATGCTGAGTTTAGCCGTGGGCGACGTCATTAAATTGGAGCAATCGATCAAGGAACCTTTAAACGTTAAAGTGGGAAAAGAAGAAAAATACTATGGATTCCCAGGGATTTCGAATAATCGGTTCGCGGTCCAACTCTATGGAGTAAAACAAAAAGGGGGTGAACGCGATGGCAAATGAAATGTTGTCACAAGAGGAAATAAATGCTTTGTTAAAAGAGGATTTAGCTGAGTTATCACCCTTGGAAAGGGATGCTTTAGGGGAAATAGGTAATATCGCCTTTGGTTCTGGTTCAACCGCGTTGTCCCTGCTTTTAAACCGCCGGGTTGAGCTCAATACCCCGACCGTTGAGTTATCAGAGATGAGCGAGCTGATCCGGAAATATCCCACGCCTTGTATCGCGGCGGAAGTTGATTACCAAAAGGGATTGAAAGGGACTAATCTTTTACTCGTTCAAATGCATGATGCGGCTGTAATCGCCGATTTAATGCTGGGCGGGGACGGGACCAAACCCAATATGGAGTTGGGGGAAATGGAACTGAGCGCGATCGGAGAAGCGATGAACCAGATGACGGGCAAGGCTTCGACTTCGATGTCATCTCTCTTCGAAATGAGAGTGGAGATTGCTCCTCCGCGGACCCGGGTTTTATCGATGCAAAACATTGAGGAGTTTAGCAAACAGTTTATTAAGAACAATTTAGTGGTTGTCATCTATTTTCGCCTTGTTATAGAAGCTCTGGTTGACAGTAAATTAATGTTGGTCATCCCTTATGCTTTTGCCCGTGAGATGGCAGCAACGTTAATTGAAAAAAACCAAACGGCGCCCGGGGAAAGTATTAAACCGGAACCGCCTAAACCAAGCATTACTAATTCATTTGCCCGGGAAGAAACTAAAACCTCGGATTCAGCGGTACGGCCGATCCAGTTTGGAGACTTGCATTCCACCCAATCCTTTGAAGAACCCGGTAACCTCAATTTGTTACTGGATGTTCCTCTGGAGATCAGTGTGGAGCTTGGTAGCACGAAAATGCGGATTAAAGAGATCTTAGAACTGGGGATCGGTTCAGTGATTGAACTGGATCGATTGGCCGGAGAATTGGTGGATATTCTGGTGAACGGGAAACTAATTGCCAAAGGAGAAGTCGTCGTGATTGACGAGAACTTTGGTGTAAAAATTACTGACATTGTTAGCCCGTTTGAAAGAGTGAACAATTTACAATAGGGGGGAAGTTTCGTGAGTAATCGTGTTTTAGTAGTAGATGATGCAGCATTTATGCGAATGATGATTAAAGACATACTTAAAAAAGGCGGATATGAAGTGGTAGGAGAAGCAGAAGACGGTATTAAAGCAATTGAGAAATTTAAAGAGTTAAAACCGGATTTGGTGACCATGGATATCACTATGCCAGAGATGGATGGGATTACAGCGGTTAAGGAAATTAAAAAGATCGATCCGGATGCGGTGATTATTATGTGTAGCGCCATGGGCCAACAAGCGATGGTGATCGATGCGATTCAAGCCGGAGCCAAAGACTTTGTGGTTAAGCCATTCCAACCGGATCGGGTATTGGAGGCCGTCAAGAAAGTAATCCAATGATTAACTATTTTTATCCGTTATTACCAGGACTTTTGATGCCCTTGCCCGAGATGGAGCTTGTTGAACAAACCCCGCGCCTGGAGAACATTGCCCCACCCCATGATTTTACCTATTGGCAGCTTGCTTTCTATCTCCTTTGTTTTGCCGTTGTCCTGTTCTTGGCGTATAAATTAACCCGCTGGCTAGGAGGGAAGATTGGTGGTCGCTCCAGTCATTATTTAGGCCTAGTCGAAACCCTTTATATGGGTCCCAATCGTTCGCTCCATCTTGTGCGCGTTGGTAAACAGTTGTTTTTAGTGGCGTCGGCAGAACGAAGTTTGACTTTGCTTACGGAGATTACTGACCTTGAGCTGCTTATGAAACTACAAGAAGAAGTGATCTCAGCGCCGGTTGAGGCAGAGCAGGGCGCAACCAAAGGTTTTGCCGATTATCTAAAGAAATTGTTGGAAAGCGGAGCAACCCAGAAAGAGCCAACGCCCGGTCGGGAAGTTCATAATTCAGCGCAGAGAATAGAGGAGAGATTAATGAAATTTCGAACCCATCGAGGGCAAAAGAAGGATGAATAAGCGTCATATACTGATTGGTCTCATTTTAGGGTTTGCTTTTACCCTATTATTTGCTGAAGTCAGTTCAGGGCAGCCAGCTCTACCCCAAATTGAAATTGGCTGGAATAACGGGGATGATCCGGAACAGGTCGCGGCCAGTCTCCGGATTTTAGCTTTAATTACCATCCTTTCGCTGGCGCCGGCGATTCTGATCATGACGACTGCTTTTACCCGAATTGTGGTGGTTCTTTCCTTTGCTCGAAGTGCCATCGGTTTGCAGCAATCGCCGCCGAACCAGGTGATTATTGGACTGGCTCTCTTCCTGACTTTTTATATCATGGCCCCAACCTGGGGCGAAGTGCGACAAAATGCTTTGACCCCTTTCTTGGCCGGGGAAATTACAATGGAAGAAGCAGTAACCGCAGCCGAGCAACCGGTGAAGCGCTTTATGGGGAAATACGCCCGCAATGAAGATCTGCGGTTGTTTATGAAAATGGGGGAGATGACAACCAGACCGGCAAATTATGAAGAGATTCCTTTCCAGATTATTGCGCCGGCCTTTATCATCAGCGAATTAAAATCCGCTTTTATGATGGGCTTTATCCTATACATTCCTTTTCTGGTGGTTGATATGATCGTGGCCAGTACGCTGATGTCTATGGGGATGCTCATGCTTCCGCCAATCATGATTTCTATGCCTTTTAAAATTTTGCTCTTTGTGCTGGTGGATGGTTGGAATTTAGTAGTAAAAAGCCTTTTAACCGGTTATTGAGCAGGTGGTGGTGATGAGCGGTGGATGATGTGACCGTAGTGGCGATAATTCGACAAGGGATCACAACCGTACTTACCGTGGCTGGCCCGATGTTAGGAATAGGGATGCTCGTCGGTTTGATGGTCAGTATCTTTCAGGCTACAACCCAGATCCAGGAACAAACCTTGACGTTTATTCCGAAACTATTGGCTATTTTTTTTACTTTGGTCCTTTTCGGCCCTTGGATGTTAAGAGTCTTGGTGGATTTCGCCACCGAACTCTTTTCTTATCTAAGCCAAGTAAGCGGATGGTGAGGGTTAAGTGGATTTAGCAACTTGGGCGGAGATGAAAATAACCCTGTTTATGTTGGTTTTCTTCCGGAATATCGGTTTACTGGTTACGGCGCCGCTTTTTCAAAGCCGAAACCTACCGCGAATGGTCCGGGTGAGTATCGCGCTATTTTTGTCTTTTATTTTTACCCCTTTACTCGAGCCCTTATCAACGCAGCCAACAAATTTTGCCTTTCTCGCCTTCGGTTTACTCCAGGAGTTAGCTTTGGGTTTACTGATGGGTTATATTCTCTATTTAACCTTTGCCGGATTGCAATTAGCCGGTCAACTAGTGGAACGACCCATGGGTTTTTCCATGGTTAATGTCTTGGATCCCCAGACTGGAAGTCAGATGCCGATCATCGGCCAACTCTATTTTATTATTGCTCTCTGGTTATTTATCTTGGTGAAAGGGGATCACTCACTGCTGACGGTTTTAAACCACAGTTTCCGGCTACTGCCGGTGGGGGAGGAAATAGTTTTTGCGAAGGGTTTACCCTATCTCCTCCGCGCTTTTGCCGATCTCTTTTGGCTTGCGCTCCAAGTGGCATTACCAATATTTGGGGTTTTATTCCTTGCCGATATCGGCTTGGGTGTTCTGGCCAAATTGGTCCCACAGATTAATGTCTTTTTTCTTGGTTTTCCGCTCAAAGTCTGTATTGGGCTTTTCTTGCTAATCCTATCCTTGCCGGTCTTTATACGCTGGTTAGCATTGAATTATTCCGCAAATGGGAGTGTTTGGACTGAGTTACTACGTTTTCTTAAAACAATTCGGTAAAGCCGACGAAAAGAGCCTTGGGCTTCCTTTCCGTTGGAATCTGCAGTTCTTTGCCGATGAAGAGAAGACGGAAGAAGCAACCCCGCGTAAACTGCAACAGGCAAGGAGCAAAGGGCAAGTTCCCCGGAGCGCCGAACTGAGCACGGTGGTTACCCTCCTGGCCGGTTTTATGGCTTTAAAAGCGGGAAGTTCCTATTTGTTTCGGAAATTGTATTCCTTTTTCCAATATAGTTTCTCAAGCGACCAATTAAATACTTATCTGGATGAGGTTAGTCTGGCTAATATCTTTAATCACACGTTATTCACGGTGGCGACGATTTTTATCCCGGTCGGCCTGGCGGTTTTAGTGGTGGGAGTTATGGTTAATTACCTACAGACCGGCGGGGTTTTTACCCTCGAGCCACTCAAGGTTAAACTGGATCGGATCAATCCGCTGGCGGGATTGAAAAGGATGTTTTCCGCTCAAAAGTGGGTTGATCTGCTGAAAGCCCTTTTTAAAATCGGTGCGGTGGTTATTATTGTCTGGAGCACCTTTAAAGGACAAGTCTTTCCCCTGGCGGAGACGAATGTGCTTTACCCACCTTTCCAAACAGCCGCGCGGATTTGGCAATTGATGTTTACTATCGTGCTACGGATTGTTTTATTGCTCCTGGCTTTAGCAATTTTTGATTTCTATTATCAACGTTTCCAGTATAGAAAAAGCCTAAGAATGACGAAGAAAGAAGTACAGGACGAGTTTAAACAGACCGAAGGTGATCCGAAGATCAAAAGCCGGATCCGCCAGAAACAACGGCAACTGGCAATGCGCCGGATGATGCAAGAAGTGCCTAAGGCCGATGTGGTGATCACCAACCCGACCCATTTAGCCATTGCCATTAAGTATGAAGCGGAGAAGATGGCGGCTCCGCAAGTCTTAGCGAAAGGAGAAGGTTATGTTGCCGCCAAAATTAAAGAGATTGCCACCGAACACCGGATTCCGTTGGTGGAGAATAAACCTCTGGCGCGTACCATCTACCGAACGGTTGAGATCGGTGATTTGATCCCGCCTCATCTTTATCAAGCGGTGGCGGAAGTATTAGCCTTTGTCTACAAGTTACGGCAAAAACGTTAAAAATTGTTGAAAGAATGATATGATAATGTATAATTTAAATGGTGAATAAAATGCCAGATCGAGCAGGACAAGGAAGCATAATATCACGGATAGCGTTTAGTGGGGAGATCATCGTTGTAGTTATGTTAGTGCTCATTTTGACGATGTTTTTTATCCCTATGCCTTCGTTCTTTTTGGATCTCTTTTTTACGGTCAATATTGCCCTGTCCTTTTTGATTTTATTGTTGACCATGAATGTCCGGAAAGCTTTGGAATTCTCCGTCTTTCCTTCGCTTTTGTTAGTGACGACCCTTTTCCGGTTAGCATTGAATGTCTCGTCTACCCGTTCAATTTTGTTACAGGGTTATGCCGGAAAAGTGATTGAAGCCTTCGGGATCTTTGTGGCCGGAAGTAATCCGGTAGTTGGCTTTATCATCTTTATTATTTTAACCTTAATTAATTTCTTGGTAATTACCAAAGGCTCGGAACGGGTCGCCGAAGTGGCGGCCAGATTCACCTTAGATGCGATGCCCGGAAAGCAGATGAGTATTGATGCAGATCTCAACGCCGGGATGATCACGGAGGAACAAGCCCGCGCCCGCCGGCGCGAGATTGAACGGGAAGCCGATTTCTACGGTTCCATGGACGGCGCCAGTAAATTTGTGAAAGGCGATGCCATTGCCGGATTGATTATTACCGTAATCAACATGCTCGGGGGCGGGATCATCGGCATGTGGCAACGGGGCCTTGATTTTGCGACCGCTCTGCAAGAATATGCCTTGTTAACAGTTGGTGATGGCCTGGTTTCACAGGTTCCGGCTTTACTGATTTCTACGGCCACCGGTATTTTGGTGACCCGCTCGGCTTCCGAGGATAACCTGGGCACCGATCTGTCTGGCCAGTTGTTGAGTTACCCCCGGATTTTGTTGATGACCGCGGTGGTTCTTGCCCTTTTCGGGATCGTTCCGGGGATGCCGACGATTCCTTTTCTCCTGATCGCCCTTCTTTTATGGTGGTTGACTTCGGTGCTACGCCGCGAAGGGAAAAAGATAACCGCACCGGTGGAGGAAGAGGAGGGAGCGGCCCAGGAACAAGCCGCCTACAAACCGGAGAATGTCCTTCCGTTGCTGGCGGTAGATCCGATGGAGGTTGAGATCGGCTACAGTCTGATTCCCTTGGTTGATAAAGGTCAGGGTGGGGACCTCTTTGAACGAGTTAGTTTAATCCGGCGTCAAGTAGCTCTGGAACTAGGTATTATTTTACCGGCGATCCGGATTCGTGATAATATGCAACTCGCTCCCAACCAATATGTTATAAAAATCAAAGGCGTTGAAGTCGCTGGTGGAGAACTGATGGCCCATTCTTTCCTGGCAATGGATGCGGGCGCTGTAGCGGAAAAGGTGCAAGGGGTTCCTACTAAGGAGCCCGCTTTTGGTCTGCCTGCCCTCTGGATCCCCGCCGATCAACGGGAAAAAGCAGAAATGGCTGGTTATACAGTAGTTGATTGTCCCTCGGTTTTAGCAACCCACCTGACCGAGATTATTCGTAACTTTGCCTATGAATTATTAGGTCGGCAAGAAGTCCAGGCGATGCTGGATTTCCTGAAAAATGATTATCCGGTAGTGGTCGATGAATTGATTCCTAATTTGATGACCATCGGTGAGATTCAGAAGGTCTTTGCCCAACTGTTGAAGGAAGGAATCCCTTTACGGAATTTGGTGACCATCCTGGAAACCCTGGCCGACTATGCGCCCATGACTAAAGATTTAAATTTATTGACTGATTATGTGCGGGTGGCTTTGAAACGACAGATCTCAAAGATGCTAGCCGGTGAGGATGGTAAAATTCAGGTCTTGACCATTTCACCCCAGGCGGAGGAGAAAATCCTTCAAGCCCAGGAAAATGAAGGAGAACCATTATCGCCTGCCTGGTTAAATCAATTTTACACCTCTCTAAATCAACAGATGCGCCCGATTATTCAGGAAGGACGTAACCCGGTGCTTTTGGTTGCTCCGGCGATCCGTCGTTATGTGCGGAGTATTACGGAACGGGTATCGCCGAAAATATTGGTCGTTTCTTATCAAGAAATAATACCGGAGATGGAAGTTCACTCCATAGGAATGGTAGGTGCTGGTGAATGAGGGTTAAAAGATTTGTGGCCGATACGGCGCAACAAGCAATTGCCCGTGTCAAAAGGGATTTGGGGGATGATGCCCTAATTTTACATTCTCGCCCCTTTAAAGAGGGAGGTTTTTTAGGTTTATTCGCTAAAAAAAGATATGAAGTGCTGGCTGCGATCGATAACAAAGAAACCATGCGGATGCCGGCTCGGGAAAAAAGCCCAACGGTGAAGGGGGATGAGAAACAACGCCAGCTGTTCCAACCAGAACAGGGGGTTATCCTGCCGGAACTAGAAAAGGTTAAGAAAGAATTATCGGAGATCCGGATGGCGATTGCCGGTGTTTCCGAGCAAGTACGGACAACACCACCTCCGGCGGCATCCCAGCAGGAACCACAAGCGGCGGCAACTACCGCAACACCACCGAAAAGGGAATTACAAGAAGTTTTAATTCAAACCTATCCCATTCGGTTGCGGAACCGGCCGACGATCGTGGCTTTGGTCGGTCCCACCGGGGTTGGTAAAACCACGACCATTGCTAAGCTGGCGGCCAATTTTGCTTTGTTTGAAGGAAAATCAGTCGGGCTAATCACCATTGATACCTATCGGATTGCGGCTGTGGAACAATTAAAAACCTATTCAGAAATCATAAACTTGCCGATTGAAGTGGTATATACGGCTGCTGATTTTAAACGCGCGTTGCAAAATCTTTCGGACAAACAGTTGATTCTGATTGATACGGCTGGTCGTAGCCAAAAAAACAAACAACAAATTAGGGAATTACGACATTTCTTTAACGGACGACCCCTTAATGAAACCCATTTGGTCTTAAGCGCCAATACAAAGCTGGAGGATCTGTTAGAAACAGCCGATTCTTTTAAAGAGCTAAATGTCAACCGTCTAATCTTTACGAAGTTGGATGAGACTAATAGTCTGAGTAATGTGGTGGAGGTAGCTGAAAAACTACGGATACCATTATCCTATGTGACCACCGGTCAGAGTGTGCCCGAAGATATTGAAGTTGCGACCTTTGAAGTAATTAAGAGGTATGCGGGTAAGGAGATCGTCAATGCGTGATCAAGCGGAACGTCTAAGGGAACTGGTAAATAGCCAGAATCAAAAGGTCAATTCCCATAAAGCGCGCATCATTGCCATAACCAGTGGAAAAGGCGGAGTGGGCAAAACTAATATATCGGTTAACCTTTCCATTTGCCTAGCTAAGCTAGGTCAAAGAGTGACCCTAATTGATACCGATTTAGGTTTGGCTAACATTGATTTGATGTTAGGGATGATCCCCCAATATCATTTAGGCCACTTTTTCTCCGGCGAACGGGAGTTGGCGGATGTGGTGATGCAGGGTCCAGCTGGAGTTAGGGTCATTGCCGGTGGTTCCGGTCTGCAGGAGTTAGCCGATATCAATCCTTGGCAGTTGGATGGTTGTATCAATAGTTTAGTTAAGATGGAAGAGGATAGTGATTTTATCATTCTGGATACGGGCGCGGGCATTTCCAACAAAGTAATCCGCTTTTTACTGGCGGCGGAAGAAATTATCGTCGTTACCGTCCCAGAACCGACCTCAATTGCTGATGCCTATGGAGTCATAAAGATCATTGCCAAGGAAAATTCGAAAGCCAAGATTTATATCGCCGTGAATATGGTTCGAAGCGAAGAAGAGGGAGAACAAGTGATCGAACGTCTATGTATGGTGGCGGAGAAATTCTTACGTTTCCCGTTGGAATCCCTCGGGTACATTTATTACGATGGTAATGTACCGAAAGCGGTTAAACAACAACAACCTTTCTATTTAACCCATCCCGGCTCCAAGGCTGCGCAGAGTGTGATGAAAATGGCCCAACGCCTACTGCTCTTACCGGAACAGTCGGGGGGTGGGTTGGGCAAGTTTTTCCGGCGGTTGTTTTCCAAGTAGTCGCGCACGTTGGTCACTGTCCGTTGGCCCGAAGTGATGTTCATCAAGGCCTAGGGTGGGACAAGCCACAGCATCCACAGAAGCTGGTCGTTGGTAGCGGACGTCACTGTAAACAATAACGGGTAAATTAAGCAAAATTGGGTGAATCCACATTTTATGAAGGCATTTCCGTAAGTAAGGATCGCAAACGGCCGCAAGGCGTTGCTGTTTGATCCAGGAGGTGAAAGCGATGGAAGTTTCTCAATATCTTAATGTGTTTATGGATGAATGTCAGGAACATCTACAAACGCTCAATCAGTCATTACTGGCGTTGGAACAGGATCCGGAGAACACAGAAATCTTAAATTCGATCTTCCGGGCCGCCCATACGTTAAAGGGCGCCTCAGCGACGATGGGTTTCAATAAGATGTCCAACGTTACACATGAGCTGGAAGATGTTTTAAGTCTCCTCCGCCAGAACGAACTGCAGGTCTCAGCTGAATTGGTCAATGTTTTATTTGAGGCTTTAGATTTATTGGAAGTGCTTGCTCAAGGTATCGCCGAAGGCCGGGAAGAAGATGTGGAAATTACCGGCGTTATTCAAAACTTGCAAAAGTTTGGCAATAAAGAACGGAAAGCAGGCCCGACCCAGACTGAAGAACGCCGGAAAACCCTTCAATTACGGTATTTACCGGCGGAGATCGAACATATTAAAGAAATGGCCTCGACTGGTCTTACCCTTAACCATCTCCATGTTTACTTACAAGAAGATTGTCTGCTCAAAGGAGCCCGTGCTTTTATGATTCTCCGCGAGTTAGAAGCCCACGGTGATGTCGTACGTACGATCCCCACCTCCAAAGAACTGGAAGATGAGCAGTTTGAGAATGAATTTATTATTGGGATCTTGAGTAAGAAACCTTTGGACTTTCTGGTTCGCTTTTTAGAGAAGATGTTGGATGTGGCCAAGGTTGAGGGCGAAACCATTAGCCCCGAAGCGCTCTTGGTGGAGCGGCGGGGAGTTCAGACTAACGCTAACACTAATGGTGATCCGGACCACCAGAAGACGAGCTATACGAAAGCTCCTTCCAATGTCTCCCCGACGGTTCGAGTCGACATCCGTAAGCTGGATGACTTGATGAATCTCGTTGGGGAACTGGTGATCACCCGGTCGCGCTTGGAACAGTTAAGCTCGGAAAAGGGAGACCAAATCATGGAGGAAACCGTGGAACAACTTTCTCGCCTGACTATGGATCTCCGGGATCAGGTCTTGAAAACCAGAATGGTTCCGGTGGATCATGTTTTCTCCCGTTTCCCCCGTTTGGTTCGGGATTTAGCGCGTGAGACCGGAAAAGAAATCCAGTTACAGATCACCGGTGCCGAGACCGAATTAGACCGGACAGTGATCGACGAGATTGTGGACCCGATGGTTCATATTATTCGAAATTGTGTGGACCATGGGATTGAAACACCGGAAGAACGAAATGCACTCGGGAAACCGAACCCGGGCACCGTGGAACTTAATGCTTACCAAGCCGGTAATAATGTGGTGATTGAGATCAGCGATGACGGCGCTGGTCTTAAGTTGGATAAAATCAGAGCCAAAGCTTTGGAGCGGGGGGTTGTCAGCGCCGAGGAACTGGAGAACATGGATGAGGAGGAGATCAGCAACCTGATCTTTTTACCCGGCTTCTCCACTTCCGAAAAGGTGACGGATATCTCGGGGCGGGGCGTCGGCATGGATGTGGTAAAAACCCAGATCACGAATCTCGGTGGTATTGTCCAACTTCAAAGTGTAGAAGGGGAAGGGACTAAGTTTACCATCCGTCTTCCGCTGACCTTAGCTATTATCCAAACGCTCATTGTCCAGCTGGGGAATGACGTCTTTGCGATCCCCTCCACTTTGATCGATCAGACGATTAGCGTTGCGAAGAAGGACATTAAATTGTTACGTAACCGGGAGGTCACTTTCCACCGGGGAGAGGTTATTCCCCTAATTCGGCTGCAGGAATTTTTAGAAGTACAGGAAGCGAAAAATATGGCCTTAGATGAACTTGATGTCGTGGTGGTCAGCAACGGAGAACGGCGGATCGGCTTTGTTGTTGACACGCTCCTCCGCCAACAGGATGTGGTGATTAAATCCCTCGGTGCCTACCTTGGAAATATTCCCGGGATCGCCGGGGCGACTATTTTAGGAAACGGGAAGATCGCTTTGATTTTAGATCTTCGTTCCGTAGCTTAATCAAAGCTTTTTGCGTTATTACCAACTAAAAGGATTCTGATACAGTATATAACGTTTAACCTCTAATAGGCTATCCATAGATTGTATTGGAATTGTTAATCAAAGAACAATGCAAAAAGCCTAATCAATTGAGGGGGGAGATAAAATGAAAGAAAAAAAAGAGAAACAGGAGGAAACTACCCAGATTATCGTTTTTAAGCTCGGCGAAGAAGAGTTTGGCGTTAATATTTTACAAGTTCGGGAGATCGAAAAATTAGATCAGGGGATCACTAGAGTGCCAAGGGCTCCTCACTTTGTGGAAGGAATTATTAATTTACGCGGGGAGATTATTCCCATTGTTGACCTTCGGGCCCGTTTTGGATTAACCTTACCGGAATTGGGTCTCAATTCGCGGGTGATCATCGTGGAAGTGGGCGAAGCCCTAGTAGGCATGTTGGTTGATGCGGTGGAGGAAGTCTTACGCATCCCCGTCTCAGCGATTGAACCGGCGCCGACAATTACCAAAGGTGTGGACTCCTATTTCCTGGCTGGCGTGGCTAAGATCGACGAACGTTTGGTCGTGCTGTTGAACTTAGAGCGCACGCTTAGCCCGGAGGAAGAGAAGGAGTTAAACGAAGCAGAATTGGGGTGATGTTTGATGATTAATGAGTTAACTCCCCTACAACTAGACGCCATCCGTGAGGTGGGCAATATCGGCGCAGGCCATGCTGCTACTGTCCTTTCGCAGCTTTTAAACCAGAAGGTGTCCATGTCCGTGCCTGAGGTTAACATCTTACCTTTAGCGGAAGCCTGTGATGTGGTGGGTGGTCCGGAAAAACCGATGGTTGGCGTTTATCTGCGGGTTTTTGGTGGAGCACCCAGTAAAATTCTGTATCTTTTCCCGGAGGAGAAAGCCCTATTCTTAGCCGGGCTGCTCATTAACGATCAGGAAAAATGTCGTAACCTCTTAGGAGAGTTGGAAGTTTCGGCGCTTAAGGAAATTGGGAATATTTTAACCGGCGCTTATGTTTATGCCTTCTCAAATTTTACTGGAATTGATATGTTATCATCCGTACCGGCGCTTGCCTTTGACATGGTTGGCGCGATTATGAATACCATTCTCGCTGATCTAGGTGAAATGGGTGACTATGCCTTGATTATTGAAACCCAATTAACCGCTTGTGATGAGAGTGTGGACGGTCACTTCTTCTTAGTTCCGGATCCCGATTCTTTGGCGACTATCTTAGCTGCGTTGGGAGTGAACGATGGATGTCTGAAACAATCCGGGTCGGAATGTCCCAACTAGCAGTCGCTGAAGCTCCGAAGATCCTTGTTACTTTAGGATTAGGTTCTTGTGTCGCGGTTTGCATCTACGATTATTTTTTAAAAGTAGGCGGTATGGCCCATATCATGCTCCCCGATAGCTCCATTGCCAATAGTGGCGTTGTGAATCGGGGAAAGTTTGCCGATACCGCCATCGTTGATCTAATCGAGGCTTTGCAACAGAAAGGAACAGCGAAGGAGCGGATGGTCGTGAAGATCGCCGGTGGCTCCCAGATGTTCTCTTACCAGGGACTCGACAACCAAATTCAGATCGGAGCCCGGAACATTAAAGCGGTGGAAGAAAATCTGGCCCGGTTAGGTTTTACCATAACTAACCGGAGTGTCGGCGGCAATTCTGGTCGTTCGGTTTTTATGGATTTAGCCACGGGCGCGATCAGAGTAAAGATGCTGGATTCCCCCGAGATTATTTTATAAGAGGATTTTCTACAGCGGGTGTCGAAGAAGAAAGAGATCCAATTCAGGAAGTATATACCTTAAAGGGGGAAGGGTATATAATGATCACCAAAGGGCGGGAAGCACAACTGTGGAGAGATTATCGTCAGGGAGGTTCGGATGCCGCCCGTGAGCAATTAATTGTGGGGTACTCTCCCCTGGTTAAATATGTAGCCGGTCGTGTGGCCATCGGTCTTCCGCCAAATGTGGAGTTTGATGATTTAGTTAGTTACGGGATCTTCGGTTTGATTGATGCCATTGATAAATTTGATCCGGAACGAGGGATCAAGTTTGAAACCTATGCGATTGCCCGGATTAGAGGGGCGATCATGGACGGTTTGCGTAACAACGACTGGGTTCCCCGTTCAGTACGGCAGAAGGCGAAGGAGCTAGAAAAGGTCTGTAACGAATTGGAAAATCGGTTAGGGAGATATGCTACGGATCAAGAGATTAGCGCCTCCCTCAATATTTCCCTGGAGGAATTTTACCGGCTATTAAAAGAAGTTAGTTGTACGACTTTAAGTTCTTTGGATGAAATCTGGTTGACGAAAAATCCGGAAGATGATAATGTCAGGGTTTTAGACTTAATTGAAAACGAAGAAAGCTCGGATCCGGAACAATTGTATGAGATCGCCGAATTAAAAGCAGCGCTGACGAAAGCCATTGATGCCCTTTCCGATCGGGAGAAGTTGGTGATCACCCTTTATTATTATGAAGGGCTGACCCTTAAAGAAATTGGAGAAACTTTGAATATTTCCGAGTCCAGAGTTTCGCAGATACATACGAAAGCGATCTTTCGGTTACAGGGAAGGCTGACCCGCTGGCGTACTGCAATCGGAGTTTTGTAACAGAGGGGTGTGTTTGAGTTGGCTTTAGATCTGATTAAAGTTGATGTGACCTCCGATAAAATGCAGGCTTATTTACAACTGGAGTTGCCATCGGAGGGAACAGCTTGGCCTACCTATGAAGAGGTGCTTGCCAAATTAAGGGAGGAAGGAGTAGTCTTCGGACTAAAGGAAGAGGTAATCCATCGTTTACTCGAGGAAAAGTCATCAAAAGTGACCATGATTGCGGAAGGAGTTTATCCGACCAAAGGCGAGGACGCTAGTCTCAAGTTTTTCTTTGAAACGGACCGGGTTCGACTTTTTCCAAAAGAGTTGGAGAACGGACGGGTGGACCACCGGGAACTCTCTTTGGTGCAGAATGTACAGAAAGGCCAAGTGTTAATAGAAAAGAAACCAGCGACCCCCGGCGTAGCCGGTAAAAACGTGCTGGGTGAAGAAGTACCGGCTGTCGCTGGTAAGGATGTAAATATTCATTTGGGAAAGAACGTGGCTTGGGATCGGAACCGGGTGATCGCCACTACGGACGGGGAACCCTCCAAGACAGGAAATAAAGTATCTGTTCAGGTCGTGCATGAGATTAGAGATAATGTGGGTTACCGGACCGGAAACATTGATTTTGTCGGTTCCGTTCACATCCGGGGAGATGTGGAAAACGGTTTTACCGTGAAAGCCGGTGGTGATGTTGTGATCACCGGTAATGTGGAAGGCGGAATTATTGAAGCCGAAGGGAATATTACGATCAACGGGGGTATTATCGGACAGGATAAATCGAAGATCAAATGCAACGGCGACCTGTATGCTCGCTATATTGACCATGCTCAAGTTGATGTTGAAGGAGAAATTAAGGTCCGGGATGCAATTATGCACAGTGTGGTTAACTCCGGACAAAAAATAGTTTTGGGCACCAAAAAAGGGATGATTATGGGTGGCGTTGTCCGGGCGGCTGATTTAATTGATGTCCAGTTTTTGGGTTCAAAAATGGGGACCCAAACCGAAGTGGAAGTGGGGATCAACCCCGGGTTTCGCCGAGAACTAAACGAGATTGAGAAGCGGTTACCAAATCTTGAACGCGAATTGGATATGGTTGAGAAAGCGCTCAATCTTTTGAACCGACAGGAAGAACTACCGCCGAAACGGGAGGAACAGAAGGCAAAATTAATCCGGACTTCCTTTGTGCTGAAAGCGGAGAAACGGAAGCTAGAAAGCAGAAGGGATGAGATCTTGACCCTGATTAATGAACGTCAGTTGGAACGGGGTTGTATTAAAGTTCGCCAGACCATTTACCCGGGGGTTCGAGTGATCATTGGGAAAGCTGTCCGGATCTTCAAGGATGATTTCAATTTTGCGATCTTGACTTATCAGGAAGGAGAAGTGTCGATTCAACCATACCGCTAAGGGGGGGTAAAGGATGATCGGACCCTTAGATACGCAAGTATTGGTAAATCGAACATTAGAGGTACAAAGAATCCAAGGTAACGCCAACCAAGTACTCCAAGATGAGGAACAAAACCAAAAAAACCGCCTCGATAACCAAATACGTACCGGAGAACAAAGAGTACAACGGAAAAGCGAGACCGTGCAAGGACGTATCCAAGAACAGGGTAAACATGGCGAAGGGCAATCACGGCAAAAGAAAGAAGAAAAAGCAAAGAAAAGGGTGGCAAAGGAGAGGAGACCCGAGCCGAACCGGAACGAATGGCGCGGCCGTTTTGTCGATATTGAGCTGTAGATGAAGAGAGGGGATTAGTTATTGTTTGGCTGGTACCTAATTTTGATGTTAGTCTTGGTCGTTCTCGTTTTTTGGGAACGAAAAAGCAGCGGACGCAGACTATCCGAGCTCGAAGCCCGTTTGCGTCAGGTTGAAGAATTATTGTTGGAAATTTGCGCCCTGATGGAAGAAGAAGAAACAACAATCGAGTCCCCCGCTTCCGCCCAACAAGAAACGGAGAACAGTAAAGCACCGGGGAGAGAAAACCCTCAACCGGTGGGGCAAACCCCACCGCCAATTGCGTCTGGCCCGGTAGAAGTTGCGGTGACAGCTTCGGGACAACCACAGTCGCCGTCCGTTCAACCCAAACCAAAAACACCGCCAAAGAAGGAAGTAAAAAAGGAGAGTAAGCATAAGGTAAAACGGGAAAAACTGCCGCAATGGAACCAACAGATTATTCAGCTATGGCAACAAGGTCTTCCCGTGCCGGAGATTGCCCGTCAAACCGGAAAAGGCCAAGGCGAGGTACAATTGATTATCGATCTTTATTGTAAAGAGAGACCGGAAAAGTAAAGAGCAGAGATGAAGGTCTCTTCGTTTTATTTATTTCTCATGAAAAATCAGGATAAATATTGATTATTTAGCAGGGAACTGGTTAGATTTGTGGAACATTATTTTTTTAGGTAATACTTGAGCTGGCCTTAGGGCTTTAGATGAATAGGGGGAGCACTATGCTTCAGTTTGAAGTAACAAATCAACAGTTTGCTTCGATAAAAGTCATTGGTGTTGGCGGCGGGGGAACAAATGCGGTTAACCGAATGATTGAAGCAGGTTTACAAGGGGTAGAATTTGTCGCAATTAACACAGATGGACAAGCCCTTCTCCGTTCAAAGGCGGATGTGAGGTTGCGGATTGGTGATCAGTTGACGAAAGGATTAGGGGCTGGCGCCAATCCGGAGATTGGGCGGCAAGCGGCAGAAGAGAGTAAAGAAGAGATTCAAGCCGTCCTTGACAAGGTGGATATGGTCTTCATTACCGCCGGGATGGGGGGAGGCACGGGAACAGGAGCGGCGCCGATCATTGCTGAGATGGCCAAAGAAGCTGGCGCTTTGACTGTTGGGGTAGTGACTAAACCCTTCAATTTTGAAGGTAAGATCCGAATGGCCCAGGCCGAAGAGGGGGTTAAAGCCCTTAAGGAGAGGGTAGATACCTTAATCACTATTCCCAATGAACGGCTCTTCCAAATTGTTGATAAGAAAACTTCCTTTATCGAAGCCTTTAAATTTGCCGATGATGTTTTACGCCAAGGAGTACAGGGGATTTCGGATCTGATTACCATTACCGGATTGATTAACGTGGATTTTGCCGATGTCAAAACCATTATGAATAATGCGGGTTCCGCACTGATGGGGATTGGGGTAGCCAGAGGGGAGAACAGGGCGGCGGAGGCGGCTAAAATCGCGGTTTCTTCCCCACTTTTGGAAACCTCAATTGCCGGAGCGAAGGGGATTTTACTTAATGTAACCGGCAGCTCGGACCTAGGTCTCTTTGAAATTAATGAAGCGGCCGCCATTATTACTGAAGCGGCGGACCCGGACGCCAATATTATTTTTGGCGCGGTCATCGATGATAAACAAGGGGATGAGATTAGGATTACCGTGATTGCGACTGGCTTTCGCCAGAAAAAACAACGGTTAGGTTTGGAAGAATTGGAATTAAAATCGCTGGTCGACGGGGAGGAGTTGGAGATCCCCTCCTTTCTCTGGAAAAAAGGAAAACGGGGATAACATTTGGTTCAAAGACAAATGAATTTTACAAAATGGCCTTAAAGAGGCCATTTTGTGCTTTAATGGGGAAATCGGTGGATTTCGGGTCTTTTCGGGAAGAACAGTGTTAATCCTATCCCAAAAAATACAAGTCGTGCGGAGAACACCGTCCGCCCCGGCCGGGTGATGCAGGTCAAGGTAAGCGTCAATCCGGGTTAACAAGGGACGAGCGACGGGAGGGCTGTTGAGAGGAAAGATTATAAGCATGAAAGTTATGGTTAAAAAAGGATTTCTGGCTTGGGTTCGGTAGATTAAGGCAGAAAGAAGGTGGGTCGATGCGGGTAGTGTACATTGATGATTGGCTTTTCGGTGCTTTTGTTAGCTTGCTCATGAATTATTTACTGCTCTGGGCGACCGGCCGGATTCTTAAGAAAACGCAAACCCGGCGCCGCCTGTTTTTTGCAGCCTTGCTCGGCGGAGTCTATTACTTTTTCCTTTGTTACCGGATAGAGCTTGGCTCAGTTGGTAATAGAGAAGTGCTGTTCTTTCTCGGGACCGGCCTCCTGATGCTACGGGTTGCTTTCCCTTTACGGTCGGTCAATGCTTTCCTTCGTACCGTCGGTCTCTTTATCTTACTTCTTCTCCTCACTTCGGGTATAACCTACTTTCTGATGTATCCGCCCTTTTTCGCCCGTCCGGTGGCGCCTAATCCATGGCAAGTTGTTTTCATTAACATCCTGTCTTTGTTGATCGTTACTGAATTAGGGTGGGGATTGGTCCACCAGCTGCTGCTGGAGAAAGAATGCCTCTTCTCCCTTCGTCTTAGCGTTAATGGTGTAACCAAGGAGTTCTCCGCTTTGCTGGATACTGGCAATACCCTGATTGATCCTTTAACGAAAGAGCCGGTACTCGTGGTCGAAGCCGCCCTTTTCCAAGGGGTCCTGCCCGGGAAGATTCTCACCTTAAGCCAACTTTTGGCGGAAGGAGGATTTCCCGATAACAAGGCCCTGGACTTTAGTCCGGAGTGGGCGGCTCGGCTCCGCTTCATCAGTTACACGAGTGTGGGGAAGAAAAGCGGTTTTTTGTTGGGCTTTCGTCCAGATGAAGTCTGTCTTGTTCAGAAAGAACCGAAAAGACTGCCACCGGTGGTGATTGGTCTTTATCATTTGACTGCTTTAAGTCGAGCCGGTAATTACCAAGCACTTTTACCTGCATCGATCCTGAACGAGGTTTATTAAATTATTGCGCCCCAGATTGGGTTCATCGGTATCTAGAATTAAAGGAGGAGTTGGTCGTGTCCGGGATTAATTGGTGGCGTATTCGGTTAGCTATAAAAATCCAAATTGTCCGTATTTTGCAGAAGCTTACTCTTTACCCCAAGGTGATTTACTATATCGGTGGGAGCGAAGCTCTCCCTCCTCCCCTCAGTAGTGAAGAGGAAGGTTATCTGTTGGAAAAACTAAAAACCGGCGATCCGGCGATCCGGAGTCTCTTAATCGAGCATAATCTCCGTTTAGTAGTATACATTGCCCGGAAATTTGAGAATACCGGGATCGGGATCGAAGATCTGGTTTCCATCGGCGCGATCGGCCTCATCAAAGCCGTAAATACATTTGACCCGGATAAAAAGATTAAGTTGGCGACCTATGCTTCCCGTTGTATTGAGAATGAAATCTTAATGTATTTACGCCGGAACAGTAAAACCCGCTCGGAAGTTTCCTTTGATGAACCGCTCAATGTGGATTGGGATGGGAACGAATTACTGCTTTCGGATGTTTTAGGAACCGATAACGATGTGGCTTATAAGCAGTTGGAAGAGGAGGTTGACAAAGACTTGCTGTCCTCTGCGATGGCGATGCTGTCCCGGCGGGAAAGATCCATTGTGGAGCTGCGTTTCGGGTTAAAGGACGGGGTGGAAAAGACCCAGAAGGAAGTGGCCGATTATTTAGGTATTTCCCAGTCCTATATCTCCCGGTTAGAAAAGAGGATTATCAAGAAACTCCAAAAAGAGATTAGAAAAATGGGTTAGGTTTCAAAAAAGAAGAAGGAATTTATCGACGAAAGCAGAAGTAACATATGAATATAGTGGTTTCAGCACAATCCCTTCTTTATCTCCCGGTATTTTTTTTTGTTTTTGGCGGGAAAAGAAAAAGATTGAACCGAATTGCAGTTGAAAGAGAGCCTGTAATCTAGGAGGAAATAGATGATGAATCTTGCTAACTTACTGTCTTTAACGCGACTTTTGTTAGCCCCATTTATCATGGTTTTTTTCTCGCGGAAAAACCTGATCGGGGTCATTGCAGTTTGGGCGGTGGCCGCGCTGACAGATTTCCTGGACGGACGGGTAGCACGAAAACTGGGAGAAATTAGCGAGTTGGGAAAGATTCTCGATCCGATCGCCGATAAAATGACCCTTAGTTTCTCCTTTATCTCCTTGATGATTTGGTATGATTTACCTCTTTGGTTAGGGGTAATCTATATTACTAAAGAAATTTTTCAGTTGGCCGGGGGTTTAGTTTTTCTGAAAAGAAAACAGAAAGTTATTCCCAGTAACTATTGGGGAAAAGCCAGCACCTTTATTTTTTTTGTCGGCCTCTTTCTTTATTGTTTAAATTCTCAGTACGGGGTGGTTGTGCTTTCGGTGGGCTTAATCCTTTCGCTCATTGCTTTTTATACCTATTCCCGTAATATATTGAGGAAGAATTAGGCACCTGCCTTTAAAAATTATTCCTTTCCTAAAATGGCCTGAGGCCATTTTCTTTTTTTTAATAAGGGTATAATAAGCTCATGTTTTTTAAGGAGGAAGGATGATGCTAGTGCCGTTAATCCTCGTTTCGATTCTCCCGGGCGTCTTATGGTTAATCTATTTTTACCGGAAAGATCGTTTCGAACCGGAACCGGTAAAGGTTATTGCCCGGGTCTTTTTCGGTGGGATGCTGATGGTGATTCCCGCCGGAGCGCTTGAATTAATCGGTAAAGATGGTCTGGCGGCGGCTAGGTCCTCCGGGGACTTAGGGGCCATCTTTTTTTATGCTTTCTTCTTTATCGGTTTAATTGAAGAGGGGCTTAAGTTTCTGCTCTTGGCGTTAGTGGTGAATTATCATAAAGACATGAACGAACCGGTGGACGGAATTATTTACGGAATCACGGTTGGTCTCGGCTTTGCTGCCTTAGAAAACTTGCTTTATACTGAGACGATGGGGTTTCAGGTAGGTCTCTGGCGGGCGGTGGTTACTTGTTTAGCCCACGCCACTTTTTCCGGATGGGGCGGCTATTTTCTCACAGCCGGTTTACCAAAGCTCCCGGTTGCCCGGCGTTTTCTCGTCGGTTTCGGGGTAGCCCTCTTTTGGCATGGCTTATATGATTTTTTAATCTTTTTAAATATACCCATACTTGCGGGCGCTTCTCTACTTTTAACAGGGATTTTGCTTTATTTGCTCTTAAGAAAGATGCGTGAATTGGAGGCTTATTCGCCCTTCGGCAATTAAGTGGTCTTCAGTTAGTCATGAAAGCCGTAATCCGGTTTCCGTTCTATTGGAAAGTCTGGTATAATTAAGGCTAGAAATCTGTTTTTTGAGGTGAAAGCAATGGCCGGACATTCCAAGTGGTCAACGATTAAACGGAAGAAAGAAAAGACGGATGCGCAGAAAGCAAAGGCTTTTACGAAAATTACCAGGGAGATTATTGTAGCGACCAAAGCGGGCGGGGGCGACCCGGAGGCTAATTTCCAATTGCGGCTGGCGGTCCAGAAAGCGAAAGAGATCAATATGCCCAATGAGAACATTAACCGGGCAATCAAACGGGCGCTCGGTTCTAGCGATGCCGACCAATATGAGGAAATTATTTATGAAGGTTACGGTCCGGCTGGAGTGGCCTTTTTAGTTCAGACTTTATCAGATAACCGGAACCGGACCGCCAGTGAAATGCGGTACATTTTCTCCCGTAACAATGGAAACTTAGGAGAAACCGGTTGTGTGGCCTGGCTTTTTGACCAAAAAGGGGTCATTACCCTCCTCAAAGAAAAGGTGGCTCTGGATGAGGAGAAATTATTCGAATTAACGCTGGAAGCTGGTGCGGAAGATCTTCAAATTGAAGAGGATTATTATGAAATAATCACCGACCCTGCCGAATTGGAAGCTGTACGTAACCAATTAGAAGCGAAAGTGCCGATCGAAGCTGCCGAGTTGGCCTATATCCCCAAGAATACAGTGGCGGTGAGTGGAGCGGAGGCCGAAAGCCTGGTCAAGTTGGTTGAGGCGTTGGAAGATCATGATGATGTGCAAAATGTCTATGCTAATTTTGAGGAGGTCGGCGATTAAGGGTATAAGCCAGACTGATTTTGGGTAATTTAACCCAAAATGGTAAATGGGAGCGAGCGCCGATGAAAAGGGTGAGTCCCGTTCTACTACTGGCGTTGATTTTCGGTGGCACGTATCTACTGGCTAACCCGGGGAAACTATCCCTCATCATCAGCCCGGGCTTGACCCGGAAAGACGTAATCATTGAACTTAAAACCCTTTATACCGAATGCCAACACGGAGAGGGGACCGAAGCGCATTACCCCCCAAAAAAATGGGCTCAAGTATTGGAAGACCTGTCGCAAGCAGGCTGGATGATTACTAGTTTTACGACGGACCAGGTCGCCGTGGAAAAAAAGACGGCCGGTCTTTGTTCGCAGTGTCGTGATCAAGAGTTTATCGGGATTTACGGGAGGGAGATTGGGGTGTACGCGGGCAGTCCGGACCAACCGGGTCCTTTAAAACAAGTAATTCCGGTTGATATAGGACGACTTCCGCTGGCGGAAATCGAAGATTTAAAAGCGGGGATCATCTGTACCCAGGCCCAAGATAAATGGCGAATTTTAGAGGGCTATCAAAACTGAGTCCAATGAAAAACCTGGAGGATGGCATCCTCCAGGTGACATGGGCGATGGACCGACCTTCACGCCGGCTAACAGGGATCCTTTCCGCTGATCCGTTTCGCACCCCGGTTAACCTTTGTTCGAACCCTATTCCTACCGACTTGAAGAACCCGTTTTACCGTCGTTTTCGATTTCCCCCTAAGGCAAGAAGAGGGTTCTGCACTCAGCCCCAACGACTCCACCTTAGCGGGGATAAGATCAAATCGTTGGGACCTTCGCGCCGAACGCTTAAGGTAAGGTTAAACGATAACCAATACCCCAACCGCTCTTTGCTCGACCTCCTTTAACCGGTGTCAGCCTCTCCTGACCGGGTTAAATTCAGTCTTCGTTCAGCCGGTCATCTACCATTACTATTCTAACCATCTTGACGTAATAATATCCCTCCGGAAGAAGAAAAAACGGGAGCGTAGAAAAATTAAACCAGGATGGGATAAAAAAAATATCTTTGGGAGGAAATACTTAATGATAGTAGAATAATCTTAACGTTATGTGATTTTTTGCGCAAATCGAGGAGGGTTTGTTTTGAAGAGTTATACTGTGGACAAAATTAGAAACATCGTCCTGGTCGGCCACGGCGGATGTGGAAAAACAATGTTAGCCGAAGCAATGCTCTATGATACCAAAGCTGTGGACCGTTTTGGGCAAGTAGATGACGGGACTTCAGTAATGGACCATGATCCTGAGGAAGTTAAAAGGAAAATTTCCATAAACACCTCTCTCGCTCCGGTGGAATTTGAGAACCACAAAATAAATCTTTTGGATACCCCCGGTTTTTTTGATTTTGTGGGTGAGGTCAAAGCCGGTGTCCGCGTTGCCGATGCCGGATTGGTGGTCGTTTGTGCAGCCAGCGGTGTGGAAGTGGGTACGGAAAAAGTCTGGAACTACCTTGACGAACGGGATTTACCACGGATTGTGTTTATCAATAAAATGGACCGAGAAAACGCCAATTTCTATCAGGTCTATGACGCACTGAAAGGAAAATTCGGCTCCCGGTTGATTCCGGTGGCGATCCCCATCGGTGCGGCGGAGAGTTTTAATGGTTATGTGGATGTTATAACCGGGAAAGCTTATATCGACGGGAAGGAAGCGGAAGTACCCGCCGAATTAAAGGATCAGGTAGAAGAGTATTATCATTTGCTGCTAGAGGCTGCCGCCGAAGCCGATGATGATCTGCTCACCAAATATCTCGAAGGTGAAGATCTTACCAAAGAGGAAGTGCTCAGTGGGTTCCGGAAAGGAACCATGGCGAAGCAGATTATCCCGGTCATATGTGGTTCGGCGGTGAAGAGGATCGGCATCGATAACCTGATGAAGAAGGCCGTGGAAGTTCTGCCTTCCCCGGCCGATAGTCAACCGGAATTGGCAACCAACCCGCAATCTAAGGAAGAAACCCAATTGCAAGCAGATGCCAACGGACCGGTGGCTGCTCTTGTCTTTAAGACCATGGCGGACCCCTTTGTCGGCAAATTAACTCTTTTCCGGGTCTACTCTGGTAAAGTCAATTCCGATTCTTCCCTTTGGAATGCGACGCGGAATCAAGAAGAACGCATTGGTCAACTTTTCCTAGTTAAGGGAAAAACACAAATTCCCGTTCCGGCTCTGGAAACAGGTGATATCGGGGCAGTCGCAAAACTTCAGGTGACCAACACCAATGATACGCTCTGCGCGAAAGCCACACCTTTCCTTCTGGCGGGAGCAGAATTTCCCAATCCAAAACTGACCATGGCGGTGGTTGCCAAAGCAAAAGGCGATGAAGAAAAGATTAGTAGCGGACTAAACCGACTTGTGGATGAAGACCCCACCATCAAAGTCGAGAAAGATACAACCACCAAAGAACAGCTGCTCTCTGGGATTGGCGATTTACATCTGGAGGTTATTGTTAGTAAATTACAGAAAAAGTTTGGTGTTCAGGTTGAGTTGAAGGACCCGAAAGTTCCTTATAAAGAAACAATCAAAGGAACGGTCAAGGTCGAAGGTAAACACAAGAAACAGTCAGGTGGCCGTGGCCAGTATGGCCATGTCTGGCTGGAGCTGGAGCCCTTACCCTCCGGCGGCGGCTTTGAGTTTGTGGATAAAATCTTCGGTGGCGCCGTGCCGAGGCAGTTTATCCCGGCAGTGGAAAAAGGAATCCGGGAGACGATGGAAGAGGGTGTTCTGGCCGGTTATCCCGTGGTTGATGTGCGGGCGACCCTTTATGACGGCTCCTACCACAGCGTGGACTCTTCGGAAATGGCCTTTAAGATCGCTGCTTCGATGGCTTTCAAAAAAGGGTTTATGGACTCCAACCCCGTTTTGTTGGAACCCATTTTCAACGTGACCGTTACGGTGCCCGAAGAATACATGGGCGATATCATTGGCGACCTGAATAAGAAACGGGGCCGGATCCTCGGGATGGATCCCCACAACGGTCTCCAGGTCATTAAGGCCCAGGTTCCGCTGAGCGAGATGTTTAAGTACGCGATTGATCTACGTTCCATTACCCAAGGTCGGGGTGAATTCGAAATGGAATTTGACCATTTTGAAGAAGTCCCGGCTAATCAGGCGGAGAGTATTATCGCCGCGGCGAAAGAGAATGCCGAATAAAAGTAAGAATAAAGAGGACCGCGGTTGGAACATTAATTCCGTTCAAGATTAAAAGCCCTGAAAAGGGCTTTTTTTCTAAAAACTATTTCCGAAAAGAGTCGATTCGACGAGCGTACAGATGATATGGCCTAACATTAGAAAGATCTCTTTAACGCGTGGCCGGTTAAGAACGGGAAAATAAAAAAGCAGATCCGGGCGGTGGTTTTTTAAGGGGGGATAACTACAAAAGGCGAAGGTAAAGATGTTTTTCTCTTTACAATCTTGAATTAACGATTCCGCCGGCTGGTTGTGTTCGCCGGTGATGATTAAGAGGCCGTCCCCTTTTTCGAGCTCCTTGATTAAACTAGAGAAAGACCTTTGTTCGCCCGGCATGATTTCTAGAAAGTTAACGGGTAGCGGTGGATGATTCATGTTCAGTCCGTAGTTGAAGTTATCCGAAAGATCACGGGCGATATTCTGATAAGGCTCCAAACCGATGATAAACAGTCGGTGTTGGGCTTGAAAAATATCCACCATCTTGTTGGCCATTTCCTGAGCAACATCTAAACCTTCCGTGCTTAATAGTACCGGTAATTCCGCTAGATCCAGTAATTGGGAGAGGATAAATTCCCGATTAAAGTTGTGACTTAGCATTATAACCCCCCTTTTAAATCTTCCCCGACAAAAGTCACCTGTCATATACTATGAACATAAAATAATTTAAGTGCATAAGATTAAGGGATGAGGTGATGAAAGATGGAAGATAATCGGTTCTGGTTTGAAAAGTCCCGTAATGAGAAAGAGATCTCCCGTGAACTGGAGCACAATTTATATAATGACGATATTTACCCTACCGTTCAACAACCACAGAGCAGTAACTATGATCCTTGGGCCGATTGGTTCAATGCCGGTTTAGATCCGGAACCCTTTACCGATAACTTCAGTGCTGGTCCGGAACAGGGCGCTTATTACAACTACGGAGTGAATCCCAGTTATTATCCGGCGGAGTACGGCCAAAGTGTCCCTTGGGATCAAGTACAAAACCCCCCCTGGTTTGATGAAGGAGCAGAAAAACAAGGACCGACCGAAGAATTACCGGTCAGTGAAGGACAAGAGCAGTTCCTACTGGAACAGGAAGAAGGGAACCTCTTCAGGGCAAAACCTGAGGTTCTGCTTGAAGAAGAACAACCAGCAGCCCCTTCCGGGGCAAAAGGAGAAGAGAAGGGACCTTTGGTTACCGATTATGGGTTGCCCACGATGGACTCACCCGTAAATGAAGGGGAAAGTTTGGTTGGTGAAACTGAAGACGAGGCAGAAACCAGATCTGGGATGGAGAACCAGTTTGAAGAAGAGACCATGGATAAAAAAGAAAACATGAGTAAGGAAGAGATCAAAGGCGAAGAAGCAATTGAGCATAAAACCGAATCCCTGTCCCGGGAAAGTAAAAGCGAGGAGACGGAGAAGGGTAAAACCCAGGATGTGATTGTCTGGCGGGAATTCCCCGCAAAAAGCGTATAAAGCTATCACTAACGGTTAATCACCGCCTGCGATCTTTTGTTCCTTCTGTTGTTAGTTGTCCATCAAACGCCTTAAAGATCGAGAATCAAAGGAATCTGTGGGGACCGCCTTCATTCCTAACCACAGATCATGTCCACATATTTGCCGCAATTGCCCAGTCCTTTGCAGTTCTCTGCGCAGGCTCGCCATTGTCGGGTGCGGATCGACAATCCCTGCTAAGATTGGGTTCCATACTGTTCTTGCCGGATAATCATTGCGCCCCCTAAAGCGTTCTAGCTCCATCGTTCTAACCAATTTTTCCTCGGGAAGGTGCTCTATGATTAATACTAGCCTTTCCAGTTCGCCTAATTCATCAACCTCTTCCAAGTTTTTGTTCTACAATAGCCATGGGTGACACCCTCTCTGTCTGTGTTTGTCGATAACAAATACTTTGGCATTGAGGGATCGTTACCCTTTTTGTTATGGGGTTAATTTTAAATTGTCCGTCTTTGCCGCGGGTTTTCCCTCTTTTTCATCTCTTTTTGGGTAAACATTATTTCTGGCGCTTTAGAGCTCCTTTATCTATCGGGCTTTGAAGACAACGCAAATAGCTCAGAAAAAGATGTGTCAATAGTCTATGAAAATGTCAGTAAAAAGCCTTAGTTTTATTCCGTGAAAATGTCACCATGGGTTTTTTGCAAGAATTAGATTTCCACGTACAAGATCCTATTGTAAAAACGGGCCCAAAAG